>DKTZ01000061.1 GCA_002490425.1 Ruminococcaceae bacterium UBA7217
ATATACAAAAAACGGCGGAGAATTTTACCTCTCCGCCTAAATCAAAATAAATATTTTATATGTATTTCTTTAAAAATTCTTCAACCTTTGTCCAATAAAGCTCAGGGTTAACAATAGAGTTTCTTGCGTGGGGCGCACCGGGAATTACAACCATATCCTTTTCGCATGCGGCGGCATCGTAAAGCTTTTGAAGCATTTCAAACGGGACAAAGGTGTCCTCTTCGCCGTGGATAAATAAGGTCGGTACGGTTGCTTTCTTCAACTGCTCAAGAGCAGACGCCTTTTTCATATCGAAGCCTGAAAGAACCTTGTTTACGGTATTTGCGCTTGTAAGAATCGGGTCGCCGGGAATATTTATAACCTTGCTGATTTTCTGATCAAAGATATCCCAAATTGATGTAAATCCGCAGTCAGCGACGGCAACCTTGACATTTTCAGGCAATTCTTCACCCAAAGCCATCATTGTTGTAGCAGAACCCATTGAAACGCCGTGAATGATAATTTTTGCTTCGGGGTGTTCTTCAACAATATAGTTTATCCAGTCAATTATATCAAGTCTGTCTTCCCAACCCATTGTAATTCTCTGCGTTTCGCTGTCAGCATGACCGTTCATACTCGGAGCAATTATGTTGTAGCCGAGTTCATAATAATGCTTTGCATACACGCCCATGTTTCTCGGTGCGGCACCGTAACCGTGAATAAGAACAACGAAAACATCTGAATCCATTCTCGGAAGCAGATAGTCGGCATGCAGATTTTTCTTTTTGTGCGTATTTCTTATTACAAGCTTTTCCTTATCTGCTCTGTCAAACCAAATCTTACCCTGATCAAGCTCACCGTTAAGGTGAATTGTCTTTTCATCCGAGCCGCCGTTGCTGTTCGACTTCATATACTTTTCTGCAATCGAACTGTTAATGCCTCGGCGGGTAAGCGTAAGATAATAGAAGATATTACCTACGAGCATATAAGCAGTTGTAAAAGCTGCACCTGCTCCGATAACAGTTTTTAAAGCATTTTTTGTGCTTTTTTTCATAAATATCACTCCTTTTTATATATTTTACTCCAACTTTCGGCAAAAGTCTATTAAAAAAGTGTAAATTTATATAAATTGTATTGTCTTAAACGAAAAAATTTGATAAAATGTATTAGTTAAATTATGTTCAAAGGGGCATTTGAGATGAGCAGTGAGAAAAAGACGATGAAAACCGCTGTTTTCGGTGGATTTAAAAAATCCGATGTTTTGGCTTATATAGAGTCTTTGCAAAATGACGCCGCAGAAATTTCGGGCGAGCTTGATAAGAAAAGAGCGGAAGCTTTAGAGCTTAGAAAGAAGATTGATGCTTTTGAAGAGAAAACCGATGAGCTTTCAAAAATTTCTAAAGCAGTTGAAGAAAAGGACGCTCATATTGCTGAGCTTGAAAACAAGATAAAGACCGTATCGGCTGAATCTGAGCAGTACAAAAGCCGTCTTTTAGAATATCAGGACAAAAGCGAAAGGCTTTCCCGTGCCGAAAAGCAAATCGGTGCGGCTTATATTGACGCTCGCCGTTATTCCGACGAGATAGTTGATAACGCCAAAGCAAAGGCTAAGGATATAGGTGCGATTGCCTCGCAAGACGTTAAATCACAGGCAAATGATATTGAACAGTTACTGCGTGATGTTGATGCTGTTTCAAAAAAATTCAATTCATCTCTTGAACAGCTTCATAAGGATGTATATGCTCTCAGCAAAAAGCTTAACAGCTCTGCCTCTAACCTTTTGAACTTACATACGGAATTGCCGGGACTTGAAGCACCTGCAATCTTCACCGAACAGAATCCTGTTTCGGAAGATATTTTAAAGGATATGCCCGATGCAATTTCAGTTGAAGAAACTGATGACGGCTCGGGACTTACGTACATTTCATACGAGCCGAACACTGAATTTAATGAAGATTTGAATATACAACCGAGCGATATAACTTACGAGGATAACAATGGCTGAATATAAAATTAACACAAGTAAAATTAAAGAATTTGCGGAAAAATTGCGTGCAGGTGATACCGTTTTGCTGTCAGGTACGGTTTACACATCACGTGATGCCGCTCACAAAAGAATAAAGGAACTGATTGACAAAGGACAGCCGCTCCCTTACGATTTAAACGGTGCTTCAATTTATTACGCGGGACCGACTCCCACACCCGAAGGTCTTGCCATCGGCTCGTGCGGTCCTACAACCTCGAGCAGAATGGATAAATTTGCCCCCGAATTTCTTGATTTAGGTCTTGCGGCTATGATTGGCAAAGGCCCTCGAAGTAAAGAAGTTATAGATGCAATAATCCGCAACGGCGCGGTCTATTTCTGCGCGGTGGGCGGAGCAGGCGCGGTTGCGTCAAAGTGCATAACGAGCTGTGAGGTAATCGCTTTTGAAGACCTCGGCTGTGAATCGGTTAAAAGACTTGAATTTAAAGATTTTCCTCTTATTGTGGGAATTGACTGTCATGGAAACAGTTTGTTTAATATATAGGAGATAAAAATGAAAGAAGAAAACGCAGAAATAGTAAATTTAAGAAGAGAGATTATAAAAAAAGAATTTAACAGAATGAATGAAATGCAGCTCAAAGCGGTTTTGTCCGTCAATGAGCCGCTTTTAATTCTTGCAGGCGCAGGAAGCGGAAAAACAACCGTGCTTGTTAACCGAATTGCATATCTGATTAAATACGGAAATGCTTTTGAAAGCGAAGATATTTACGGTTATACCGATGATAATACCGTTCTTAATTTAAAAAGTTACCTTGACGGCGACACATCCGTTTATGAGAACATTAAAAGAGTGCTGTGCGTAGATGCGCCGAAGCCATGGGAAATTCTCGCTTTTACATTTACAAATAAAGCGGCAAATGAGCTTAAAGACAGGCTTAATTTAATGCTTGGTGAGGAAGGAAATGACGTTTGGGCAGGCACATTCCATTCGGTCTGTGTGCGAATTTTGCGCCGTAATGCCGAGCGCTTGGGCTACACAAAGCATTTCACAATTTACGACAGCGACGACAGCAAGCGTGTAATGAAAGAGGTACAAAGACTTCTTAATATTGACGATAAATTTTTGTCTCATAAAACAATTCTGTCAAAAATCAGCAATGCAAAGGATATGCTAATCCCGCCTGATGAGTACCTTTCTCTCGGTGGCGGAAACTTTGGCGAAAAGCAAATAGGGGAGTGCTATGAAAAGTATCAGAAGCTCCTTAAAAATGCGGATGCAATGGATTTTGACGATATAATCGTTAACACAATCAAGCTTTTACAGGATAATCCCGACGTAAGAGAATATTATCAAAACAAATTCAAATATGTTTTAGTTGACGAGTATCAGGACACAAACCATGCTCAGTTTGTACTTACAAAGCTTTTATCCGAGGGATACAACAATATTTGCGTTGTCGGCGACGACGACCAAAGTATTTACAAATTCCGCGGCGCTACAATTGAAAATATTTTAAGCTTTGAAAAGAATTTTAAAAATGCAAGAGTAATAAGACTTGAACAGAATTACCGCTCAACGCAGAATATATTAGACGGTGCGAATGCGGTTATTTCACATAATGAACAGCGAAAAGGAAAAGAGCTTTGGACTGATAACGGTGAGGGTGAAAAAATTCTTCTTAACACTCTTGACGACGAGTACGCCGAAGGTAAATTTATATGTGATGAGATAATGAGCCATATTCAAAAGGGAAAGAAATTCTCCGATTTTGCCGTTCTTTACCGAATGAATGCTATGTCGAATACTATTGAACGTGCATTAGTCAGAAGCGGTATTCCGTACCGAATAATCGGCGGACACAAGTTCTATGACCGTATGGAAATCAAGGATTCAGTGGCATATTTGAGCGTTATTGCAAATCCGAATGACTCTGTTCGTCTTGAAAGAATTATAAATGTGCCGAAAAGGGGTATAGGTGCTACAACAATTGCCTACGCAAAGGAAATTGCCGACGGATTGGGGCTGAGCCTTTTTGAGGTAATTAAGCATGCAGACGAATACGAAAAGCTGTCACGCTCGGCAGGAAAGCTTCGTGAATTTACCGATATGATAGAGAGCTTCAATGAATTGTCACTTCGCGAATCTCCGTCAGCCGTGTTTATGTCCATGCTTTCCGAAACGGGTTATAAGTTCTCGCTTGAGCAGGACAAAGAAAAGCTCGAGGACAGGCTTCAGAACCTTGATGAGCTTAATTCCAACCTTATTAAATTCCGTGAGGAAAACCCCGACGGCTCACTTTCAGATTTTCTTGAAGAGGTTGCACTTCTTACAGATATTGACAATTACAATAACGAGAGTGAAACGGTTGTTCTTATGACGCTCCATTCGTCAAAAGGGCTTGAATTTCCTGTCGTTTTCATTTCGGGAATGGAAGAGGGAATTTTCCCGGGAATGCAGTCGATGTATAATCCTGATGAAATTGAAGAGGAGCGCAGACTCGCTTATGTTGGCATCACAAGGGCTAAAGAGGTGCTTTATCTTTTGAACACAAAGGCAAGAATGTTATACGGCTCAACAAAATATAATCTTCCGTCAAGGTTTATAGGCGAGCTTCCCGAAGAATGCTGTAAATCGCTTGTAAAGCCTGTAAAAAGGAATATTAACCGATTTGAGCAGAAAGCACCGCAAAAAACAGTTTCAAGAGGATTCAGTATGCGTGAAAATGCACCGAAAAATGCCCAAACATTTTCAGTCGGTGATGCGGTTTCGCACAGAGTATTCGGCACGGGAATGGTAATATCGCTAAAGCCTATGGGCAATGATGTGCTTATGGAAATTGCATTTGATAGGGTGGGCACTAAAAAAATAATGGCAAATATGGGCGCAGTCAAAAAAATATAGTTTTAAGGTGATTTGCTTGAATAAGATAATGAAAACCGTTATCAGGATTTCTTCGTCGGTGCTTTTGGCTCCTGCAGTTTTTTATATGCCGTTTGTTCTGCACGACGCATCAAAAAAATATGACGATGACTGTGAGTATTTAATGATTTTAGGCACTGTTGTTGTGGGTGCAGATGAGCCAAGTAAACAGCTTACCGAGCGAATTGAAAGAGCAATTACATATTTGAATTCGCATAAGCAAGCAAAGGCTGTCTGCTGCGGCGGCTGTTTCAGAAAAGAACAAAAGGTGTCTGAAGCGGAGGTAATTAAACGCTTTTTACTGAACAACGGAATAGACGAAAACAGAATTTTGCTTGAGAATAAATCAACCACTACCTACGAAAATTTCGAATTTGCGTTAAAGATTATTGAAAATGACAGTGGAAAAACCGTTGAAAACACTAAAATTGCGTTTTTAACAAGTGATTATCACGTTTTCCGTTCAGGCGTAATTGCAAAGCAGATGGGAATAGAAAATGTACGAAAAGTCAGCGCCGCATCTGAAAGCAAAATTTTAAAAAGATATTTAAGAGAATACTTTGTGAGCTTCGATTTGGCGTACCGTCGTTTTTTCAAAAGGTAAAACATAAATTTTTGCTTTTATAAATACAATAAACAGAACATAATTTCAAGGGAGATATTTTTATGGAAAAGAGATTACAAATTATCATTGAGAATTGTCCGCAGAATCACAAATGTCCTGCTGTCGGCGTTTGCCCCGTAGGCGCTCTGTCACAGAACGGTTTTAATGCACCTGAAATAGATTACAGCAAGTGCATAAAGTGCGGCAAATGCTCAAATTTCTGCCCGAAAAAGGCTTTGGTACTGTAACTTAAACAAAAAAAATACCTAAAATTAAATATTTTTAAATCAAAGTATGTTTTATATTGCGTTTTGCGGAAAAAGGTGGTAGAATACATTTATATAATTTTGAGGAGGTTATATTATGGATTTATCTAAAATTATCAGCAGAAAAGATGAAGCCGCACAGTATATGATTGACGAAATCACTCATATATGCAACGACTTTGAAACAAGAAGCCCCGGCACAAAGGGTGAGGAGCAGGCTTGTCAGTATGCGGCGGATACAATGAAGGATTTGGGCTGTGACAGAACCTTTGTCGAGGGCTTTAAAGAAAATCCCGGTTCATTCTTCGGCTGGATATACCTAACTATCTCTTGCTGCTTTTTGGCGTTCGCATCTTACTTCTTTGCACCTGTTCTATCAATAATTTTTATTGCAATAGGACTTGTAATTTGCTTTTTACAGTTCGGTCTTTATAAAAAGACAGTCGACAAATTATTTAAAGAGAAAATAGGTCATAATGCAACAGGTTTTAAAAAGCCGACAGGTGAGGTTAAACGCAGAATTATATTCAACGGTCACCCCGACGCCGCTTGGGAATGGCCTTTCAAATACAAGTTTACTTATCTTGGATTTGACATTCATATGTCTGTTTGCTTTGTCGGTGCATTTTACACGCTTGCAATTGCAATACTCAAATTGGCGGGGGTAATTTCAGGCTCTCTTGCATTAAAGCTCGGTCTCGTTGCTCTTGTTTTTGTTCCATTCTGGTTCGGTCTTTACTTTATGTGGAATGAAAAGAGAATTGTAGGCGGTGCTAACGATAATCTTACGGGCTGTTATATGGGCATTGCAATTCTTAAAATGCTCAAGGATGAGGGTATTGAATTTGAAAATACCGAGATTGGCGTTGTCCTTTCAGGTTCCGAAGAGGCAGGACTTAGAGGCGCAAAGGCTTGGTGTGAGGCTCATAAGGATGAAATGAACGATGTACCTACCTTTATAATTTCTTATGATACAATTGCTCAGTCAGAAGAGCTTATGGTAAACTACCGTGACCTTAACGGTACGGTGAAGGTTGATAAGGATGTATCCGATTTGTTCTATGAAGCTTGTGAGGAACTTAAAATTCCGTGCAAAAAGGGTATGGTTCCTCCCCTCGGCGGTGCAACCGACTCAGCAGCATTTGCTCAGGCTGGCTTAAGAGCTACCGGCGTTACAGCGCTCAGCCATGCGCTTCCCGATTTCTACCATACAAGACTTGACACTCCCGACGCGCTTAATAAAGAGTGCCTTGCTTCTTGCTTTGCCGCTTCTGTAAAAGCTCTCGAAATGTTTGATAACGGCGCAAAGCAGTAAATAAATCATTTGAAATCCCACAGACGTTATTAAGTTTGTGGGATTATTTTAATTATTAGAGAAAATTTATAGAAAAACCAATAAATATTTTTGCGTTTTTGTTGAAAATAGTATTTTTTAATGATATAATAAAAAGGATATTTATGAAAAGGAGAG
>DKTZ01000032.1 GCA_002490425.1 Ruminococcaceae bacterium UBA7217
AATTTGTCTTCCTATATTATACAACACATGAAAAGCCAAAATTGTGACAATTTTCAAAAATTTTTTATTGCTTAATTTCTCTATGTCATAAAATATATCATTTGTCAATAACAAATACAAAACTGTTCAAAAAGCAAACAAATTTAGTATACTTTTTTCTCAAATGAGCACAAAAACAGGGTACGGAAAAGGGAGAAATTCCGTACCCTGAGTTTTTATTACCGTATTATAAAATTTTTTCGCCGTTTTATTGTTCAGCTGTTTTCCAGCCGAAATCAAAGGTCATTTGATTTGTGCAGGGGAAAGAAATGAGCATTGTACCGTATTTTTCGAGTGCACCCGTAAAGGTTACGTTCATTGTAACAACCATATTTTTCTGATATGTGCAATAGGTCATATTGTCGTTCACAGCATTTATGCCTGCCGTAATGTAGCAAGGCTCAAAAGCAATTTCATAAGAATTTACCTTAGCATAAGTCTTAGCCACATCAAAATACTTAAGAATTTCGTCGGGTGTTCTTGTTGAAAACGCTTTGTTAACACTCTCTTCCTCGGGCTTTACGCAAATATTGATTGTTCTGTACCATTCTGTGGGAACAAAAATATACTCTCCGTCCTCACCCTTGGCATTGTTGCCTTTTTCGTCAAGGTCAAATGCTAAGGTCGGAACTACCGATGTATACGCCGGGTAAATCTTCTTTTCCTTATCTGTATAAAGGTCGGACACAGTTAAATCACTTGCGGTTTTACTGCCGTAAACATACATTTCATTTGTAAGGTCTGCACCGTATTCTGTCGCTTTATCCTGCTCCTTATTTTTAAGAACACTGCCCACTCCTTTAAGAGAGGTGTCTGCATAAAGCCTGAATGCTGCGCGAAGCTCCTTTTGCTGATCGTCGGAAAGTGCATTACCGTCAGCATCTTTAAACACAACATTATCGCCGTGGTTTATCCAAAACTCTTCACGGTAAGAAACACGCACATTTCCGTCCGCACCCGATTTAATATTATTTATCAAATTATTAAAATAGGTGAGAACCGTCTCTGCATTTTCACTGAATTTTGCAAACTCCTCTTCGGGGATAAGCGCAAGAATATTATCAAAATATTCTGTTTCGCCGAAGGTTGAAACAAGCTCATAATAAGAAAGCGTTACAGTTTTATCATCGGTTTTCTTATTTGTATTTTCAAACAGCGTTGCAAGCTTGTCACCTGCCATGCCTGCTTTTCTAAGGTCGCCGTATGTAAATGTAAACCTTACATCGCCGATATCTGTTTTAATTTTTGCCTCGACAGGTCTTTCGACTGCCTTACTGCCGCCGCATGCACTGAACAGCGACACCATTAAAACAAGCACAAGCATAAGTGACACTGTCTTTAAAATTACTTTTTTCATAAATGCAAATCCCCTTTCAGAGAAGAATTTAATATTCATCTTTAAGACCCTGTTCGTCAAACAAAAAAGCTGTTTCGAGCATAATCTTTAAGCCTGTTTCAATAGTTTTCATATCAAGAATATTAGCTGTATCCTCACGGGTATGATAATATTTCGCAGGAGTCGGGTCCATCGCCGCAAGAGCAACTGCCCGAAGCCCGCCCTGCTGTGCTGCCGCCGCATCGGACGAACCAAATGAAACTGATGCAAAAGGAATATCAAGACCGCAAATCTCCGTCGCCTTCTGAGCCATTTTTGAAGCCTTTGCGTCAAGCGAAACCGTTCCCGTCATATCCTTATTGTAAACACCTAAATAATCGTAATCATGAAGCGTATCAACCGCCATAAACACCGTTTCAGTGCCATCCTCGGCATATTCCTTTGCGTGCGCCTTTGCAAATGCCTTAGCGCCTCTCAGACCGCATTCTTCACAACCTGTTGAAACCGCCACAACCTCAGTGTTTTCAAAGCGAATATCATTATCTTTAAGATATTTAATAACAGCCATTGACGCCATAACACCCGTAAGGTTATCGTTTGCGCCTGTAACGCATAATTTCCAATTCACAAAGAAAATGACTGCAACGAAAATCGGTATTGTAATAATCTGCAAAACAGTCATTACAATTGCGGCAACCGTGCCGTTTATGAAAAACGAGAGCACGGCCATAATCAGGGTTAATACTAATGAACCGATTCCGAGAGCTATCATTGTAACAAGGAATTTTCCGCCGCCCATATGTGTAAAACGCCATTCGTAAGCCGAGTCAATATGCCCTGCAAAAATAATTCTGCGCCTTGTTTCGCCCGCCGCTTTTCTTACGGCGATAACGTTTGACGACGTGCGTTTCGGAAACAGAAGATCAATAAATTCCTTATAAAAAAGGAACTCTCCGAGCAACAGAACCGCCGCCAGGGCCGAAATTGCAATCGCCGCCGCTCTGAAAGCTCCGCTTGCAGACGGAACTGCATTGAGATACGACAGAATCATTAAAACAGCCGCTATAATCATTCCTATGCCGTCAATTACAACCCAGCTCATAAACGCTTTCGGGTGAACGTCAAAGCTCTCACGTTTGACCTCGTCAGCTATGCCGCCCATAAGGTTTTCAACATAATCCTGTGCTTTTTGCTCATTTTCTTCGCCTGACGGGCGAGGGCCTATTTCCTTACAAATCTTTTTTATTTCTCTTACAGTAAAATTTGAACATTCTCTGACCTTAGAGTCAAAATGTGCGTTACTTTCTTTTGCTTTCAAGGATAATACCTCATTTCACATACATATATACTTTTTAATTGTATCACATTTTTTTTGCTCTGTCATCAGTTTTTTGAAAAAATCGCTTAACAGGATAAAAATATTGACATTTTCGATAAAAAAATATAAACTTAATATACATATTAACAGAAATAAGGTATTTTTATGGCAATACATATCACCAGACGGGAGCTTAAAATCAAAACACGGCTTTTTGCGGCGCTTGTTGTTATTTTAGGCGTAACGTCAATTCTCTATTTTGCATTTTGCAGAGGAAAAGGCTACAATCAGATTAAAATTGACTCACAGCCGTCGGAAACGGTAACTTCTGAACCGACCTCCGCACCGCCCGCGGAGCCGAACGAACCCGAATCCGAAAGCAGTACAGAATCTGAAAGTGAAAGCGAACCCGAATCCGAATCTGAACCGGAATCGGAATCAAAACCGCATATTTCATGGGAATCCTATGACCCGCTTGAAGCATTGTCAGGCGACGAATGGATGCTTGCGCTTATAAACGTAAACCACCCAATCGGCAAAGGCTATACTCCCACACTATCCCCCGTAATTGAAGGGTCAACCGTCACTGCGGACAGCAGAGTTTCAGACGCTTACAAAAAAATGTATGAGGACGCAAAGAAGCAGGATATTGTTTTAGCGCCATACGCAGGGTATTTGTCATATTACCGTCAGCAGGAAAATTACAATAACCTTGTGAATAATTTCAAAGAACAGGGTATGAGCGAAGAAGAGGCAAAGCAGGCGGCAAGTGCCAGAATTGACGAGCCGGGAGCAAGCGAAAGCGGAGCGGGCTTAAGCGTTGATATAATCGGGACAAGCTCGGATTTTGACAAGACAAAGGAATACAAATGGCTTACGGCAAATGCTTATAAATACGGCTTCGTTTTGCGTTATCCCGAAGAGAAGTTTGCGATTACAGGCGTGCGTGCCCGTCCGTGGCATTGGCGCTATGTTGGCGTCGACGCCGCAACCGAAATGAAAACCCAAAACCTCTGCCTTGAGGAATATCTCGAGAAGAAAAACTGAGTGTATAAACAGAAACGAAGTGTAGAGCACAACGACACTCGGCTCCCCTTTCAAGGGTGACAAGGATTTTGTAGGGTACGCCGACCCGGCGTACCGTTTACTCCCTCAGTAAGGAAGCGGAAGAACGGCGTAAGCAAGCCCATGCTCTACTCTCTTATTTTACCCCGTCTGTCCTCAAACAAATATAAAAGGACTGAAAACAATGCTAAAAAAAGGTGCTGTGAAATCAAATCAGGCTTTTGTGCAGATAATATAACTTTTTGTGTTACTGTTTGTAATGCTGTTTTAAATGAAAACTGCTTTGCAAAGATAAACGAAACAGTTAAATCTTTTGCTCAAGGAAATGAAATGTTCTTTGGATTTTACAGAACAGACGGTCTTAATCTCACAAAAGATGAATGGAAAAAATGTGATAAAGAAATACCGTTATTTTTTAAAGAAAACGGCGAATATAAAGATATTGTTGAGAAAGTGATCAATCGTAAGGGAAAAGAAAAGGAGTACAGCGGATATTTGATTACAGCAAAAGCTCAAGTTAATGAACAACTTTACGAAAAATTACAATGGATTTTACAGTATTATTTGGAAACTACTTTTTTTGTTCCTAAAATCAGCTTTACTGAATTTGAAACAATTTTCAGTAATTATATGAAGAAGTCCACAAAAGACTATATAGCTAACGGCTACACCGATTTTTTATTTTCTTATTATGACAGCAGAAATTTTTCCGTTACATTTGATCCGCAAAAATATAATGCTGAAAACGTTTGTGAAAAAATTAAAAATATTTTTAATTCTCCGTTACAATAATTTATACAAAAACAAGGTAACATTTTTAAATCTAATGCAAAAGCACGGCAAAACCGTGCTTTTATTTTTATGCAAAATTGCATTACATATTATATTTATATACTTTCAATTTTAATCAGATTCGTATTGCCGGATTCGCCGCTGGTGTCGCCGCCCGTAATAACGATTTTGTCGCCTTTATTTAATGAAAATTCCTTTTCAGCCATTTTCTTTGCCGTGTAGAACAGCACATCGGTCGATGTAAATTTTTCGCACATTGCAGGTGTTACTCCCCACGAAAGCGCCAGCTTACGCCACGTGCGTTCATCAGCTGTAAGTCCCAAAATCGGAACGGGAGAACGGAATCTCGCTACCATTCTTGCGGTCATTCCCGAAAGCGAACAGGCGACAATCGCCTTTGCCTCAATATCAATTGCCATTCCGCAGGTTGAATGTGACACTGCGTCAACAGAACTGCCGATTTGAAAATCCGTATTACGAAAACGCTTTTTATAATGAATATTGCCCTCTGTGGTTTCGGCAATTTTCGCCATAGTTTCCACTGCCTCGACGGGGTATTTCCCCGCCGCCGTTTCGCCCGAAAGCATTATTGCGCTTGTGCCGTCATAAACCGCATTGGCAACATCTGAAATTTCTGCCCTTGTGGGTCTTGGATTGGTTATCATTGATTCGAGCATTTCCGTAGCCGTGATAACTATTTTACCGAGAAGTCTGCATTTTGTTATCAGCTTTTTCTGAATTGCAGGGAGAGTTTCAAACGGGATTTCAACGCCCATATCGCCCCTTGCGACCATTACGCCGTCGCACTCCTCGCAGATTTCGTCTATATTGTCAACGCCCGACTGATTTTCGATTTTGGCTATAAGCTGAATGTCGTCTGCGTTAAGCTTCTTTAAATATTCGTGAATATCTATAAGATCCTGACGGCAGGAAACAAACGAGCAGGCAATAAAATCAACGCCGTTTTTTACTCCGAAAGCGATGTCCTTTTTGTCCTGCTCCGAAAGATATTTCTGCTTGAGCGTCTTGCCGGGGAAGCTCATACTCTTTCTGTCGGAAAGCTCGCCGCCCGTTACAACAGTGCACTCAATGTCCGCACCGTCAATTTCCTCAACTGTGAACCGCAAAAGACCGTTATTCAGCAAAATTGTGTCGCCCTTTGACAGCTCTTCGGGAAGACGGGGATAGCTCACGGAAACTGCCTTTTCATCGCCCTCAATATCCCTTGCCGTAAATGTGAATTTGTCGCCGTCCTTCAGCGTGATTTTTTTATTTTTAAAGGTCTTAATTCTGTATTCGGGGCCTTTTGTGTCAAGCATCAGCGCAATGGGTAAACCAAGTTCAGAACGCACCTTTTTAACGGTGTCAATTCGCTTTTGATGCTCCTCATATGTGCTGTGTGAAAAATTAAGCCTTGCAACATTCATTCCGGCTTTGCACAAGCCCTTAATAACTTCTTCCGTTTCACTCGCAGGCCCTATTGTGCATATTATTTTTGTTTTGCGCACCGTAAATGTTCCTTTCTCGGGTTTTATATTAATTCTCAGTTTCCCTTGCTGAGTTTTCTTCAGCTTCTTTTTCTTCTTTTTTCTTCTCTTCCTTTAAAATCTCGCTTGCTTTTTTAGCCTTTTTCTCAGCGTCTTTGGCTTCGTCTTTTGCTTTTTTCTCGGCTTTTTTAGCATCTTTTTGAGCCTTTTTTGCTTTCTTTTCAGCTTTTTTCGCTTTTTTCAATGCTTTTTCTGTTTTGTCATCGGAATTTACAATCATAACTGACAAAGACCAAATTAAAATTGCAATCATCAAGAACAAAACGGTATAAAACGCATTTTCATAACGAAGCTCTACTACCTTACCTAACATTTGCAAAATAATTGAATCAGAACCTATTACACTACCGAGAGTAGTTGTACCGTCCACCAGAGGATTTGCAAAACGGGTTACAAAAATTACGTTAGAGGTAATTCCTAAAACAACGCCTGCCCCTGAAAGAGCGGCAACAATTTTCGGTTTATTTTTAAAAATTGAGATAATCAAAATAACTAACGCCAAAATGAGCACAACTGCAAAAAGTGCAAGTGAAATTACGAGCGGACGAAGCGCCGGATTGCCAAAAAGCATTTCTTTTATATTTACATCATTGCCCGATGACGCTGTATTTAAAAGAGATTTGAATTCATCAAGCTTTGCAAGGCAAATATAACCGTAGGTAATTTCCGTTGCCTGCTCCGCCGAATTTCCGGACCCGCCAAGAAGATTTTTGATACCCTCAAGCAAGTTTTCCGAGCCCAAAACATCCTTAATATTATTGATAAGATTTATCGCGTTTGTCCAGTCAAGTGCATAATAAATCAAATTCATAAAATATGCTATCGGAAAAGTTGCCGCCGCAAGCAACGCGGTAACAACTCTGTAAACTATGTCAAATCCGGACGTCTTTTTCTTTGCCTTTTTGTTAAGCTTAGCTTCATTTGCTGTTTTACTCATAATTAACACCTGCCGATACCGAATTTTTATTCAGTACCGTTCCTTTCCTGTGTTTTTGCCTGTTTAATAATTTATTTTCCCCAAGAAGAATTTAGCTGTACCGTTCTGTTAAATACAATTTTTTCCTCTGTTGAATCCTTATCAGCGCAGAAATAACCCTGACGCATAAATTGAAATGTGTCCCCTGCTTTGAGATTTTCGGCTATACCCTTTTCAACAAGGCAGTCCTTTAACACAACAAGAGAATCGGGATTTAAGAAATCCTTATATGTTCCGTTCGATTCATCGGCAGGGTTTTCCACCGTAAAGAGCCTGTCATAAAGCCTTATTTCAGCCTTTACACTGCCCTCACTGCTTGCCCAGTGGATTGTACCCTTGACCTTTCTGCCGTCGGGAGCATTTCCGCCCTTTGATTCGGGGTCATAAGTGCAATGAACACAGGTTACATTGCCCTCTTCATCCGTGTCATAAGAAACACATTTAACAAGATATGCACTTTTAAGGCGAACCTCGTTTCCGGGGAAAAGCCTGAAATACTTTTTAACAGGCTCTGCCATAAAATCGTCCTGCTCAACAAAGATTTCCTTTGAGAAAATAACCTTTCTTTTGCCCATTTCGGGGTGGTCAGGATGAATTTCTACCTCTAATTCTTCTGTCTGTCCGTCGGGATAATTGTCAATTACAACCTTTAAGGGTCGAAGAACTGCCATAGCTCTTGGCGCATTTGCATTAAGATTATCTCTTACGCAAGCCTCAATAAGGCCGTAGTCAACCGTGCTGTCCGCCTTGGAAACACCTATTCTGCTTATAAAATCACGGATAGCGGCGGCAGGATAGCCTCTTCTTCGCATACCGCAGAGGGTAATCATTCTCGGGTCGTCCCAACCCGAAACAATGCCCTCGTTAACCATTTCAAGGAGCTTGCGCTTACTTGTAATGCAATAATTTATGTTAAGACGGGCAAATTCAATCTGACGGGGCGGATTTTTGAAAAGCCCTGTTTTTTCAATAAACCAATTGTAAAGCGGACGGTGATTTTCAAATTCAAGGGAGCAAAGCGAATGTGTTACGCCCTCTCTTGCGTCCGACAGCGGATGTGCAAAATCGTACATCGGATAAACGCACCATTTGTCACCTGTCTGATGGTGTGAAACATGTGAAATTCTGTAAATTACAGGGTCACGCATATTAAGGTTGGGCGACGCCATATCAATTTTAGCGCGGAGCACCTTTTCGCCGTTAGCGAATTCGCCTTCGGTCATTCTGCGGAAAAGCTCTCTGTTCTCCTCTATACTTCTGTTCCTATAAGGGCTTTCCCTGCCCGCCTCTGTAAGCGTACCTCTGTACTCTCTCATCTGGTCTGCCGTAAGGTCATCAACGTAGGCCAGACCTTTGTCAATGAGAATTAGCGCACATTCATAAAGAAAATCAAAATAGCTTGACGCATAAAGACATTTTTCCCATTTAAAACCGAGCCATTCAATATCCTCTTTTATCGCGTCAATGTATTCGGTATCTTCCTTTTGAGGGTTTGTGTCGTCAAGACGCAGATTGCAAACTCCGCCGTACTTTTCAGCCGTGCTGAAATCAATGCAGATAGCCTTTGCGTGGCCGATGTGCAAATATCCGTTCGGTTCAGGCGGAAAACGGGTCTGCACATGATCGTAAACGCCTTCTTTTAAATCCTCATCAATAAAATCGTGAATAAAATTTGATGTTTTTATTACTTCTTCCATATCTTTAACCCCTGTAAAATTTGATTGCCGTATCTATTCTGGCGTTGACCTCTTGGGTACCTAACGCCTGCATAATATAATAAAGGTCAGGCGAATTTACTCTTGACGTAATTGCAACACGGATTACCGCCGTAACGTCGCCCACATGCCCCTTAAACGCTTCGGGATTTGCCTTGTACTCCTTAACATTCGGCGTATATCCGCAAAGAGTGCAAAGCGCCTTTATTTTCGCAAACCATTCGTCCTTACTATCTTTTTCCGAATAAAGCTCTTTATACTTTGTAAGGATTTCGCAGGCATCAGCCCCATTTATATGCTCGGGGAGCGTAATGTTCGGAGTGTAAATTTCATTATAGAAATAGGAAAGGTAATCCCTTACCTCGCTCCAGCAGGCAATGTCCTTTCTCGGCTTCGGATTTTCCCTGTCAATATTGAAAATTGCCAATGCTTTTTTCGGGTCGGCAGTTAAAAGAGAGTAAAGCTCATTATCATATTCTTTTGCCCATTCTGTAACATAATCATAAACCTGCTGTGCTGTCATAAGCGAAATAACATTTTTTGAAACATCGTTAAATTTAACAAGGTCAAAAAGTGCGCCCGAAACCGACACCTTTTTGAAATTAAACGGGAATTTTGAAACGCTCTCTTGTTTGTTTGCTCTGCGCCAATCCTCAAAATTAGAATTGAGAATTGTGAGAATGTACTCCTGAACGCTCTCTTTCGGATAACCCTTTTCAATGTAATAAGTTACATTTGCCTCAGGGTCTTTTCTCTTTGAAAGCTTGCGCTTACCGCCGTTTTCCTCTTTAAGTAACGGTGCTATGTGCGCATATTTAACAGGTCTGAATCCGAGTGCTCTGAACAACTCAATATGAAGCGGAACAGAGGCTATCCACTCGTCGCCTCTTACAACGTGAGTCGTCCTCATTAAATGGTCGTCAACCGCATGGGCAAAATGATAAGTCGGGATTCCGTCCGTTTTGAGAATTACAACGTCGTTTACGTTTTCGCTCATCTCAATTTTACCCTTTATCATATCGTCAAACTTAATTTTCCGTGAAATGTCACCCTCGGAGCGAAGCCTTACTGTAAAGGGAACACCTGCGTTTACATTTTTCTCAATTTCCTCATCGGTAAGATTTCTGCAACGGGCATATTTGCCGTAATAGCCTTTAATGTCCTCATTTTCTTGGGATTCACGGATTTTATCCAAATCCTCCGCCGTGCAGAAACACGGATATGCCTTGCCCTCTTCAACTAACTTTTTGGCAAAGGTGCGGTAAATCTCTCTGCGCTTGCTTTGCGTGTACGGACCGTATTCGCCCTTTTCGCTGTCAAAACCCGTAACGCCCTCGTCAGGCTCAATTCCGAATGCGGAAAGTCCGTTAATAATACAGGAAACACCGTCGTCTATTTCACGCTTTTTGTCAGTATCCTCGATTCGGAGCATAAAAATTCCGTTTGCAGCCTGCGCCGTAAATTTTGACGCAAACGCCGCATAAAGACCGCCGAAATGAAGATACCCCGTAGGACTTGGAGCAAATCTTGTCACCCTTGCGCCCTCAGGCAAATTTCTTTGCGGGTATTTTGTTTCATAATAATCCGCTGTTTTTGTAACATCGGGAAATATTAAATCAGCAATTTTCTTACAGTCTGTCATTTCTAACCGCCTTTTTCTTATATATCAGTCAGGTAAAATAGCGTTTGTCGTTATGTACTTAACGCCGTTTTTAAGCATAATATTGAGCGTTTCTTTTGTGTCAACCGTCCAGCAGGCAGTGTTAACGCCGTTTTCGTGAGCCTTTTCTATAAGCTTTTCATTTTTAAGATTTCTGTTCGCATTAAATGCAATGCCGAATTTGTTATAAATGCACTCGTCCAGTTTTTCTTCCGTGATTTTGCCCATTAAGTACCAAAGCTCCATTTGAGGCGAAATACGGCGGAATTCACGAAGTATTTCAGGGTGGAACGATATGAGAATAACGCTGTCCTCAATTCCGTAATCGCATATTATTTTATAGAGACTTTCCACCTTTTCGACACGCTTGTCCTTAACCTCAATCATCGCCTTTTTGCCGCTCTCAAGGCAGATGTCAAGATATTCTTCAACCGTGCACATACGCGCCTCGGGGTACTCGTCAATATTAGCACCGTTGTTGAATTTAATGTTTTTCAGCTCTTCATAAGAAAAGTTTTTAACGTCGCCCCGCCTTTCCGTCATTGAACGCATATTGTAATCGTGAATTATTACCCATTTGCCGTCGGTTGTGCAGTGAACGTCACATTCAAGCGCATAATAATTTTCTTTTGCAGCTAAACGGAATGCGTCAAGCGTGTTTTCGGGAGCAATTGCGGAAAGCCCCCTGTGAGCAGTAAGATGCACGTTTTCGGTGTCACCCTCGGCAATCTCCGAAAAATGCAAAAGCGGCTTTGATGTTTTTTTGCCGTAACGCATTTTAACATACACTCTGTTCATTCCGAGAGCGGTTACAGCGGTTGTTCCCGCAAAAACAGACAGCGCTATTTTTGAATTTTTTTTCATATTTCTGACACCCTTTCTCTGCATACTCATAGATTTTATTATTTTAGCATAAAAATCCCGAAAAGTAAAGAAAAAACGCTCTGTTTTAAAGAGCGTTTTTGAGAGATAATTTTCGTGTAATTATCAAATTAAAAAGTTTTCGCCAGCCTTTTTCAAAAGGCTGTGGAGTGAAGAGGCGAAGCCTTTCCTTGCAGTCCGCAGACTGCAATACTATTTTGCCTCAAGAAAGCGCAGGAGGGGAAGGAAAATAGTCCAGTGGACTATTTTTCGGGGGAACCCTCGCCGGGGGTTCCCCAAGCAACTAATCGTTTATGCATATTGCAAATTCCATTTTGGGACGATGAGGGCATCGTCCCCTACAATTGCATATTTTAAATCAGCATTTACTCCTTATATTTCTCCGACTGTAAAGTAAACATTTTGGCGTATGTGCCGTTCTGCACCATAAGCTCAGCGTGCGAGCCTGCCTCAATTATTTCGCCGTTTTCCATAACGTAAATTTTGTCTGCGACAACGGTTGTCGAGAGCCTGTGCGAAATAAAAATAACCGTTTTGTGGTTTGCCGCCTCAATCATCGCCTTATTAAGATTATATTCTGCAATAGGGTCAAGGTTGGCGGACGGTTCATCAAGAATTATATAAGGACAGTTTTTGTAAAACGCCCTCGCTATTGCGATTTTTTGCGATTCACCGCCTGAAAGCATTATGCCCTCATCGTCAAATTCACGCAAAAGCTCCGTGTCCGTTCCGTTTTTAAGCTCCTTTGAAAAGCCGCTGTGCCGCAGTGCTTCAAGCACTCTTGCCTTATCAACATTTTCGTCAAGAGCAACATTTTCACCGACTGAACAGGCAAAGGTCTGAAAATCCTGAAACACCGCCGAAAATCTGTTACGGTGTGACGAAACAGTTACATCTTTGATATTTTGTCCGTCAATAAGAATACTTCCGTCAGTAACATCATAAAGTCTTAACAGCAGGTTTGTCAGGGTTGTCTTGCCTGCGCCGTTGTAGCCGACCAAAGCAATTTTCTCATAAGGCTTAATTTCAAGATTTATGTTTTTAAGCGTAGGCTCGCTGTTACCGGGGTATGTAAACGACATATTTTCAATTTTAATCGTTTTCGGCTCTGTAATTTTTGCTTCGTTCTTACCGTCCTTTATCTTGAAATCGCTTTTAAGGAAGCCCCTGTATTTTTCAATCATTTTGGCTCTCTCCGAAAATACAGCGCTTGCCCAAACTGTCAGGAAATTTAATGACATTGCAATTGAATAAGCGCCGTTAAAGGTGGCGACAAAATCGCCTGCCGATAAGGTTTCTTTAACGCATACGCAGTAGCCTAAGTACATTGGTAAAACAAACATAAAACCGAGTGCCTGAACGCCCACCTGCTGAACCGCATAGCACGAAGCTATTTTCTTCCAGTATTTATCCTGATTTGCGATAACATCGTCGGCGGCATCATTGTATCTTTCCATAAGCAGAGGACAGATATTGTTCATTCTGACCTCTTTTGCATAGTCCTGCAAATAGAAAATCCGCTGAAAATAGTCGCTCCTGCGGTGGAATTTTGTGTTGTCAATTCGTCTGCCCATTTGTAATTTTCCGATTTTAGTGCTCAGGGGCATAAAGATGATTATAGATGCAAAAATAATCAAAAGACACACCGGGTCAATAACAAGTATTACCGAGGAAATGGCAATAAGCGTTATTACATTTGCGACGTAATTCTGCACCATTCCCAAAAGTCCCTGTATGTTTTCGGACGAGGATTCAATTGTCAGAATAAAATTGTTGTAAAAATCAGGGTCGTCGTAATTCTGCAAATCAAGGCTGTGCGCCTTTTCGTAAAGAGTGGAATTGAGTCTGTAATAAAGCCTTTCCCTTGCCATATTCCAATAAAATTCCCTGTAAAGAAGCGACAGCACATTGCTGAGTATCAATACACCTGCAATGATAAGCACCGCTTTATAAACACGGCTCATATCTTTTCCTTCGCTCACCGTGTCGATTATGTATTTAATGCCGACAACCGAAATAAGCCTTGACGGCAGATTTCGCATAAGGCTTGACAGTACATCGCCTATAACAAGTCCCGGCGAAAATTTGAACATAAGCCGCATAAAATACATTATGTTTGAGAAAACGGAATGTTCGGTTTCTCTCTTTTTCTTTATAAATTTAAGCATTTTCTGCACCCTCCTTCCGTGAGTACGCAGATGCCTGCAATTTAAACATTTCGCTGTATTTGCCGCCGCGCTCCAAAAGCTCTTTGTGCGTGCCACTCTCGATAATACTGCCGTTTTCAAGCACCAATACCCTATCTGAAAGCACAGCGGACGAGAGCCTGTGCGAAATATACATTACGGTCTTGTCTTTTGTCGCTTTTATAAGATTTTCATACATTTTGTATTCGGCAATGGGGTCAAGGGCAGACGAAGGCTCGTCAAGAATTGCCATTTCATATTTACGGGCAAAAAGGCGTGCAGTCGAAACCTTTTGGTTTTCTCCGCCCGAAAGACCTGCGCCCTCTTCATCAAATTCTCTTGTAAGTACAGTGTCGCCGCCCAAAGGCAGTGATTTAACCTTATCCCATACTCCTGCCGCTTCAAGTGCCTTTTGCGCTTGATTTTTATCCTCATCACTGCACTCTCGGCACATAACATTTTCAAATACAGACACCGCAAAATTTTTGTAATCCTGAAAAACGGTAGCAAAGACGTTTCTCAGCGACTCGACTGTGTACTCCTTGATATTAACTCCGTTGTAAAGTATTTCGCCCTCTGTTGCATCATAAAACCTTAAAATCAGCTTAACAAGCGTTGATTTTCCTGCTCCGTTTATACCCACAAGCGCAACAGTTTCGCCTTTTTCAATTTTAAAAGATACATTATTAACAGAATTTTTCTTTGCGCTCGGATAACGGAATGAAACATTTTTAAATTCAAGACTCTCAAATTTTTCTGCGGTGCGTTCTCCGTCTTTTATGCTCGTTTCATATTCAAAAAATTCACGAAGATTCTGGAAATAGAGCGACATTTGAATTAAATCGTCAAAGCCCTCCTGAATGTACCACGACATTCCGTTTACTGCGCCGACAGCAGAAATTACAACGGAAAATCCCGATGCGGTCAGCGCCTTTTTGCTGACAAACTGCCAGCCTGCATACATATATGTGCCGATTACGGGTATAAATACCGAGCAAAGATCGCTTGCCATACTGTAAAGGAACAGCTTTAAGCCGTAGCTTTTCAGAATTTCGATATTTGCCTTTATAGCACCGTCAAAACGCTTCATCATTACGGAGAATATATTTGACGTTCTCATATCCTTTGAAAAGTCCTTCAAGAAAACCGTTCTTTGGACATAAGACTTTGTGCGGTTGTTGGTTGTCATTTCCTTGTCACGCTTAAAGACCGCCTTGCTTTTCGCTGTTTCAATAACAAACACAATAACTGTAGGTATTAAGAACAAAAGATACACGGGGTTAACCGAAATTACCGTGCCGATTACAAGCAAAAATGATATTATTCCGCCGATTATTGCGGCAACGTCCCAGCATACTATGTCAAAATAGCCCGATGACATTACCGTGGTTGCCCTTTGGTATTTGTCGTAAAATTCAGGGTCCTCGTACTGCCCCACATCAAGCTGCGAAGCTTTCTCAAACACCATATTATTAAGCACTTTCAGCACATTTTTTGTTGATACCTGTCTTACGTATGCCGCCGCCCAAACCGAAATTTTTATAAACACCGTAACGCCGAAAAACGCAAGCAGTTTACGGAAATACACCTTAAAATCCGCTCCCGAATCTATTATCGACAGCAATATTTTCAAAAACAGTATGCTTTGAATGTAATACTGAAACACATTGTCGATTATATTGCTGTAAAGATAGCTCAAAAGCAGTCTTTTGTCCGCTTTCCATACAAGCCTTACCGCATACAAGACATTTTTAAAAACGGGAATTTTTTCACCCTCCTGTAAATCCATAACAAATCTTCTTCTCATTTTCTCCTCCTTTTTTGCTTTCACAAAAAACAAAAAAACCGCCGATGCCTCGGCGGTGCGAAAATCCCAAAATTACCTTTAAATATAATAAAAATTAAAGGCAAATCGCAAGTATGGGTACTCTCTTCCTCTCGGGGCAGAATATTAAATTTACAGAATCCACACGGCGGTTCTGCATATTTTCCAAAACAAGATATTCACGCTGTGAATAAGTTTTTCTTAAATTCGTCATTATTTCTGCCTCCTTTTCTGTAATTCGTTACGTAACATTTTTTAGAATATCACAGCTAAAACCGTTTGTCAATGTAATTTCTGACAAAATTTACATAATCTTCTGTTCTGCCGCGCAATATATCCGTAGTGTGTATTATAGACCACTTGTAGACTAAAGTCGATAGTTGATTTGTGAACTATGGTATATTTCTGCTGAATTTAAATATATGTAAATTTAAGGAGCGGAAAATATGGAGTATTACCAGCGATTAAAAGACCTTAGAGAGGACCGAGATTTAACGCAAAGCGATATTGCAAAAATTTTAGAGACTACTCAAACCTATTATTCGCAGTATGAGCTTAACAAAAGACCCTTGCCAATAAGACATTTAATTACACTATGCAAATTTTACAATGTCTCGGCGGATTATATTTTAGGCTTTACAAACGACAAAACCGAATTGCCGAAGAAATAAGAATTTGTAATGTGTTACCTATATCCTTGCACTCCTGTTACCTATCTTACTATACTGTTCAAACGGCGAGAGCTTGTCCCACGCCCTACATTTTGCTTCGTCCCAAAATATAACCGTTTTCTCGTCTTTGCATTTTTTTACATTTGCACTATTGACAAACCAAAAAACGGGGTGTATTATTTTAAGTGAAAGCCAAGTTAGTTTAAGGTAACTTTTTTAAAAATATAACACCGAAGCCATATAATCGGCAATATTAAAGGAGCGGTACACATCTTTATGACTCTGAGAGATTTAAAAATAGGCGAAAGTGCCGAGATAATTTCAGTAGGCGGAGAAGGCTCTCTGCGCCAGCACTTTCTTGATATGGGCATAATACCGGGGGCGACGGTAACGCTTATGAAATATGCCCCCATGGGCGACCCAATGGAGCTTCGTGTTCACGGCTATGAGCTGACACTGCGCCTTGACGACGCCGCAAAAATTGAAATCTGCGAGGCATTTGACGGCAAATGCAGAACTGCCGCACCTGCCCGCCGTCAGTTTGTGCGTGAACACCCTGGTCTTGGCGAGAACGGTAAATATCACGTTAAGGCAGACGAAAATCCGCTCCCCAAAGGGCAAACGCTGACCTTTGCCCTTGCAGGCAACCAGAACTGCGGCAAAACAACTCTTTTCAATCAGCTTACGGGCGCCAATCAGCACGTAGGCAACTTTCCCGGCGTTACGGTTGACAGAAAAGACGGTCCTATAAAGAATCACCCTGAAACTCTTGTTACGGACCTTCCGGGGATTTATTCACTCTCACCTTACACAAGCGAGGAAATTGTTTCCCGTGAATTTATATTAAACGAAAAGCCCAAGGGCATAATCAATATAGTAGACGCAACAAATATTGAACGAAACCTTTATTTAACGCTTCAGCTTATGGAGCTTAATATTCCGATTGTTCTTGCGCTTAATATGATGGACGAGGTGCGGGGCAACGGCGGCGTTGTTGACATTAACACAATGGAGGATATGCTCGGAATCCCGGTTGTAGCGATATCCGCCTCTAAAAACGAGGGTGTTGACGAGCTTGTCCGCCACGCAGTACATATTGCGAAATATCAGGAACGCCCCGGCAGAACCGACTTTTGCAGTAAGGATGAAAACGGCGGCGCTGTTCACAGGTGCCTTCACAGCATTATGCACCTTATTGAAGACCACGCCGAAAATGCTGACATTCCCGTCCGCTTTGCCGCCTGCAAGCTTGTAGAGGGCGATGAAATTGTACTTAATGCCTTAAAGCTTTCACAAAATGAAAAAGAAATGCTTGAACATATTATTCTTCAAATGGAAGAGGAACGCTGTCTTGACCGCTCAGCCGCAATTGCGGATATGCGCTTTTCATTCATTGAAAAGCTTTGCGATGCGGCGGTTATTAAGCCGAAAGAAAGCAAGGAGCACAAACGAAGCCGTCACATAGACAAAATCCTGACGGGCAAATACACCGCTATTCCCTCATTCATTCTCATAATGGCGGCGGTATTCTTCCTGACATTTAATGTTATCGGCGCATTTTTACAGGGTATTCTTGAAACGGGGATTGACAGGCTGACAGTTCTTGTAGATACAGCATTGCAAAATGCACACATAAGCGATATTCTCCGTTCTTTAGTTGTTGACGGCGTTTTCGGCGGCGTAGGCTCTGTTTTAAGCTTTATTCCCGTGATTGTTATTCTGTTTTTCTTCCTGTCAATGCTTGAGGACAGCGGATATATGGCAAGAGTTGCATTTGTTATGGATAAGCTCCTCAGAAAAATCGGACTTTCGGGCAGAAGTATTGTGCCTATGCTTATAGGCTTCGGCTGCACAGTCCCCGGCGTTATGGCAAGCAGAACGCTCCCCTCGGACAGAGACAGAAAAATGACAATTATGCTCACTCCCTTTATGAGCTGTACGGCAAAAATCCCGATTTACGGATTTTTTGCAAGCACCTTCTTCCCGAAATACAGCGGACTTATCACCGTCGGACTTTATTTCCTCGGCATTTTAACGGGAATTATCACGGCTCTTATTTCAAAAAATACAGTATTCAAGGGTGAGGCTGTACCGTTTGTTATGGAGCTTCCGAATTACCGCTTGCCGGGGGCAAAAAATGTTGTAAGACTTCTTTGGGATAAAGCCAAGGACTTTTTACAGCGTGCATTTACGGTAATTTTCCTTGCAACTATTGTTGTTTGGTTCTTGCAGTCCTTTGACTTTAAGTTGAATTACCTTGGGAGCGATACAGACACAAGTATTCTTTCGGTAATTTCAGGTTATATTGCACCGATTTTCAAACCCATTGGTCTCGGTGACTGGCGAATTGTAACTGCGCTGATTACAGGCTTTATGGCAAAGGAAAGCGTTGTTTCAACTCTTGAAATTCTTCTTCCCGATATTACATCTGTCATTTCGCCCCTCTCGGCGGCGTCAATGCTTGTTTTCTCCCTGCTTTACACTCCCTGTGTTGCGGCAATTGCGGCAATCCGCCGTGAACTCGGCGTTAAATGGGCAGGCGGCGTAATTGTTCTTCAATGCACGGTTGCTTGGGTTTGCGCATTTATTATGAAAACGGTTCTGACAGCAGTCGGTATTTAAACGAAAGGTAAATAAAAATTTTATGAATATTCAAAGTATTATTTTAATTGCTGTGCTGATTATTGCTACAGTGCTTGCCCTTATTTTTGCGGTAAAGCACAAAACCGTTACAAAATGTGCAGGCTGTAACGGCGACTGCGAACATTGTCACGGAATATCAACAACAAACAGCAAATAACAACATCCAGTTAAAAAAATGCAATTTCAATACAAACAGCAGCGGCGGGTTTCCATGCCCGCCGTTTTATTTTTTGCTCAACACACATCGGCTGTCCGAAATGGAATGTGCGAAAATATTATAATGCCGTAATTCGGCACACCGTGTTATATTTGTTGTGTTGTATCAAGATCATATTGCTTTTTAATCAAGCAATGTACCTATTAATGCTATCAGAATAATTATTATAAGAAAGGTAAAGCAACCCCACTTTCCGTCTTCTTTTCCAAGCCTATATGCCAGCCATAATACTCCTAAAAACGCAAAAAAGTATCCCATTATGAAATCGCCTCCTCATAATAACCTTTAAGGACACTTTGGAAAGTTATGTCCATCCGTAAATTTCCGTTGGTTAACGGATAAATCTCAAAATTATCCGCTTTGCTTACAACCGCAGCAAACCCCTGCGGTTGCAGTACAGTTAAAATGGGAAGTTCAACAGAAACAGCCCCCAAGTTAAATTCTTGAAGGATTTCTACAGTTATGCTTCCGTCTGAATTTGATTCTTCCATAAGCTTTTGCAGATTATAAGCGACTTTTATCATTTTCCAATACTTAGGAAAATTCAGCAATTTTACAGTTGGATTCGGCAACCGTTTCATAAAATCTGTAAGTGCGTCCGAATCCGTTTCATAATTATAATTCTCTTTTTCGTACATAAATAAAATCTCCTTTAAAAAATTAAAGGGTACCGCCATGCACCTGATGACGGTGCCCTTTTGTAGCCGGATATTGGTGCATTATCTGGTATATCCCATGATAAGGATTCTCCACAGCCCTGTTTTTTCTGCGGCACTCTTTGCACCGCTTGGGCAATTTCATACCATTGTCCAATTTGTAAATAAACTCTTCCAATGATATGGTGAAAATTGCTCCGCATTGAACGCATTGCTCTTCCCGAACAACAAACATAACATCACTCCTTTCTTTTGTTTATCAAAATGAAAATTCAGCAAGGCAAAAACCGCAAAGGGTGTGTGGTTGCCGTCAGGCAGATTACCTTGCACACTTAACCGCAAAGGGTGGGGCAAGTCTGCCCGTGGGGTGCGTGGTGGTCTTGTCTTGCTTTCACTAAATAAGTGACAACACCCGACAAAACCGCCTTGCGGTGTGGCGGTTACCTTACGCTCTTAACCGCAAAGGGGCAACCGTTTTTCATATTTGGCTGTAACTGCTTATACGGCAGATTTTCACGTCTGTTTTTATTGCGCCAAATACAAGCTCACGGCTGACAAGAAAATGAAAATATGCTCCTCCATAAGTTGACGCAGATTTAATGATTATTGCTAATTCGTTTCGGACAGTCGAGTTACGGCTTGCACAGACCTATTTGCCCGCTCTGCGGACATTTCCCCTTGTAGAGGAATAACGGCTGTCACTACAATTTAATAAAAGCCGAAATAAAATCTTTTATTTTCCCTATTGACAAAAACAAATGACAGGAGTATAATCAAAAATGACAAATATAGTTGTCATTTAGACAAACAAAGTTGTCACACGGAGGTGTTATATGATACTCAAAAACCGTTTGAAAGAACGCAGAGCCGCACTGAATGTCAATCAGCAGGAAATGGGACAATTGTGCGGAGTATCAAGACAAACAATAAGCCTGATTGAACGCGGCGACTATTCGCCGTCCGTCACCCTTGCCCTGACAATTGCGCGGGTGTGCGGCGTTACGGTAGAAGATATTTTTTATTTGCAGGAGGAAAATTAGATGAACAAAAATGAAATTAAAAAAGCAAACCGCAAAGCTGTACCGAAATTTTTACTTCTTATGTTACTCAGCTTAATTCTCGGCGGGGCAATCGGATTTTTCTCCGCAAAATACAGTCTTAATGCACTGTCAGCCAGCTTAAAAAGTGCAGGAGCATTTTTCGGAGCGTATATCGCGCCGTATCTTATGTTAATAACGGCGGTTATTGTGCCGCTTGTCTGCTTTCCGCTCTATAAAAGCGCAAAGAAAATTCTTGCTGATTGGGACGGCGAAAACGAAGATGTTTATAACACTGCGGACACAAAGCTTTCCGTAATTATGTGGATAACAGGCGCAGCCCTTATTCTTTCGTTTTTCCTTATTACTGCGTCGTATTCCGTTGGATTTTCTGCATTTGAAAGCAAAAGGCATACTTTGCCTGTTTTAGTGAGTATTGCATCATTCTTCGCTGTTTTAATTGAAGCTGTTCTCATACAGCAAAAATGCGTTGATGCGGTTAAGGCGATGAACCCCGAAAAAACGGCATCTGTTTATGACACCAAATTTCAGAAAAAATGGCTCAACAGCTGTGACGAAGCGGAAAAAATTATGATTGGCAAGTGCTCATATAAGGCTTATTTGGCGACCAACTCCGTTTGTTTGATTCTGTCCGTTGTGCTTGCCGTTTGTGCGCTCACATTTGAAACAGGCTTTTTGCCCTCGCTTGCCGTCTGCCTGATTTGGCTTGTAAACCAGTCGGCATATTTAAAAGAAGCTATGAAATATTCAAAAGCGGGAAATAAAATTTCGTAAAAGCTATTATATTCACTGTAAAATTACGGACAGGTTAAGAAGCCTGTCCGTTTTTTGTATGATATGAACGCATTGTAAGTCGAAAATACTTTGTAGGGTATGCCGTTATTCCCCTTGCAAGGGGAAATGTCAGCAAAGCTGACAAAAGGGTTTTGGCAAAAGCCGTAACCTCGGCATACCGTTGCGGATTTGATTATTATTGCAAATTACATTTCGGACAGCCGGGTCGTCTGTCCCTACAAAAAAAGGTGCTCTCAATTAACTTGAAAGCACCTTAAATTATTTTAATTAACCATGGTGATGGGGTTTGCCGCCGTTAAAACGACGGGGTTTTCTGTCTTTTCTCGGCTCGTCGTCAATATCGTTTTCAGGGGTAAGACCCTTAACCTCGATAAGCGCGTCACGGCGTGAAAGGTTAAGTCTGCCCTGGTCGTCTATTTCAAGAACCTTAACAAGCACGCTGTCGCCCACATTGACAACATCTTCAACCTTGTCAACTCTCTTTACGTCAAGACGGCTGATGTGAACAAGTCCCTCTTTACCTGGAGCAATCTCAACAAATGCGCCGAAGCTCATAAGACGGGTTACAACGCCGTTGTAAATTGTGCCGGGCTCGGGGTCTTTTGCGATTGTATCAACAATCATTATTGCTCTCTTTGCCTTTTCAAGGTCAAGAGCGGAAACAAATACGTTACCCTCTTCGGAAATGTCAATCTTACATTCACATTCTGCCTGAATTTTCTGAATAACCTTTCCCTGCTTGCCGATAACATCGCCGATTTTTTCAGGGTCAATCTTTGTTGTGAGCATCTTGGGAGCCCATTTTGAAAGCTCTGCTCTCGGTTCTGAAATAACGGGAAGCATAATTTCGTCAAGAATGTAATCTCTTGCCTTGTGTGTCTTTGCAAAGGCTTCCTTAATGATTTCGGGAGTAAGACCGTGAACCTTTAAGTCCATCTGAATTGCTGTGATACCCTTCTTTGTACCTGCAACCTTAAAGTCCATATCGCCGTAAAAGTCTTCAAGACCCTGAATGTCAACCATTGTCATAAAGTCGCCGTAAACACCCTCGTCGCCTGTGATAAGACCGCAGGAAATACCTGCAACGGGAGCTTTAATCGGAACGCCTGCCGCCATAAGAGCAAGTGTTGAGCCGCAGATTGAGCCCTGTGAGGTTGAACCGTTTGATGAAAGAACCTCAGATACAACACGAATCGTATAGGGGAACTCTTCAATTGACGGAATAACGGGGATAAGCGCCTTTTCTGCAAGTGCGCCGTGACCGATTTCACGTCTGCCCGGACCTCTTGACGGCTTTGTTTCGCCTACTGAATAGGACGGGAAATTGTAATGATGAATATATCTCTTTTCTTTCTGCTCGTCAAGTCCGTCAAGCATCTGTGCATCGCTTGTGGGGCCGAGAGTCGCAACGGAGAGAACCTGAGTCTGACCTCTTGTGAACATACCTGAACCGTGTGCACGGGCAAGTAAATCAATTTCAGCATTAAGCGGACGGATTTCGTCTATTCCTCTGCCGTCAACACGCTTGTGCTCATCCTTGAGCCAGGAACGTACAACATGCTTTTGAACAAGGTACATAATTTCGTCAATTTTGCCTTCATTGCCCTCAAACTGCTCGTCATATTTTTCGTGAACAGCGGCATAAATCGGAAGAAGAGCTTCGTCACGAACAAGCTTGTCGTCAGTGTCAAGAGCTTTCTTAACATCTTCAATGCAGAAATCTTCGATTTCCTTAAAGATTACAGGGTCGGGGTCGCTTGACTCATAAGCAAACTTCGGCTTGCCTATTTCATCAACGATGCCCTGAATGAATTTAACAATCTTTTTATTTTCCTCATGACCTGCCATAATGCAGTCAAACATAAGGTCGTCTGAAATTTCGTTACCGCCTGCCTCAATCATTGCAACAAGGTCAGCAGTAGATGCAACTGTCAGGTTAAGGTCTGTCTTTGCTCTCTGCTCAAGCGTGGGGTTGATAACGATTTCGCCGTCAACAAGTCCAACATTAACACCTGAAATCGGGCCGTCCCACGGAATATCGGAAATTGCGATAGCAGTTGAAACGCCAATCATTGATGCAATTTCGGGGCTGCAGTCGGGGTCAACGGACATAACCGTTGCAACAACTGAGCAATCATTACGCAAATCCTTGGGGAAAAGAGGTCTTATCGGTCTGTCAATGCAGCGCGATGTAAGCGTTGCTTTTTCGCTTGCTTTGCCCTCTCTTCTCTGGAATGAACCGGGGATTTTACCTACTGAATACATCTTCTCCTCATAGTCAACTGAAAGAGGGAAGAAATCAACGCCCTCACGGGGCTTTGCAGAGGCTGTAACTGTGCAAAGCACATTTGTTTCGCCGTAGCGAACCATTACAGCGGCATTTGCAAGCCCTGCCATTTTGCCGGTTTCAATCGAGAGCTTTCTTCCGGCAAGCTCGGTTTCCCAAACCTTAAAGTTTTTGAAAAACATAGTTTTTACCTTCCTTTTTATATTTTTCAAGGCAAAAATCCCGTTTTAGCAATAAACGGAATGTTTGAGCTTCAAGCACTCTGTTTACCGCTAAATTCAGAGAAATCCGCCTTGATTTTTACTGTGTTAAAAAGCAATTTAAGGCAAACAGCGGTAAAACTGTTTGCCTTAATGTCGTCTTATTTACGAAGACCGAGTCTTGCTACGATTGAACGGTATCTCTCGATATCAACCTTCTGGAGATATGCGAGAAGATTACGTCTGTGACCTACCATTTTAAGAAGACCTCTTCTTGAGTGGTGGTCTTTTTTGTTGTTCTTTAAATGCTCGTTAAGGTCGTTGATTCTCTTTGTGAGAACAGCAATCTGAACCTCGGGTGAACCTGTGTCGCCCTCGTGAGTAGCATACTCGAGCATAATTGCCTGCTTTTCTTCTTTTGTCATTATTTTCACCTCATTAAATATATTTTTCGCACACCGCAGAATAAGGACAGGTGAACACTTGTGAAATCAAGTTTACGCCATATTCCGAGAATGCCGAAAGCTTTAGTATTATATAACAAACTACTGATTATGTCAATAGGTTTAACCCACAAATCCGTTTTATTCAGCTTACCGCAAAACGCTTCCCACGGTCTGTGACGGGGTTGCGCCCTCTTTTTGCTCAAAATACGCTTTGAGTATTTCGGCAACGCAAGTTACCGTGCTTGAAGATTTTGTGTTTTCTATTGCAACTGCCACGGCAATTTGCGGATTATCCGCAGGGGCGTAAGCAATCATAAAGCCGTTCGTATATTCAACCTCTTTGCCGTTTACCTTTTGTTTTCTTTGCGCAGTACCCGTTTTGCACGCTACCGAACAGGGCAAATCCTTAAATGCCAAATAGCTGTCGCCCAAAGCTACCATACCTTTTTTAACCGCCGCCTTTGATGTCTCCGAGGCATTTACCTTACCTAAAATTTCAGGCTGAGTTTCATAAAGCGTCTTAGAATAATCAGCTGATTTTACCGCCTTAACAAAGTGCGTTCTGTATTTTGTGCCGCCGTTTGCAAGCGTTGCAACATAAGACGCAAGCTGAATAGGTGTAAAAAGATGGTCGGACTGACCGATAGCCGCCTGAACAACGTCGCCGGGGTACCAAATTCCGCCGGCAGCCTTTCTCTCCTCAGGACCTGCAATTACGCCCTCCGCCTCAGTAAGCTCAACGCCCGTTTTTCTGCCCAGTCCGAACGAATACAAATAATCGTCCATTTTGCTGATTCCGAGCTGTCTGCCGACCTCATAGAAATAGGTATTGCAGGAGTTACGGATAGCCGTTACAACCGTCTGTTCAGTGCCTGCGTGACCATTGTTGTTATAGCACTGAAAGGTTGTGTCGGGAAAATATGTGTAAAGAACATGGCACTTAATACCCGTGTCAGGCTTTACAATTCCTTCTTCAAGTCCTGCAATAGCAACCGCAGGCTTCACGGTTGAACCGGGAGCGTAAGTGCTGCGAAGCGCTCTGTTCCAAAGAGGGGCTGTCTTGTCTGTATTCAGTTCCACAATATTTTCTTTATAGCTTGAAAGGTCATAGGACGGGTAAGTGACGCAGGCAAGCACCGAAAAATCGTTGACATCAAGCACAACAATACTGCCTGCTGTCTCAGCATCCGACTCTTCCTTAAGGCTTTCAATTCTTGAATAAAGTATATTTTGAGCCTGCTTTTGAAAATCGGCATTTAAGGTAAGCACTACGTTACTGCCGTTTTGAGGCGCTGTTGTTACAGTTCGGGTTTTTGTTCCGTCGGCATTTGTAACGGTTGTCATAATACCGCTTTTACCCCGAAGAGTTTCTTCCATTGCGCTTTCAATTCCGAATTTTCCGATTTTGTCGGTAATCGCATAAGAGCTGAGCATTAAATCCTGCTTTTCGGCATCTGTCAGATTGCCGTTTTCGAGCTTTTGATTATACTGCTCGGTTACGGACTTATATTCGTCCGCATTAAGAAAATCGTAAAACCCTAAAATATGCGGAGCAATTGTGCCGTCATAATAAGTGCGCACAGTGTCAATCCTTATTTCAACGCCCTCATAAAAACGGCTCTGTTCCTTTAAAATAAGCACTGTTTCATCAGGCACATTTTCTGCAAAGGTGAACGGATTATACGTTGAAAAATCTGCCCTTTTCATCGCAAAATAAACAGACGCAATTTTTAACGCCTCTTCCCCAGAAAATTCCTCAAGCGCATAATATTCCACCAGTGCGTCAAAGCAGTTCTGCGCCGTGGCATAGACATTCAAATTCAAATAGTCCTTTGAAATCAGATATGACTTGTCCGAATCGGAATTTTCCGTAAATGCAAAGCCTTCTCCCGAAAATTCTATGGGCAAGGAAGCAGAATATTCAATTCCCTTGCTGTCAAACAATTTTATGAGCGAGGAAACTATGCTGTTGCGCTTGTCCTTTTGAGACGCACTCGGGAAATAAGACGCATCAAAATAAACCGTATTCGACGCCGTGTTATAAACAAGCGGTCTTCCGCTGCTGTCAAGAATTTCGCCCCTGACAGCCGCAATTTTTGAGGTGTTTGATGAAAGCGAAAGCTTTTTTGACGCATATTTTTCTCTTTCGACTACTTGAATTCTAAATAAATCTGCACAAAACAGAGAAATAAAAAATACTATTGCAACGACAAGGGCTGCCGCTCTTACTTTAAAATTAAACTTTTGCTTCATCTTACCGCCTCCTTTAAATTATTTTTTATGTTAATATTCGATATACGCTATCGGGAATTTTCGGTCTACACGCCTAATAATTAAATACCAAAACGGCGTTAAAACAAGCGAATAAACCGCCATAGGCAAATAATACTTTAAGAAAAGGGAAATCCCCCCGTCAATTCCTCTTGAGGTTATAAAGAAAAACACGTAGGTCGCAAAATAAAGAACAGTTACAATCGAATTTATCCAAATATATGTCAAAATATTATTTCGCAGAAAAACACGCAGAACAACACCGCAAAAAGCGCAGGAAACCGCCAGAAAAAGTGCGTTGTAACCGTCCGCTGTACCTGTTACAGTATCCCACAGTGCACCTGCGAAAAGTCCTGCCGCCGCGCCTGCAATTTCGCCCTCATACATGGCAATACACACTGCCGCTGAAATAAGCAAAACAGGTCTTACCCCGAAAAGCTCAGGGAAAATCCGCAGTGAATTCTGAAAAATATGTGCCAGCAGCAAAACACAGGCATAAACCGCATATTTTTTCAGCCTTATTCTGTTTACGGAACTCATACTCCAACTATTTCTGTTCATTATCTGTTTCACTCAAATCACTTTACCCCGAAGGATGTTATTACAAAGCAGTTGCTTATATCCCTTGAATCAACCGCCGGCTCCAATACGGCATTTGCCGAAATGTCGGTGCCGCTCTGTTCAACATTTGCTACCGTGCCGATTATAAGGTCCTTTGGAAAAATTCCGCCTGTACCCGATGTGCAAACAATTCCGCCTTTTGAAACTGCAGTGTTTTTGTCAAGTCCCGAAAGCGAGCAGGAACCGTTCACTGACTGCTCTGCGCTCGACGAAACATAGCCTATTTCACCTGTACGGATTTCATATGCCGCAATGTTAACCCCCGGGTCTGTTACTGTTCTTACAACACAGGACGTGGGGTTTACTTCAGTTACAACGCCGATTAAATAGTTGCTGAAAATTACAGCGTCATTAACCTCTATTCCGTCAGTACTGCCCCTGCCCAGTGTAAACGAATTGAAAATATCCGCCGAATCCCTGCCGATAACCGTGCAGTACACCCATTGATAATCCGGATTTTGCTCACGCACATCTAAAAATTGTTCGTAAGATTCAAGCTGTTTTTTTGCGTTTTCATAATCAACAAGCTGCGCTCTGTAATCCGCAACCTGAGCTTCAAGCTCTTCAACTCTTTTACGGTATGAGTCCGCAGACACAAATCCGCCCGTAAACGAATCCACTTTTTCAGAAAGGAACGACGCCGCCCTCTCAAAAGGTGAGGTTACAATACTTACCGCCCTTGTAAGCGGGGACGAAGCGGAGTCGGAAACAGCCGCAAACACAGCCGCCGCAATAAGAATAACCGCAACAGCCGTTAAGACCTTAAATGTTGTTCCTTTAAAAAATTTGCTCAATTTACTTCCTCCGTTTTACCTGCTGCCTCTTTCAAGGCACATTCCCGTTCCCAAAACCGTACAGTCAAGCGGTTCGCCTGCAACGTGCACGGGAATTTTGATTTCCTCTGAAATAAATCTGTCAATGCCCCGAAGAAGCGCTCCGCCGCCCGTAAGCATTATTCCGTTGTCAACAATATCCGCCAAAAGCTCCGGCGGAGTAATTTCAAGTGTGGAGCGCACTGTTTCAAGAATCTGCGAAAGGCTGTCATAAAGCGCCTCCCGAATGTCCTCTGAGGTTATTTCAATATTTTTCGGCAAGCCGTCAATAAGCCCTCTGCCTCTTACGTCCATAGCACCCTCGCCGTCATAAGGGCACGCAGAGCCGATTTTAATTTTTATTTCCTCTGCTGTGCGTTCGCCGATAAGCACATTGTGTTTTTTGCTGATATATTCAACAATTGCACTGTCAAATCTGTCGCCCGCAGTACGGATTGATTTTGACGAAACAATGTCACGGTATGAAATTACAGCGATTTCGGTAGTACCTGAGCCGATATTGACAACCATATTGCCCACAGCCTCGGAAATATCAATTCCTGCACCCATTGCAGACGCAAGCGGTTCGCTTATAAGTGCGGCATATTTTGCGCCTGCATTTCTTGCGGCGTCGTGAACAGCCTTACGCTCAACCTCTGTAATTCCGGACGGAACAGAAATGAGCACCCTTGCCCTTGAAAAAGGCGACCGTTTAATTGCCATTTTAATAAATTCCTTAAGCATATCGGATGTAATCTCAATATCGGCAATAACGCCGTCCTTTAAAGGCTTAACCGCCGTAACAGAGCCCGGCGTTCTGCCTATCATTTCCTTTGCCGCATTTCCTATTGCGACAACCTCAGGAGGATTTTCCTTAGCGGTAACGGCAACGACCGAAGGCTCACGGATAACAATTCCCTTACCCTTAAGGTAAACTCTTGTGTTTGCCGTGCCGAGATCAATTCCAATATCCTGCGCAAAAAGCATTTTCATAAACTCCCGTCTTTATGTACTTTGATGCATAAGCAACAATTATATTCAATATAAATTTACAGATAGTTTATTATAACAAAAAAGCGGCTATTATACAATACCCGCAAATGTTAAAAATTCATTTCTTGTTTCTTGTTTTGGTAAAATTTCAGCAAAATAAAACGCCCACCCTATTGGATGGACGCTTCGGTTTGTGTCGGCATTACCTATTTTCCCGGGCCGCTTCCAGCCAAGTATCTTCGGCACAAGTGAGCTTAACTACCGTGTTCGGGATGGGAACGGGTGGACCCTCACTGTAATCAACACCGACTCGTGAAACTTGTGTACCTCACGAATGCAAGAGGTATTTTATCACGGGATAAAACGAATTGCAAGTGTTTTTTTAACATTTTATTAACTTTTTACACTTTTCACAGTTCAACACACAAAGTTTCGACTAAATGCAACATTTTGCACAAATAATCCGTCAAAATTTGCTGTTAAATCTTATTTATTAAAATTAAATGCCTTTTCAATATCAAGGGCAACATATTCATATCCCTTATTTGGCTCAACCGCCGTGTAAAGCACGGTTTTGTTATCCATAAAGCACAGCGTTCCGTGGGGAGCATAGTTCTTGTCCTGGAACTTTGCATATTCGCCTGTCTGCAAATCAAAAATATGGATTTGGTAATCGACTGCGTTTTTAACCGTGCCCATCATAACAACATAGCGGTCGTCACTGCTTACAGTAAACGAGGAGACATCCATTGAATAACCGACAAGGGAGTAATCCTTACCCGATAAAATGTTGTAAAGGCGACCGTCCTCTTTGCTCAAAATATATTTGTCATTAGTAGAATAAGCAGTGCCCATAAAGCCGTAGAATGAGCGTTGAACCTTCTCATTTCCGCCTGTGTTGTGAACAACGTCAAATCCCGTTTCGGTCTTTCTGAGGTATGCAACAGTAGTTTCGTCGGCAGTAAAATATTTGCCGTATATATTAGATGCGAGCAATGTTTCCTTATTTCCGTTTTTCACGAAAATGTCCTGCATTCCCGAACCCGTCGGATATTCACGGGATGTAATAAACGGTATGCCCTGTGTTGTTGCAGTGTAGCCCGCCTTATTTAAAATGCAGAAATCCGCAACACCTGCGCCCTTTTCGTCAATATTTCGGTTGACAACGCTTAAAAATCTTGTCACTGAGCCATCGTTAAGATTGACATCAAAGCTCTCTGTCCACAGAACGCTGTTGCCCTCAAGAGCAGATTTATCTGTCGATGCCAAAAGCAGTGCGTGACCGTCTTTTTGATATTTCTGCGGAAGAACCGTAAGCTTAAATACAACAAAATTATAGAAATAGTTTACGTCGTTATTACCTTCAGCTGTGAAAACGCTTATTCCCGAAACATATTCTCCGCTCTTTATATAGTTCATTTTTACATTCAGCACATCGCTGCCCATATCAACCTTAAGGTCGACGGTATCTGTATATTTAACGGGAACTACCCGGCTGTTATTGTATTGATAATACTGTACCGTATAATCGGTGTTTATTCCGTAAAATACGCCGGGAAAATCAGTTTGAACAAGGTTAACAAAAACTCCTTCACGGGCAATTTGAATATTAGAAAGCTTATATTTTTCATCGCTCGTTCCCGGGTCCTCGGGATTTACAACATATTGCGGGAAAATTTTACCCAAGAATGAAACCTTAGAAACAATTTCAATTTTTCTTTCATCAGTACGTGAATTAAAATATGCGAAAAATCCGGTACAGATAACAAGAATCAGCGCTACAACGGACAATGCTATTGTTACAATATCCTTCTTCTGCAATGGCTCACGTTTTTTCTTTTCTTTCTTCGGCTTTTTCTCTTTAATTTTCTTTTCTTTCGGCTCCTTAGCCTTTTTTTCTTTAGGCGCTTTTTCCTTTTTGCCATTTATTCTTTTGTTCTTTTCGGTGTTTTCGCTCTGTGAAAATCCGCCCTCAAAAACTATTTCTTCCTTTTGCCTGCCGTTTTTAACAGGAGCCTCCGTTTTCTCGGAAATATTCTCTGACTGTTTCTTTTCGTCCGCCTCGTTTGAAAGAAGAGCTTCTTCGTAAGCCCTAACAAATTTTTCGTTTATTTTGCTGTTTCCGTCATTTTCCTGTGCAGAAATGTTATTCTCTGCATCTTTTTTATGAGAATTCTTTTTAATTTTCGGCTCTTTCGGCGGTTTAACCTTTTTCTCTTTAGGCTCTTTAACCTTCTTCTCCTTAGGCTCTTTCGGTTTCTTTTCCTTCGGAGGTTTGGGTTCTTTCGCCTTCTTCTCTTTAGATTTCTTTTCTTTCGGCTCTTTTTTCTTTTTTTCTTTTTTCAAAGATGTATTTTCTTCAATTTCGTCCGTCTTTACCTCTTCCTCGGACTCGAATTTCTGATATTTTTTATTAAGAGAATTATTGTCGCTCATATTATTCCTCCGTAAAAGAATATATTATTAGCTTATTATACACTACATCTGCCGTCTTTACAAGCAAAAAAGGATAAACAAATATTTCGTAAATGTTAATTTTTCTGTTTTCTGCTGACAAATACGATTTTTAAGTGTATAATAAAACATATAAATTCAATTAGGCGGTGACATTTATGTCAATTAAACGTATAAAGCTTGACGACAGAAAGCTTCCCAATTACACAAGAAAAGAAGATATGTTCAATATGATAACCCATATAGTCGGCGGCGGGTTCGGAGTACTTGCGCTTGTGCTTTGCTGCGGCTTTGCAATATACCACCGAAATTGGTGGGGGCTTGCGGGCGGATTTGTTTACGGAATGTCAATGATTTTCCTTTACACAATGTCAAGCGTTTACCACGGACTGCGGCCCAACAGGGCAAAAAAGGTTTTGCAGGTACTTGACCACTGCACGATTTATGCACTTATTGTCGGCTCTTACGTGCCGATACTGCTTACAGGACTTCGTGAATACAACCTAAAGCTTACGCTTATTATGTCAGCAGTGGGTCTTGTTATTACGGCTGTCGGCGTGACCTTTACTGCAATTGACTACAAAACCTATTCCGCCGTTTCATATACAGGCTATTTTCTTTTGGGCTGGATGGCGATTTTTGCATTAAAACCGATTATCGCCGCTTTCGGAAAGGAATTTTTCATCTGGCTGCTTTCGGGCGGTATTGCCTATACCCTCGGTATGATTTTTTACGTAATCGGCAGTAAACGCCATTACATTCACGGCGTTTTCCATATTTTCATATTGCTTGGCAGCGTGCTCCAGTTTATAGCGATTTTTAAGTTTTGTATATAAAGATAGGATTAAATAGTTTTTGTACGGACAGGCGAGTCGCCTGTCCGTTTTTTATTGCCAAACCTAAATATATATAGTACAATATAATCACACAAAAAATGAGGTGATTTTATGGCAAAAATTGTTCTTCCGTCTTATCCTCTTATTACTATTGACCCATTTATGAGCATCTGGTCGCCGTCCGACACTTTGTGGGGCAGTGACACACAAATTTGGCACGGGCAGAAAAAGCGTTTGTACGGCAATGTTCTTATTGACCGTACTGATTCCTACTGCTTTATGGGCGTTCCCGAGAACGGGGAAGAGGTTATACCGCAGACAGATTTAGATGTAACTCCGCTCATTACCGCATACACCTTTCAGAATGAAACACTCAGATTAACGGTTAAATTCTGGACGCCGCTCATAATCGACGACATTTACAAGCTGTCGCTCCCTGTTTCGTTTATTGACTATGAAGCGGAATTTCTTGACGGCAAAAATCACGAATTTGAAATACTTATCGGCGCTGACCGTGAATTTTGCTTTAATAAACGCAAGAAAAAGCTTATCGGCGGTGAAATAAGCCTAAACGACAATACCTCACTCGCCTTTATGGGCTGTAAAAATCAAGCTCCTTTGCGGAAAAGCGGCGACGGCGTTTCCGCTGACTGGGGATACATTTATCTCAGCGGTGACAAAGGCTCTTGCGGCTTTGACAAATCGGGGATTCATTCGATTATCGAAAAAACAAAAGGCACGTTTATTTTCGCTTTCGACGATGTAAAATCAATCGAATATATGGGCACGCAATACCCGTGCCTTTGGACTGAAAAATTCAGCGATATTAAAGCTGTAATTAAATACACACTTGAAAACAGAGACGAGCTGTTAAATGATGCAGAAAGAATAAACAGTCTTATTCTTTCTGACTCAGAAAAATTCGGCGAAAGCTATCAGCACATTTTAGCCGCCGCATACAGACAAGTTCTTGCGGGGCATAAGCTTTTCCGTGACAAAAACGGTGAAATCCTTTATTTTTCAAAGGAATGTCACTCCAACGGCTGTATTAACACCGTGGATGTTTCTTACCCTGCCGTTCCTTTATTTTTGCTCTATAACCCGTCACTTTTGAAGGGCATGATAACGGGTATTTTTGAATATGCACGCACGCCTTCGTGGGAGTATGACTTTGCGCCTCACGACATCGGCAGGTACCCAATAGCGAACGGTCAGGTTTACGGACACAAAAATTCACCGCTTTTGCCGAAAAGAAAGATTTATTTTGAAAACAAATGCCATTGCTCGTTCTCATCGCAAATGCCCGTTGAAGAATGTGGGAATATGCTGGCTTTAAGCTTTCTTCACTACCGTTTTACAGGAGATAAAAGTGTAATAGAAAAAAATTACGATATTCTCGAAAAATGGGCAAACTACCTTGTAAATGCAGGCGTTGTGCTCGAAAATCAGCTTTGCACAGACGACTTTGCAGGACACAGCGAAAAGAATATAAACCTTGCGGTTAAAGGTGTTTTGGGCATAGCGTTTTTCGGCAAAATCAGTGAAGCGTTAGGCAAAAGCACCGATATGGCAAAAACTGCAAAGCGCTTCGCAAAACAGCTTTGCGAATTTGCTCTTCCTGACGGCACTTTGCCGTTTTCCGTCGGAAGTAATGACACTTGGAGTTTAAAATACAATATGGTATGGGACAAAATTCTCGGATTATCCCTATTCCCCGAAGAGCTTTACACTGCCGAAAGCCGCAAATATAGAGAAAAAACCGCCAAATACGGCGTTCCTCTTGATTACAGAAAATCGCTTACAAAAACCGACTGGATGATGTGGGCGGCGGTTTTGGACGAAACGGGTGAAAATGTGCCGTTATTTGCAGAGAAAATCGAAAAATATTTGGCGAACACAAAGGAAACTTGGGTATTTTCAGACTGGATTGACACTATTGAGCCGTTCAGCTACTCGTTCCACCACCGCACCGTTCAGGGCGGACTTTGGATGCCCGTTTTAGCGGATAAGATTAAATAACAGATATTTATCTTTGATTTTCATATCCATTAAAACAGCATGCACCCCGTAAGGAACGCATTTATGAGTTCCGAATTAGGTTTGCAGTGTTTCTTACGGAACGCAATAATGCGTTCCGTACAGGGCGTTGCAGAAAATTCAATTTTTTAATGAATAATTCATTTTTTCATTATTCATTAAAAAAGCTCGGAAAAAATCCGAGCCTTTTTTAGTTTATATATTTCATTGCAAGGCGCAAAACCCGCTTTGCGGTTCTCTGCATTTCGCCCGTCGTAATGCCCTCGGGTCTTCCAAGAGTTTTGAGGAGTGTTCCGTCAGGCTTTTCTTTGCCCACTCTGTCACCGCCGGGCATAAGAACATCAACCGAAGAGCGTACCCTGTACGCATTGTCACGCATTTTCGGGAATTCGGGGGATTTGCTCTTGCGCATCCACCAGTCCGTCATAACCGTGCCGTCAAAGCCCCATTCGTTACGCAGTATTCGCTCGCAAAGCTCATAATTGTAATGTCCCCAAACGCCGTTTATCTTGTTGTATGAGGTCATAATACAATTGGGTTTGCCCTCTTTTACGCAGATTTCAAAGCCTTTAAGGTAGATTTCACGAAGCGCCCTTTCCGAAACGCGTGAATCGTTGTGAGTGCGGTTTGTTTCCTGATTGTTGCAGGCGAAATGCTTCGGAGTTGCACTGCCGCCCGATTTCTGAATACCTCTGACTGCCGCCGCGCCCATTTTGCCTGTAAGAACGGGGTCTTCGGAATAATATTCAAAATTTCTTCCGCATAAAGGATTTCTATGAATGTTCATTCCGGGAGCAAGCAAAATATCGCTTCCCTTTTCCTTCATTTCACCCGACAAAGCAGAGTACACCTCTTCAATAAGCCCCGTGTCAAAGGAAGATGCAAACGCAGTGCCTATGGGAATGAGCGAGCAGTAATAAAGAAGTCTGATTCCCGAAGGACCGTCAGTTGTAATTACTGCGGGAACTCCCTTTTCCCGTAAGCTCTCGGTAACTCCGCCCATAGCACCTGCATTGCCTTTAGCGCCAAGCGGGCTGTCCATTTTGTATGCGCCTCTTGAAATTGCCTCAAGCTCGGTCAAATCAAGCTGTGCTGTAAATTCGTCAAGCGTGCATTTGCCCGATTTAACGTCCGAAAGCTTTAAGCCTTTGTCGCCCGTCATAGGAATCGGCTGAGGTAAATTATCAAGAATTATCTTTTTAAGGTCATAAGTGCGTTTCGGCGCTTTTTCAAATGAAACTCCGCTGTCTAAAACCTTTTTCCTGTCGAAATCGGTTGTAGCCGCTGAAACCTGTTTAAGCTTTTCATAGCAGACGGTTTTTTCTTCATATCTGCTCCAGACTTTTTTTGTGTCACGCACATTTGTGCCGATATAAACCTTATATTCACCCTCCTGCAAAACATAAGAATAGGGGAATCCCGTTACACCGCTGTCGTCGTAAGATGTGAAATAATATTTCGGAACGGCAATATTTAACGTCTGCTTTTCATTCGGCTTTAAGTTTTTAGTCTTAGCAAATCCGACTAATTCCTTGTCGGGATTGCCCAAAACGCCCTTCGGCTTTGACAAATAAACCTGAACGGACTCCTTGCCGCAGACCGCACCCGTATTGGTTACGGTAACGGTAAAATCAACCGACTCCTCAAGTATTTCCGCATCGTCATATTCAATGTCAAATGTTGTATATGAAAGTCCGTAGCCGAACGGATAAACTACATTTGTGGGGTCGTCCGTTTCAAAGCCTCTGTAGCCTACATAAATATCCTCGGCATATTCGTTATATGCCTTCTTGCCGAAATTGCCGAATGCCGCCGCCTTGCTGTAATCCTTCGCTATTGTGTCAGGGAGCTTGCCACAGGGAGTTGCATTTCCGCAAAGAATGTCTGCAATACCCGTTCCGCTTTCCATTCCGCCCTGCCAAACAATTAAAATTGCGCCGATTTTGTCGCCCATTTCTTCAAACACCGACATATCAATAACGCTGCCGATATTAAGGAGTACCGTAACCTTATCAAAATACTCCGTAATCAAAGAAAGATTGGCTTTTTCCTCATCGGTTATGTAATAACTGCCCTTTTCGAGCACATTTTCACGGTCCTCGCCCGAAGAACGTCCGATAATAAAAATTGCGTCACTGCTTTTTTCGGCGGCATTTTTAACAATATCAGCCGTCAATACCATATCGGGGTAAAATCTCGGCCACATTCCCCAAACGCCGTGGTCAATTGGATTTTCCGCTGACCATTTTGAATAAATATCTGCGAGTTCTGTGTTATACTTTATTCCGCAGTCTTTGAGTCCGTCAATTAAATTCTTGCCGTAAGGAATTTTAACATCACCGCCTGAACCGTAGCCCGTGAAAAACCAGTCAATCTGATTTCTGCCGAATACAGACACCGTTCTATCCTCAGCATAAGGCAAAATACCGTTATTTTTAAGCAAAATGCAGGTTTCAGCCGCCGCCTTTCTCAATATTTCAGGCATACCTTTCGTAACCGTCGGCTCGCCGAGCGCTTTTTGCGCTTCCTCCTGCGAAACACCGCTTACAAGTTTTTCACCGATTTTTGCGCCGAATGTATAAATTTTCTCCCAAATCTTAGGCAAGGTAAACCCCTCCTTTTGTATTTTGTAAATTTCATTTTAACATATTAAATAAATTTATTCAATAAAAAATCTCCGTGCAAAAAGTACGGAGACGAAATATTAAAAAATTTATTTTGTCTTTCCCAAGAGGAAGGTATAACGGCATGAGACAGCCGTACGCCCTACACTGTGATTTTATAAGCACAACAAACAGTAGGGGCTGATTTCCTCATCAGCCCGTAATATTACCCGCAATTTTCCATGGGACGGTGAAGGCACCGTCCCCTACAAATTAACTTTTTTTACTGTTCTTCACAAGCTTTTTCTTCTTTCTTTTTTCTTGCGATTACAGCTGTGCAGACAGCTACTGCACCGACTGCCGTACAAAAAATAACTGCGGTATTCTTTGTCTTTCTACCCGAACGGTCTGTATTCGGAAGCTTATTTACATTCGCTGTGCCGTTCGGTTCATTTGCTGAATTTTCAGGCGCTTTCGCTGTACTCTCTTCCTCGGGTTCAGTGCCTGTTAAATTCTCAACAGCATCTTTGGCTATGTCCGTGTAGCCATTTGCTCCGCCTTTCTCAAACAGAAAATCACTCATCTTTTTAACCACAGGTGACAGTGCAGAATCGGACTTTTTAGGCTCGACCACCCCGATTTTTTCAAGAATTGCACGCAGTCTGCTTTCAATCGCCTTGTCCTCGCCTGCTACAGCTATTGTCCTTGACAGCATTTCATTTGCCTCATTTACTGCCGCGTCAAGCTCGGCGGCATCCTCAGCGGAAAGCGATGAGCGATCAATGGTTTCTGCCGCTGGCAAAAGCTCCGTCCTGATTGCTTTTGTCGCTCTGCCCACATTAAACTGCGGGAAATTTTTATCTGAATAAACATCTTTTATTCTGTTCGTTTCAACAAGTTCACAGCAAAGCTTCATTATAATATCGTTTTGATTTGCCGTAACGTGCGACTGACCGTCAAAGAAAAATGTGTTGTCAGGCAGTATTCCCGTGCTTGCGTCAACAACTCTGTCGGGAGAAATGTGATTATGGTTCGGATTTTTGCAGTAAGTATTTTTTTGAACGTAATTCTTCGGCAGTCCCTCGCCTACATTTGCCATTTTGGTTCCCATTGCCGTTGAAAATGTATGAATAACTCCGTCGGCGTTTTGCTCATTCCAAGAGTTGCCCACGTTATAAAGCGCAACATCATAAGCTACCACGTTAAAAATTTCAACGCCGCTGTTTTTAAGCTTTAAAATATTCTTATTGGAATTGCTTTGCGCCTTATGGTAAATATCTGTTTGCCTTCGTATTTCCGCCTTGCTCTTGTCTGCAAGATTCAACCTTACACATTCGTCATATTCCTCATTCGGTACAAGCATCCAAAGCCCCGTGCAATTTCGAATTACAGTGTCCATCAGCGTTTCAACTGCCTTTTCAAGAGCGGACATTAAAACGTCTTTCGGCAGAATACGGATTGCAAGCTCAATTGCACTTGCGTCTGTTTCATTCATAATACCGTCAAAAAACTCGCTGTAAAGATAATCCGCATTGAGGAAAGTAAGCTCTTTTTTGTAAATATCGGAAACGATTGTTGAACCGTTAAGAGCAGGAACAACAAATACAATTCTGTTAATATCCTGCGCGACCTGCGGATAAAGCTCCATAACGCCGTTGAAAATTGCGCCTCCCATTGAAATGGGGATAATATTTACCTTGTCACTGCCCGTTTGCTCTTTTACAAGCTGTATATAATCATAAAGTCCGTCTATCATAGAAAGTGCATTTCCAAAGGAATTGTAGGCATAGTAATAGATGTTTTCTTCACCTATGGTGTCGCAAAGCCGTTCCATAGGAATACAGCCGAAAATGTAATTCTTTTCATCCTCTGTGCAACTTGCGAGCGAATGAGGATATGTTTCAACTGTTACTCTTCCGCACTCTTTGCCGTTATCATCAGTTGCGTTCATTAAAAATGCGTTCTCAACAGCCTTACAAAGAGCGTCCGAAAATCCTACATCTCTTTGAGCCGCAACGCTTGCCGCCAAAGGCGCTGCAAGCTGTGACAAAAGCGAATCTACATTAAGCACTGCAGGAAAGCAGTTAATTTTTTCGCCGTTTTCATTGAGTACAAGCTCACCGTTTTCGTCTGTGAGCCAAACCCTTGACTGACCTATTCCCGGCACAATTATGCAAGGAATTTTTTCTTCCGTTTCTGCCGCCGCAAAAACAGATAACGGCAGTAAAGCAAGAACCGTTGCCAAAACAAATGCCAATAATCTTTTCATAACCTAAACCCCTTTATTTGTATTTTTCCCTTAACAGTTTAATTGTATTACATTCACGCCCTTTCGTCAATGAAACAAATAGACAAAAAAAGGCAGCCCGTTTCGGCGGACTGCCTTAAATTTCAGTTTAAATGAGAATTAAAGCTCTGCAAAGTATTTGATAGTTCTAACCATCTGTGATGTGTATGAGTTTTCGTTGTCATACCAAGAAACTACCTGAACCTCATAAAGGTCATCAGCAATCTTTGAAACCATTGTCTGTGTAGCGTCAAAGAGTGAGCCGTACTTCATACCGATAACATCTGAAGAAACAATAGGATCTTCGTTGTAGCCGAATGAAGCAGAAGCAGCAGCCTTCATTGCAGCGTTAATGCCCTCTTTTGTAACGTCTGCGCCCTTAACAACAGCTGTAAGGATTGTTGTTGAACCTGTCGGAACGGGAACACGCTGTGCAGAACCGATAAGCTTGCCGTTAAGCTCGGGGATAACAAGACCGATTGCCTTTGCAGCACCTGTTGAGTTGGGAACAATGTTAGCAGCGCCTGCTCTTGCTCTTCTCATATCGCCCTTTCTGTGAGGACCGTCAAGAATCATCTGGTCGCCTGTGTAAGCGTGGATTGTTGACATAATACCTGACTGAATGGGAGCATAGTCATTAAGAGCCTTAGCCATGGGAGCTAAGCAGTTTGTTGTGCAAGATGCGGCAGAAATAATCTGGTCATCAGCAGTAAGAGTGTTCTCGTTAACTGAGAAAACGATTGTTTTAAGGTCGTTGCCTGCGGGAGCAGAAATAACAACCTTCTTAGCACCTGCATTAACGTGAGCCATTGCCTTATCCTTTGAGCAATAGAAGCCTGTGCACTCAAGAACTACGTCAACACCGATTTCGCCCCAGGGAAGCTCAGCGGCATTTGCCATAGCATAGATTTTAAGAGTTTTGCCGTCAACTGTGATTGTGCCTGCCTCATCATCAGCAGAAACTGTGTGAAGATTTTCACCGATTCTTCCGCAGTAGCCGCCCTGTGCGGTATCAAACTTAAGAAGATTTGCGAGCATTGAGGGCTTTGTAAGGTCGTTGATAGCAACTACATCGTAGCCTTCTGCTCCGAACATCTGTCTGAATGCAAGACGTCCGATACGGCCGAAGCCGTTGATTGCAACTTTAACTGACATTTTGAATTCCTCCAATAAATTTATTTGTTATTTATTATTCGCATTATTGCAAATAATATTTTATTACAACTTGTCAAGTTTTGCAAGAGAAAAAATGTAAATTTTGCCATTTCGTTAATGTTTTGTCATACTGCTTAAATTTTGGTGAATAAAAATGCAAAATGCGTGTAATATTTATAGTATAAGTTGACGATTATAATCCGAAACAGCCTGAAAGTGTGCCTTTTCAGTGCTTTTCGGTATTTTCAGTTTGAAATGCGTCAGACTTCCTGCACTCTCAACAACCAAAAATCATCTTAAAAATCATCACTTTCAGGTTAAAATTTTTTTATCAAGAAGATTTTTGGCATTTCAAGGCACAAAACGGAGATAATCCTGACGGATTATCGAGTATTTTAACAAAGAAATGGCGGAAATATTCCGATAAAAAACTGTTTCGGATTATATTCGCCAACTTAAGGCGGCGAATATATGGAAAAACAGGAACAACTGCGTGAAGAACTGAACGAAAATTTCTCCTCTGCAATAATTAAGGGGGATATTTATTCTCTTCAAACGCTTTATTCAAGGCTTAAAAGACTTAACAGAAATATAACGAATTTTGAAACCGAGTGCGTTGATTTATCCGATTTAGCGGAGAATGTTTGCATAGCCTCGGACATTATTTTGCGTGACTCGGGCAAAACAGTTGTGTTCTGCGGAAACGAAACCTCGCCCGTTTTCAGCAATAGACAAATTCTGACTAAAACTATATTAGAAGCAATCGGCAGTGCCTGCATTTTCGGAAAATGCTCGCTCATAACGGTCAAAACACGGGAGCACAAACACTTTGTTTCCGCTGAAATTCAATGTGCAGGCAAATTCTTGCCACAGAACAGCAAAAGCCTTGAATTTATAAAAAAAGCCGTGAATAAATTTGACGGCGAGGCGCTCACGGTTTACGGCAAAGAATTTTCATCGGTTGTTATGACATTTAAAAAAGCAAATAAAATAAATCCTATGCCGAACAAAAATTTCATTGAGCTTGTCTCCGACCGTCTTTCGCCCGTTTTTGTCGAACTTTACGGAATGTGAAAATCGGTGTATAACAAAAATTTAGGATGGCTTTCCCTTCATTTTGGTACGGTGTGGGCACCGTACCCTACAATTTTGTTGTGTTTTTTGTAGGGTGCGACGACCTCGGCGCACTGTGAAAAACCAACTGAAAAAAATCTCGTAACAGGACGCCGGGTCGGCGTCCCCTACAAATATATAATTCAAACCAAATTTATTCATTAAACAATACTCCCTCACCGAGGGAACGAAAAGCAACCGCAAAAGAGGTAAACTTTATGTGCACAGCAATAACTTTAAAAACCAAAGATTTTTATTTCGGCAGAACACTCGACTATGAACACTCATACACGGAAGAGGTAACAATAACGCCCCGCAATTTTCCGCTTGTATTCAGAAACGCAAGAGTTGTGGACAAGCATTTTGCAATAATAGGTATGGCATTTGTGCAGGACGGCTACCCTCTTTATTATGATGCAGTAAACGAAAAAGGACTTAGTATGGCAGGGCTTAATTTTGTAGGCAATGCTGTTTACGGCGGATTTTCCAATGATAAAGACAACATAGCTCAATTTGAGTTTATCCCGTGGATTCTTTCGCAGTGCGCAAATGTTACCGAGGCAAAGGCGCTTCTCAGCAGAATAAATATTACCAACACAAAATTCAGCGAGTCGCTCCCCGTGGCACAGCTTCACTGGATAATCGCCGACCGTGACAGCGCAATAACCGTTGAATCCGTAAAGGACGGTATTCACATTTACGAAAATCCCGTCGGCGTGCTTACGAACAATCCACCTTTTCCCGAACAGCTTTTTAATCTGAATAACTATATGCACCTGTCGCCGAAAGAGCCGAAAAATCAGTTTTCGGACAAGTTAGACCTTAAAGCCTATTCAAGAGGTATGGGCGCAATGGGGCTTCCGGGGGATTTATCGTCACAGTCCCGTTTTGTCAGAGCCGCATTTACTAAAATGAACTACGTTTCGGGAAACAGCGAAAATGAGAGTGTCAGTCAGTTTTTCCATATTCTCGATTCAGTCGCTCAACCGAGAGGCTGCTGTGATGTGGGAAACAGTCATTACGAAATCACAATATATTCTTCGTGCTGTAACTGCGACAAGGGTATTTATTATTACACATCATACGAAAACCGCCAAATAACAGCCGTTGATATGCACTCAGAAAACATCGACGGAAATATTTTAATAAAATATCCGCTTGTACTGAATCAGCAAATAAATTTACAGAATTGAAAAATTATTATGAATTGTAGGACTGAAGCAATATTTCGCTCAAGCTGTTTATATAATGAATACTTTCGGTAAATCTGTATTATATCCTTATGCGTATGTCAATGTTACAGTTTCTTTTATAACACTTCACTCTATTTATTGCAGTGTGGATTGTCCGTTCTTTCCAACAAATAATCAATCGAAACATTAAAATAATCTGCAAAAGCGATTAAAGTTCTATAATCTGCCTCTCGCTCGCCATTTTCATATCTACTGATACTATTTTGATTCATACCGAGGTCCAATGCAAGTTTCAACTGTGTTATCCCCCTTTGTTTCCGCAAAGATTTCAATCGCATAGTCTCACTCCTTGACATTATTATCCCATTATGGTATCCTTGTAATATCCCATTTTGGTATATATAATGCGATTGAAAAAGTTCGGGAAACAAAAGGAGAAAACAAAAAAATGAATGTGTGGATTATGAATCTGTTGGATAACAGATCGGAAGAAAACAAACCGACAGATCTTCAACAGAGCAAATTTCAATTTTGCAAAGAAAGGGGCATTGTTGGCATAGGTTGGGTTGGGTGCGACCCTATAAATTCCAAAGATGTTGGTTTTTTGCGTGCTGCCAACGCATTTTCCGATTTCAAAAAAGATGATTTGGTGTGGACAAAAGACCCTGTCAGCAAAGAATACTATATTTGTCGGGTCACAGATGAGCCTATTGCTGCAAATGATGCAGAATTGCATCGATACGATATCAGTAAATTTTGTTCTTGCGAATTTATTACAGTCGGCTCAGAAGAAAATTTGCCGCAAGGCATTTTAAACATGGATTTAACCTCCAGAACAACTATATCTAAAGCTAATTCTTCAGTCAGCGAAATCACGCAAAATTACATAGCATCGCTTACCTCTCCTACCCCAGCTGCTGTTCAGACGAAAGTACCGCCATTTTCTCAACCAACGGAAATTCTGCCGAAAAAAAGCAAAAAACCAAACAGAAAAAAGGTTATTACGATTGCCGCAATTTCTATAATTATTTTAGCGCTGATTATAAGCAGTGTTCCCATTTATAAAGGAATCAGTAAAAGTATATATCCACTGTTGCCAAACGGTTTAAAATTCGGTGAAAGCTTTGAAGCAGCAAGCAAAAAAATTCAAAATGCCAACGAACCAAAAGAAAATAAAGCCCGAAAAGAAAAAATAGTAAGTGTGAAGCAGTCGGAAATGGCTATAACTAATACAGAGGCTTTTTATCCGCATTTATCTATTCCGCTTCGCGAAAAAAATCCCGGAGATATAACATATTCCTTTAATACCGACCAAAATGATGCATTGTATGAGGTTGAATTGAGCTTACACACGCCTGCCCACGAAAATCCGCCGATAAACGATTTTTTGAACTACTATAAAACGGCCTTAAAGGCTTACGGCGATGTATCACTTGAACCCGTAACTATTGGGGATTTTAACGAAGCTTACAAACTAACATGCAAAGTATATACAGTATTGCTGGCCGTATACGATGATGAAACATACTATCAAACACTTCCGGAAATACCGGAAGGATTTGATGAGAAAGCTAAAGAAGAATATATAAAAAATTATAACGAATTTGGGGAAAAATACGGTCCACCTATAATCGGTATCAAGATAACGAATAACATATACGCACCAAATGTGCGGCGCATAATCTCAAACGAAACCGTTATGAACGCCATAAACAATGTCAAATATAGGGTAGGGAATGATTACGCCACCTTCTCAGTCGGATTAGGTGAATTATTAAACCGATGTGCGCCAGGTTATCAACTCACATCGACAACACCTTATTTATATGCAGATTCATCTCTTATTTCTGCAACAAAAGGAGACGAGCTTGAAAATGGAGAATATGCAGATTATTTATCTTCATCTTTTATTGTGCAAATTACGGGTGACTTACTGCAAAATCCAAAGGTTCCGTATTTAGTCTATGAGAATGTAAATATTATTAAATTATTATTAGTATTTGATGAATCTGATAATTTGATAGCAACGGAAGTTCTTGAAGAACACCAAGGTCTACGCACTTGTGCGTTGATATACGCAACAGGCTAATCTATACTATTAAAAAAATATGCATAACAATGTAAATAATTATTGTTATGCATATTTTTTTGTGCTATACTCTATTACATTATAAAAATAAAAGCAATCACAGCGTAATGAGGTGTGTTTATGTACTTTTATCCCGAAGATTACGGCGCCTCGGCTGACGGCAAGACCAATGATGTCAAAGCTATTCAGACAGCTATTGACAAAGCGCACGAAAACGGCGGCGGAAGAGTTGTTTTGTCCTCAGGCAAGACATATTATTCGGATTCAATTATACTTAAAGAAAATGTTGAGCTTCATTTGGAAATCGGTGCAAGGCTCAAGGCAACGAGCGATATTAACGGTTATTTCAGACCGTGCAATTTTATAAACGATAAAACCAATACTTTAATCGGCAACCCCGTAACGGGCAAGCCGTCGTTCTGCTTTATTTACGGCTTTGAGGCGCACAATTGCAAGATTACAGGCTTCGGCACTATTGACGCAAACGGTCATTCCTTCGTTGAGCGCAAGGATAAATATTACGTAACGGGCAATTTTTACCCCCGTCCAACCGTTATTTACATAGAAAAAAGCAATCATATTACTGTTGAGGATGTTACAATAGTTGACGCGCCGTTTTGGACGTTACACCCCGCAGGCTGTGACGATGTACTGATTTCAAAAATCCGTATTCTTAACGATTTGGATGTGGCAAATTCAGACGGCATTGACCCCGACCACAGCACCAATGTGAGAATACTCGGCTGTCACGTTGAATGTGCGGACGACTGCATCTGCCTTAAAACCTCAAAGGGCAACGCAGAGTACGGGCCGTGTGAAAATATTGTAATTTCGGACTGCACGCTGATTTCAACCTCTGCCGCAATCAAAATCGGCACTGAGGGCGTGGGCGATTTCCGCAACGTGCTTGTTCAGAACTGCATAATTTCAAGGAGCAACCGAGGACTTTCAATTCAAATCCGTGACGGCGGAAATGTTGAAAATGTAAGGTACAACAATATTATAATTGAAACACGCCGTTTCTGCCCCGACTGGTGGGGTACGGCAGAGCCTATTGTCATTACCGCCTTTGACCGTGATGAAAATACAAAAGCAGGGCACATTAAAAATGTAAGCTTTAGAAATATCACTGCTAAGGGTGAAAACGGAGTTCTCCTGCACGGAACACAGGAAAATGCAATTGAAAATGTCACCTTCCAAAATGTTGACGTTACGCTTTCAAAATCGTCAAAATGGGAGTCGGGACTTTACGATATGCGCCCGGGACTTAACAAGGAGATTGAAAAGCACAAAAACGCAGGATTTTTCATCCGCAATGCGAGAAATGTAAAAATTTACGACAGCGCCGTTCATATTGACAAAAGCTGTGACGATTTCGGCAACCCCCTTGATTTCGATAAAGACAGCGAACCTGAAATTTTCAGATTCAGCGCTGATTCTTGACTAAAAAAAATATTAGTGTTAAAATAAGATAATTTTAAAAGATTCCAGTATTATGAAAGGCTGTGATTATATGGATTTACGAGAGCTTTACGAAAAAAAATCTGAATTTATCGGCAAAGAGGTTTCACTTCACGGCTGGGTAAGAAACCACCGCAAGCAAAAGAATATCGGCTTTATCGACTTTTTTGACGGAACCTGCTTTAATTCTATTCAATTGGTTTATGACGACTCAAACCCTGATTTTGCGAAAATCAGCACAACACATATCGGCTCGGCAATTGAGGCAGTCGGCACGGTAGTTGAAAACGGAAACAAAATCGAAATAAATACAACAAATATCACTGTTTTGGGCGACTGTCCTGAGGATTATCCTCTTCAGCCCAAGCGCCATTCGCTTGAATTTTTGCGTGAAATTGCATATCTCCGCCCCAGAACACGCCTTTTCCAGGCAGTATTCAGAGTAAGAAGCGTTGCCGCAATGGCGATTCACGAATATTTTCAGGATAACGGTTATGTTTACGTTCACACTCCGCTCCTTACGGCTAACGACGCCGAGGGCGCAGGCAACACCTTTACCGTAACAAGCCTTGACCCTAAAAACGAAAAATTTGACTATGCGGACGACTTTTTCGGCAAGCCCACGTCTTTAGCCGTTACAGGACAATTAGAGGGCGAAACCTTTGCCATGGCATTCGGCAAGATTTACACCTTCGGTCCCACATTCCGTGCCGAACATTCCGTTACTCCCACCCACGCCGCAGAATTTTGGATGATTGAGCCTGAAATTGCATTCTGCAATTTATCCCAGCTTATGGATATTGAAGAGGATTTCCTTAAATGCGTGCTCGGCAAAATTCTTAAAAAATGCGATGACGAGCTTACATTCCTTGAAACATTTACAAAATTGCCGCTCCGTGAGCGTATGCAAAAGGTAATCGACTCAAAAATTCACCGTATTTCTCACAAAGAGGCTATTACACTCCTTAAAAATTCAGGTAAGGATTTCAAATTCAAGCCCGAATACGGCGAGGATTTGGCAAAGGAACACGAAAAATACCTCACAGAAGAATATTTTGACGCTCCCGTATTTATTTACGACTGGCCGAAAGATATTAAAGCATTTTATATGTATCAAAATGATGACGGCGAAACCGTAGGAGCAGTTGACCTGCTTGTTCCCGAGGCAGGCGAGCTTATGGGCGGCAGTGAAAGAGAAACCGATTACGACAAGCTCACTGCCCGTATGGATGAGCTTGGAATTTCAAAGGAATCTATGTATTGGTATGTAAACTTACGTAAATTCGGCGGTTGTACCCACTCAGGCTTCGGTATGGGCTTTGAAAGACTTCTGATTTACGCAACAGGCGTTCAGAACATCCGTGACGTTCTTCCGTACCCCAGAACCTACGGCTCACTTGAATTTTAAGTTGATTTCAGAAAAACATATGTTTCGCAAAAATAAGGCTCCCTTGTGTAAAGGGAGCTGTTTTTGCGTTAGCAAAAACTGAAGGATTGTATTTAAATTTTAATCAAAATTATTTATTAAAACAATCCTCCCGTCGAGCTTCGCTCGCCACCCTCCTTTGCACAAGGAGGGCATAATTGCCATAAACCAACAGCAGTCCTACGTTTTTGTAAGACTGCTGTTTTTTATGTTATTTACTTTTCTTTATTTGTTATTTACTTTTGCTTTTTTATTCTTATTTTGCTTTTTTTGTGCGGCTTTTTCCGCCTTTAATTTTGCTCTTTCGGGTCTTTGTGCAACTCTTTGCTCTCGCTTTTTTTCAATATAAATTTCCGCAAGGATAAAGCCGACAACAGCCAAAACCGCAAAGAAAATCCGCAAAGGCGTAACTGTGGGTGTCAGCGGTATTCTGTTGTCATTTGCCGCAAACGAATTTACTGTCATAAGGCAAATTAAAGCGACAGTCAAAAAAAGCTTTTTCATAAATTATTCCTTTGTTTTTAAGTCAATTCCCAATTCATCAAGCTGAAGAGTATCAATTACAGACGGCGCTCCGCTCATAAGCTCGCTTGCGTTCTGAACCTTCGGGAATGCGGTAACGTCACGCAGTGAATCCGCGCCGCAAATGAGCATTGCCAGTCTGTCAAGACCTATGCCCATTCCGCCGTGAGGAGGAGAAGCATATTTGTACGCCTCAACAAGGAAGCCGAATTTTGCGTCGATTTCTTCCTTTTCCATTCCGAGAAGCGAGAACATTTTGTTCTGTAATTCGCAGTCCGTAATTCTCATTGAACCTGAGGAAAGCTCCGTTCCGTTAAGCACCAAGTCGAATGCCTTTGCGCGAACCTTTGCCTTGTCAGTATCAAGATAAGGAATACACTCGTCAAGGGGCATTGTGAACGGATGGTGCATTGCAAGCCACTCGCCGCTCTCTTCGTCATACTCAAAAAACGGCATTTCCGTTATCCAGAGGAAATTCCACTTGCCCTCCGGGATAATTCCAAGCTCTTTAGCTACTGTCAAGCGGATAGCGCCCATAACAGAAAGTGCGAGACTTGTTTTATCGCTTACAATGAATACGCAGTCGCCCTTTTCGACACTTAATTGTTCAACAAGAGCTTTAAGCTCGCCATCTTTTAAGAATTTAGCGAATGAGCAGTTAGGCTCGTCCTCTGCCCAGCGGATATATGCAAGACCCTTTGCACCGATGCCCTTTGCCTGCTCGGTAAGCTTGTCAATTTTCTTTCTTGTATATACTCCTGCCGCATTTTTTGCGACAATCGCCCTAACCGTACCGCCGTTTTCAATTGCATTTTTAAATACTGCAAAATCGGTTTTACCCGCCCACTCGGAAATGTCTTCAATAAGCATTTCGAAACGTGTGTCGGGCTTGTCCGAGCCGTATTTGTTCATTGCCTCGGCAAAAGTGAGACGGGGAAGGGGAGAAGTTATGTCAACATCTATTGTGTCTTTCATAAGTTTTCTTACAAAGCCCTCTGCCATATCCATAATGTCGTCAGTTTCAACAAAGCTCATTTCAAGGTCGATTTGAGTAAACTCGGGCTGACGGTCAGCACGCAAGTCCTCATCTCTGAAACAGCGTGCAAGCTGAATGTAGCGGTCAAAGCCCGAAACCATTAAAAGCTGCTTGTAAATCTGCGGACTCTGAGGAAGTGCGTAAAACTTGCCGTTGTGAATACGGCTTGGAACAACATAGTCACGTGCTCCCTCGGGCGTTGATTTAATCATCATCGGGGTTTCAATCTCGATAAAGTCGTTTGCGTAGAAATATTCCCTTGCAATCTGCGCAATTTTGTGGCGCATAATAATATTTTTCGTGAGTCTTTCGTTACGGAGATTCAAGTAACGGTATTTAAGCGTTGTTTCGTCGCCTACCTCGTCCGCTTTTGCAATTTCAAATGGCGGAGTTTCGCTTACGCTGAGTATCCTTAAATCAGTAACGTCAATTTCAATATCGCCTGTGGGAATCTCCTTATTTTTTGAGGAACGCTCACGCACGGTGCCCTTAGCCATAAGCACATATTCGCTCCTGACAGTGAACGCCTTGTCAAATATCTCTTTGTCTGTATTTTCACCGAACGCTAACTGAACAATACCCGTTTTGTCACGAAGGTCAATGAAAATAAGAGAGCCAAGGTCACGCCTTCTCTGTGCAAAGCCGCAAACCGTAACCTCACGGCCGACATCCGCCATGGTAAATACACCGCAGTAGTCGGTTCTTTTAAGTCCTGTCATTTTATCCATTATTCATTACCCCCTGTTAAGGCACTTAGTGTTTCTGCGTCAAGCTCAAGTCCCAAAGATTCAAAGCCTTCCATAGCATCTTTTATTACAACTGACTGAAAATCGTCGGCAAAAGAGTTAAGAGTCATTTCGTGCTCTTTGCCGTCCGCCATATTTTTAAGCTTAATATTTCCCGTTTCGAGTTCTGTGTCACCGAGCACGAGTACATAAGCAGCGTCAATTTTGTTGGCATATTTCATCTGTGCCTTAAAACCTCTGCCCACAGTGTCAAACTGAGCGCAAATTCCCTCTTCACGAAGCTCTTTTGTGAGCGCCGCCGCTTTTAAGCTTGCGTTTTCACCCATTGAGGCTATATAAATATCGGTTTTCTTGGGCTCGGGGAACTGTGAATTTTTCTTATCCATTAAAAGTAAAAGTCTTTCAATTCCAAGTCCGAATCCGCAAGCAGGCAAAGGATTTCCGCCCATTTCGCCGATAAGTCCGTCATATCTTCCGCCGCCGCAAACAGTACCCTGTGCGCCGATTTCATTTGATACAAATTCAAATACCGTTCTTGTGTAATAGTCAAGTCCTCTTACAATCTGCGGATTCACCGTATATTCAATATCCATTGCGTCAAGATATTTTTTTACGCCGTCAAAGTGGGCCTTGCAGTCGTCGCACAAAAATTCCAATACTGTCGGTGCATTCTTTGCAATCTCAGAGCAAACGGGGCTTTTGCAGTCAAGAATTCTCATAGGATTTCGCTCAAGCCTGCCCCTGCACGTTTCGCAAAGGTCATTTTCATATTTTGAAAAATACTCTTTCAGCGCCTTGTGATATTCTTTTCTGCAATTGGGGCAGCCTATGGAATTGATTTCAAGACTAAGCCCGTCAATTCCGAGATAATTGAATATTTCATTTGCAAGTGAAATTACCTCTGCGTCCGCTGACGGCTCGCCTGCCCCGAAGCACTCAATTCCGAACTGATGGAACTCACGAAGCCTACCTGCCTGAGGCTTTTCATAGCGGTAGCAAGATGTCAGATAATAAATCTTCTGCGGCAAAGCCTCGTTAAAAAGACCGTGCTCGAGAAATGCCCTGACAGCACCCGCCGTGCCCTCTGGTCTTAAAGTAATTGAGCGCTCGCCCTTGTCAAGAAAGGTATACATTTCTTTCTGAACAACATCAGTTGTTTCGCCTACTCCTCTTTGGAAAAGCTCCGTATGTTCAAAAACGGGAGTGCGCATTTCACGGAATCCGAAATTTTCCGCTGTTTCACGCATTGCGCTTTCAATATACTGAACCTTATAGCTTTCATTCGGCAGCGTGTCCTGCGTGCCTTTAATTGCGTTTGTAATAAGTGCCATTTCGGCTACACCTCAAAACTCTAAAATATAGGATTGCCTCCCGAATGGGAGGCACATTTTTTAAATCTTTGGATTGATAATGTCTCTCCAGTCAAGGTCGCCCCGATCAAGTGCGTGAATCAGCGCCTCTGCTGTGGCAATGTTTGTCGCAACGGGAATGTTGTGAACGTCGCAAAGACGAAGAAGAGTGTTGTCCTTAGGCTCGTGCGGTTTCGGTGAAATAGGGTCACGGAACATTAAAAGCAAATCTATTTCGTTGCAAGCAATTCTTGAACTGATTTGCTGGTCGCCGCCCTGTGAGCCGCTTAAAAACTGCATAATTTTTAGACCGGTTGCTTCAGATACAATTTTTCCCGTTGTGCCCGTTGCACAAAGGTTATGCCGAGATAAAATTCCGCAATAAGCAATACAAAACTGAACCATCAATTCTTTTTTTGAGTCGTGCGCCATAAGTGCAATATTCATAAAACCAGTCCTCTCTTTTTAAGATTATATAATAATATAAAAAATTATATTTTAACTAATAATCAGTAGAATAATCAT
>DKTZ01000057.1:0-53218 GCA_002490425.1 Ruminococcaceae bacterium UBA7217
TTTCGAGTCAGCCCCGTTATGACCACTTCGATACCTCTCCATGTATGTTAAACTCCCGAAGGAGTATTAACGCAAATATTCGGTTGTATTAGAATTCCTGTTAGAACTCACGGTGTGCCTGCGACGGGCAAATGCCCGAAATCCGCACGGTTAAAGGCTTTTCGGAAGATGGGCTTCCGTTAGCCGAAGGAGATTTCGAGTGCTGCACCTTCGACCACTCGGACAACTCTCCGTATACAGTTGTTACGTAATCCGATTTTAAAGAACACTGTAATCACGTAACAACTATTTTACCAAACCTTTTTAGGTTTGTCAAATAAAAATTTGTCGGATATTGAAAGATGAAAAGAAATATGCTATTATTCTTATATTCGCGCCGTGGAGGGGCTTATGAAAACTTTTGTACCGCATTATTACAGTAATTTTAAGTGCATAGCAGGGGAGTGCCGTCACAGCTGCTGTATCGGCTGGGAGATTGATATTGACCCTTTGTCGCTAAAAAAATACAATTCAATTAAAACGCCGTTCGGTAAAAAAATCCGTGATAATATGGATTTTCAAGACGGCGGTGCATGCTTTAGACTCAATGATGATGAAAGATGTCCGTTTTTAAATGAACAAAAACTTTGTGATATTATTCTGAACTTAGGCGAAGATTATCTTTGCGATATTTGTACGGATCATCCCCGTTTTCGTAATTTTTATTCCGACCGAACCGAAACGGGACTCGGACTTTGCTGTGAAGAGGCTTGCAGAATAATCCTTTCAGACAGCCGTTCTTTTACGCTTATTTCCGATTGCGAAAACGGTGAAAGCCTGACTGAAGATGAACAGGATTTTCTTTGCCGGCGTGATTTAGTATTCAATTTAGTTGACAATTCGGACAGCGTTTTCAATGCAATTCGCAAAATCAATGAAATGTATCAAATAAATCCGTTTGAATTGGATTTACATACAGCTTTTGATTTCTATTCTTCGCTTGAAATGCTTGATATTTCGTGGCGAGATAAGCTGAATACTCTTAAAAATCCCCAAACTGCACAACCTGATAATACTGCCGAAAGGGCATTTCTAAATTTGTATAAATATTTTCTGTTCAGGCATTTGTCTGCTGACAATTTTTACGGCGGATTAAATTTTGCCGAAATAAGCGTAAAATTGATTTGGGCGATTTGCGAGAGAACCGATTTTTCTTTTGAAAATATTTGTGAAATTGCGAGAATGTATTCGTCGGAGATTGAGTATTCCGATGAAAATACCGATAAGGTTACAGAATTTGCGGAGGGTTAAAATGATAGGCATTTTAATTGTAATTTATATTGTATTCATTTCGTTGGGACTGCCCGATTCAATTTTCGGCGTGGCTTGGCCCGTTGTGCACAGAGATTTCGGAATTGACCAGAATTTTGCGTCGGTTTACAGTATAATAACAGGTATTTGCTCAGGCGGAGCGAGCTTTGTGGGCGGCAAGCTTATCCGCAAATTCGGTACGCCTGCCGTTACAATGGTTTCAATACTTTTGACAGTTTTGGGTCTCGTTGGTATGAGCTTTTCGCCGAATATTTGGGTTATGATGATTTTTGCGGTAGTTTTGGGATACGGTGCAGGCGCAATTGACACAGGTCTTAATAACTATGTTTCGCTTCATTACAAGGCGCGCCATATGAGCTGGTTGCATTGCTTTTGGGGGATAGGCGTTACCGCAAGCCCGATGATTATGTCTGCCTTTTTAGGCGGAGAGAGCGGTTCTTGGCGTGGCGGATACCGTGCCGTAGCGGCTATTCAGTTTGCAATCGCTTTAATTGTACTGTTCTCATTAAGACGTTGGATAAAGCTTGACGGCTCTTTGACAAAAGAAAAAGCAGATGAAAATTTTCCTAAGGAAAAAGTGAGAATAAGAGCATTTAAGGGTATTGTTACAAGCATTTTAACGCTCGGGTTTTATTGCAGTATGGAATTTATTGTAGGCACATGGGGCGCTACTTACCTTGTAAATTCATTTTCTATCGCCCCTGAAAGTGCGGCAAGGTGGATTTCCGTCTATTTCGGCGGAATAATGCTCGGAAGACTTGTTTCGGGATTTCTTTCAATGAAATTAAACGATAACCGTTTAATAAGGCTTGGTTTATGCTTTTCATTTTTGGGTATGTGCATTTTAATGCTGCCTTTAGAATTGGTTTCGCATTGGGGACTGTTGCTTATAGGCTTTGGATTCGGCCCTGTTTTTCCGAGCGTTTTGCACGCTGTGCCCGAACGGTTCGGTAAAGAATATTCAGCGGATATAACGGGCTTTCATATGGGCGGAGCATACGCCGTCGGATTTGCTTTTCAGCTTGTATTCGGCTTTGTGGCATCGGCAACAACCTTTAAAATTACAGCTCCCGTGCTAATGACTGTGTGTGCACTCGCACTTACAATGAATGAAATAACGGTAAAGAAATTAAACAGAGGTAAAAAATGATAAAACAGTTCATAGGTACAAAGGATTTTTATAAGCGTGTAATTGCACTGACGCTTCCCATAATGATTCAGAATTTGATTACTAACTTTGTCAATATGCTCGACAACGTGATGATAGGAAAAGTCGGCACAACCGAAATGGTCGGTGTCGCAATTTCGAATCAGCTTATTTTCGTATTTAATCTGTGCCTTTTTGGCGCAATTTCGGGCGCAGGCATTTTCGGCGCTCAGTTTTATGGCAATAAGGACAATGAGGGTGTGCGTCACACATTCAGATTTAAACTGATGATTTGCACGGTGATTACTGCAATAGGGTGTCTGATTTTCTTCTTCTGCGGTAAAATGCTGATAGGAGCATATTTAATGGGCGAGGGCGATGTAAGCGATGCCAATGCGTCCTTAGGCTTCGGATATAACTACCTTTTGATTATGATGATTGGCTTTTTGCCTTATGCCGTTACCCAGTGCTTTTCGAGCACACTGCGTGAGATTGAAAAGCCCGTTCTCCCAATGGTTGCAGGCATAATTGCCGTTGCAGTCAACTTAATTCTTAATTACATATTGATTTTCGGTCACTCCGGAGCGCCGAAAATGGGCGTTAACGGTGCGGCTGTTGCAACCGTTATTTCAAGATTTGCTGAGCTTTTAATTGTTTCTGTTTGGACTGTCGCTCATAAAAAGAGTATTCCGTTTATTGTCGGTGCGTTTAAGAGCCTTTATGTTCCGAAACAACTTGTTAAGCAGATAACCTTAAAGGGTATGCCGTTAATGCTGAATGAAACAATGTGGTCTGCGGGAATGGCAATGCTTAATCAGTGTTATTCCGTGAGGGGACTTGAGGTTGTTGCGGCAAATAACATTACGCAGACGTTTTGGAATGTGTTTTCCGTCGGATTTTTGTCGCTCGGCGTTGCCATAGGTATAATAATAGGGCAGATGCTCGGGGCAGGAGAGACGGAAAATGCAAAAGACAGCGCCAAAAAGCTTATTGCGTTTTCCTTTGCAGTGAGCGTTGTAATAGCAGTTGCTTTTGCGGTCTGCGCAGGCTTTATACCGTTAGCTTACAATACAACCGATTCGGTCCGTCACCTTGCAACTCGTTTTATGCTGATTATGGCGGCGGCAATGCCGATGGACGCATTCGCCAATGCAAGCTATTTCACTATCCGTTCGGGCGGTAAGGTTTTGGTAACGTTTTTGTTTGACAGCGTGTTTGTGTGGTGCGTGAGCGTGCCTGCCGCATTCATTTTGAGCAGATTTACAAATGTGAATATTCTTGTTTTACTGGCTGTGGTTCAAAGCCTTAATGCAATTAAAGGTATAATAGGCTTTATTCTTGTAAAAAGAGGAAACTGGGTAAGAAATTTGATTTCACAGTCTTGACTTTTTTATTTTATTCATATATAATAATTAAGCTCGCTGGTGTGGCGAAATAGGCAGACGCAAGGGACTTAAAATCCCTCGGTAGCAATACCGTACCGGTTCAAGTCCGGTCACCAGCACCAAAAAACGCTGATACTTTAAAAGTATCAGCGTTTTTTTATAGCGTTTTTAATAGGCGGATTTTAAATATTATCTACTGCTTTTTGCAAAAAATGTTATTTAATTTTTACTTTATAATCAATACCAGCGAGTTTTGCCTGCTTGCACAAATATTTTGTCGGAATTTTATACTGTTTTCTGTCCTTGACAGTATAAGTTCCGCACTGTCTGAACTCAAAATTAACATTTTCTCTTACACACTGTTCTCGTATGTCCAATGCCCAGTCAAAGTTAAATACTCTTGCATTTATGTCCGACTCTCCGCCGACAACGACCAATTCAATATTATCAAGATACTTTTCTATATCAATTTTCTCTAACAACGGCTGTGCCGTAATACATTTATGCTTTATGGGCAGGTCTTTAAATATTGACAGCTTATAATCGGCATTTTTTTGATTTTCAACGGTACAGCATACAACAAGATTGTCGTAGCCGCCGTTCCAGTCCGTCGGAATACATTTCATAAATCGCTCTATTCTTTTTGTAAGAAACAGAAAAATGCAGTCCTGTCTTTCTTTAATCATTTGCCAACAGTCGTTTCTCCACCCGTCTGCTTCTTCAATAAGAAAATCCGTAGAAAAACATAGGTAAACAATTCCCGATTTCATTTTATAGCTTCCGTCTTTCGATTTTTCTATGGGTTTATTAAAATCTTTAGTCTTGACTATTTCATTGGTGTTGATATTTTTCTTTATGTCGCCTTTGTGAATATAGCAATGAAGGCACCCGTCACTGCACTTTTTGCATCCCCGCCAAGGATTCCACATTGCCATATTATTACGCTCCTAAATTTATTTCGGCAATCATTTTGTATTTTCCGCTATTGCTTTTTTGCTGTTTCGATAAAGTGAATTAAAAACCAATTCAATAAGCATCGGTATAATTGCATAGCCTGCATTATCTACTTTTCCGAAAATACATAAAAATGCCCCGAAAAAAGTTAATGCGCAAAACAATATACTTAATCCTAAAAAGATATTCTTTTTTATAGTTTCTTTCTTTAAATCAAACATTTTTTACCTCTGAAATTTGCAGTTTATATGTTACTTTATTTTCTTAATCGGATGTCTTATTACTGTTTTCAGCTTGTTTACATCGCATCTTCTCGGGTCGCTTAAATATATTTCGTGGTGCAGTCTTTCGCTTGTTATGTCAAGCTCATACCCGTTTTCCGTCATATATCGGTGCATTAAATCCACCGTCGCAGGCTCGTTGTCATAAGAGCCGATATGCATACACTGAACGCAAACTCCCTCGTCATAGGTCAAAAATTCAACCTTTGAAAAATCCTGCTTTTTCTTATCAGTCGCTTCTTCTATTGCCCAGTCAAAATCTTTTTGTGTAACAAAATCGGGCAGTCTTATAACCGAAATAAAATTTAAACTTTCTTTGTCGTTATAATCTATGCCGTTTCTGTTACCGTCCTGCCACCAAAAGCCCTCAAGAGGGGGGACAACATATTCAAAATATCCGTCAATTTTGTGCGAGCCTTTATAGCTCATTTTAATTGTAAAGGCAATTGCGTACAAAAGACCTATGGATTTTTTGTATTCACCGTCTTCCGCGTTAGGGTTGCCTTTGCCTCTGACTGCGATATAATTCATTTTTGGAATTTCAACTATACTCGGTTTGCTTTTTGGCATATAAAATTCCTTGTATTCTTTTTTATAATCAAAAGGCATAGTTCTTCTCCGTCATTTTTAATAAACTGAAATTTACCTTACTGAATTTTCTTGCAGACATCTACCCATTTTTTATAACAGGAGGCTGTTTCCAATTCATTTACAGTAAGCTTAACGGCGCTGTTTGAGCTTCCGCAGGCAGGGTAGACAGTCGCAAACTGTTTTAAGGATATATCTAAATAGACTTCCGCTTCTTCGTTTATTCCGAAAGGACAAACTCCGCCTGCCGCATGGCCAGTCATTTTTTCCACCTCGTCAAAGGGTATCATTTTTGCTTTTGTTTGAAATTTTGCTTTAAACTTTGCATTGTCTATTTTGGAATCTCCCGAAGCAGCAATCAGTATCGGTCTGCCGTTCACAATAAATGAGAGTGTTTTTACAATTTCCTCTTCCTTGCAGTTTATGGCTTTTGCCGCCTCTGACACAGTAGCAGACGAAACGTCAAATTCCATAATTCTGCTTTCTAATCCGTATTTTTTTAAATGCTCTTTTGCCGCCGCAAATGACATAAATTCCACTTTCCTTTTAATTGATGTAAGTTAAATTTATTTGAACCGTATTTAGTTACATCGGACCTTCTCTGAAAAGGTATCTTATTAGCTTTGCGGTTTTCCAGCGTTTGAATTTTGTTTCATTTTCGCCGAATTCCATAATTTTTCTTGACCCGTCTTCCCATTTGGGTACTAAATCGCAGTTCGGGTCGTGATTTTTAATAAACGCACAAGCGGAAGAAAACATTTCCTTTTCAATTTCAAAATCCCGTTTCTCAAAGGGACGCCAGCTTGTGTGCAGAGTGCCGAAAACATAGAGCATATCACTGCAATGCCAATTTCGGTTGCTGTCGCCCGGTAAATCACGGTCAAACATATAGATATAGCATTTGTTTTTGTTATGCTTTTTAACGGATTTTGCCCAAAGCGTATCGGCAATTCGCAAAACAAGGGGAATCATATCACAGCTTGTCATACCCAAAAGGTACGGAATGTCGGGAATATTTTTTAGTCCGAAATTCTCTTTTTTTAGGTATTTGCCGTCAAAAACGGGGAAGGCATAGCGCATTGCGCCTCGTGTTCCGTCAAAAATCGGCCACCAAGCGTAAAACAGCGTTTTAGGGTCAACAGTTCGTAAATCTTCAATTGAATTTACACCCGCATTTTTAACCACCTTATCCCAAAATTTTCTTGTCTGCTCGGGTGTATAGGGGCGGGAGAAAAGGCGCATAAGTGCGGTTGCGCTCATCATAAACGCACCTTTAAAAAAGCCTTTGCATTGCTCGCTTGACAGGTGAATGTCAACGCTCATTGACCCTGCGCTCTGACCCATAACAGTGATGCTGTCGGGGTCGCCGCCAAAGTCCTCAATGTTATCTTTAATCCATTTTAAAGCGGTGTATTGGTCGTAAAGACCGTAGTTTCCGCAAAGACCGTTTTCGTCTGTAAGGTCGGGGTGCGAGCAAAAGCCCCACGGCCCCAAACGGTAGTTAATTGTAATGTAAACTATGCCGTTTTCTGCGAATTTTGTGCCGTCGATGTGCGCTTCATTTCCGCTTCCGCCCGTAAATGTTCCGCCGTGAATGTAAATTGCAACGGGGAGCTTTTCCGCATTTTTCGGCGCATAAATATTTAAGTATTGGCAGTCCTCGCTGTATGTAAATTTAAGCCCTCTACGAAATTCACGGTGATAGAACGCATTACACTGCTCGTCAGGCTCAAAGCTTCTGCGTTGATAAGAGCAGTCGCCCCACTCAGTTGCGTCATAAACCCCGTCCCAAGAGGTAACGGCAGTGGGGTATTCCCACCGTTTTGCATTTGCGTATTTAATGCCTTTAAAAAGTATAAAATTACCCTCGTCAACTCCCTTGATTTTCCCGCATTTAGTTGTAATTTCAGCAGTTTGCATTTTCCTCACCCCAAAGAAATATTCTGATAAAATTATATATTTTTTTATGCTGTATGTCAATAAAACTCTTGGCAGATGCACTGCATTATTATTTATGTTTTGCACGGTAGGGCGGGGGCTTGCTCCCGCCGTGTAGTGGCAGATGCCGTTATTAGTTTGATGCAAATTGTTATTAAACAGAAAATGGACGGTGTGGATACCGTAATGTGATTTTAATAAAAACCGTCATCTGAGTTTTGTTCATTTTTGAGGAATTGTCGTGAGAAATGTGTAACGTAAAAAATAACGGCGGGAGCAAGCCCCCCCGCCCTACTTGTTGGGATAAACAGAACTTAAATATTCACAAATAAAGTATTTTCCCGTCCTCAAACTCACCGTCAAAGCTTTCGTGAGTGACGATAATAAAATCTCTTTTTGTGTTTTCCTCTTTAATTATTTCAATAACAGTTTGCCTAAGCGAGGCGTCAAGACCTTTAAACGGCTCGTCTAAAATCACAAGGTCTGCGGGGTAACTGAGTGCACGTGCAAGGGCGGCTCTTCTCCTCATTCCGCCCGAAAGCGAAAGTGGCGGAGAATCAAATTCCTTTTCAAGCCCCAATTTGCGTAGGATTCTTTTTGCCGTTTCGATGTCGCTTACTGCCGCAACATTTTTTAGCACAGAAACAAACGGAATGAGCCTGTCCTCCTGAAACATAAAGGATATTTTATCCGTCGGAACACTGATTTTACCGTCATATTTTTCAAGCCCAGCAATCATTCTCATAAGCGTTGTTTTACCGCAACCCGAAGCACCCTTTACAAGTAAAATACCGTTGATTTCCAATGTGTTTGAATAATTTTCAAATACAGTTTTTGCACCGTATTTTTTTGTGAGGTTAGTAATTTCTATGTTCAATGAAATAACCTCCTTTTTGCACTGCCTTTTTAAAGATTATGTCAAAAAGCTTCGCAAGCAGTTTTTCGAGAATTAAGCTGATTATAATAATTACCGCAGTCCACGCAAAAAGCTCCGAGGTTTCCATATAAACCTGCGAATCTTTAAGCGCTTTTCCGATCGTTCCCCTCGACATACAGATAACCTCGGCGGCAACGCCTGCTTTCCAGCCAAGACCTATTGCCGTTTCACAGCCCGAGATAAACGACGGCACGGCAGAAGGCAGATAGATGTATTTAAGTTTTTTCCAAAAACTAAACTTATAAACTTTTGTCATTTCCAAAAGGGATTCGTCGGCGGATTCAATTCCCGTAATAATTCCCGCCGAAACAATTGGCGTTACCATTAAAAATGTTATAAATACAGGCACGCCGTCACGCTCAATCCAAATCAGCGCCAAAATGATGAACGACACGACGGGAGTGGTCTTAACAGCCGTTAAAAAGGGCTTAAATATACTTTTGAGTACCGAAGAAAAGGAAATGAGCATTCCGAGCAAAGTCCCTGCCGTCACGCCTAAAATATAACCGCCCGTTATCCGCAAAAATGAGTGCAGGCATGTAGTGTAAAACTCTTTTTGCATTAACATTTCTTTAAGTGTAACGGCAACATTTGACGGGGACGGAACTAAAAGTTCAATGCCTACAATACGGCTTATAAAGAGCCATAGCCCAAGCCAAAAGGCAAGGGCTAAAGTGAATTTTAATATTTTTTTTGCTGTATTCGGAAGTTTATTTAGCATAGTAGAAATCGTCCGCAGGCATCTTTCCGCCTATTGATTTGGGGTCTGCGTCAAAGAATATCTGAAGATTTGCAGAAACTGATTTTTTCATTTCTTCGCCAGTAATATATACAATGTTGCAATTGGGGATAGCCTTTTTTGCCATTGCGGCTTTCGGAATTATTGAGTAAGTTTCGCAAAGAGCAGCCGCCTCGTCAACATTATTTACCGCAAAGTCAATTGACGCTTTGTATTCTTCAAGGAATTTTTTAACTGCCTCGGGATTCTTCTCGCAGAAATCCTTATTTGCAATAACACATCCCTGAATGAGTGTAAGATTGGTTGCCGACTCAAATTCCTTTGTAAGGTCAATAGCTCTTCTCATATCCTTATTCTGCATTAAGGTTGCCGTAACCTTAGGCTCGGGGAGCATTGCAATCTTTACCTTGCCCGATGCGGCTTTTGCGGCAAGCTCATCGTGCGATGCCTCATATTCAACGGTTACCTTATCTGTAAGTCCGTTTTTTTCAAGAAGATAATTGAGAATATATTCGGGCGTTGAGCCTTGACCTGTTGCGAAGAGAGTTTTGCCTGCAAGGTCAGAGAATGAATTTATTTCGTTGCCGTTTTCAAGAATATAGAGAACGCCAGCTGTGTTAACAGCAAGAATTTGGATTCCGCCGTTTGTCTTGTTGTAAAGGGCAGAAGCAAGGTTAACGGGAACGGAAGCTATTTGGAAGTTACCGCTTACAACGCCCGGAACAACTTCAGTTGCAGGGTCGGAGCAAAGTGTGAAATTGTAGTTGTTAGCCGCCTGACCGTTTTTCTGCATATCCATAAGCTTCGCCATACCAACGCCAGTAGGACCTGCTAATGTGGCAACGTTAATGTCAACAGCCTTGTATTCAGCAGGAGCGGCAGATGTGCTCGGCGTTTCGGTTGCGCTTTTACCGCAAGCGGCAAGAGAGAGCAACATAACAATTGCTAAAAAGATTGACAGTGTTTTTTTCATTTTGATTACCTCTTTATATAAAATAAATTTTAACTAAATAATAAATATTTTCTTGTCCTCACGGCGGATTTTACCGCTCTGTTCAAGGGAGTCCAACACTCTGTAAAGACTTGCCCTGCTGATGCAAAGGACACTCGAAAGCTCTTTCATTGAAACTGCTATTTCGCACTGACAGTTTTGATTTTCCGCATTTTTCTTAAGATAACGCATCAGCTTTTCCTCGGCGGACTGCGCCGTGTAGCCCTCGATTTTGTCATTGAGAAATGTAACTCTGTGCGAAAGATATTTAATGTAATTAAAAGCGATTGACGAATCGTTCCTAATAAGAATATCCATACCTTCCTTTGAAAGCACAGCAACACTTAAAGGGGTGAGTGCTGTTACGGTGTTGCGGAAAACCGAAATGTCATTGTAAAGAAACGCCGCACCGTAAAGGTCATATTTCTTTAAATGGCTTATTACCGTTTCGCCTTTTTTAACGATTGCCGAGCCTTCAAGAATAACGCAGATGCACGGAGTAAAGGTTTCTTCCGAAAAAACCGTTTCAGCTTTTTTAAAGGATTTTAGTTCTGCGTGTGCTTTTAGAACATCTTTTAAAATTTCTTCATCAGTGCCGGAAAAAATATCAGCCTTTTTGAAGTATTCTACTATGTCAAATTCTTTTTGTTTACTCATAAAACCACCAAAAGTGTCTTAAATGATACACATTTACCGTGAAAATATTATCATAATGAGGTTTATTTGTCAATAGAAATATGCACATTTTTTAATCACAATATTAAAAAAGACCGTTGTAAAAAAAGCAGTATTATGTTAATATTGTGTTACAACTATTATTTGGGGGTACATTTATATGAATTACCTTATAAACCGTGAAAATTTCAGACAATTTGAAATAAGCGAAATAGGCAAGCTTCCGCCCCGTGCTTATTTTATTCCTTATTCTTCAAAAGATTTATTAGAAAGCCAGACAGTTCTTACCGAAAGATATAACAGCGATAAGGTGCATATTCTTTCAGGGGAGTGGGACTTTAAGTATTACGACAAGGATATGCTTATTCCCAACAGCTTTTACACAGACCGTGTTCAGTTTGACAAGGTGACAGTTCCGTCAACTTGGCAGAGGACGGGTTACAGAGAGCCATGCTACTTAAATACACGCTATGAGTTTGACCCGACTCTTTACCCTGAGATGCCGCAGGATGTTCCCATGGGCATTTACAGAAAAATTATTGACATTGACGATGTAGGCAAAACGAGAATTATAACCTTCCTCGGCGTTATGTCCTCTCTTGACCTTTACATAAACGGTAAATTTGTAGGTTACAGCGAAGGCTCACACAACTCCGCCGAATTTGATATTACAGACTACTTAACTGAGGGTGAAAACGAAATTCTTGCCGCAGTTTCTAAATGGTCAACGGGCACATACCTTGAATGTCAGGATATGTTCCGTGAAAACGGAATTTTCCGTGATGTGTATATTACAGAGCTTGAGAAAACGTACATTTACGACTGCTTTGCAAATTCCGAAAAAACTGACGACGGTAAATATAATCTTGATGTTTCTCTTGATTTAACGGGCGAAACTAAAGGCTATACAGTCCTTTGCGAGCTTTATGACGGTGAAAACTTTTTAGTGTCCAATGAAAATAATGCAGAGAATAAAATGACCGTTAAATTAGGCGAGCTGTCTGTTCGTGAATGGAATGCAGAAGAGCCGTATACATACACTCTTTTTGTAACGCTCAAAAACGGAGACGAAACGCTTTCTGTTATAAGAATGTATATAGGCTTTAAAACTGTCGAAATAAAGGATAACATTTTCTATTTCAACGGTAAGCCTATAAAATTCAAGGGTGTAAACCATCACGATACCGACACAAAAAACGGCTATGTTTTAACTCCCGAACAAATTGAGAGCGAGCTTAAAACTATGAAAGAGTTTAATATTAACTCAATCCGTACCTCGCACTATCCGCCTGACCCAACTCTTTTAACTCTTGCGGATTTAATGGGATTTTACATTGTTGATGAGGCGGATATTGAAACTCACGGTGCGTCAAACTGCCGTAAGACTGCCACTGAGCATTTTATCAGTAACAATTTAGCATGGGCTCCGAGATATATTGACAGAGTAAGCAGAATGTATCACCGTGACCGCAACCACCCGTGCGTTACTATGTGGTCGCTTGGCAACGAGGCAGGCGGCTATAAATGTCAGGACGCTTGCTGTGAATATCTTAAAAAACAGGGGACAAAAATTCCCGTTCACTATGAGGGTGTAATCAGAAGTAAACGTGTGGCTTATGACGTAGTTTCCGAAATGTATCCGAGTCACAACCATGTTGAAAAGGTCGGCAGTAAAACCGATGAGGCAAAATATAAAGACAAGCCGTTCTTTATGTGTGAATACTGCCACGCAATGGGCGTAGGCCCCGGCGCTTTAGAAGAATACTGGCAAAGCATTTATGCTCATGATAATCTTATGGGCGGCTGTATTTGGGAATGGGCAGACCATGCGGTTTACCACGGCAAAGACGACAAAAAATATAAGACCGAATACACATACGGCGGTGACCACGGCGAGGCAAAGCATGACAGCAATTTCTGCGTTGACGGTATGATGTACCCCGACAAAACGCCGCACACAGGCGCATTTGTCATAAAAGCTGTTTACAGACCAGTAAGAAGCAGACATGTCAGCGGAAAGTTATTTGAATTTACCAATACAAACCGCTTTAAAAATAGCAGTTATTTGTCTGTTCGCTGGGCACAGCTTGTTAACGGCGAAGAAACGAAAAACGGCACACTTACTCTTGATATAGAACCAATGCAGAAGAAAATTTATGAAATTCCGTATGACGGATATTCAAATTCCGATGACTGCCACATAAACATTGAGTATTTCGACGGCGAAAACAGGGTCGGTATTGAACAAACCGTTTTAAATGATGTCAAAAAATTTATCCCGTCTGAAAACGGCATTGGAAAAGTTACTCCGTCCCTTAACAATGACATTTTAACGGTTAATTTTGACGGCGGTTTAGTTAAATTTAATAAGCAGACAGGCGAAATGACCGAATACTGCGTGAACGGGAAAAATTATCTGAATGAAACACCTGCAGGTGGTAAAATCGGCTTTGTTCCGAACCTTACCCGTGCGTCACTTGATAACGACTCTTACGGAGCGCCAAAGCTTTGGACGGTTGCAGGGTTACAAGACGCCAAAACAGTGCTGAAAAGCTTTAGCTATGCGGACAAATCCTATTACACCGTTGTTGCGGCGGCTTACAGTGTTAAAAAGTCATTCAGAAAGCTTTTTGATGTTGCAATTGTTTATACTGTTCACAGCAACGGTCTTGTAAATGTTGAATGTATTCTTAATAAGGGAGTATTCGGCCCGCTTGAAATTCAGCGCTTCGGTGTTACCGTGGAATTACCGAAGGCATTTTCAAACATTGAATTTTACGGCAGAGGCTCCGATGATAAAATGGAAAACCTCTGCGACCTTAACGACCACGCAACTGTAGGTCTTTACAAAACTACGGTTGAAAAGATGCACGAGCCATACATTATGCCGCAGGATAACGGCAACTGCGGCGGCGTTAAATATTTGAAGCTTTCTAATGCAGACGGCAATGTATTCACGGTTTACGGCGAACCGAAATTCAGCTTTTCGGTGCATAATTATACTCAAAATTCGCTCGACAAAGCGAAACATCAAGAAGAGATTGAGTATGCTGCTTCAACGGTTCTTTCAATTGACGGCTTTATGCGAGGAACGGGCACGAATACCTGCGGTCCCGATACTCTTTCAAAGTATAAGGTAAAAACGGATAAAACGCTGAAATTCAAATTTGCATTCAAGGCGGAGTAATTTATGATTAAATATAAATGGTTTGAGGCAGGCGAGCCTTACGAGGATTGCGCCGCTATTCGTAAAGAGGTTTTCTGCGACGAGCAAAAATATCCCGTTGAGGCTGAATTTGACGAGCTTGACAATGTAACTCCTCATTTGGTTGTCTACAAAGACGGCGAGCCTGTCGGTACGGGCCGAGTGGTTTATGTAGACAAAAACACTTGCCATATAGGCAGAATTGCTGTTAAAAAGATGTGCAGGGGAGAGGGACTTGGGGCAAAAGTCGTCGAGGAGCTTTTGCGCCGTGTCAAAGATGACAATATTCCGACTGTTACAATCGAGGCGCAAACCTATGCAGAGGGCTTTTATAACAAATTGGGCTTTAAGGCGATAAATCACGAGGTTATTTACGATTTACACATTCCGCATTACAAAATGATTTTAAATTTTGAAAAATAAAAATAAGAAAGGGCGGCACAGCAAAGGGAAAGAAAATTTCCGAATTTTCTGTGCCGCACGGCATTTAATTATGAAATTGTGTTTTAATGTGCCCGCATCAAAAATCAAGATGAAGAACGCACTGTTTCACAGGGGCGACAGCTTTTGGGAGCAGACTTCACTGCCGCTCGGCAACGGTACAATGGGAATATCCGTTTTCGGCGATGTGAAAAAAGATACCGTTTATTTTAATAACAAAACCCTTTGGCGAGGCGGTCCTTCGCCTAAAAGACCCGATTACAACGGCGGCAATATTACAACGGCTGACTCAAACGGTAAACTGCCGAGAGATTATTACAAAGAGATTAAAGAGGCTTTCCTGAGCGGTGAAAACGAAAAGGCACACGCTCTTTGCGACAAGCTCATAGGCAGCGACGACATGGCCGCATACGGCGCATATATTTACAGGGGAAAGGTGAATTTAAAATTCGGCGACATTTTGTATTATAAGGATTATTCCCGTGTGCTTGATATGGAAAATGCGGTTTGCACCGTGTCATATAAAGCAAAGCTTTTAAACGGAAAATCAGTTACGGATAAGAGAAAATATTTTGTGTCATATCCCGACGGCGCTTCTGTTATTGAATTTAAGCGTGAGGGCGGCTCTCTTTCATTCGGACTTGAATTTTGCGAAAGTGATGTTATGGAGAGCCGATTTGAATATTCCGACGGCGTTTTAACCGTTTTTTCAACCGTTTCGGACAACGGTCTTAAATGCATTACGGCAATAAAAATAATTACAGACGGAAAAATCGTTTCCGAGGGCAGAACCGTTAAAATTTCAGGCGGAACTTATGCGTCTTTCATTTCGGCGGAAGAGACGGATTACGAAGATACATACCCCGATTACCGTAAAAAAGATTTTAATGAAGCCGACAAAGCAAAGGAATTGAACAAAAAAGTAATTGCGCTTTCTCAAAAAGGAATCGACAAAATATACACCGACCATACAGCAGATTTCTCCCGAATTTTCAACAGAGTTTCATTAAACCTTGGTGGTGAGAGCGAAAAATGTGCCGACTCCTTAATTAAAAATTACGGAAAAGATGCGCAAAGCGACAGAAAAGCCGAGGAATTGCTCTACGGCTTCGGGCGTTATCTGCTTATATCCTCTTCAAGAGAAACCGACGTTTTGCCTGCTAATTTGCAGGGAATTTGGAACTGCTCAAACGCACCTAAATGGAGCAGTGATTTTCATTTGAATATCAATCTTCAAATGAATTATTGGCACGCCTTTTCGGGCAATATTTCCGAGTGCGCCGTTCCGCTTATCCGTTATATTAAGTCTTTACGTGAACCGGGCAGAGTTACTGCGAAGTATTATACCGATGAAAATTGCGGCAACGGGGAGAATAACGGTTTTTTGTTCCATACTCAAAATACGCCCTTCGGCTGGACTTGCCCTGGGTGGGACTTCAACTGGGGCTGGTCGCCTGCGGCTGTACCATGGATTCTTCACAACTGTTTTGAATATTATGAATATACTACTGATTTAGATGTGCTGAAAAATGATATTTACCCAATGCTGAGGGAAACTGCCGAGTATTTCAGCAGGCTTCTTGTGAAGAGCGGCGAAAGGCTTGTAACATACCCCTGTTTTTCACCTGAGCACGGTCCGAGGACTATGGGAAATACTTATGAGCAGGCACTTATTTGGCAGCTTTACGACGATGCTGTGAAGAGTGCAAAGGCACTTTCCTGTGACGATGATTTATGCGAAAAGTGGCTCGACATTCAGTCAAAACTCAAGCCTTATGAAATAGGCGAGGACGGGCAGATTAAAGAGTGGTATCACGAAAGAAAGCTCGGTGAAATCGGTCAGAAGAACCACAGGCATATGTCGCATCTTTTGGGACTTTTCCCGTGTAATGTGATGAATAAAGAAAATGACCCTGAATTGATTAGTGCCGCAATCGTTTCAATGAACGACCGAGGGGATAAGAGCACGGGCTGGTCAATGGGTCAAAAAATCAATACGTGGGCAAGAACGGGCGACGGCGACCGTGCGCACAAGCTGATTTCGGATTTATTCAAAAACGGCATTTTCCCGAATTTCTTTGACTACCATCCGCCGTTCCAGATTGACGGCAATTTCGGCTATACCGCAGGCGTAAACGAAATGCTCCTGCAAAGCCATTGCGGTTACATTGAGCTTTTGCCCGCATTGCCTTCTGCTTGGAAAAACGGAGAGATTAAGGGAATTGTCGCAAGGGGCAATTTCACTGTTTCCGAAAAATGGGAAAACGGAAAGCTTAATTTTGCCGAGATTTATTCAAACTGCGGCGTCGACTTGGACTTAGCCTATTTCGGCGGCAATTTTGAAGCAAAGCTTCCCGACGGCAAAATATATAATTCCGTCAGCAACAGACTTGTTCTCCCCACAAACAAAGGGGACAGAATTGAAATAACATTATAATTTAAGCCTATTTTTGCTATTAAGAGCAGACATTTTTATGCCTGCTCTTTTTTTACCTCGTTTTGCTAATATGATTGTTTATATTGACTATATACCGGACGTGATTTTGGTGTAAGTATACAAAAATTATCGATTGCTGTAATTTGTATAATCTATTATGTTGAAAAAAATTAAAAATATGTTACAATATAATAAATATATTATGAACAAAACGGTTAGGCGGCAGTGCCTATTTTTGTTTTGTCAAAAATCAATAGGGGGATTTATTTTGAATTTTGAAAAGCTAAAGAACACCGCTTCAAACGCAAAAGTATATTGGAAGCGGCCAATGCCGGGGCGTTATATGCCGTTCAAAGAGATTTTTGCATATTCTTTCGGCGGTATCGGTATTTACTTTATGATTTACTGTGTGAATCAGTTAATGCTGAGCACAACTAATGTTATTATCGGTAACGCTATCGGTATCGGACCGGATTTGATGTATTATTTATATATCATTGCTCTTATAGTGTCTTTTCCTGCTACTGCAATTCGTGCTAATATTATTGACAATGCACGAAGCAAAAAGGGCAAATACCGTCCTTATATGCTTTCAATGGCGCTTCCCACCTGCCTTCTTGTTATCGGTATGGTTATGGTGCCTTATGAAAAGATTGAAAGTCAGCTCGTAAAAGGCGTTATAGTTCTTTTGTTCAACATCGGCTTCCAATTTTTCTATATGTTCTTTTATGATTCATACGAGAACCTTATAATGGTTTTGTCTCCTGATACAACTGAGCGAAGCGATGTTCTCGGTATTAAATCGGTTGTTTATTCGCTTGCGCCGTCAATTGCAACAGCAATATTGCCGGCATGTGCAAAGGCACTTACAAACGATAACCTTTTTGATATGAAGCTCTACAGAGTTCTTTTTCCGCCTTTTGCAATTCTCGGTGTAATAGCTGCTGTTTATATATTTGCTAATACACAGGAAAAAATTGTTCAGGCAAGAACTCACATTGTACATATTAAATTCCTTGACGCTATCCGTGCCGTTGCAAAGAATAAGCTTTTCTGGGTTATTTCTCTTGCAGGCTGGGTTGGCTTCCTTGAAAACACTTACGGCAATATGCTTTCTTGGGCATATAACTATCACAATGATACCAAAACCGGCGTTAGTATGGGGCTTTATACTTTCATTACAATGTTTGTTGCAAATGCAAATATGTGGGGTATGATTGCCGCACCGTTTGCTATCCGTAAATGGGGCAAAAAAAAGGTACTTATCGTTACAAATGCGATTAATGCGGCTTGCTTAGCATTGCTTTATCCGGTTGTTCAGGCGCAGTCTCCAAAAATGATTTTGTATATGGCATTTATCCTGTTCGGCAACTATCTTATGACATCATTCGGTGTTATTCTGACTCCTGCTGTAAATGCGGACATCCGTGACTATCAGCAGTATATTACAGGCGAGCGTATCGACGGTATGTTTGCAGCAGTTGGACTTATAGGTACCATTATTACGGCGGCGACCAGCGGAATTGTACCTTCTGTTTATAAATCACTTGGTATTAACGCTGATGTCTTAAAAGCACGTACGTCGGAAATTCTTATTGCGGCAGGTGAACGTGCTTCGCAGCTTGACCGAAACGCTCAGGGAATTCTCACCAATCCTTATGATACGTTGTATCTTCCGGATATTTTCCAAGACGTATTTGTTGTTATCGTTATTCTCTCCGTTGTCGGAGCTATAATGAATGTTATACCGTATTTCTTCTATGATATGACAGAGCTTCGCCAGCGTGCTATCGTTAAGGTGCTTCAGCTCCGTGCTATGTTTGAGGATTTCGGTAACGGTCTTCTTAATGACAAGGATATTGTCAGCACGATTGATATGATTGAGTTTTCTAAGAAGATGTATAATCAAGAGCCGAAAGATATTGCGGCTCTTAAGGCAGCTAAAAAGAAAGCTGCGAACTCCGCAGAAAAGAAGCTTGCAAAGAGAGCAATTAAAGAAGCTCGTATTTACAATGACGATATTGAGATTTCAAAGCTCGTTATGCAAGAGCTTAACAAGTTCTCAACTCCCGAATGGCAGTTCAAGCTTGAAGAGGCTAAAAAGCTTAATGCGGCAGGTCTTGACGGCTTGACAGCAGACTCTTTTGAACATCTTCAGGAAGTACTTGCTGACGCTAAGGCAATGCCTAAGACATCAAAGATGGAAAAGGAAGAGCGTTCTGCATCTATCACATCTGCTAAAAACCGTATTTACAGCAAAAAGACTATCGAAGAAAAATATGATGGTAAAATTGAAGAGTTTGACGCAACAATATTTGAAGCGCTCTTTGACCGTGAGGATGAAAACCTTGCGGCACGCACTGCACTTGAGGAAAAGATTTCTGTTGCTAAGAGCAATATGAAGGAATCTAAATCTGCGGGCGATAAGGCATATTTTGAAGAGCAGAAGAAGCTTATTGAAGATTATAAGACTCAGATTGCCGAGCTTAAAAAGGCAAAAGCGAAAAATGATGCCGAAATCAAAAAGGCAACTGATGAAAACTCTGTTTACAACCGTTTGGCAAAGCCTTATATTGACGCCAAAAACCTTGTGGCTCAAGCTGAAAATTATACTCACTATGAGGAAATCAAGGGTATGTATGATGAAGCTAAAGAGCGTTATGAAGCACAGCTTCGTGAGGAAGAGGAAGCAGCCAAAGCTCTTGCTGCTGAGCAAAAAGCAGTAAAAGAGAAAATGAAGGAAGAAAAGGCTGCCAAAAAAGCTGATAAAAAATCAAAGAAATAATTAGCTGAAATGCGAATAACCTTTTTATAATGTAAGACGGAGTGTTTTCAAAAACGTCTGCAAAAATATTGCTTTTCTAAAGAACTCGGTGTAAAGCCGGGTTCTTTTTTGTAAATTATTTCTTTTAACAGGTATTGACAAATTTCGGATTAAGGCTGATAATATATGTGTATTTCGTTAACTGATTTTTTGTTTAAATCAGGTGCAAACGGAATTAAATGTAATTGATTTGCACTTTTGATTATTGCAAATGTGCGCTTTTTTCGGATATTAAAAAGAGGTGAGAATTGTGGACGCATCCGGAAGTACATTAGTGAAACCCCCGAGTATTACCTGCGGATTTGTTCCGCAATTTTAATACTCACTGCGTTTCACTCTATTATTTTTTAAGGGAGTGAAAACTATGAATGAAATGTTTGAAGCTGTTGCAGAAAACATTAAAGAGCTTTTGCATAATAAGAAGTGGGCAAAGCTGAAAATTATTCTTGAGGATATGAATGAGCAGGACATTGCCGAGCTTTTTATGGAGCTCGAGGAACGTGACCTTACTTTAATTTACAGACTTCTCCCCAAAGAGCTTGCCGCAGAGGTTTTTGTTAATATGGAGCCTGAGTATCAGGAGGCGCTTATTCGTGCATTTTCCGATTCAGAGCTTCGTGAAGTGCTTGACGAGCTTTATGTTGACGACGCTGTTGATATAATTGAGGAGATGCCCGCAACGCTCGTTAAAAGAATTTTAAAGCATACTGACCCCGAAATGCGTAAAAGCATAAATGAAATATTGCGTTATCCCGAGGATTCGGCAGGCAGTATTATGACTACCGAATATGTTGACCTCAAGCGTAATATGACCGTTTCAGATGCATTTACCCGTATTCGCAGAACGGGTGTCGATAAAGAAACGATTTATACCTGTTATGTTACTGACAGCAAGCGAAAGCTAAAGGGCGTTGTTACCGCAAAGGAGCTTTTGCTCTCGGACGAAAACGATTTAATCCGTGACATTATGGAAACAAACGTCATTTCAGTTTCCACAAGAGAGGATAAGGAAGTAGTCGCCGACCTTTTCCAAAAATACGACTTTCTTGCATTACCCGTTGTTGACGGTGAGGAAAGACTTGTGGGAATTGTAACCGTTGACGACGCTATCGATGTTTTGCAGGAGGAAATGACCGAGGACATTGAAAAGATGGCGGCTATTACGCCTACCGATAAGCCGTATCTTAAAATGAGCGTGTTCGAAAACTACAAAAAGCGTATCCCTTGGCTTATGCTATTGATGGTTTCCGCTACATTTACTGAAAAAATTATAAATCATTTTGAGGGTGCACTTACAGCCTGTGTGGCGCTTACGGCGTTTATCCCTATGCTTACGGGTACGTGCGGAAACTGCGGTGCACAGTCCTCTGCAACAATAATCCGCGGAATGTCACTGGGCGACATTCAGTTTAGAGATACATTTAAGGTCATAGCTAAAGAAATGATGATTGCGCTTGCCTGCGGTTTCACGCTTGCGTGTGTTAACTTTGCAAAGCTTATGATTTTTGACGATGTGGGCGTATTTGTGGCCTTAGCAGTCAGTGTTACAATGCTTATGGCGGTTGTATTCGCAAAGGTTGTCGGCTCAATTCTTCCCGTATTTGCAAAGAAAATAGGCTTTGACCCTGCCGTAATGTCAAGCCCGTTTATTTCAACTATTGTTGACGCAGTAACACTTTTGATTTATTTTACTATTGCAAGTGCAATTCTGAAACTGTAATAATTTATCCCATATCTAACAAGGTATGGGATATTTTACTGCCTTTATTTAATTGACTTTTATTGTCGAATAAAGTATTATATATATGTATATTTATAAACGCCATTTTTTCTTTTAGCTTTTTTAGGGTGATAATAATGAGAAGAATATATAAAGCCGCCGCCGTGTCAACGGTAATGGCAATAATAATGTCGGTTTTGTTTATGTTTTCGGCTTCTGCCGCAAGCGTAAAATATTCGGTAACGGGCGCAAGCGGCACAAAAGGCAGTACGGTAACCGTAAGCGTTAAGCTGTCGTCAGATGTGCAGATTTGGGGTGCAAATGTAAGTCTTAAATTTAATTCAAGTGAACTTGCATATATAAGCTGTGCTAAAGGCGGATTGGTTTCGGGCGGCAGTCTTAATGGCGGAGGCTCGCAAATAAACTTTTCGGGAATGTATAACGGCAAGAGCGGAACAGTGTTCACAGCAACCTTTAAGATTTTAAAGGATTCAGGCACAGCGTCGCTTTCTCTTTCAAGTACCGAAAATACCGATGAAAACGGTCAAACATATTCTTGCACAGCTTCAGGCGCAAGCATTACTGTGACAAAGCCTGTTACGGGAATTTCCCTTAATACCGGCAGTGTAACGCTCAGTAAGGGCGGAACTGCGCAGATTACGGCAACAGTTACACCGTCTGACGCAACAAACAGAACTGTAAAATATTCCTCGTCAAATACTAAAGTCGCAACTGTTTCGGGCAGCGGCAAAATAACCGCTGTGGGCGGCGGTACTGCGAAAATTACTGCAACATCAGGCGGAAAAAGCGCTGTTTGCACCGTAAAGGTTAATGTTAAGCAAACAGGAATTACCGTTTCGGGCGCAAAGGACAGAACGGTAGAAGAGGGCGCAACATTAAAGCTTACTACCGCAAAGGTGCCTGCCGACGCAACTGACAGCTATGCGGTTTCTTGGAAATCTTCCGATGATTTGATTGCAACGGTTGCCGCTGACGGAACGGTTAAAGGCGTAAAAATCGGCTCTGCAACAATTACCGCAACATCAAACGGCTGGACTGCCGTCTACAATATAACTGTTACCGAAAAGACATCGGACTCCGAAAGTGAAAGCTCGTCTGAGGATACAACAGAAGAGTCTTTGGCGACTGAATCCACATCTGCCGAAAGCACAACAGCGGCAAATTCGGCGGATAATAAGGGAAAAAAATCCAATCCTATAAAAAGAGTGTTCAATGCCATATTCGGAAAAGACAGCGGCGAAGAGCCGAAAACAATAACTAAAAGCTACCATTATGCAATGCTTGCGTTGGTTGGAGTTATAACGGTACTCGTTTCCGTTCCCGTAACGGCGCTTGTGACGTCGGGCATTTGTAAGAGTAAATTAAAAAAGAAAAATGATAGAGATCTGTTCGGTCAAAACAGAGAATAAGAGGTAAAATATGCTAAATATAGGTTGTCATTTGTCGGCGTCAAAAGGCTTTTTGAATATGGGCAAAACCGCAATTGAACTCGGCGGAAATACATTTCAGTTTTTCACACGAAATCCAAGAGGCGGCAGTGCCAAGGACATTGACCCGGAGGACGCCAAGGCGCTCCTTTCCCTGATGCAGGAAAACGGATTTGCAAAAATTCTTGCCCATGCGCCTTATACGCTCAATGCGTGCGCAAAAGTTCCGAGCATTCGTGAGTTTGCTTACAATACAATGCTTGACGACTTAAAACGTATGGAATATGTACCGAATAATATGTATAATTTCCACCCAGGTAGCCATGTGGGGCAGGGCGTAGAAACGGGAATTGAGCTTATTTCCGATTTGCTTAACTCGATTCTTTGGAAAGAGCAGACAACCACCGTTTTGCTTGAAACAATGGCAGGAAAGGGGAGCGAGGTCGGCTCTCGTTTTGAGGAGCTTCGTGAAATAATCGACCGTGTCGAATTAAACGTCAAGCTCGGCGTATGTCTTGACACCTGCCACGTAAATGACGCAGGCTATGACATAGTAAATGACCTTGACGGCGTTTTGACCGAATTTGATAAAATAATAGGACTTGAACGTCTTCGTGCCCTTCACCTTAATGACAGTAAAAACCCATTGGGTGCGCATAAGGACAGACACGAAAAAATAGGTGAGGGGTATATAGGCAAAGATGCATTTGAACGAATAGTAAATCACCCTGTGCTAAAGGATTTGCCTATGTTTCTCGAAACGCCAAATGAGCTTTCGGGCTACGCCGAGGAAATCAAGCTCCTAAAATCTCTTTGTAAATAAGTATTATAAATAAATATATTTTACGGAGTAGGGCGGGGGCTTGCTCCCGCCGATATTTTTGTATTGTAATATTGTTTTGCAGGGAACGCCGATTCGTCGTTCCCTGCAAAATGTGATAACTTTACGGGCTGATGTGTGGAATCCGCCCCTATTTTTTGATCTATATATAAAAGCGGCTGCCTTTCGGTAACCGCTTTTTGCTATATAAAGGTTTATTCAAATTCGTATAAATCAATGACGCTGTCAATTTCCTGCTTTGCAAATACAAAAAGTTTCTTGCCGAGCATTGCAAATTCAGAACTGCCGCAAATCATTGCAAAAGCCTTGCCGATTTCTTCTGAAATATCGGCACTTTTACGGAGAGCAAGATAATAAAAGCTGTATTCCGCACCGTCATCAAGCCTGTCGTAAAAATCAAATGAATTCGCTTTAACCGTGTCGTACATTCTGTTTATTGCAGTATTTGAAAGGAGAGGAGAGGGAAGCGAGTGGTTAATGCAGTATTCCGCAGTGAAGGCAAGTAAAACCTTGATTTGATACATAATATCATCATCAAAATCCAACGTTCCGACCTCTTTTGAAAGGTCCTTCAGCATCTTTTCTTCATCGACAAAAATATCTGCAAGGTGCTTGCCCAGAGCTTTTGCCTTTTCTGAATTGCCGTTGATTCTGTGGCGCTTCATTTCGGCAATAACCGCAACCTCGTCAAAATTTTCTTCGGGCTTTCCTTTATCGTTAAAAATTTTAATGTCGCTGTCATCAAGCATAATAAATTCTCCTTTGCGGTTCGGATTGATCTAAGCTTATGCTTCGGTCTGAGCTTCGGCTTTTTGAGCCATTTTCTTTTGAAGACGCTTTTGCTTTGACTTGTATGTGAGCAGAGCGTGCAATTCTTCATCAGAAGTAGTATAGTCACCTAATGAAACTTTATACTCATTGTAAAGACCGTGAAAATCACTGCCGCCCGTTACAAGCAATTTTGCTTTTGAAGCAATTTTTCGCAAATTTGCTTTCTGCTCTTCATTTGCGCTCGGGTGGTTAATCTCAATTCCGTCAATGCCCATTTTGATTAAAAGGTCAATGCTGTCCTCACAGCCTGAACGGTACGGGTGAGCAAGAACTGCAATTCCGCCTGCCTCATGAATTGAATCAATAACGGATTTTGTGCTTTCGTATTTCGGCACGATAAGAATATTATTTTCACTTTCCTTTGTGAAAAGCTCATTGTAAAGCTCACCGTTAAAGCTGTCTGCATAGCCGCACTCAATAAGCGACTGCATAATATGCTTTTTGAAAAGATTAGTTGAGCCTGTGGCACATTTCGCAATAAATTCAGTCGGAATATTAAAACGCTTTGCTGTTTGCAGCATCATAAAGTGAGAAGCTCTTTTGCGTGACTGTGAGTTACGCTTGCAAAGACCCTCAAGCATATCCGGAGAGTCGGGAAGATAGCAAAGAATATGAAGATTTTTGCCGATTTCTTCACAGGTGGATGAAAATTCAACCCCCGGAATAACCTGAAGCCCGTGCCGAGCCCCAATAACCTTGCTTCTGACTGTGCCCGCAAGACAGTCGTGGTCTGTTATGGCAATGGTGCTGAGCCCTTTTTTCAATGCAAATGTAATAATCTCCTCAATTCCTAATGAACCGTCAGAAAGCCTTGTGTGACAGTGTAAATCTACGCTCACGATATATCCCTCCGAAATTTAGCGTAAAAAGGCGTACATACCCTCAATATATAACACCATTATATACCTAAAATACAGAAAAATCAAGTAAAATGTTGAATAATTGTCAAAAATAGTTATAAACTTTCTTAATTTGGGTTAATGTGTATATATATTTTGTTATTTTTCCACATTTTGCACAAAGAAAATGCAGATTAAAATTAACTAAACGCTGTAAATTAGATAAAAATACAGCGGATAGCCATTTGCTGTCCGCTGTTATCTGAAATATTGAAATGACAAAAATTATTCGTCAATTTTCATTTTCTTGCCGTATTTAATTTGATTTGCAATAAAGCCTGCGCCGAGAACCAAAATGAGCGGAATAAGAAGTATTATAACCGCAAGTACGGCAATTGCGATAATCCAAGGTCCTTTACGGCTCTTTACCGTATGTTCGGGCTTTTTATCTTCCGGAACAGGTCCCTGCTCACCCTCATGGTAAAACGGCATAATGGGAAGAACTGTGTTGTAAGCGGGAATTCCGCGGTTGTGAATGAGCGGCTCGGCAAAATCGTAAAGACTGTCGGCAGTTTTCAAGAGCTTTCTGACATTTATATGTAATGCGCTGAACACCGAGTCGAAAATGCTGATAAGACCCATTGCGATTTTGTAATGTGCGTCATCAGGGTCGTAAAGATTATCGCCGCCGTACAAATTAAGCACCATTTTAATTATAAAGTCGAGTACACTCTCGTCTGCAATAGGTGCCCAATCCTCTTTCTTAAGACCTGTTTCTTTCTTTGTCCATTTTGCAACCGTGCCGATTTTAAGCTTGTTTATTATCTTCGCTACGGGTTTTATAAGCCAGCCGATTTTGTAAATCAGCTTTTTCTTGATTGACATTGCCGTAACCATTGTAGCAAATGTGTCTGTATCTCCTGCGGCGGCTTTAACCATATCGACAATCATACCTGAAAGCTGATTTTCAAGATAGCTTTTCATATTTCCGTCGTGAAGCTCGCAATTCGGTTTAACGGTTATAAAATCGGTTGTAGTGCTGACGACGTCTTTGGTAGGGTCAAGAACAACCGTGCGGATTGTTCCGGGGTAGCCGATGGGCGACGCCGTTGCAATGTCATAAAAAGTGTTTCCGCGCTTTGAAACGTATTTGTCAATACTGTGAATGTGCGTGTGACCTGTAAGCATAAACTGAAGTCCCAAGTCAGCGTACTGTTCACGGCGAATGTCAAAGTCACCGTGCATATCGTTTTTGCCGATAAGACCGTAAATGGGCGAGGGGGCAATGAGGGGATGATGTGTCATTGAAATAATGAACTGACCGTTCTCCTGCGCATCTTTTACCTGTGCCTTTAACCATTCATAGCAGTCGTCGGATATTCCGCTTTTGCCCGTAAGGTTTGTGTCGTCGTTTATGGCGAAAAGCCTGTAACCGTCTGCAAGCTGAACAACGTATGACATACTGGGCATATGAACGGACAGCGCCTGGTCGGGACCGAATTCACGGTACATTTCAAATAAATCTTCACGCTTTGCGGCAGGAATTCTCGTTTTTTCACCTGTTATGAAAGAATCTGTCTGTCCGTCGTCCTGATAGTCGTGAGTTGCGGTTATGACAAAAACACGCTTACCTGCATTTTTCAGGTCACGGAGCATTTCAATAAATTCTTTGTGTGAATCAAAGTCACCGTTTGTGGTGGTATCTCCCGAAAGAAGAACAATATCTGTTCGGCTGTCGGCTTTAATCTGCTCAAAGCAGGCGGCGAGCACCTCTGCAGCGTCCTTTAAAAGGAGCTGACTTTTTGAATTTGCCTTTTCATAAGCCGTGCCGCTTGTGCCGAGTTTTTTTGAATAATAGTGTGTATCTGTAATTACAGTAAGAGTAAGTGGCATTCTTGTGTCCATATTGCACCTCTTTACACGTTAGTTTATAGCTTTTGAGTTTATTTCTTCGAGAAGCTCATTAACGATTTCCCCGACGGGCTTTGTACCTATGTCGCCTTCACCGCGTTTTCTTACCGAGACAGTGCCGTCCTCGGACTCTTTATCGCCGACAACGAACATATAGTTAATTTTCTGGAGCTGTGCCTCACGGATTTTGTAGCCGATTTTTTCACTTCTGTCGTCAACCTCGGCTCTTATGCCGTGTTTCTCAAGCTCTGCCTTTATTTCAAAGCATTTCGGCTGATGTCTGTCTGCAATAGGAAGAATTTTTACCTGAACAGGTGAGAGCCAAAGCGGGAAAGCACCTGCAAAATGCTCTGTAATAACGCCGATAAAGCGTTCAACTGAACCGAATACAACACGGTGAATCATAACGGGACAGTGCTTTTCGCCGTCTGAACCGGTATATTCAAGGTTAAATCTGCCCGGAAGCTGATAGTCAAGCTGAATTGTACCGCATTGCCATGTTCTGCCGAGAGAATCCTCAATGTGGAAGTCGAGCTTCGGACCGTAGAATGCACCGTCGCCTTCATTTATAATGTATGTTTTTCCTACGCTTGTAATTGCGTCTGCAAGTGCGTTTGTGGCAATGTCCCAATCCTCTTTTGAACCGATGTGGTCTTCAGGCATAGTTGAAAGCTCAATTTTATAGGGCAGACCGAAAAGGGAATAAACCTCGTCAAAAAGTTGTGCGATTCTGACAACCTCATCTCTAATCTGCTCGGGAGCAAGAAGAATGTGAGCGTCGTCCTGAGTAAAGCAACGAACACGGAAAAGACCGTGAAGAGCGCCCGAAAGCTCGTTTCTGTGAACTCTGCCAAGCTCGCCGTAACGAAGCGGCAATTCCTTGTATGAGTGCGGCTCTAAATCGTAAACAAGAATTGAGCCTGGGCAGTTCATCGGCTTGATTGCGAAATCTTCATCGTCAATAACCGTTGTATACATATCGTCGTGGTAATGCTCCCAGTGACCGGAGGTCTCCCAAAGAGTTCTTCTCATAATTTGAGGAGTTGAGATTTCAAGGTAATCCCATTTCTTGTGAACCTCGTGCCAGTAATCAATAAGCGTATTGCGAAGAACCATACCTTTGGGGAGGAAGAACGGCATACCCGGCGCTTCGTCGCGCAATGCAAACAGACCCAATTCTCTGCCGAGCTTTCTGTGGTCACGCTTTTTAGCTTCTTCAATTCTCTGAAGATGCTCTTCAAGCTGGGCGGCTTTCGGGAAAGCTATGCCGTAAATCCTTTGGAGCATTTTATTCTTCTCGTCGCCGCGCCAATATGCACCTGTGCAGGATGTGAGTTTAAATGCTTTAACGGCACCTGTCGACATAATGTGAGGGCCTGCGCAAAGCTCGTTAAAATCGCCCTGCTTGTAGAAAGAAATCGGCTCGCCCTTGTCTGCGTGCTCTTTTATAAGCTCATATTTGTAAATTTCGCCTTTTTCATTGAAATAATTAAGAGCTTCCTGCGGCTTCATTTCATATTTTTCAAGTGCAATATCTTCTTTAACGATTTTTTTCATTTCTGCCTCGATTTTTTCGAGTACATCGGGAGTGAATACCGTTTCACTGTCAAAATCGTAATAAAATCCGTTGTCGATAGCGGGACCTATTGCAAGCTTCGTTTCGGGGTAAAGACGTTTTACAGCCTGCGCTAAAATGTGAGAAGCAGTGTGCCAAAATGTCTTTTTGCCGTCGATGTCGTCACCGAATGTAACGATTTCGAGAGTGCAGTCCTCTGTTACGGGAGTGCGCAAATCGCAGTACTCACCGTTAATTCTGCCGCCGACTGACGCCTTGTAAAGCCCCATACCGATGCTCTTTGCAATTTCGGCAACGGTAATTCCGCTCTCGAATTCCTTGATTTCATCTCTTAAAGTTACTTTAATCATATATAACTCCTTTCAGTATATAAAAAGAAATAAAAAAGCACTTCATCCCAAATAAAAAGGGATGAAATGCTGTAATTACATTCCACGGTTCCACCCGTATTGCGGATAAAAATCCGCCGCTCAAAAGACTTTAACGCAGTCCATACGGTACGGCTTAATCATTATAATATATGTTTTCGCCGACGCTCAAAAGCGGTCCTGCGGACAATTCTTAATGGCTTTCTTACAGCAAAACGAAAACCTCTCTGTAAAAAGAATACAAGCCCCAAGTTCTTTCTCAACGCTTTATGAATATTACATATATAATACTATTAAAGATTTTTTTTGTCAATAGTGAAATTTTATGAAACTATTTCATATTTCCCGTAATGAGAGCTTGAGCCGCCGCCTGAGCCTTCACAGCTTGCAAACATTCCCGGCTCATATTCTTCTATTTCTTGTTTATTTTCATCATATAAAAAATATCTTCCTGAAAATCTATATCCTTGGGGCGGGTTAATAACCAAGTGCTCACCCGCATTCGGAACGGCATAAAAATCACTTACTGTCGCATACGGCTTATTTTCATTTCCTGCCCCGTAGTTGTTGAAAAATTCAACTTTAAAATATTTTGTCTTAACGGGTTTAAAGCTGAAATATACCATTGCCTCGCTTGTACGTAATCTGAAGAAAAGATTTTCGTTTTCGTTGCCGTACACGTAGCCGTACCATCCCCAAAATCTGTCGGTAATATTATATTTGCCGAGTAGCCTTAATGATTGGTAATATTCGACTCTGTTTTCTTCTGATGTTACCTTTGTATATATCAAATAGATTCTTCCGTCTTGCTCGATTTCGCCGTAGTACTGAAATCCTTTTTGTTCCATGGAAAGTGTCAGCTCTTCTTTTGTGTCGGCTGCTATGTATGAACTTGCAACATCACCGAAAACGGGAATAGAGAAAAGCAGAGTAATTATCAAAAATGCGGACATAGTCTTTATACAGACTGCCATAAAAATCTTTTTGCGGTTAGCATAACGCAATTCTTTGTTCAATTTAACAGGGTCGCCCATTTCTTCAATAACCTTTTGAATTGCCTTGTCTTGTTCTTCGCCTGTCTTAAGAAAATCTTCAAGCATATCCTCCATATGTTCGCTGAGCTCCTGCTTGATTCTTAATCTTAACTTTTTATAAGGTATGCGGCGGCAGGCTTTGCCGAGAAAAACGCTGAATTCCGGGATAAACATAATGTGTCCCTCCGTATTGAAAATATTTTCCTGAATCAAGCAAAGCTTAAAACTTTGCGTGCGGCGTCGGTGAAGGTGTAAAATTCACGTTTCTTTTTTTCGAGTTCGCGAATACCTTTTTCGGTTATTTGATAATATCTGCGCTTTCGGGCGGAATCTGTTTCTCCTATGTAGGAAATAACGAGCCCCTGCGCTTCCAAAGAATGAAGAACAGGATAGAGAGAACCCTCCTGAAGCTCAAAAACATTGTTACTGCGTACTTTCATTTCTTTTATAATCTGATAACCGTACATATCAGTTTTTTGTATAAGAGATAAAACCAACAATGATAAATCTCCGTGAAATAAATCTTTCTTTGCCATATAAAACCTCTCCTTTACAATGCCTATATCATCTATGCATATAGTATCATAGTATTAGCAAAAAGTCAAGTAACGCATTAACTGTTAAGATATATTTGTTAATAATTTATTTACAAATATTTCCTTGACTTTTTTTGCCTTTGGGGGTATATTATAAACATAGTTAGCACTCTAACAGATAGAGTGCTAACAGGAACAAACAAATGTGGCGGTGAGGATGTGAAACTGAGCGAACGCAAAGAAAAAATACTTGCAAGCATTGTTGAGTATTATATTGCGACGGGCGAGCCCGTAGGCTCAAAAACGCTTTTGGAGCATTCGCCTCTTTCCGTTTCGAGCGCAACTGTCCGCAATGAAATGGCTGAGCTTTCGGCTCTCGGATTTATTGAACAGCCGCACACCTCGTCCGGGCGTGTGCCGTCACAGCTCGGCTACCGTTATTATGTCGATAACCTGATGAACAGCTACGAGCTTCCCGTGCAGGAGAAACGGCTCATTGAATCAAGAATTTTAAGCGCATCGGGCGAGCCTCAGCAAATTTTGGAACAGGCAGGGCAGGTACTTGCTGAAATTACCAATTGTGCCGTTGTTTCCACCACACCGTGTGACGAGCATGCGGTTATCCGTAGAGTGGAGCTTGTTCCCATCGGCACCCGAACGGCTATGATGATAATGCTGTCATCGTCAGGAATTCTAAAAAGCAAGGTTTGTAAGCTTGACTGTGAGCTTTCCTTAGATATTATTGAGCTGTTTTACAATGTAGTTTCAAAAAACTTTATCGGCAAATCAGCTGAAGAGGTAAGCGTTGCAATGATTCAAACCTTGGCGCTTTCTCTCGGCAGCAAATCACTTGTAGTATCACCGCTTTTGATAACGCTTTCGGATTTGGCGCAGATGACCGAACAGACACAACTGCTTTTACAGGGTCAGTCAAATCTTTTGAATTATACTGATTACGGAAACGCTTACGAAATAATGGAGTTCCTGCGACGGAGTGACCCGTTAACCTCGTTTTTCTCTTCAAGGAAGAATGCGGATGCGCCGAGAATACTTATCGGCAAGGAAAATCAGTTCCGTGAGCTTCAGGATTCATCGGTGATTTTCTCAAATTACAGTGTGAGCGGCAAAGAAAGCGGCACACTCGGTCTTATAGGGCCGACAAGAATTGATTATGCAAGGCTTATTCCGAGCCTTAAATATTTAACTGAAATAGTGGGCAGTATAATGTCCGATACTTTGGAGGAGTAAAATGAGCAAGGAAAAGACTAAGAAGGAAGAAACAACGGAAGAGGTAAAGAATGAAGCGGCACAGAGCGAGCCGACGCCCGAAGAAAAGCTTGCCGCAGAGTTAAATGAAACTAAAGATAATCTTTTGCGGATAATGGCTGAATACGACAATTTCCGTAAACGCAGTCAAAAAGAAAAAGAGGCGGCATTCGGCGACAGCAAGGCAAATGTGATTTCCGAGTTCTTACCGCTTTATGATAATTTCGGCAGAGCTGAAAATCAGGAAGCAACTGATTTAGATTCATACAGAAAAGGAATCCAAATGATTTACAATCAGTTCGGCGAAATTCTTAAAAAGCTCGGCGTGGAGGAATTCGGCGAAAAAGGTGATACCTTTGACCCGAATATTCACAATGCAGTAATGCACGATGATGACCCCGAAGCACCCGAAAACAGCATTACAGAGGTTTTCTCAAAGGGATACAAATTGGGCGACAGAATAGTCCGCCCCGCAATAGTTAAGGTAGTCAATTAAATTTATATAAAACAAATTTTGGAGGTATATATCATGGCAAAGGTAATTGGTATTGACTTAGGTACAACAAATTCATGCGTAGCAGTAATCGAGGGCGGCGAGCCGGTAGTTATCGCAAACGCAGAGGGTGCAAGAACAACTCCTTCAGTTGTAGCATTCTCAAAAACAGGCGAAAGAATGGTAGGCCAGGTTGCAAAGCGCCAGGCTATCACAAACCCCGACAGAACAGTTTCTTCAATTAAAAGACATATGGGTTCGGATTATAAGGTAGCAATTGACGATAAAAGCTACACTCCTCAGGAAATTTCAGCGATGATTCTTCAAAAGCTGAAGGGCGACGCCGAAGCTTATCTCGGCGGCAAGGTAACAGAGGCTGTTATCACCGTTCCCGCTTACTTTACAGACTCACAGCGTCAGGCAACAAAGGACGCAGGTAAAATTGCAGGTCTTGATGTAAAGAGAATTATCAACGAGCCTACAGCGGCAGCTCTCGCTTACGGTATTGACAAGGAAGACGACCAAAAGGTTATGGTTTATGACCTCGGCGGCGGCACATTCGACGTATCAATAATTGAAATGGGCGACGGCGTTCAGGAAGTTCTCGCAACAGCAGGTAATAACCGTTTGGGCGGCGACGACTTTGACCAGAGAATTATCGATTGGCTTGCAGATGAATTCAAGAAAGAACAGGGTATTGACCTTCGTTCTGACAAAATGGCAATGCAAAGACTTAAAGAGGCTGCAGAAAAAGCAAAGATTGAGCTTTCGGGCGTTACAACCTCACAGATTTCGCTTCCGTTCATAACCGCTGACGCAACAGGCCCCAAGCATCTTGAAACAACTCTTACAAGAGCAAAGTTCAATGAAATGACAGCAGACCTTGTTGAAGCTACAATGGGTCCTGTTCGTCAGGCACTTTCAGACTCAGGTCTTGAGCCTTCACAGCTCAACAAAATCCTTATGGTAGGCGGTTCTTCAAGAATACCTGCTGTTCAGGATGCAGTTAAAAAATATACAGGCAAAGAGCCTTTTAAGGGCATTAACCCCGACGAATGTGTTGCAGTCGGTGCGGCAATTCAGGGCGGTGTTCTCGGCGGCGAGGTTGAAGGACTTTTGCTTCTCGACGTTACTCCTTTGTCACTCGGTATTGAAACAATGGGCGGAGTAAATACAAAGATTATTGAAAGAAATACAACAATCCCTACAAAGAAGAGCCAGATTTTCTCAACGGCGGCTGATAATCAGACATCTGTTGAGGTTCATGTTCTTCAGGGCGAAAGAGAATTTGCAAGAGATAACAAAACACTCGGAATTTTCCACCTTGACGGAATTCTCCCTGCAAGAAGAGGTACTCCCCAAATTGAGGTAACATTTGATATTGACGCAAACGGAATTGTTCACGTTTCTGCAAAAGACCTCGGCACTCAGAAAGAGCAGTCAATTTCAATTACATCTTCCACAAATATGTCTAAGGAAGACGTTGAAAAGGCTGTTAAAGAGGCTGAGCAGTTCGCTGAAGAGGATAAGAAACGCAAAGAGGCTGTTGACGCAAGAAATGAAGCAGACCAGATGGTTTACCAGTGTGAAAAGATTCTTGCAGATGAGGGCGACAAGTTCCAGGAAGCTGATAAGACAGAGCTTCAGACAAAGATTGATGCTCTTAAAGAGGCTCTCAAGGGTGAAGATATAGACGCTATTAAGTCAAAGCAAGAGGAGCTTACTCAGCAGTTCTATAAGATTTCCGAAGAGCTTTATAAGCAGGCTCAGGCGGCAGCCGGCGCACAGGGCGCGCCCAACGGCGACACAAATGCTAACGGCGGTGCGGCAGCAGACGGTTATTACGACGCCGATTTTAAGGACGTTGATGACAATAACTGATTAACACCGTTTTTGTATGGGACGATGTCTTCATCGCCCCATACAGCGGTTTATAAAGTTCTGTTTGGAGAAGATTTATGGCAGATAAAAGAGATTATTACGAGGTACTCGGCGTTGACAAAAATGCGACTGAGGATCAAATAAAAAAAGCATACCGTCAGACAGCTAAAAAATATCACCCCGATTTACATCCGGGTGACAAAGAGGCTGAGGAAAAGTTTAAGGAAGCAAATGAAGCCTATGAGGTTCTGTCCGATGCCGACAAAAAGGCACGCTATGACCAGTTCGGCCACGCAGGCGTTGACCCGAATTACGGCGCAGGGCAGGGCGGCTACGGCGGCGGATTCGGCGGCATGGACTTTGACCTCGGCGATATACTCGGCAGTATGTTCGGCGGCGGATTCGGGGGATTCGGCGGCAGGTCAAACCCCAACGCTCCGCAAAGAGGGTCGGACACTCAGGCAAGCGTTACAATTTCATTTGAAGAGGCGGCAAAGGGCTGTAAACGCACTGTCGACTCAATGAGAATTGAATCGTGCCCCGAATGTCACGGCAGCGGCTGTGCAGCAGGCTCTTCGCCTAAAACCTGTCCCGAATGTCACGGAAAGGGACAGGTTACCGTTCAGCAGAGAACGCCGTTCGGTGTAATTCAGACCTCAAAGCCGTGCTCAAAGTGCGGCGGCAGAGGTACTGTTATTGAAAATCCGTGTAAAAAATGTAACGGCTCGGGCAGAGTGCGTAAATCGTCAAAGCTTGACATCAATATTCCGGCAGGTGTTGACGACCGTCAGATTATTACTGTCAGAGGGCAGGGTAATAAGGGTGTAAACGGCGGACCTGCAGGCGACCTTAACATAGTTGTAAATGTTCGTCCCCACCCGATTTTTGAGCGTGACGGCTACAATGTTTGGGTTGATTTACATTTAACATATATGCAGGTAGCTCTCGGTTGTACCGTTCAGGTTCCCACACTTGACGGAAAGGTTGAATATCCGATTCCGGCAGGCACACAGCCGGGCGATGTTTATAAGCTTCGCGGCAGAGGTATACCTAACCGTTCCGGCCTCGGCAGAGGCGACCAGCTTGTAAGAGTTATTGTCGATGTTCCGAAAAAACTTACCGACAAACAGCGTGAGCTTATTAAACAGCTTGCAATTGAATTCGGCAGCACCGAAGGACTTGACGAAGGCAAAAAAGGCTTTTTCGGCAAAAAGAAAAAGTAATAAATAAGCATAAAAGAAAAGCCGAGATTCACAAATTCAAGTGAACCTCGGCTTTTTGCTATTCAAAATTATTTGTAGCGGCGGCATGGCTTCTCCCTCGGGAGAAGCTGTCACGAAGTGACTGATGAGGGGGAAATCCCTCAGTCTTTTCTGTCGCAAATCCTGCTCCCTAAAAGAGGGAGCAGATCTTCTAATGCAAAAGTACCGACCTTTTGTCCAAGTAGGGACAGGTTTCCACATCTGTCCTGATAAAATATAAAAATTACTTTGCCCTATCAACATCAAACCAAAATGTAACGCCGCCGTCGGAGTTAAACACGCCGTACTCGTTGCCGTGCAGATTTTGAATGGCGCTGACTATTGAAAGCCCTAAGCCGAATCTGCCATCTTTACGGGAACGGGATTTGTCCGCTCTGTAAAATGAGTCCCAAATCTTGTCGATGTCCTCATCGGCAATTGCTTTGCCCGTATTGTAAACAAATATTCTTACCTTTTCGCCTGCTTCTTCGCAGTAAATACGTATAAGCTTGTCTCCGTCAGTGTGGGATACCGCATTTGAAACAAAATTATTAAGCACCATATTAAGCTTAATTAAATCGCCTCGGCACATAATATTTTCGGGAATCTCAGTTTCGCATTTTATACCGTTTTCTTCAAAAACAATTTTCTCGCTGTCAGTGTAATCGTGAATAAAGTCAAACAGTGAAAAGTCTTCAATTTCAAGTCTGCTGTCTCCGATTTCAAATCTTGACAAATCCAAAAGCTCCATAACAAGAGTGTTCATTTTTTCGCTTTCTTTTATGATAACGCCGCAGTATTCGGCAGCATTTTCAGTATCTCCGCTTTGAAGCAAAAGCTCAGCGCCTTCAGCGTAACCCCTGACTATTGAAATAGGTGTTTTTAACTCATGGGAAATACTCGAAATAAATTCTTTTCTTAAATCGTCAAGTGTCTGCTTTTTCTCAATGTCATCTTGAAGTTTTTTGTTCTTTTCATTAAGGTCCTGAAGAGTCAGGTCAAGTGAGCCTGAAAGATTGTTAATGCTTCCTGCGAGTTCTCCGATTTCATCGTTGGATTTTACCACAACCCGTTCAGAAAAGTCCATTTTCGACATTTTTTCGGTGATTTTGCTCATTTGAATAAGCGGTTTTGTAAAGCTTTTTGAATAAATTATAAAGAATATAATAACGACAATAAATATAAACAAAATCGACGCCCAGACAAAGTAAAGTGCAACTTCAGCATTTGCTTCAACATTTGCAAGTACGCTGAAAATCTCAATCTCAGTACCGTCATTGAGAATGTATTTGTAGTCAATGTACTGAACTCCGTTTGACTCACGAATGTCAAGAACAGCACCGTTTTTTTCTGTGCCGTGCTCAATGACAATTGTGTTGCCGCCTGTGGGAATAAGGTTTTTAGGACTTAAATACAGTGGATTTCCGTCTGCAAAATAAATGTCGATTGAAATGTTGTTTTCGGTTTCAAGCTGGCTTACAGTACCTAAATATACACCTGATTTTAAGTCGAGAGTATTAAGATATTCGGCTGTGGATGCTATTTTGCTTTTCTCGTTATAAAAATACAAATCTCCGAGATAAGTTGTGTTGATAATCAAAATAACCGCAACGGCAGCTAAAAGAATTGCCGTTATTTGCAAAAACATTTTGAGTCTTATACTTAAACGGCACTTTTTTTTATTCATTTGCATCACTTTCCTGAATTTTATAGCCAACGCCGTAAACTGTTTTCAGATGTCGGTTTCCCCATTCGCCCAGCTTTGTGCGAAGCCTTGCTACGTGTGAGTCGACAGTTCTTGTGTCCCCGTAATAGTCAAAGCCCCAAATATCGTCAAGAAGCTGTTCGCGGCTGTAAACTCTGCCTGTGTTTTCAATAAGCTTCAAAAGAATATTGAATTCTTTAACCGTAAGTAAAATTTCTTTTCCGTCAACAAATACCTGATGCGCTGTTTTGTCAACAGTAAGACCCTCAATTCCGCTTTCTTCAGCCTTAGAAGCGGTCTGACTGCGCTTTAAAAGTGCTTCAACCCGTTTCGTTAAAAGCACAGGACTGAAAGGCTTTGTAACATAATCGTCAGCGCCTGATTCAAAACCTTTGAGCTGGTCAAACTCCTGACTTCGTGCCGATAACAGCAAAATCGGGACGGAAGAGGTTTTGCGGATTTCACTGCAAACCTCCCAACCGTCTTTTTCGGGCATCATAATGTCAAGAATAAGCAGGTCTGTATCTTTGTTTTTCTCAAAAAGGAGCAGCGCCTCATCGCCGTTTTCGGCCTCGAGAACTGTGAAACCATCTTTTTTAAGAAAATCCGAAACAAGCCTACGTATCAGCTGCTCGTCATCAGCAATAATTATTTTTGCCATATTATCACGCCCTTTAATTTTTATGTTTTATTTGAACAAATCCTTTAATTTTGTTTTCTGTATTGCTCTGCAAAGTAAAATCCCGAGCGTAAAGCAAACTGCCAATTCGCCGATTGCTACTTCAAGCCCTGCAATGAGAAAAAATTTCCATTGAAACCCTTCAGGTGCAAGGTATGCAAGCTCTGCACCTACAAATATTCCGTTAAAAATACAGGGAAACAGCAGGGAAAGCAGGGGAATACCTTTTATTTTTATATTTCTTGCAAGGTATCCGAGTGCGGCGGCAATAAGTGTGGCGCTTGTCCCGACAATAATATCAATTGCGCCGAGAGGACTCGAAAGATTACTCAGCAGACACCCGACTGTAAGACCCGGAATTGCCGCAGGGGTAAATGCACAAAGCACGCAAAGCGCTTCGGACACTCTGAACTGAATTTGCCCGTAAGCAAGTCCGAACATTGATGAGGCAGCGGTCAGGGCAGCATACAGTGCAGCAATAACCGCCGCTTTCACAACAAATAAGGTTTTTTGATTCATTTTTATCACACCGTAGTTTTATTTTACGTCAGGATGGTTTCGAACTGACGTTATATTAAAAGTTACCTTTGATTATCGGCAACTTTTTAATACGCTCGCTGAAATAGTTTTTTTGGTTAGCGACAACGCTTGAGCCCATTGATGTGAAAAACTGTTTTATAACCTTTGCGGACAGCGCTCTGTCCTGCGGGGAAAGGCCTTTTACAGCGTCAAGAGCAAGGGGGATATTAGTGAGCAGATTTTCCATCCACTGCCTGAATGTAGGCGAGTTCGCTTCGTTTGTTTTCTCGACAAGCAGGAACATTCCTTCAAGAAACTGCTCCCTTTGTTCAGGTGCAAAGCCGAATACCCATTCGTTAAAGGTTGTGTCAATAATCTTTGCACGCATAACGATTTTTGTACCCGGTACAAAGTCTGTACCCTCAATCTGCCACATAAACGGGTCGTGCTGATAAAAGCCAATTCCGTCGCTTTTAACAATCTGAACCTTTGATTTGTCGGTCAAAAGCATACCTATCATCGACTCTTCGGGAACGAATTTTGAAATTTTGGGAAGTGTATTTATGTAAGCCTCATCGTTTACAAACTCTTCCGTAAAACCGGGGCTGTCAAAGGAAATTACACGCTTAATTTTCTTTTTACTTTCATTTTTACAGTAAACACTTGAATAAATAGCAAGGTTACCGCCCTTGGAATGACCTGTAACAATAACCTCACCTCTAAGGCGGGGGATTACCTTGTCAACATAAGCTACCGAAATTTCCTGAGAGCTTACGGGGTATTTATACAGCATATTGCAGTTTTCTTTCCAGCCGAGTATTGTTGAGTCCGTGCCTCTGAACGAAATTACATTAAGATTTTTAGGCAGAACAAATACAACTCCGCAGAACTGAGTGTCACTGTCTTTTTCAGCAATATCTTCATAAAATTTTGCTTTAACTTTGCCGTATCTTTTTGAATATGCAACGGCATTAAAAAGCTTTGTATTGTTTTCGGCAGAGCGTGGAAGCGTGAAAATTTCGGGGAATTTTTCGTGCTCGGCGATTTCGTGCAAATAAACGCCCTTTGACTCGGAACGGGTGTCTTCAACAATACCTGTGTAATTCAGATATGAAAGCTGTGCAAAAATCAAAGCGTCAATTTTATTGAAGGGAATTTCGCCAAAATCCTTATTGGCGTTAAAAAGAACATAATCAATAATACTGTGCGACATTTTATCACCTTTTTCAATGATTTTATGTATACATATTAAATATTGAACAGTTTTAGAAATTATACCATATTATATATTTCACGTCAATAAAAGCTTATGCTTTGAGAAAAAATAATTGTATTTAATCTTGACAATTGATTTTCACTGTGATACAATACCACTACCTCGAAAAGGAGGGCTTTATTTTTGTGCCCTTTTTGAGGCAGGCTTATATCGCTGAAATTTGCGATGAATTAACGGAGGTGCCGAAAAAATGAGAGTAAAAATCACATTGGCTTGTACGGAGTGCAAACAGCGCAATTATGACACAATGAAAAACAAAAAGAACACTCCCGACAGAATGGAAATGAACAAGTATTGCAGATTCTGCAAGAAACACACTCTCCACAGAGAAACAAAGTAATCGGAGGTAACAAAAAATGGCTGACAAAAAAGAAAACGCCGCTTCCGAAGTAAAGAAGAACAAAACTGCCGACAAGCCTAAAGTAAAGAAGGGCAATCCCTTTAAAAGAGCGGGCAAGGCAATTAAAGAATTCTTCAAAAACTTCAAGGGCGAATGTAAAAAAATCACATGGCCCTCAGGCAAAACTGTTCTTAACAGTTCGCTTGTTGTTATCGCCGTAGTCGCAATTGTGGGACTTGTCATATTCGCTTTTGACACAGGTATAACAGCTGCTATCGACGCTCTTGTAGGTCTTGCATCAGACCATAAGGCTAAGGCGGCGGCAGATACCGCAAGTATGATTTTCCCGTTCATTATGGGCTAAACGGAGGGGACAAGAATGGCTGAACTCTCCAGATGGTTTGTTGTTCATACCTATTCCGGTTACGAAAACAAGGTTGCGACAAACATCGAAAAGGTTGTTGAAAACCGAAAGATGCATGACCTTATCCTTGATGTTAACATTCCTATGGAAACTGTTACCGAGGTTAAGGACGAGCAGAAAAAAGAAGTTGAAAGAAAAGTTTTTCCCGGTTATGTTATGGTCAAGGTTGCCGTATTTGAAAATGAAGATACAGGCGAGCTTGAAATGACTGACGACACTTGGTATGTTATCCGCAATACACGTGGCGTAACAGGCTTTGTAGGTCCTGAAAGTAAACCGATACCTCTTACTGAGGAAGAGGTTTATGCAATGGGCGTTGAGAAAAAGGTTATCAAGATTGACTATGAGGTCGGCGATATGGTTACAATCATCGACGGCGCATTTGAAGGCGTTGTCGGCGTTGTCCGTGAGCTTGATGCAGACGCAGGCTCTGTTTGCGTTGTAATTTCAATGCTCGGCCGTGAAACTCCCGTTGAGCTTGAGCTTGACCAGGTGGAAAAAACAGAACAAGAATAATTAATTTGGTAATCAGCGTTAATACGCTTTTTATGACGCTTCTTCGGAGCGTCGTGGGAGAAACGGCACGAGCTTCCGTTTCGCCATACCACGAATTTTGGAGGTGCTAAAATGGCTCAGAAAGTAACAGGCTTTATTAAGCTTCAAATCCCTGCCGGCAAAGCAACACCGGCACCGCCCGTAGGACCGGCTCTCGGTCAGCACGGCGTTAACATTATGGCGTTCACAAAGGAATTCAATGAGCGCACAAAGAACGACATGGGTCTTATTATCCCTGTTGTTATCACTGTTTATGCAGACCATACGTTTACATTCGTAACAAAAACTCCCCCCGCAGCAGTTCTTATTAAAAAGGCATGCGGAATTGAGAGTGGTTCGGGTGTTCCCAACAAGACAAAGGTTGCTTCAATAACAAAAGAGCAGGTTCAGAAGATTGCCGAGCAGAAAATGCCCGACCTTAACGCTGCTTCTATTGAATCAGCTATGAGTATGATTGCAGGTACTGCCCGCTCAATGGGTATTACCGTAGTTGACTGATCTCCTTGTGGGAGGAAAAATCAGATCCGATTAACCACTTTTTTGGAGGAATTGAATTATGAAACACGGAAAAAAATATGTTGAGAGCGCAAAGCTCATTGACAAAGCAAAACTTTATGACACTGCTGAGGCACTTGACATTGCAGTTAAGACAGCAACAGCAAAATTTGATGAAACAGTAGAAATTCACGTTCGTTTGGGTGTTGACTCACGTCATGCTGACCAGCAGGTCAGAGGCGCTGTTGTTCTTCCCAACGGAACAGGTAAAAAGGTTCGCGTTGCAGTATTTGCAAAGGGCGACAAGGTTGACGCTGCTTTGGCAGCAGGCGCTGAATATGTCGGTGCTGAAGACCTTATGGAAAAAATTCAGGGCGGCTTTATGGACTTTGATGTTTGTATTGCTTCTCCAGATATGATGGGTCTTGTTGGCCGTCTCGGTAAGGTTCTCGGTCCCCGTGGCTTAATGCCTTCACCGAAAGCAGGTACCGTTACTCCTGATGTTGCTAAAGCTGTAACTGAGGCTAAGGCAGGTAAAATTGAGTACCGTCTTGATAAGACAAACATCATTCACTGCCCCATCGGCAAGGCTTCTTTCGGTGCTGACAAGCTCAAAGAGAACCTTGACACTCTTATGGACGCAATCGTTAAGGCAAAGCCGGCAGCAACAAAGGGTCAGTACATTAAGTCTTGCGCAGTAGCAACAACAATGGGCCCCGGCATTAAAATTAACCCGAATAAATTTGTTGCAACAGCAGTTGCTGAATAATTAAATTTGTTATTGACATACGTTAGTTTGTATGTTAATATAGTATTCGCTTGCCGAAGACAGTAGGTGCGTTTGCGTAAAGGTTTTACCCTGCCTGCCGAGGAACGAACTTTTTGCATTAAAGTTTTATGCCTCTCTGTCTTTGCGGCAGAGAGGTTTTTTATCTCATAAAGCAAGCGTAACATTTTAATAGGAGGTGAATTCGTTTGCCAAGTGAGAAAGTTTTAGAAATCAAAAAGCAGCAGGTTGCTTCTCTTAAAGAGAGAATTGACGCTTCTGTTGCAGGTGTAGTTGTTGATTACAAGGGTATCAGCGTTGCTACCGACACACAGCTTCGTAAGGAGCTTCGTGAAGCAGGCGTTGAGTATTCAGTTGTTAAGAACACACTTCTTAAACGTGCTATTGAGGACACTTCTCTTGACGGTATGTCATCTGTACTTGAAGGCACAACTGCTATCGCTACAAGTAAGGAAGACCACGTAGCAGCAGCACGTATTCTTAATAAGTATGCGTCTGCAAAAGATTCAACCTTCAGCATCAAGACAGGTTATCTTGACGGTGAGGTTATCAGCCTTGAAATGATTGACAGTCTTGCAAAGCTTCCTTCAAGAGAGATTTTGCTTGCTACTGTTTGCAATGCATTCAATGCACCTATTGCCGCTTTCGCAAGAGCTATTCAGGCTATTGTTGACAAAGACGGCGAACCGGCTCCCGCAGCTGAATAATTTTGAATTTTATTACAATAATTTTTGGAGGTAAAATACCATGGCATCAGAAAAAATCGCAGCAATGATTGAAGAAATCAAAGCTCTTACAGTTCTTGAGCTTTCAGAGCTCGTACACGCAGTAGAAGATGAATTCGGCGTTTCAGCCGCAGCAGCAGTTGCAGTTGCAGCTCCCGCAGCAGGCGCAGCAGCAGCCGAGGAAGAGAAGACAGAGTTCGACGTTGAGCTTACAGAAATCGGCTCAGAGAAGATTAAGGTTATCAAGGCTGTTCGTGAAATCACAGGTCTTGGTCTTGCTGAAGCAAAGGCTCTTGTTGACGGCGCTCCCTCAAAGATTAAGGAAGCAATGCCCAAGGATGACGCTGAAGCTGCAAAAGCAAAGCTTGAAGAAGTTGGCGCAAAGGTTACTCTTAAGTAATTTAAGAACAAACGAAACCAAGACACTCCGCACGGAGTGTCTTATTTTTTTTACAAAAAAATATTGACAAATTATCTATTAAATGCTAATATGTACATAAATAGAAAAGGGAAAGGAGTGAAAATAATAATGGATCAGATTATGGGAATCTTACAGCCTATTATTGATACAATTAAGGGCCTTGTTGGTGACATTGATCTTACATCAATCATTGAAACAATTAAAGGTCTTATCGGTGGTATTATCGGTGGCTAAGTCTTACTTAAAATTTTTCCCACTCATTTTTGGGTGGGACTTATTTTTATACAGTCGATTTTTTTGTGAAAGGAACAGTTCTTTTTTATTTTAAATTAAGTACTGTGTTTATTATATTATGAAAAAGATAATTGCCGTTATTCTGGCTGCTTTTATTATTCTTTGCACATTTGCATCATGTAAAAAGAAAAGTATAGTCGAACTGTCTACTGTGACACCTGAAAGCTCCTCTTATTATACAGAAGAAGGCAACGAAATATCACAGGAGAGTAGTACTGTTTCTGCATCTTTGCCGACAGAGGCTAAAACAACATTAAAAACGCCTCCTGAAAACAACGGTAAGGTTGTTACATATATTTCCGAAAATTCTGACAATAAATACATTTGCCGAGTTGCAGAAAAATACGGAAGCAATAAAGCAAATTTAATTGCTTTTATTAAGAAAAATTCCTCTACTCCCGGTGCGACGGTTCTTGAGTTTTCCGGTCAAAGGGATTCAAACGGCAATTTGATTACAACATCTGACGAACTGATGTATGTTTGCGAAGTGTCAGACAACGGTACAATTATGCGTGCGTCAAAAGACGGTAACAATAATGACGGCTATAATAAGGTTGCCGCTAAGGTTGCTTATTCGCTCGGAGAAAAATTTTTACTTCCGAGTATTGACGAAATGCGAGCAGAGAGAAGATATGAAGATTATTTTGTAGATTAACAGCGGTTTATCCGCTGCTTTTTTTGTTGTTGCAAGTTTTCTCTAACTATGTTAGAATTGTAATACAAATTTGTAAGGAGTTTTGCCTATGTCTAAATATACAGAGCGTGCCGAGGCGTTGTTTAGGAGCGGTTATAACTGCTCGCAGGCGGTGTTTTGTACTTTCGCAGTGGATTTAGGTCTGACGGAAGAGCAGGCTGCAAGAATATCAATAGGGCTCGGCGGAGGAGTCGGCAGAATGAGAGAAGTCTGCGGTGCAATTTCAGGAGCCGCCATGCTTGTAGGACTTGCAAAACCGGACTATGACAAAGCAAAGGTCTATGAAACAGTCAGAGAAATAACTGAAGAATTCAGAAAAAAACATAATTCTGTTATATGTAAGGATTTGCTTGGACTTAAAGAGGTAAATTTCAACGAAAAGCCCGAGCCGAGAACACCTGAGTTCTATTTAAAAAGACCTTGTCTTAAAATTATCTGCGATGCTGTTTGTGCAATTGAGAAAGTACTTTTTAAAAAGGAGAACAATTGATATGGCAAATGTTTATGCGTATTCCCGTGACGATAAAATAGTAATCGGTAACGATTTCATTGAGCGTAGATTTTCTTCTTTAAATGATAAGCTTCGTACCGAAGAAATAGTGAATAAGCGTGCCTCGGGCACAGAAACGCTCGTTCTTTCAAGCTTTTCTGCGGAATTTTTTATCGGCTTTAAAATAAAGGGCAGATTTCGGGATAAAACCGAGTATTTATCTTCAAACGAGCTGGCTCTTGATAATGTAAATATATTTAAAAACAGGGTTGAATTTATTTTTAAGCCCTATGCTTTTTCGGGGGCAAGAATAACGTTTGTTGTAAATTATGAGGTAGCAGAAAGCAGTCCCTATATTTCCAAATATATTGAAATGGTAGTTGACGAGCGTTTTCAGGAAAATATTGTTATCGACTCGATAGACTGTGAGCATCTCTGCTTTAAAAATGCTGAAAACGCTTGGTGCATAGGTGAGGTTGATAAAGCATATCTGAGCAAATATCACAGCTCGCTCGGTCAGCCTGTTTATTTAAACGGTTTGTTTTTTGCAAGCACTTTCCCGCTGGCTGACACAAATATTTCGGGCGATACGGCGTACATACGTTATTTCAGCGGTAAGCGTTTTGATAAACTGAATTTAAGCTGCGGAACAACCTACCGCACATGGAGTACTGTTTCAGGCGCAGCGTCAGGCACGGATTATGATACTGTCAGACGTGAGTTTTTAAAGTATATACGCTCCGTTGCAAGAAAAATTAAACCGAGATTTCAGTATAATTCATGGTATGACCATATGCTGGATATTACCGAAGATAATATTTTGAAATCCTTTTACGAGATTGAGGACGGTCTTTCTAAAGCGCTTATTCCGCCCGTTGATTCTTTCGTGGTTGATGACGGATTTTCTGATTATAAGGGTGATTTTTGGAATTTTAATTCAAAGTTTCCGAACGAATTCACCAAACCGTGCGACCTTGTTAAGAAATTTTCTTCAAATTTCGGAATGTGGATAGGTCCCAGAGGCGGATACAACAGTCTGACAAAAACCTTTGCCAAAAATATGGAAAAGGCAGGCAAGGGCGGTTATAATAAAGCATCAAATGACGTCTGTGTTGCAGATTTTCGATATATAAAAAATATTACTGAGTATTTTATTGATATGATGGACAGGTTTGACATAAATTATTGGAAGCTTGACGGATTTTTGCTGAAAGCATGTCCGTCTAAAAAGCATGGGCACATAACGGGCGGATTTAACGATATGTATGAATATACGGAGATGTGGGAGAATTGGATTGACATTTTCCGTAAAATGCATATTCACCGTGAAACTAAAGGCAAAAATTTGTGGATAAATCAGACAAGCTACTGCAATGCAAGTCCCTTTTTCCTTCAGTGGAATGAGTCTCTCTGGATTCAAAACAGCAACGATGTGGGATTTCTTGAAAAGACAAAAACAGGCGAAAAGCTGCTCTCGGCAGATGTTGACAGGATGCTCTCATACCGTGACAGCAGATATTACGACTTTTTCATAAGGCGTAAATATCAGGTTCCGCCTGAGTACCTTTACAATCACGACCCGATTTACGGAAATACCGCAAAAGTGTCGATGACTGACAGTGAATACAGAAAGTATCTGTTTATGATGGCAACAAGGGGAACATTTTTCTGGGAGCTGTATTATTCTTACAATATGCTTTCTGCGTCAAAATGGCGGATAAACGCTGATGTTTTCCGCTTTATAAAGAACAATGCGGAAATACTTAAAAATTCTGTTTTTATAGGCTCAGACCCTGAGAAAGGCGGAGTTTACGGGTACAGCGCTTGGGGAGACAGCGCGGGAATTGTATCTCTTCGCAACCCATCGTCAAAGGAGCAGGAATTTACCTTTAATCTTAATAAAAATATGGGCTGTGCTGAATTCTCGGGCGAAATGCGCCGTGCAAATATTTACCCGTATACCGAAAAGTGCGACAGTGAAAATTATTCCTACGGAGATTCGTTTACCGTAAAGCTTAACCCCGGCGAAGTAATAATAATGAAATTCACCTCCGAAAAAGAAAAAACACCGTCGCTTATTTACGGCAGATTTGATTCAGCAACCGAGCTTTTACTGTTCTTTGATGACAGAATTTATCTTTCACAAGGTATGGTTTCGTCTGATAAAAAAATTAAATCTCTTGATTTGCTTGACGATTACAGCACGCTTAAGGTGACCTTTGCCGAGAAAACAGACAAGGCATACGTTTCATTTACTGCTAAAAATATGTTCGGCGATATGGCAGACGGCGAAATAAATGCGGTGAATTACACCGATTTCGTTTGCAGTGAAAATATAATTCCGAACGGCAGGGACTTTACCGTATCATTTACAATCGAAAATACCGATGAAAACGACTGCTATATAAAAACTGACGGGTTGTCCTTAAAGGCTTATGACGGCGGTTTACTTTTGAGCCTTTGTGGAAAGAAATCAAAGCTTGAAGCTGAAATATCGGCAGGCGACAGAATAACTGTTGTCTGTGAGCCGAGTTCTCTTATAAAGCTTTATAAAAACGGTGAGCTTTTAGGCTCTGTGTTTAACAGCGATTATGCAAATTCACTGTTAGGGCAAAAAATTGAGTTTTCCGAAAATATTTCAAATTTAAAAATACTTTCAAAAGCATTAAAATATGATGAAACGGGGAGAGCATAATGGGAAATTTACACGAAAGACTTCTTGCAAAGACCCACGGAAAAGCAGATGAAAGCAATATAATAACCGAGAATAATGTCCGAATAACCGTTTTGAGCGATATACTCATAAGGATTGAAAAAGGCGGTTTTACAGATTTGCCCTCGCAGACCGTTTGGTACAGAAACGGCGAAAAAGTTAATTTTAAGACTGAAAAGCAGGGGAGTTTTTTAAACATTATTACAGATAAAGCAACCTTTGCCGTTAACACCAAGAGCGGAAAGTTTCTCTATGCCGTAATTGACGGTGTAAAGCAAAAGTATGACCGTGACCTTAATATGAAAGGTACAACACGAACTCTTGACCAGACCTTCGGCGCAGTTCCTCTGAAGGACGGAGTTTTGTCGCAGAACGGTGTAACCGTGATGGACGACAGCAAAACCCTTCTTTTAAGGGAGGACGGCAAGCTCGAAAACCGTAAAAAAGGCTCGTCAGACAAATACGTTTTTGCCTACGGTAAAGACAATGTCGGCTGTCTTAATGCGTTTTACGGGATTACCGGTAAAGCACCGCTGATTCCCCGTTTTGCTCTCGGCAACTGGTGGAGCAGATATCGTGCATATACCCAAAAGGAATATGAGGATTTAATGGACGAATTTATCCGCCGTGAAATTCCTTTAACTGTTGCAACAGTTGATATGGACTGGCATTGGGTAAATGTCGAAGAAAAATTCAATTACAAGGGTAAGCAGGGTCTTATCTGGAAAGGCGGATGGACGGGTTACAGCTGGAATACCGACCTTTTCCCCGATTACAAAGGATTTCTTAAAGGACTTCACGAAAGAGATTTAAAGGTAACGCTTAATTTACATCCTGCGGACGGAGTTCGCCCCTTTGACGATATGTACGGCGAAATGTGCGAAGCGGTAGGACAGGACGAGTCCGCTCAAATGCCTGTTGAGTTTGACCTTACCGACAGCACGTTTATTAACGCATATTTTGATGTTCTTCATCACCCTTATGAGAATCAGGGCGTTGACTTTTGGTGGATAGACTGGCAGCAGGGCACAAAGAGTAAAAGCGCAGGTCTTGACCCGCTTTGGCTTTTGAACCATTACCATTACCTCGACAGTTGCCGTGACGGCAAGCGTCCGCTTATTCTCTCCCGTTATGCAGGTCTTGGCTCGCACCGTTATCCGTTGGGATTTTCGGGTGATACCGCAATCAATTGGTCCGTGCTTGATTTTCAGCCGTATTTTACTGCAAATGCGGCAAACTGCGGCTACACTTGGTGGAGTCACGACATCGGCGGACATCATATGGGTGCACACGATGATGAGCTTTATATCCGCTGGCTTCAGCTCGGAGTTTTCTCTCCTATAATCCGTCTTCATTCAACAAGTAACGATTTACTCGGCAAAGAGCCGTGGAATTTCTCATGGGAAGCCGAAACAATAGGTGTTGAATTTTTGCGTCTGCGTCATAAGCTCATTCCGTATATCTATTCAATGAATTACCGCTCGTTTAATGACGGCAGAGCGCTTTGCGAGCCGATGTATTTTACATATCCCGAAGATAAAAACGCATATTCCGTTAAAAACGAGTATATGTTCGGCTCAGAACTTCTTGTTTGCCCTGTCACAACAAAGCTTAATAAGCACACAAAAACTGCATTTACAAAAGTTTGGTTGCCCAAAGGGCGTTGGACTAATATTTTTGACGGCAGAATTTACAAGGGCGGTCAAACCGTAACCGTTACTAGTCCTATTAACACAATTCCCGTATTGGCAAAAGAGGGTGCTGTTATTCCTATGTCAGAGGATACTGGAAATTCTTGTCGCAACCCTGAAAATCTTTCGTTTGATATTTACAGAGGCAACGGCGAATTTAAACTTTATGAGGATGACGGTGAAACGCTCGGATTTGAAAACGGCGATTTCTCAGTTACCGATATTCTCGTAAATGAAAATGATAATACCCTTAAAATCAGCGTATCGGGCGGAAAGCAGATTTCTTCAATCCCCGAAAAACGCAATTATACATTTAAGTTTAAGGATATTGAAACATTTGAAAAGGCAGAGGTATCAGTTAACGGAAATACCGTTTCAAGTGCTGTTCAAAACGGCGAAATCTTCCTTGCAAGTGTCAGCGTTGAGGACAAAATTGAAATTATATTAACGGGCGTTACCGCAAAGAAAAATAAGACTGCCCGTGAAAGAGTGCTTGACTGCCTTATAAAATACAACGGCAACAATACAAAAAAGAGCGCAGTATATAAGGCATTTAAGACTGACGATGTAAATATTCTCCGCCAAAATGCCCAAAAGGTGCGAAACAAAGCGTTAAAACTTTCAATTCTTGAAGCCACCGACGCAATGGAATAGTTATATTTAAAGTTTAATCCTTCATTATAACTAAAAGATGTTATCTAACAGTGGTAAAGAAGTATATTAAGCAGCCGAGAAGTTGTTTTTGGCTGCTTTTATGTTAATTTTGTTTAAAAAGATTTTATAATGTTTGGAGGAAATATTATGCTATACTTAAAGAAGTTGCACTTTTCCGATGGCAAGGATATTTTTTTAATGTTGCAAGAAATTGCGCTGAATGATAACGGATTTCATAATAAAGTAAACGGTATGGATTATGAAGAATTTAAAATATGGCTTCAAAATGAATATGAAGTTGATAATGGAAAACTCGAAGATTGGATGGTTCCGCAATCATCATATTGGTTATTTGATGATACAGTTCCGGTAGGTTATGGACGAATCAGACACTGCTTGAATGATGCTTTAAAAGAAACAAGCGGTCATATAGGTTACGCTGTTGCCGAATCTCAACGGGGAAAAGGGTACGGAAATGCTATTTTGGCAATGCTTAAAGACGAGTCAAAAGAACTGGGTATTGAACAATTGCAAATAGGAGCAAATGTTGACAATGAAAAATCAAATAAGGTAATAATTGCTAACGGAGGTATCCTGTTTCGAAAAAAGAACGGTAAAAACTTTTATCATATAAATCTTAGCAAATGAACATTTTTTCTGTTTATGTGAATATCATTCTAAATCCCGTTCATAAGTTATATATTATTCTCTTGACATTGCAATTTATTTGTACTATTATAGGTAATATAAGTTGCGCAACAACAGTTACTGTAAAAACAAGGTGAGAAAAATGCCCCCGAAATTCAAATTCACAAAAGATGAAATAATCAGTGCCGCATTAAATTTAGTACGCAAAAACGGTATGTCCGCCCTTACTGCACGGGCGCTGGCAGAAGAACTCGGCTGTTCGGTTAAGCCTATTTTCGGGCTGTTTAAAAATATGGACGAATTACAGCAGGCGGTTTTCTCCGCCGCACAGAATCTATATCAAAGCTATTTGCAGGACAGTGTTTCAAAAGGAGAATACCCGACGTATAAATCCGCAGGTATGGCGTATATCCGTTTTGCCAAAGAGGAAAAGGAGCTTTTTAAGCTGCTTTTTATGCGTGACAGAAGAAATGAAAAAATTGAAGAAAACAGAGAAGATGTTCGGCAGTTTACCGATTTAATTATGGAGAAATTAGGGATAAGCGAAGATGAGGCTTATATGTTCCACCTTGAAATGTGGATTTACGTCCACGGAATTGCCACAATGATTGCCACGTCTTACCTTGAATGGTCTGACACGCTTGTAAGCGAAACTCTGACAGACATTTTTACAGGGCTTAAACACCGATATTTACAAAAGGGGAAAGAATAGATGGAAGCAATAAAAGCAGTAAAGCTTACTAAAAAATACAAGGATTTGATTGCTGTAAACGCCCTTGATTTAACCGTAGAGCAAGGCGAGCTTTTCTCACTCCTCGGCGTTAACGGCGCAGGCAAAACAACAACCGTTAAAATGCTTTCCTGTCTTTCAAAACCGACTTCGGGTGAGGCTTACTTAAACGGCAAAAGCATTATTTCCGATTCTTCGGCAGTTAAAAGCATAATAGGCGTTTCGCCGCAGGAAACGGCGGTTGCTCCCAATTTGACTGTTAAGGAAAATTTGGAGCTTATGTGCGGAGTGCACGGATTTTCTAAAGAAAAAAGCAGCGACAAAACTGCCGAGCTTGCCGAAAAATTTGAGCTTAACGGGATTCTAAAGAAAAAGGCAGGCAAGCTTTCGGGCGGCTGGAAGAGGAGGCTGAGCATTGCTATGGCGCTTGTGAGCGAACCTCAGATTCTCTTTCTTGACGAGCCAACATTGGGACTTGATGTCATTGCAAGAAGCGAGCTTTGGGATTTGATTAGAGAACTTAAGGGTAAGACCACCGTTATTTTGACAACACACTATATGGAAGAAGCCGAGGCTCTTTCAGACCGTGTAGGTATTATGAAGGACGGCAAACTGCTCTCAGTCGGAACACCAGAGGAGCTGAATGAAAAAACGGGTACAATCTGTCTTGTGGACGCTTTTCTCAAAACAGTAAAGGGGGAGATATAATGAAACTGCTTGCATTTTCAAAAAGAACCGCAAAGGAGAGATACTCCGTGACCCTCTTTACGTGGCTTTTGGAATCATCCTTCCCTATGTTCTGATTTTGCTTCTTTCCGCAATTCAGGCAAATGTGCCTGTGGATATATTCCAAATAGAAAATCTAACCCCAGGAATCGCGGTTTTCGGACTTTCGTTTATGACGCTGTTTTCCGCTGTGCTTATAGCAAAGGACAGGGAAAGCGCAATGTTTCAGCGCCTTTACTTCACACCGCTTACTGCGTCCGATTTCATATTAGGATATATGCTGCCGATTCTGCCCATAGCTGTACTTCAAAGTGCTGTTTGCTTTATTGTGGCAATTTGCTTGGGACTTCCCGTGACGGTGCGGATTTTGTACTGCCTTTTGTTTGTATTGCCTATTTCGCTTTTCTTTATAGCGTTAGGGCTTCTTTGCGGAAGTGTATTTAATTCAAAGCAGGTCGGCGGAGTTTGCGGCGCTCTTGTAACCAATATTACCGCATGGCTTTCGGGTGCATGGTTCGATTTATCGCTTGTGGGCGGTACATTCAAGAAAATTGCGGATTTACTTCCGTTTGTTCACGCAGTTGAAATGGAAAAAGCAGTCTTAAACGGAAATTACAGCGATATTTTCCCGCATATTTATTGGGTAATAGGCTACAGCGCAGTTGCCTTGACCGCCGCCGTTCTTGTCTTTTTGAAACAAATTAAAAAACAGTAAATTTGAAAATATAATTTGTAGGGCGAGGGCTTGCTCCCGCCGCTTTTTCTGCTATCACCATTTGTGCTCCACAACTTGTAGGGACAGCCGACTCGGCTG
>DKTZ01000057.1:53514-53975 GCA_002490425.1 Ruminococcaceae bacterium UBA7217
GGGACAGCCGACTCGGCTGTCCGAGAAAATGCAAATGATAAAACCGAATAAAACACATAAACAGGGCACAAAATGTGCTCTGTTTATGTGTTTGGGGGGTTATATATTAAAATACCGTGTAGGTATTGCCGCCTGCGTTTAAGTTAAATACCGTTTTACCCGTGTCGTTTTCGTTTGACGTTACAGGAGCTCCGTTCACGGTAATGCTGCTGTCGCTTAAGTTGATTTTAACTCCTTTGATTTTTTGTTCGCTGTTACTGCTTTCAGGGGATCTACCGCAGGAGGCAAAGCTTAAAAGCATAGAAAGTGCAATTGCGGCAGATATTGCTTTTTTCATATTTTTTATCCTTTCGTTTTAGATTGTTTTGAGTATAATCTCAATATATTACAATGAAATGACCTGAAAATAGACAAACTGTAAACAAATTCCAATTTTCTTGTGAAAATTGTTACAAAAATAT
>DKTZ01000030.1:0-86713 GCA_002490425.1 Ruminococcaceae bacterium UBA7217
TATATAAATATAATTTTTTATTTCAAAAAAGAGTTGAATAATATGAAAATTTCCACAAAAGGCAGGTATGCTCTCCGTTTAATGCTTGACCTTGCGGTAAACGGCAACGGAGAATATATTTCAATAAAAAGCATTTCCCAAAGGCAGAATATAAGTGAAAAATACCTTGAGCAGATAATTAAAATGCTGTCGAAAGAAAGACTTGTTGAAAGCACAAGAGGGGCGCAGGGCGGCTACCGCCTGACGAGAGAACCTAAGGATTACACTGTTGGCGAAATTCTTCGTGTGTCAGAGGGCAGTCTTGCCCCTGTAATTTGCCTTGAGAGCGATGAAAACACCTGCGAGCATTGCACTGACTGCATAACCGTTGAAATCTGGCAAAGAATACTTGACGCCGTAAATGAGGTTGTCGATTCAATAACCTTGCAGTATCTTGTGGACAAGCAGGCAGAAAAGGGCTTGTGCGGCTGCGGGTGCGGTTGCTGACGAATACAAATACACGTATTTGTCAATACTTTTACTGTATTTACAAAATTTCCTGAATTTACTAATGTTTTTTAAAATAATAATTGACAAATTCATAGTAGGGTAGTATGATATTTGAGAATTCATAGTAAAACACTGTGAAAATGTTTGTCAACAGAAAGAGATGTGCTTATGAAAGTTTATGCAGACAACGCTGCAACAACTAAAATTTCAGAAACGGCTCTTAATGCAATGATGCCGTGCTATAAAGAAATATACGGTAATCCCTCAAGCCTTCATTCAGTAGGGCAGGATGCATTCCACGCCGTGCGTGACGCAAGAGCGCAGATAGCGGAAATTCTTAACTGTAATGCAGATGAAATATATTTCACCTCAGGCGGAAGTGAGAGCGACAACTGGGCAATTAAAGGCACTGCCGAGCTTATGGCGAAGAAAGGCAAAAAGCATATAATCAGCACAAAGTTTGAGCATCATGCTGTTTTGCATACCTTGAAATATCTTGAAAGAAGAGGCTTTGAAATAACCCTTCTTGACGTTTACGAAAACGGTATAATTCATCTTGATGACCTAAAAAATGCAATCCGTGAGGACACAGCTCTTGTAACTGTTATGTTCGCAAATAATGAAATAGGCTCTGTTCAGCCAATTCGTGAAATCGGTGCAATTTGCCGTGAAAAGGGCGTTCTTTTCCACACAGATGCCGTTCAGGCAGTCGGTCACTTGCCGATTGATATTCAAAAGGATAATATCGATATGCTCTCTCTGTCAAGCCATAAATTCCACGGTCCTAAGGGCGTAGGCGCTCTATACTGCAAAAACGGAATAAGACTTCCGAATTTGATTGAGGGCGGCGCACAGGAAAGAAACCGCCGTGCAGGCACGGAAAATGTCCCCGGAGTTGTGGGAATGGCGGCGGCGCTTAAAGAGGCGGCGGAAAATCTTGAAGCAAATAAGAAAAAGCTTTGCGAAATCCGTGACAGGGTTATCGACGGGCTTCTTAAAATCCCGTGCAGTAGGGTAAACGGCGACCGTGTGAACAGACTTCCCGGAAATGTAAGTATGTGCTTTGAGGGCGTTGAGGGCGAGTCACTTCTTTTATATCTTGATATGGTTGGGATTCAGGCTTCCTCAGGCTCAGCGTGCACATCAGGCTCTCTTGACCCGAGCCACGTTCTTTTGTCAATAGGACTGCCTCATGAGGTTGCTCACGGCTCACTCAGACTTAGCTTTTGTGAAGATAACACATTAGAGCAGGCTGATTATATAATTGAACAGGTTCCCCCGATAATCAAAAGACTTCGTGATATGTCACCCTTGTGGGAAAGATTACAAAAAGAAAGAGGTAACGCATAATGGAATATTCAGAAAAAGTAATGGAGCATTTTGTGCATCCGCACAATGTAGGTAAAATTGAAGACGCAGACGGCATAGGTGAGGTTGGCAATGCCAAATGCGGCGATATAATGAAAATGTATCTTAAAATAGACAATGATATTATTACCGATGTTAAATTTAACACTTACGGCTGTGCGTCTGCAATTGCAACATCTTCAATGGCAACCGACCTTATTAAGGGTCAGCCCATTTCAGAGGCCTTAAAGCTTACAAACAAGGCGGTTGTTGAGGCTCTTGACGGACTCCCCGCAGTAAAAATTCACTGCTCTGTTTTGGCGGAGCAGGCAATTAAAGCCGCAGTTCGTGATTATTACGATAAAAACGGCATTGAGTATGATGAGGCTCAGTTCCATTTTAATGAGGCGCACGAGCACGGCGTTGAGGAATAATTATGACTATTAAAGAAATTCAGGACGAGATTTTAAGGCTTAAAAAAGAGAAAAATATTTGCATTTTGGCTCATTCCTATGTTGCAAAAGAGATTATTGAGATTGCGGATTTCACGGGCGACAGCTACGCTCTTTCCGTTAAAGCGAAGAGCACAGACGCCAAAACCGTAATAATGTGCGGCGTTCGTTTTATGGCTGAAACCGTAAAAATTCTTTCTCCCGAAAAGACCGTTTACATTGCAAACGGTGCGGCGGGCTGCCCAATGGCAGAGCAAATGGATAAAGCTACAATTTCCGCCGTAAAGGAAATGTACCCCGATTTTGCCGTAGTGGCTTACATAAACACCACGGCGGCTCTTAAAACGGTTTGCGATGTCTGCGTTACAAGCTCGCAGGCTGTGGAGATTGTTTCCAAAATGCCTGAGAAAAATATTCTCTTTATTCCCGATTGCAACCTCGGCGATTATGTCAGAAAACAACTTCCCGAAAAGAATTTCAAGCTTCTTTCAGGCGGTTGCCCCACGCACGCTAAAATCAGCGAGGAAGAGGTTTTAAGAGCTAAAAATGAGCATCCTAATGCGCTTTTCCTTGTTCACCCGGAATGTACTCCCGATGTGGTAAAGCACGCAGATTACGTTGGTTCTACCTCAGGAATAATGAGTTTTGCCGAAAAATCGCAAGCAAAGGAATTTATAATCGGCACTGAAATCAGTATTGCAGAGCTTTTGCAGTATGAATGTCCTGATAAAAATTTCTATCCGCTTTCAAAAGACCTTATCTGCTCAAATATGAAGGCAACAACTTTAATGGACGTTTACAATACAGTTAAGGGCACAGGCGGCGAGGAGATAACGCTTGACGAAGAAACAATTCTTAAGGCACGTAAATGTATTGACAAAATGATTGAATTGGGCGAATAGTATGACTGCTATGAATAATTCAAAGGTTTTAATAGCAATGAGCGGCGGCGTGGATTCTTCCGTTGCCGCTTTTCTTTTAAATAATAACGGATATGAATGTTACGGCGCAACAATGTCTTTGCTCTCGGACAATTCGGGCGATATTGACGATGCAAAGAAAATTGCCGATTCACTCGGCTTTCCGTTCAGCGTATTTGATTTTCAAAAAGAATTTAAGACTTTCGTTGTTGAAGAGTTCGTAAAGGCTTATACTCTCGGAAAAACGCCGAATCCATGCATTTTCTGCAATAAAAATCTTAAATTTTCCGAAATGCTGAAAAAAGCTGATGAAATGAACTGCAAATACCTTGCAACAGGGCATTACGCAAGGGTGGAGCTTGACGAAAACACGGGAAAATATGTATTGAAAAAGGCAAAGGATGCGTCAAAAGACCAAAGCTACGTGCTTTATATGCTCACGCAGGATATTCTTTCAAGGCTCATTCTGCCGCTGGGGGATTTTTCAAAGCCTGAAATCCGCAAAATTGCAGAGGAAAACGGTCTTGTAACCGCTCACAAGTCGGATAGTCAGGATATTTGCTTTGTGCCGAACGGCGACTATGCCTCATTTATCGAAAATTATCTCGGCAAAACTTTCCCACAGGGCAATTTCGTCCTTCGTGACGGAACGGTTCTCGGCAAAAATAAAGGGATAATCCATTACACCCTCGGTCAGAGGAAAGGTCTGGGCGTGTCTTACACAAAGCCGCTGTTTGTCTGTGAAATAAACACCGAAACAAATAATGTCGTTCTCGGCGACAATGAGGATTTATTTACCGATACCTTAAAGGCTGAGAATGTAAATATTATTTCGGGCGAAGATTTTTTCGCACCCGTACGCTGCAAGGCGAAAATACGCTATAAGCATACCGAAAGCCCATGTACCGCTTTTGTAGACAGCAACGGAATTTTGAATGTTAAATTTGACGAGCCGCAAAGAGCAGTCACAAAAGGGCAGGCAGTGGTGCTTTATGACGGCGACACCGTTCTCGGTGGCGGCGAAATAATTTAATATATCCATTTCGGCTCCCTTGTGCAAAGGGAGCTGTCTTTGCTTTATCAAAGACTGAGGGATTGTTAAATTGTATGGAATTTAATTTTGCATTCCGCCCCTCATCAGTCACTTCGTGACAGCTTCTCCCGAGGGAGAAGCCTTATTTTGCCTTCTCCTTGAGGAGAAGGGGGACCGCCTTGGCGGTGGATGAGGTGTTTTCATCATATTAAGTAGAAAAAACGAAAAAAATCTACATTTTTCACAGACACTTTCTTTTTTCTCCCGTCTTACTGTATGAAAAACAAAATTAAAAGGAGAATTGCACTATGTTTTGGAAAAGAAAAGAAAACGCCGATACTGACAAAAGACAAAAGATTGAAGATGTTGCGATGCTTGATTTGACAAATTACACTCCCGAGGCGCTTCGCAATATCAAATCAATATCAGATGTGGCGTGTGTCTTGGTCGCCGACGGTGATGACGAGTATATCGAAGCACTTTCCGAAATCGAATTTGACTGTGTCGCCTCCACAATTAAAGTCCCCAAAGGCACTGAAATCGGTCAGGTAAACGGCTCTGCACACTTGACAAAAGAAACCGCAAAAAAAGATGCAATCTATATGGTTAACGGTTCTGCGCTTATTTATGATTTGCCTGCTGAAATGAACATAGGCCTTATGGTAAACGGTACAGCCATTGTTCAAAAAGGCTCTTATATCAATGTTATTCAGGCGAACGGTGATGTTATTTCGGTGGCTTTCGACATGAATAAAGCAAAATTTGCTGGAAATAAGCTGTATATTGACGCAAATTTCGTAAAGGAGTGCGAAATCGGTACGGTCGTAGTAGCAGACAACAAAATTTACATTGATGACAGCGTTACGGCCGATATGCTCCGTGAAAAGAAAATCCGTTTTATCTCCGGCAACAAGATAATCTGTCGAAAAGAACTATGGGGATATGTTCAGAACAATGCTCATATCAGTAATAAAATTGCAGAATCCGATGAGATAAACACAAAGGGCAAGAAAAAGAGAAAGTAAAGCCGAAAATTGGGCTGTGGGGTGAGGACTTGACCGCAAGGGAAGAATTTGAAATAATTTACAGTGAAAAAGAAAAAGCGGTTAAGTCTTACTTTCGCAAGCGTGTGCCGCAGGGAGAGGTTGACGATTTAACTCAGCAGACCTTTTTAAAGCTGTGGGTATATCTTTCGGGAGTGCAAAATGTCCGCTCTTACAAAGCGCTTGTCTTTACCGTGGCAAAAAGCGTGCTTACGGATTATTACCGAAAAAAGGGCAATTTCATTTCGCTTGAGGAGTCGGCGGAAAACCTTTCGGCTCTCTATTCTGTAGATTTTGAAGATACCGTAGTAATGCGTTCACTGTTAGCCACACTCTCTCCCGAAGAAAAGACGATTATAGACTTAAAAGCAAAAGGGTATTCAAGCGGCGAAATCGGTAAAATATTCGGCATTTCCGCCTCGGCAGTGCGCACAAGACTGCAAAACATAAGAAAAAAGCTGAAATAAAGTATGGGACGATGCCCTCTGTCGAGATTAACAAAGCCTCTCGGCTCCCTTGAAAGTGGAACTGTCGAGTGTTAGCAAGACTGAGGAGTTAAATCCTTTTTGTGGCAGCCCGATCCCTCGGCTCCCCTGAAAGGGGAGCGGTTGAGCGTCAGCGAGACTGAGGGGTTAATTTCTTTAAAAATAAGCTTTATGACCCCTCTGTCAACTTCGCCCCGTCTCCATTACTCGCTTGCCGGCTCAGACAGCGTTAATTCGGCATCCACCTGGTGCCCACGCCTTTTCAGGTGTGACAAGCGCAGGGCGAGAATCTTGCTCCCGCCGTGCAGGGACAGCCGACCTCGGCTGTCCTTTTTTTGTGCCTGCATACTTGCTTTATCATTTGCATTTTCCCTCTCATATATATTTACAAAACATATCATTCTTGATATAATAAAATATAAAATGTGAGGTGATTTTTTTGGAAAAAGTTAATCTTAACGGTAAATGGAATTTGACCTGTGAGGGCTTGGGAAAAAGCATTGAAGTAACTGTCCCGTGTGACAATTACACACAGCTTTTGTCGGCAGGGGAAATTCCCGACCCGTTTTATAAGGACAACGAAGAAAAGGTACAGTGGATAGGCACAAAAGATTGGTCTTATTCACGCACATTTACATTAACAAAGGAAGAGTTGTCCAAAAGAAAGGTCTTGCTTTTCTGCGAATGTCTTGATACGCTTTGCGATGTTTTTTTGAACGGCAAAAAAATAGGCGAGGGCAAAAATGCCCACATAAAATACGAATTTGACATAAAGGAAACAGCGGTCGAGGGCGAAAATGAGCTTAAAATCGTTTTCAAGGCACCTGTTGATTATGCTTTGAAAAGGCAGAAGGAAAATCCGCTCCCCAAAAATAACAACGGAACAGACGGCATTGCCTATATCCGTAAGCCCCATTGCCATTTCGGCTGGGACTGGGGCATTTCTGCGCCTCTTTCGGGAATACTCGGCGACATTTGCATTTTTGCATTCGACAGCAGAATAGAATATCTTGATATTCGCCAAATCCACGAGAACGGCACTGTTACGCTTAAAATCAGCGCCGACATAGACGGCGAGGGTGAATATACGGGCAAGGTAATCTGCCCCGACGGCAAGAAAATTGAATTTAAAGGCGACAGCGATGTTCTTATTGAAGCTCCGTCGCTTTGGTGGACAAGAGAACTTTCGGGTAAAGAAAAACAACCGCTTTATACTGTTACGGCGACCCTTGACGGCGAAACCGTAACAAAGAAAATCGGATTTCGCACAGTGCGCTTAAACCGTGACAAGGACGAATTCGGCGGTAATTTCAGCATTGAGCTTAACGGTGTGCCGATTTTTGCAAAAGGCGCTAACTACATAATCCCCGACGCGCTCATAGGCAGAGCGACAAACGAAACTGTTGACTATTACCTTGACAGCGCAGTTTCGGCAAATTTCAATATATTGCGTATTTGGGGCGGAGCAAATTACGGCAGTGATTATTTTTATTCGCAGTGCGATGAAAAAGGTATTCTTATTTGGCAGGATTTTATGTATGCGTGCCTTATGTACCCGTTTTATGAAGAAGATTTTCTCGAAAATTGTCTTGCCGAGGCACGTCAAAATGTTAAGCGAATGAGAACGCACCCGTCTTTGGCACTTCTTTGCGGCAATAACGAGCTTGAGGCAATGTTCTCTTATATGCCTGAAACTATGAAAATCGTTAAATGGTACAAAAAGTTTTTCTATGAGATTTTAGCTGACGAGGTTAAGAAAATCGACACCGATATTCCCTATATCCCAACCTCTCCCATAGGTGAGGAGTGCAGAAAGGGCGTAACAGGCGACGAATTCGGCGACACGCATATGTGGAATGTTTGGCACGGACTGAAGCCTTTAAACTATTACCGCAAGCGTATGACGCGTTTTTGCAGTGAATTCGGTCTTGAGTCGCTTCCCTCAATGGATGCAATCCGTACCTTTGCTGATGAGAGCGATTACGGTATCGAAACAGAGATTTTTAACGCTCACCAAAAGTGCAAGGGCGGAAATCCCAAAATGCTCTTTTATTTATATGAAAAATTCAACGAGCCTGAAAAATTTGAAGATTTAGTCTATTTAACAGGGCTGATTCAAAAGGAATGTATTGCGGACGCTACCGAGCATTGGAGAAGAAACAGGGGGCGGTGCAACGGCTCGATTTTCTGGCAGTATAATGACAACTGGCCCGCGCCATCGTGGTCATCAGTTGACTATACAGGCAAATGGAAGCCGCTTCAGTACTGCGCAAAGCATTTCTTTGAGCCTGTTTGCGTATCGGTTGAGGACAAAAAGGACGGATTTTCAATTTTCTGTATAAATGACTCATTGGATATTGTAAACGGAACGGTAAAATATTCTCTTTGCACCTTGGACGGCAAGACGGTATTTAAAAATGAAATGAGCGCTGTTTTACAGCCTCTTTCGAGCAAGCTTATTATCAACGGCAATCTTCACAATGCAAATCCGAAGGACATTTACCTTAATGTTAAATTTTTTGTGGACGGGGAGTGCATTTCGGAGCGCACAAAGATTTTTGTTCCCGACAAGGATTTGAAACTGAAAAAAGCGGATATAAAAAAGACTGTTTCCTATGAAAACGGACTTTTAACGGTTAAGCTTTCAGCGGATACCTTCTGCCGCAGTGTAGCGGTTGATATTGAAAACTTTAAAACGCCGTTTTCCGATAACTATTTCGACCTTTTGCCGAATGAGGAAAAGGTGATTACGGTTAAAGCCGATAAGGACTGCACAGAAAATGACGTTACCGTTAAATCTCTTTGTGATGTAGCGATAAAGGGTAATTCCCTTAAAAGCAAAATTTTCAGACTTAAATTTGCGGTAAAGCCTGAAAATATCGCCAACAGCGTTTGGTATTCAACAAATTAAAAAATAAGGCGGACAGTAATTGAACTGCCCGCTTTTTTCAATAAAAGTTTTCAACTTATTAAACCTTGCATACACGCTCCTGCTATAAAAACAGCTTAATTATTTCTTTTGCAGGGGAAAGATAAGCGGGTACAGATGTGTCAAGCAATTGTTTGACATAAGTAATGTCCTGTTCGGAAAGCTCTCCGATTTTTTGAAACACGCTTCCGATAGCTTCTGTATCGCCTAATGCAATCATTGCTCTTGCGTTGTCACCGAGTGCAAGATACTTTCCGACTGCTAAGGCTCCGACAGAAAAATCGCCTATGGCTATTGCACCGATAGAAATGACACCTAAACTGATTGCGCCTGTCGCAAATATACCAACCGAAAAACAGCCTGCGGACAGAATACCGAACGCAAACAAGGCAATTGAAAGCAAGCCAAGTGAAAACATACCAAACGATAACACGCCTACTGACAGCATACCGAGGGAAACTATTCCAGTTGCTTTTAAGCCGACTGCAATCACTCCGTGGGCATTTAATCCGACAGCAATAAAGCCTTTTGCGTTCCTGCCGATATGCCACAACGGCATACCGCATACCGTTTTTTCGCTTTTTCTTTCGCGCAGACGCTTAGGAAAAGAATGAATTTTCTCATTTGACTGATTGTTGGGGGCTATTTTTTCTGCGTCTTTAAGCAAATAGTCAAGCGTGCAGTTAAATAACTCGCTTATCCGTATCAGCTTGTCGGTTTCGGGATATGCAATATTGCTTTCCCACTTGCTGATTGACTGCCTTGATACTCCGAGAACGCTTGCGAGCTGTTCTTGAGTATAGTTGTTTTCTTTTCGCAGTTTTGATAATTTATCGCCTAATGTCATACATGGTTCTCCAATCAGAATATCTGTTTGTATTTATAATACATTTTTTACGTATGAAAGACTACCAATAACTAAGTGCTAAATGTAAACCGAGAGTTGCATTTAGCACTTTTTTAGTGTGTATCCTATTTGTTTTACATTTTAGTCCCGATGCAAAAGTCTTTTTCGGATGAAGTGATTTTGATGTCGGCAATCGAGCCGATTTCCGCTTCGCCGTCAAATTTTACGGGAGTGTAATTGGCAGTGTAGCCGAATAACAAGCTGTCCTTTTGCTTTCCTTCAACCAAAACGGAAAGAATTTTGTCTTTTTGCTCCTCAAAAAAACGCTCTCTTATTTTCTCAGCGGTTTTTGAAAGCGCGCATACTCTTTCGGATTTAACCGATTTTTCAATTTGCCCGTCCATTTTGTCGGCAGGCGTACCGCTCCGCCTCGAATAGGGGAAAATATGTATCTTTTCAAAGCCGATTTTTTCGGTAAATTTCCTTGTCTCTTCAAAATCTTCATCAGTTTCGTCCGGAAATCCGACCATAATGTCCGTTGTAAGAGTTGCACTGTCAAATTTCTCTCTTAAAACGGAGCAAAGATGCTCATATTCCGACGCCGTGTAATGCCTGTTCATCTTTTTTAGAATTTTGTCACAGCCGCTTTGAAGCGAAATGTGGAACTGCGGGCAAAGCTTTTCGCATTTTGCCATCTTTCCAATCAGTTCGTCCGTAAGGTGGTCGGGTTCGAGCGAGCCGAGCCTTATTCTCTTGACTTTTTCATTTTCAGCAACAGCAAAAATTGCGTCCGCAAGTGTTAAATCAGTTCCCTTGCCGTATGCCGAAAGGTTAATGCCCACAAGCACAATTTCAGTGTATCCGTTTTCAGTTAAATTCAAAACCTCTTGCTTTATACTGTCAATGTCCCTTGAACGAACCCGTCCTCTTGCTTTCGGAATAATACAGTAAGAGCAAAAGCGGTCACAGCCGTCCTCAATTTTGACAATTGCTCTCGTTCTTTCTTCAAAATCTGTAATGCCCGAGCTGTGAAAATCTTCACCTTTTTCGTGCTGATTCAAATGCAGTATTCTGTTATGCGAAACAAAAAAATCATTAAGGGAGGGGACAAGCATTTTGTTGTTTTTGTTGCCGAGAATAATATCCGCTTCAGAAAGCTTTTCCGCCATTTCGGGGAAGGATTGGGGCATACAGCCCGTAAGCACCGTAACACAATTTGGATGGGCCGATTTAAAGTGACGCACGCACTGCCTTGTTTTTCTGTCGCTCTCACTTGTAACCGTGCAGGAGTTTATTACAAAGATATCCGCCTCGTCTTCGTTTTCCGTGAGCGTATATCCGTTTTTTACGGCATTTTCACGCATCTCCTGCGTTTCATATTGATTTACCTTACAGCCTAAGGTGTGAAAAAATATCTTCATTACGATCACCTAGAAAGTATTTTAACATATTTAAAAATTTTTTCATATACTATTTGCCGATTTTCATATATTTTTTCGGAGGGATATATATGAAAAAGTTTTTATCTGTTATTTTAAGCATTTTTTTATGTGCATTTTGCGTACTTCCTGCATTTTGTGAGGAAAATAACGCACTTTTAGATTCGCTGACTGCAAAGGCGTGCGTGCTGATGGATTTAAATTCAGGCGAAATTCTTTTGGCAAAAAATGAAAACGAAAAACTGCCGCCCGCATCAATTACAAAAATTATGACACTGCTTTTGTGCTTTGAGGCGATTGACAGCGGAAATCTTTCGCTTGACGACACCGTAACCGCCAGCACCAACGCATCAAAAAAAGGCGGTTCGCAGATTTGGCTTAAAGAAAATGAAACTATGACCGTGAACGAGCTTTTAAAGGCAACGGTTATTGCCAGCGCTAATGATGCCTGCACGGCATTGGGCGAAAAAATAGCAGGGGATGAGACTTCATTTGTCGCAATGATGAACGAACGTGCAAAGGAGCTTGGACTTCAAAACACCAATTTTGAAAACTGTTCGGGACTTGATGACACCGCCGAAAATCATTATTCCTCAGCGCTCGATATTGCTCTTATGAGCCGTGAATTGATGAAACACGAAAAGGTAAAGGAATATACCTGTATTTGGATGGACTCTCTTCGCGGCGGTGAAACTCAACTTGTAAATACAAATAAGCTGATAAGATTTTACGAGGGTGCAACAGGTCTTAAAACGGGCACAACCTCAAAGGCAGGGCATTGCATAAGCGCAACCGCAGAGCGAAACGGAGTAAAGCTTTGTGCAGTTATTTTGGGCGCAGACACAGGTGAGCACCGTTTTGAGGAGGCAAAAAAACTGCTCAATTACGGCTTTGCAAATTATGCTTTATTCACTCCCGTGCTTGATGAATCGCTCATAACAAATGTAAATGTTCTGCACGGCAAAAAAAATGTAATTGTGCCGACGGTAGTCCCTGCCGAAAGCTCTCTTCTGCCCAAGGGCAGTGAAACAACGGTTACACAGCGTGTTGACCTTTGCGTAGACATTGAGGCGCCTGTCGAAAAAGGTCAGACTCTCGGCTATATTTACTATGAAATTGACGGAAAAGAAATAGCAAAATCACAGATTATCAGCGAGGAAGGTGTCGAAAGAAAGACTTTCGGGTATTTAATGCATTTATTATGGTTATCATTCGCAGTCAGGAAATAATTTCTAAAAAGTTTTGATTATGTATTGAAAAATTACGTATTTTGGGGTAAAATAATTGCAAGAATTAAAATTCTGTTTTAAAATCCGGTTTGGAGGACTGTTTAAATGGCGTTAACACTTAATGACAAATATGTTAAAGGATTTGTCAGTGCAGAAGAGCTTAATTCTTTTTCCGATAAAGTTCTTGACGCACACAACAAAATTGTAAATAAAAACGGTGAGGGAAACGACTTTTTAGGTTGGGTCGATTTACCCGTTAATTACGATAAAGAAGAGTTTGAAAGAATTAAAAAAGCGGCAAAGAAAATTCAGAGCGATTCAAAGGCGCTTGTCGTAATAGGCATCGGCGGCAGCTACCTCGGTGCAAGAGCGGCTATTGAATTCTGCAAATCTCAGAATTACAACCTTGTAAATAAAGACACACCCAACATTTATTTCAGCGGTAACTCAATAAGCGGCAATTCGCTTTATGAATTGATTGATTTGGTTAAGGATACTGATTTTTCAATAAATGTTATTTCTAAGTCAGGCACAACAACCGAGCCTGCAATTGCATTCAGAATTTTCCGTGAGCTTCTTATTGAAAAATACGGCGAAAAAGAAGCGGCAGGCAGAATTTATGTTACAACAGACAAGTGCAAGGGCACTTTAAAAGAGCTTTCCGACGAAATCGGCTATGAAACATTCGTGGTTCCCGACAATGTAGGCGGAAGATATTCCGTTCTCACGGCTGTCGGACTTCTTCCCATTGCCGTTGCAGGTATTGACATTGACGAAATGATGAAGGGTGCTGCGGACGCAAGAGAAAAATACTCAGTTTGCGGCCTTGAGACTAACGACTGCTACAAATATGCCGCTCTTCGTAATTGCCTTTATTCGAAAGGCAAGGCAGTTGAGCTTATGGTTTCTTACGAGCCTGACTATACTATGATGAACGAATGGTTTAAACAGCTTTATGGTGAGTCTGAGGGCAAAGACGGCAAGGGAATTTTCCCTGCTTCCGTTGTTTGCTCAACAGATCTTCATTCAATGGGTCAGTATATTCAGGACGGCGAGCGTCTGCTTTTTGAAACGTCTGTTATGTTCAAAGAACCGAAGCACAGCGTAACAATTAAAGAGGATGAGCGCAATGCCGACGGTCTTAATTTCCTTGCAGGCAAAACAATGGATTTTGTTAACCGTAAGGCTTATGAGGGCACGATTTTAGCCCATGTTGACGGCGGCGTTCCAAATATTTGCATCGAGCTTGAGCGTATGGATGCTTACAATTTCGGCTATCTCGTTTATTTCCTTGAAAAGGCCTGCGCAATTTCGGGCTATATTCTCGGTGTTAATCCCTTTAACCAGCCGGGTGTTGAAAGCTATAAGAAAAATATGTTTGCTCTTCTCGGAAAACCCGGTTATGAGGCACAGCAGGCAGAGCTTCTTAAAAGGCTCGGCGAATAAAAAAACGGCATTTGCCCGTCATTTTGACGGTATTTATAATAAAAATATAGGAGGAGATAATATGATATCTCTTATTATCGGACACAAAGGAACAGGAAAAACCAAAATTCTCGTTGACAGAGTTAACGATGCAGTCCACAGCTCAAACGGTAATGTTGTTTGCGTTGAAAAGGAAACAAAGCTTACTTATGATGTAAATTACCGTGCAAGGCTTATTGCAGCTGACACATTCTCAGTTACAGGCTATGACGCATTTTACGGCTTTTTAAGCGGTATTTGCGCAGGTGACCACGACATAACTGATTTGTTCGTTGACGCTACTTACAGAATTGCGGCTAACCGTGACGGTGCGGCTCTCACTGAATTTTTGAAGAAGGTTGCAACGCTTTCCGAAATTTCGGACACACAGTTTACATTTACAATTTCAGCCGATGAAGAAAATCTTCCCGCAGAGATATTTGAATTCTGCAAGAAAATTAACTGACAGAGCCTTTGAAACGGTCATCAAAAGCCGGTGACCGTTTCTTTTTTTGCAAAATTGCAAATTTTATGTTGACAAAACCGAAATATAAATATATAATATTTTAGCGTCACAAGGAGCGAATTATGCTAATTTCATTAGAACAAGTTTTTAATATTGAGGGTAAAGAGGAGTTTTTTGATTATTCTTTTACTCCCGATTATTCACTTTCTGATGATTTTATATTGTCCTCTCCAATAGAGTTTAAGGGTACGGTTAAAAATACCGCGGGTATTGTAACCTTAAACGGACAGGCTTTGTTTACTGCGAATGTAATTTGTAGCCGCTGTGCCGAGGAGTTTTCAAAAAGCTTTTCGGTGAATATTGAACATACGCTTGTTTTCGAGCTTCAAAATGAGGACAGCGACGAGTTTTATCTTGTTGAGGATAAAGAGCTCGACCTTGATGCACTCGTTTGCGAAGATATAATTCTTTCCTTACCTTTTGTATTTTTGTGCAAAGAGGATTGCAAGGGAATTTGCTCGCAATGCGGTAAAAACCTTAACGAGGGTGAATGCGGCTGTAAAAAAGCCGTTGACCCGAGAATGGCGGCTCTTTTGGAGCTGCTTGACTGACAGTTAATAATTTTTAATTTTTATAAGGAGGTGCTGAAAATGGCAGTACCGAAGAGAAGAGTTTCAAAAGCAAGAAGAGACAAAAGACGTTCAAACGTTTGGAAAATGAATGCTCCCGAGCTTGTTAAGTGCCCCGAGTGCGGCGCTTATAAAAGACCTCACAGAGTTTGCGGCGAGTGCGGCAAATACAAAGGCAGACAGATTGTTGCCATTAAAACCGAGGCTTAATTTTCGTTCTGAATGAGAAAGGCGGAGAGGTGTTTTCTTCCCCGCCTTTTAGTCGTGTCTTTCTGTTACTGTAAGCTTTAAGGTGGTGTTACTTTGCCAGTTAAAATTAAAAATGTAAAAAAGCTCTCTGCGTGCGGTCTGCACGGCATAAATTCAGGGGACTTGCTCGTGTCTGTTGACGGAAACGAAATTGAGGACGTTCTTGACTATGATTTTTATATGACTGACGGTAAAGTAAGCCTTGAATTTCTATGCGGTGAAAAGACCAAAACCGTAAAAACAACAAAAGAAAAATGCGGTCTTGAATTTGAAACCTATTTAATGGATAAACAGCAGGGCTGTAAAAATAAATGCATATTCTGCTTTATTGACCAATTGCCGAAAGGTATGAGAAAGACTCTCTACTTTAAAGACGACGATTCCCGTCTTTCATTCCTTTTCGGGAATTATATTACGCTTACAAACATTTCAGAGCACGAAATTGAGCGTATAATCAAAATGCACATAAGTCCCGTCAACATTTCGGTGCATACAATGAATCCCGAGCTTCGGGTCCGTATGATGAAAAATCCGAAAGCAGGGGAGTGCCTTAAAATAATTAAACGCTTTGCAGATGCGGGCATTAAAATGAATACCCAGCTTGTTCTTTGTCCCGACTTTAATGACGGCGAGGAGCTTTTGTATTCTCTTTCGGAGCTTTCAAAGCTTTACCCCGCAGTTTCAAGTATTGCGGCTGTCCCCGTAGGGCTTACAAAATTCCGTGACGGTCTTGAAACCCTTACCCCGTTTAATAAAAAAACAGCGGGCGATGTTATCGACATAATGGAAAAATTCGGCGAAGAATTTAAAGAAAAAAACGGCACACGCCTTTGTTTCCCTGCTGACGAATTTTATTTAAAGGCAGAAAGACCTTTGCCGAATGGGGATTTCTATGAGGATTATCCTCAAATTGAAAACGGCGTCGGAATGTGGACTTCATTTAAAGCGGATTATCACGATTTCTTTGAAAATCTCAATGAAAATTCCTCTTTATTTAAAGAGAAAACCGTTTCCTTTGCAACGGGAGCGGCGGCTTATCCGTTAATGTGCGACTTTGCAAAGAAAATTGAGGAAAATATTCCTCAAATAAAAGTGAATGTTTATAAAATAAGAAACGAATTTTTCGGCGAGAGCATAACCGTTGCTGGTCTTATTACAGGTCGGGATTTAATAAATCAGCTAAAGAATAAAGACCTTGGGCAGGCTCTTTTCATAACATCAAATATGATAATCGGCTCCTATCAGGAGGAGAATGAAAATATTTTTCTTGACGATGTAACGCTCTCGGGAGCGCAGGAGGAGCTTTCTGTTAATATAATTCCCGTTTCGGAAAGTGTTTCCGAAATAATGCAAAAAATATCGGAGGTGTAGAATAATGAAACCTGTTGTAGCAGTTGTGGGCAGACCGAATGTAGGTAAATCAACGCTTTTTAATAAGCTTTGCGGTCAAAGACTTGCTATTGTTGACGATACCCCAGGCGTTACCCGTGACAGAATTTACGGCGAGTGCGAGTGGCTCGGTCATGAAATGCTTTTAATTGATACGGGCGGTATTGAGCCGTATTCAGATGATATAATTCTTTCTCAAATGCGCCGTCAGGCACAGCTTGCAATTGACAGTGCCGATGTCATTATTTTTGTTACAGATGTGCGCACAGGAGTTGTCGCAACCGACGAAGAGGTTGCCGCAATGCTTCAGAAAAGCGGAAAACCGATTGTTCTGTGCGTTAATAAATCCGACTCTCTCGGCGACCCACCGGCGGAGTTTTATGAGTTTTATAATCTGTGCCTCGGCGACCCGATACAGGTTTCGGCGGTTCACGGTCACGGCACTGGCGATTTGCTTGATAAGGTTATTGAATATCTGCCTGAAAATACAGAGGACGAAGAGGAAAGCGACACCGTAAAGGTCGCTGTTATTGGAAAACCCAATGCGGGTAAATCCTCGCTTGTCAATAAAATCGTCGGCGAAGAACGAATGATAGTCTCCGACATTGCAGGCACTACCCGTGATGCAACTGACACGCTTGTTGAAAATAAATACGGCTCTTTTGTGTTTATTGACACCGCAGGGCTTCGCAGAAAAAGCAAGGTTGACGACGCTATTGAAAAATATTCCGTTATCCGTGCCCGTATGGCAGTTGAAAGAGCTAATGTATGCGTAATTATGATAGATGCGACCGAGGGCTTTACAGAACAGGATTCAAAGGTTGCGGGCATAGCGCACGAGCTTGGAAAAGCGTCGATTATTGCGGTCAATAAATGGGATTTAGTCGAAAAAGACGGTAAAACTATGGACTCCTTCCGAAAAAAACTGATGAACGATTTTTCGTTTATGAGCTATGCTCCGATTATCTTTATTTCGGCAAAAACTGGGCAGAGAATAGACCGACTTTTCGAGCTTATTAAATATGTTGACACGCAAAATGCAATGCGTATTTCTACGGGTAAGCTCAATGATGTTTTAGCGTCTGCCACTGCACGTGTTCAGCCGCCGACTGACAAGGGTAAGCGCCTTAAAATTTACTATATGACTCAGGCGTCCACAAGACCGCCTACATTCGTTTGCTTTGTAAATAACAAAGACCTTTTCCATTACAGCTATCAGCGTTATCTCGACAACCGAATCCGTGAGGTTTTCGGACTTGAGGGCACACCCACAAAGTTTGTAATCCGTGAAAGAGATAAAAACAATAAAAAATAATCAAAAAGTTCACTTGAAACAGGCTTTGCAATTACGCATTGCCTGTTTTTCTTTGTAAACAATTTGTTGCTTTTGCCATTTTCAATTGACAAACAGCGGTAAATATGATATACAGAAATTGACAGATGAAAAAATGTTTGTCAGGTAAAATCCTATTTTGATATTCGGAGGTGAAAAATAATCACGATTTTGAAAACGGCACTTATTCACTGAGATATATATTTAACTTTAATCAGAGAGGTGTTAATATGAAAAACAGAATATTAAAATATAATTTAATTCCGATGCTGGCGTTATTTATATTTTCGGCATTTTATTATATTGGCTTATTTATATACAGATTGATTATTGAATTTAAATTTAAATCGGGTGATTATGCTTATAAATCAACTGATTTGGGCGGCGATTTTTTACAGGGACTTTACGGTGAAGAATGGTCATTGGCATATATGCTGATGGCATTCGTCGGTTTATCTTTAATAACCGTGATTACGGTATTGTTTTATCAAAAATTTCTTTCCAAAACGCCTTTTATGCTCTTGTCTTTATCGGTAATACCCGTACTTTTGTATGTTGAGGGTTCATTCTGTGAGAATATATTTCCTTTGGCTGTAATGTTGGCTTTTGATGTTTTATATGTGTTCCTTACGGTGATTTTTACATTGAAGGATTTTTTGGATTTTGATGTAGATATAGATGAAATTGATGACAGTGTGCCGAATGCGCATATGAACAAAAGAGATAAATTGAGTCTTGTTGCTGTTATTGTACTGTTTTTAGCAGGAAGTATGTATTATTTCAGAAGAATCTTGAACTGGCTTGATGTGTTTGATTTTCTTTCGTACCAAGATATTGATGCATTATTTATGAGCTTTCTTATCGCAGAAATATTTATGATTGCAGCCACCGCTTTAACGGTACTGCTTTTAAAGGAAAAAGTGTCGTATGCAACGACAGCCTCACTTGGAATGGGAACTGTTTTGCCGATTTGCTTTGTAGTTTCTCTTTACGGAAGTCCGAGTTTTGAGGGAATAGTAATATGCTTTGCTTTATATTCACTGTATATCGCCGCCTCTCTGTTTGCGGCAATCAGAAATATAAAACGAACAGAAACGGCAGACTGAAAACAGATTAGTAAAATAGGAGGCTTATTTATGAATAAAAATGCATTAAAATACGGCTACATAGTCTTATTTGCAATAACTGTTATAAATTTAAATATTAAAATATTGGCTTTTTTAGCTTCTACGCACTTTTATATGGTTTTTTCAGAAGCCTTCGAGCAAATCCTTGATTTGGCTGCTTGCTTATCAGCAATGCATATCCCTTTAATTATCGCCTTTGTAGTTTCGACAATTGTTCTTTTGGCTTATCGTAAACTTTTTCCTAAAATAACAGTCGTACTTGTACTTTTGATGCTTCTGTATGAGCTTTTACTGTTGTTTATAGAGCTATTTGTACCGGATGTGTCATTGTTGCTTAGTGCGATTATATTTTTCCTTTTCATTTTTATTTATCCGTTAGCAATAATATATATGGCTGTTGGTGTCGGCTCCTTGTCAAAACGTTTGAAAGAATAAAATAAATTAAATTAACTTTTGCCGTATGCCGTTTGGTGTACGGCTGTTTTTTTACCATTCAGCTTTTGGAAAAACTCTTGCGTAAATGAAATCTTCTAAACTGTGAACATACAATGAATATTTCACTGTTTTTCTTGATATTTAATATAGAATATGGTATAATACCTCGAATATACAATGAGGTAGTATGCAATGATAATATTGGGCATCGACCCGGGGTACGCAATAGTCGGCTGGGGAGTAATTGAATACACGTCAAACAGGTTCACGGTTGTCGATTACGGCGCAGTTACCACTGAGGCCGGAACACCGTTTAACGACCGTTTAAAAGCGGTTTATGACGGAATCAACAGCATAATGAAGCGTTATTCCCCCGAAGCGCTTTCAATAGAAAAGCTTTTTTATAACACAAACGCAAAAACTGTAATTGACGTAGCACAGGCAAGGGGGGTCATTAACCTTGCGGCTGTTCAGAATAATATCCCGATTTTTGAATATACTCCCTTGCAGGTAAAGCAGAGCGTTGTCGGCTACGGCAGAGCAGAAAAAAAGCAGGTTCAGGAAATGACAAGGGTAATTTTAAAACTTGCGAAAATTCCGAAGCCTGACGACACGGCGGACGCCCTTGCAATGGCGATTTGCCATGCGCACGCAAGCGGTTCAATGCTCGGCAGATTAAGAAATATTAAATAGAGGTAATATATGTTTTATTCAGTTACAGGCAATGTTGTCGATTACAGTACCAATTTTGTAGCAGTTGACTCAGGTTCGGTTGCTTTTCTGTGCTTTACGAGTATGCAGACTGCCGCTAAATGCTCAATAATAGGCGAAAAGGTAACGCTTTACACTTATCTTAACGTGCGTGAAGACGCTATTGAGCTTTACGGCTTTTATGACAAAGAGGAGCTGGACTGCTTTAAAATGCTTATCGGCGTTTCGGGCGTGGGCGCTAAAATGGCGCTTTCACTACTTTCCGAATATACACCCGACAAAATTATTCTCAGCATTGCGGCGGGCGACCACAAGGCTTTAACAAAAGCCTCCGGAATAGGCACAAAGCTTGCACAGAGAATAGTATTGGAGCTTAAGGATAAAATCGGCTCGCTGTCGGTTACCTCTTCCGAAAATGTTGCGGCAGTGTCGTCCGTATCGCAAAACTCTGTCACATCTGAGGCGGTTGCGGCGCTTGTAATGCTTGGATACGGTCAGTCCGAGGCCAGTATTGCAGTGAGCGGTCTTGACCCGTCGCTGTCCGTTGAAGAGCTTATTAAGCAGGCTTTAAAGCTGCTTTCAAAATAGGAGTAGACTATGGATTTTGAAAATAACGAAAACCGTATAATAACTCCCGATTTTACCGAAACCGATAAGGATATTGAAAATTCACTGCGTCCCAAAACGCTGAATGAATATATCGGTCAGGAAAAGGTTAAGGAGAATTTGAAAATTTATATTGACGCGGCAAAAAACCGTGGGGAAACGCTTGACCATGTTTTGCTTTACGGCCCTCCGGGACTTGGCAAAACAACGCTCGCAGGCATAATTGCCAATGAAATGGGCGTTCAAATCAGAGTTACAAGCGGCCCTGCAATCGAAAAACCGGGTGATTTAGCGGCGCTTTTAACCAATCTTAATGACGGTGACGTTTTGTTTATAGATGAAATTCACCGTCTGTCCCGCGCAGTTGAAGAGGTGCTTTACCCCGCAATGGAGGATAACGCTCTTGACATTATCATTGGCAAAGGTCCGTCGGCAAGGTCAATCAGACTCGATTTACCTCATTTTACGCTTGTGGGCGCTACTACAAGGGCAGGTCAGCTGACAGCTCCGCTAAGGGACCGTTTCGGCGTTATTTTGCGACTTGAACTTTACACTCCCGAAGAACTTGCCGAAATAGTAAAACGCAGCGCAGGTATTCTTGACATATTCACCGAAGATGACGGTGCGCTTGAAATAGCATCACGTTCAAGAGGTACGCCGAGAATTGCCAACAGACTTCTTAAGCGTGCAAGGGATTTTGCCCAGGTTATGAGTGACGGCGTTATCAGCCGTGACAACGCAAAAATCGCTCTCGGCAGAATGGAAATCGACGAAAAAGGTCTTGACAATATTGACAGGCTGATGCTCACCACAATGATAAAGAATTTTAACGGCGGCCCCGTTGGTCTTGAAACAATCGCCGCAACAATAGGCGAAGAGGCTGTTACCATTGAGGACGTTTACGAGCCTTACCTTATGCAGATAGGTTTTCTTGCAAAAACACCGAGAGGCAGAGTGGCAACTCCGCTCGCATATAAGCACTTACATTTAGAACATCAAACATCTTTATTATAATTTATTATTAGGAGTTTATAGTATGGGCAGATTATTCGGAACAGACGGCGCAAGAGGCGTTGCAAACAGCGAGCTTTCCTGTGAGCTTGCAATGAAAATAGGCAGAGCGGCGGCTATGGTTTTAACTGAAAGCTGTTCTCATAAGCCTAAAGTTTTAATAGGTATGGACACACGTGCGTCCTCGCATATGCTCGCTTCAGCTATAAGTGCAGGGCTTTGTTCAGTAGGCGCTGACGTGCTGATTTTGGACGTTGTTCCCACACCGGCAGTCGCATTTCTTGTTAAAGAATACGAATACGATGCAGGCGTAATGATTTCAGCGTCGCATAACCCGTGCGAATATAACGGGATTAAGATTTTTCAGTATAACGGCTATAAGCTCCCCGATGAGCTTGAAAATGAGATTGAAGAAATAATCCTTGACGAAACAAAAATTCCGCCTGTAATGCTGGGCGGCGATGTAGGAAATGTTTCATTCTCAAAAACTGCCGTTGACGATTATATTTTCCACCTTGCAATGACCTCAGACGGCGATTTCAAGGGTATGAAAATCGCTCTTGACTGTGCAAACGGTTCTGCTTCGGTTACAGCTAAGGCGCTGTTTACCCGTCTCGGTGCAGAATGTTATATAATCAATGCAGAGCCGAACGGTACAAATATTAACGATAACTGCGGCTCAACTCATATGAAAGGACTGCAAAAGTTCGTTGTTGAGAATAACTGCGACATAGGTTTTGCCTTTGACGGCGATGCAGACAGAATGTTAATTGTGGATGAAGACGGCGAAATTATTGACGGTGACAAGATTATTGCCGTTTGCGCAAAATATATGAAACAGAGAGGCGCTCTTGCGAACGACACGGCTGTTGTAACCGTAATGAGCAATATGGGCTTCTTTAAATTCTGTGAGGAAAACGGAATTCACTGCGAAAAGACTAAGGTAGGGGACAGATATGTCCTTGAAAATATGGTTGCGAACGGTTATTCAATAGGCGGTGAGCAGTCAGGACACATCATTTTCCTTGACCACGCTACAACGGGCGACGGTCAAATGTCCGCAATTCAGGTTTTGAATGTTCTTAAAAGAACAGGTAAAAAGATTTCTGAGCTTGCAAGTGAAATGCAGGTATTTCCTCAGGTGCTTATCAATGTCCGTGTTTCTAACTTCGGTAAAACAAGGCTTGAAAAGGATGAAGAGGTTCAGCTTGCAATTCGTGAGGCGAGCGAAGAGCTGGGTGAGGACGGACGTGTTCTTGTCCGTGTTTCGGGAACAGAACCGCTTGTACGTGTAATGCTTGAGGGCAAAGATCTCGCAAAAATTCAGTATTTGGCTGAGTGCATAGCAAAGGTTATTGAGGAAAGGTTAGTATAATGCGTGTTGCAGATAAATGGCAGGATTATGAGCTGATTGATAGTTCTTACGGCGAACGGCTTGAGCGCTGGGGCAATATAACGCTTATCCGCCCCGACCCTCAGGTTATTTGGAAAACCGAAAGGCAAAATCAGTTTTGGAAAAAGGCGGACGCAGTTTACCACCGCTCAAATACAGGCGGCGGTAATTGGGAGATAAAGCATAAAATTCCCGATTTTTGGACTGTTTCTTACAGAGATTTAACCTTTAATATAAAAACAATGGGCTTTAAGCATACAGGGCTTTTTCCCGAACAGGCTGTCAATTGGGATTTAACGGCCGATGTAATTAAAAATGCAGACAGACCCGTTAAAGTACTTAATTTATTTGCATATACGGGCGGTGCGACTGTTTCGGCGCTTAAAGCAGGAGCTTCTGTTGTCCATGTTGACGCATCAAAGGGAATGACGCTGTGGGCAAAGGAAAATGCGGTGTCTTCAGGCGTTGCAGACAAACCTGTCCGCTGGATTGTTGACGACTGCATTAAATTTGTTCAAAGGGAAATTCGCAGGGGCAACCGCTATGACATAATTATTATGGACCCTCCGTCTTACGGCAGGGGACCTGGCGGTGAGGTTTGGAAGCTTGAAAACGAAGTTTACGGCTTTGTAGAGCAGTGCTGTGAGGTTTTGTCCGACGACCCGCTTTTGATGCTTATAAATTCTTATACAACAGGTCTTTCACCGTCAGTTATGGAGTACATTTTGGGAACGACCGTGAAACGCAAATTCGGCGGAGAGGTAACAGGCAGTGAAATAGGTTTGAGAACTTCCTCAAAAGGGCTTGTTTTGCCGTGCGGAGCCACGGCTGTTTGGTCAAAAAATACGCTTTAAGGAATATATGGCAGATATGGCAGACGCAATTTTAAAATTTGACAATGTAACATTCCGTTACGACAGCGATGATGTGAAGCTGCCGCCGGCAGTTGAAAATTTATCACTTGAAATAAACAAAGGCGAGTTTGTAGCGGTTCTTGGGCATAACGGCTCAGGTAAATCAACGCTTGCCAAGCTCTCAAACGGGTTGGTAACACCCGAATCGGGGGATGTTTATGTTCTCGGAATGAACACAAAAGATGAAGAAAACGACCTTAAAATCAAGCAGACAGTGGGCGTTGTCTTTCAAAATCCCGATAACCAAATCGTCGCGACAATAGTTGAGGAGGACGTCGCTTTCGGGCCTGAAAATTTAGGCGTAGAGCCGTCTGAAATACGCAGACGTGTTGACGAATCGTTAAAAATTGTCGGAATGTATAAATACAGACTTCACGAACCGCACAAGCTTTCGGGCGGGCAGAAACAGCGTGTTGCAATCGCAGGCATAATTGCAATGCAGCCGCAGTGCATCGTCTTTGACGAGCCTACCGCAATGCTTGACCCTGAGGGTCGGCGTGACGTAATGAATGCTATGAAGCGTTTAAATAAAGAGCTGGGAATAACGGTTTTGTTTATCACTCATTATATGGAAGAAGCATGCGAGGCCCAGAGAATTGTCGTAATGGATGACGCTCATTTGGTTCTTGACGGCACACCGAGCGAAATCTTCTCCGATGTAAATTACATCAGAAGCCTTGGTCTTGACGTGCCGCAAACTTCTGCACTTGCACAAATGCTCAAAGATGACGGAATTCCTATTTTCGGTGAAACCTTGAGTGTCGACGGTCTTGTAGATTCACTGGCAAAAATTCTTAACAGAGGTTAAATAATGGCACTTTTGCAAACAGAAAATTTATCTTATATTTACGGTGAGGGAACGCCTTTTTGCGTTACCGCACTTGATAAAGTTAATATAGAAATCGAAAAAGGCGATATTATTGCCGTAATCGGGCAAACGGGTTCGGGTAAAAGTACACTGATGCAGCTTCTTAACGGGCTTTTAAAGCCGACTTCTGGCAGGGTATTGCTTGACGGAGAGGATATTCGCTCCTCAAAGGCGAAAAAGCTTGAAACACGTTTCCGTGTGGGACTATGCTTTCAGTATCCTGAGTATCAGTTATTTGAAAATACCGTTTATGAGGATATTGCTTTCGGCCCTAAAAATATGGAGCTTTCCGATGCGGAGGTCGACAAGCGTGTGCGTGATGCGGCAAAATATGTCGGCATACCCGAGTCTGCATTTAAAACTCATCCGTTTGACCTTTCGGGCGGCGAAAAAAGACGTGTTGCTATTGCAGGCGTGATTTCAATGGAGCCTGAAATTCTCATTCTCGACGAGCCTACCTCGGGTCTTGACCCAAAGGGCAGGGAGCAAATTTTGTCGCTTATTAAAAATTACCGTGACCGCACGGGTAAAACTGTTATAGTAGTTTCCCACAGTATGAACGATGTCGCAAAAATTGCATCAAGAGTAATAGTTATGTATCAGTCAAAGGTTTTAATGACGGGAACCGTTGACGAAGTCTTTGAGCAAAGCGAGAAGCTTACTGAAATCGGGCTTTCCGTTCCGCAGATTACTGAGGTTTTTACAAAACTTCATACTTTGGGGTACCCTGTCAGCGAAAAGGTATATACAACAAAGCAGGCTTTCCTCGAAATTAAACGCATATTAAATAGGGGGAAAGACAATGCTTAAGGATATAACAATAGGGCAGTATTTCCCTTTAAATTCAGTAATTCACCGTCTTGACCCAAGAGTCAAATTACTTTATACATTTGTTTTCATTATAATGATAGTCGTGGCAAACAACTTTGTAGCATTGGCTTTTTGCGTTGCTTGTGCTTTAATAGTTACATTTGTTTCCAAAGTTCCGCTTAAAACAGTTATAAAGGGCTTAAAACCTATTATCTTTATTATTGTTATAACTTCTCTTTTGCAGATAATTTATGTTAAAACGGGCGTAACTTTAGTTTCATTTTGGAAAATAAGAATTACAAGCGGAGGCCTTTTAGAGGCGCTGTTCCTTACTTTCCGTATTTCATTCCTTATTGTAATGAGTACAATGCTTACTTACACAACCTCGCCAACGTCAATGACAAACGGTCTTGACCGCACCTTCGCTCCTCTTTCAAAAATAGGAATAGATTTCAACATAATCACAATGATAATGACAATAGCCCTTCGTTTTATCCCGACGCTTATTGACGAGGTGGATAAAATTATTTCGGCTCAAAAGTCCAGAGGGGCAAATTTTGAAAGCGGAAGTATTTTTAAGCGTGCAAAAATGCTTATACCCCTGTTTGTCCCTCTGCTTTTCAATGCAACAAGAAGAGCTTATGAATTGGCTTATGCAATGACCTGCCGTTGCTATAACGGCGGTAAGGGCAAAACAACAATGAACGCATTAAAGTATAAAAAGGGCGACTGGCTTGTAACTGTATTGACTTTTGCGTTTGTTGCGGGTGTAATAGTCTTAAATATTAAATTCGGTGAGTATAATGCGAAATTTGCTTTTAACTCTGCGGTATGACGGAACGAATTTTCACGGCTGGCAAAAACAGAATAATGCTGACAGTGTTCAGGCAAGAGTAGAAGATGCGTTTCATTCAGTCAGCGGAAAAAACGAAAATGTACTCGGCTGCAGCAGAACGGACGCAGGCGTTCACGCAAATATGTTTTGCTGTAATGTCAGGACGGATTGCAATATTCCCGCAGAAAAAATTCCCGATGCATTAAATTTTTATCTGCCGAACAGTATTTCGGTTTATTCTTGCCGTGAGGTGGGTTTTGACTTTCACGCAAGGTATAACGCAAAGGGAAAGGAATATGTTTATTTAATTTATAACGGTAAATACAGAAATCCTTTTTATGAAAATAAAGCGTTGTATTATTCCTATTCTTTAGATGTAGATCTTTTGAATGAAAACGCAAAGGATTTCGTAGGTGTTCACGATTTTTCGGCGTTTTGCAGTGCTGACTCGTCCGTTCAGGATAAAGTCCGTGAAATTTATGAATGTAAAGCCGAAAGAGACGGCGACATAGTAAAAATTACTGTAAAAGGCAACGGCTTTCTTTACAATATGGTAAGGATTATGGTCGGAACTCTTCTCGATATTCAAAACGGCAAAATAGAAAACGGCTCAATTGCACAAATTTTAGAAAGCCGTGACAGAAGCAGAGCGGGCGTAACCGTAAAGCCCGATGGGCTTTATTTAAATAAAGTTATTTATTGATTTGGAGTTGAAAAATGGGTGTGAAAAAAGAGAAACAAAAGAAAAGCAAAGCAAAAAAGGCTAATAAAAAAGGCGGTCTTGCAGTCAGCCTCAAAACAGCCAATAAAATAAAACTGATTTCAGTAATTCTTGTCATTTTAATTCTTGTTTCCATTGCGGCGGCGCAAATCAGCGGTATTACCGTTTCAATGGCAACGGAAGGCTTTAGAACAATGCTTGCAAAAATCGGCTCAGGAAACGGTTTCCCTTATCCGCTTTCAGGCATTTCCGCATCTGAACTTTTAGGTGCAGGCTCTGACTTGGTTTTAATTGACGATTCGGGTGTAAGAGTTATTGATTCAACCGCAAAAGAAATTTCTAATATAGAGCACAGCTTTGACCACCCAATTGCCGAAAGCTCCGGTGGCAGAATTCTGCTCTATGACATAGGCGCAAAGCAGTTCAGAATACAGTCAAAAACAAGAACTCTTTTTGAAAAACAGACAGATTATATTATTCTTACCGCTTCTCTGGGGCGGGACGGTTCTTGTGCAGTTGCAACAAGAGCGGACGGTGCTGAAAGTATGCTTACAGTCTATGACAAAAACCATAAAGAGGCATTTCGCTGGGCTTGTGCAAAAGAGCACATTGTTTCCTGCGACGTTTCAGATAACGGCAAAAAATATGCCGTTGCGGTTTTAGGCGTAGATAACGGTTCGGTTTATTCAAAAGTATATGTATTTGAAAAGAACAGTACTGAGCCTTATGCTTCCTTTGAATATAAGGACAGTGCACTGACGCAGGTTAAATTCTTTGATGATGACAGGCTTTTGATATTCGGCAACAATGTCTGCGAAATAATTGACGGCAAAACGGTTGCCAATAAAATCGATGTTTCGGTAAATACTCCGTCAAGACTTTTTGTTTCAGAGAATAACACTGCGGTGCTTGTGCTTTCAAAATATTCAAGCACAACACAAAAAATAGTTAAGGTTTATAGCAAATCCGGTCAAGAGATGTTTTCGGCAGAGGTTACCGGAATTGTGAAATCCGTCTCAACAGACGGAAAATATACAGCAGTTTTGACTGACAGTCAAGTCTGCATTTACAATATGAAAGGAGAGATGACAGGAAAAGCTGAACTAACATCAGATCCAATCGGTGTTGCAGTTTACGGAAAGCACACGTATGTTTTTGAATCTGAAGGAATTTTTGAATATTCATCCGATCAGATAAATGTTCTCAAGAGGTGATTATATGACAGTTGTATTAGATATTATTTTGGCAGTTATATTTATAGTTCTTATTGCCACGGCAGCAAAAAAAGGCTTTGTGCTCACAGTCCTTGAGGTTGTTGCGATAATTGCGGCACTTTTTTGTGCGTCTTACATAAGTGAGCCGGTTGCGCAAAGCGCTTACGATATGTTTCTAAAGAACAATGTCGTTAAAACAGTAAATGCAGAAATTGATGAAAAAACTGCATCGGCAAAAATCGGGGATGTTGCTTTTGAAGCAATCCCGCAGTACGCAATTGACTTTGCCGAGTGTGCAGGAGTTGACACTCAGTCTGTAAAGAACGACATAAACAATACAATTTCAAATGCTGTTCAAAGCGGAAAGCTTGATGAGGTCGGCGAAAAGGTTGAGGAAAACTGCGTCCGTCCCGTAGCTGTTCCCGCAATGAGAATAATACTGTTTCTTGTATTATTTGTTATTTTACTTCTGATTTTCCGTCTTATTGCAAAAGCCGTTTCTAAGGCGGTTAAACTGCCTATTGTCGGCACGCTTGACACAGTCCTCGGCGGACTGTTGGGCGCTGTCAGGGGAGCCGCCGTATTGCTTGTAATTTCAACAGTATTTGTTACAATGCTTTCAAGCGGCGATTCCGATTTTGCAGCAGCAGTCAGAGAGTCAAAGGTAATTGAGCTTGTTAACAGCTACAATCCGTTTATAGATAAATTACAAGAACTGTTTAAATAAGGAGAATTTATAATGGCTGAAGAAAAATTAAGCACAAAAGATAATGTAAAAGGTATTTTTGAGGGTTGCCTTACAATCCCGAATTTAATGTCCGTAATAAGAATTTTGCTTATTCCCGTTTTTGCAGTGCTCTACATTAAAGGTTACATTTGGTGGTCGGTAGCTGTTCTCGCTGTTTCGGGTCTTTCCGACTTTTTCGACGGAAAAATTGCAAGAAAGTTTAATCAGGTTTCGGCTCTCGGCAAAATGCTTGACCCCATAGCCGATAAGCTTACGGTTTTTGCTCTTGCAATCGTTCTGTTTATTCAGTTTAAAAATGCCGAAAGTGCGTCAATGAAGGCATTTGCATGGGTATTTTTACTGTTTATTGCCAAAGATATAATTATGCTTCTCGGCGGAGCTTTGCTTATAGCGCTTGGCTCACGTCCTGTTGCGGCTGAGATTTACGGAAAAGCGGCAACGCTTGTGTTTTATGTTGTAATGATTTTGATTATCGGCTTCGGACCTGAGGTAGGGGCTATAAGCAGAACCTATCCTAATCTCACATTACCTGAATCAGTAATGTTTGTGCTCGTAGTGTTAGCGGTAATCCTTACCTTCGTCGCATTCATAAGCTATCTGCCCGGCTCAGTTAAGCAAATACTTGATAACGCAAAGAAAAAGAAAGAGGATAAATAATGAACAAAGGTATGCTTTGCAGCAGATGCAAAAAAAATCCTGCTGTATTCTTTATTTCAAAGGTAGACGGCGACAAAACGTCTAACGAGGGGTTGTGCATTAAATGCGCAATGGAGCTGAATATCGGCCCTGTTAAACAGATTATGGAGAATATGGGTATCACTGAGGACGATGTTGACGATGTTTCCGCTCAGATGGAGCAGATGATGGAAAGTATGGGCGATGACGGCTTTGAATTCGGCGGTGCAGGTACTTTCCCGTTTATGCAAGGAATGTTTGGCGCAGCTCCGTCAGGCGAGCCTTTAACCGACGGCAAAAATAATGCTGAAGATAAAAAAGGTAAGAAGAAAAAGCAGGGAACGAAGAATGATAAAAGAAAATTCTTGGGTCTTTACTGCACTGACCTTACCGAGCGTGCAAGGGAGAATAAGCTTGACAGAATAATCGGCAGAGAGCAGGAGATTGCCCGTACCGTTCAAATTCTTTGCAGAAGAACAAAGAACAACCCTTGCCTTATCGGTGAACCCGGCGTCGGCAAAACGGCGATTGCCGAGGGGCTCGCACAAAGAATTGCAAACGGTACCGTTCCTGCAAAGCTTGCCGATAAAGAAATCCATTTGCTTGATTTAACCGCTCTTGTTGCAGGAACTCAGTTCAGAGGTCAGTTTGAGAGCAGAATTAAAGGACTTGTCGAAGAGGTTAAGAGCGAGGGCAATATTATTCTTTTCATTGACGAGGTTCATAACCTTATCGGCACGGGTGACGCCGAGGGTTCAATGAACGCCGCCAACATCTTAAAGCCTGCTCTTTCACGCGGTGAAATTCAGGTTATCGGTGCTACAACCTTTAACGAATACAGAAAGCATATTGAAAAGGACGCCGCTCTTGAACGCCGTTTTCAGACAGTTAAGATTGAAGAGCCGTCTATTGAAGATTCATATAAAATGCTTTTGGGCATTAAAAATTACTATGAGGATTTCCACCGTGTAAGGATTTCCGACAATCTCGTATATAAAGCCGTTACTCTTTCCGAAAGATATATTACAGACAGATTTTTGCCCGATAAAGCAATAGACTTACTTGACGAAGCCTGCACCTGTGCAAATCTTCGCAATAAATCAATAAGCGAGCTTGAAATTGCGGAGAAAAAGAGCGCTGATTTGCAGAAAAAGATGACCGATTTAGAGGATGAATTGGCAAATGCTCCCGAAGGCTCTGACCTTGACCCGATTTATGCTCAAATGTCCGTTACAAAAGGGGAGATTGAGGCAGTTTCAAAAACTCTTCCCTCTCTTACCGAAAAGGCGAAGGACAATGCAGTTTTAGAAGAAGATTTGGCAAAGGTAATAAATCTTTGGACGGGAATCCCCGTTTCCAAGGTTGTTGAGGGCGATATAAACCGTCTTAAGGACCTTGAAACAAGACTTCTTGAAAAAATTATAGGTCAGGATGAGGCAGTAAGGCTTGTTGCAAACGCAATAAAGAGAAGCCGAATTCAGTTAACGCTTCAAAAACGTCCTGCGTCATTTATTTTCGTAGGGCCTACAGGCGTGGGAAAAACAGAGCTTGTAAAAAAATTGTCTGAGGAGCTGTTTGACACTCCCGAAACGCTTATCCGCCTTGATATGTCCGAATTTATGGAGAAGCACAGCGTCTCCCGTCTTATCGGCTCGCCCCCAGGCTATGTAGGCTATGACGAGGCAGGTCAGCTTACCGAAAAGGTACGCAGAAAGCCTTATTCAATTATTCTTTTCGATGAAATTGAAAAGGCTCATCCCGATGTTATGAACATTTTGCTCCAAATTCTTGACGAGGGTAAAACAAACGACGCTCACGGCAGAACTGTAAGCTTTGCGAATACAGTTATCATAATGACCTCAAATGCAGGCAGTCATTTAAGCGAAACCTCGCTTGGTTTCGGCAAAACAGAGGGGGATATTTCAAGAGAAAAGGTTATGAAAGCGCTTAAAGAATTTTTGCGACCCGAATTTATCGGCAGGGTTGACGAAATTGTCGTTTTCAATCCGCTTTCACACGAAAATTATAAGGATATTGCAAAGCTTATGCTCTCTGAAATCACAACCGTTCTTGAGGACAAAGGAATTAAATTCGTTTACGGCGATGAAATCCCCGAAACGATTGTAAATAAAATGGACGGAAATTCCAGAGGGGCAAGAGATTTGCGCAATGTTATAAGACGTAATATCGAAGATAAAGTGTCAACGTTAATGATTGACAATGCAGGAGCACCCATAAACCAAATCACTGTAACAGAAACGAACGGCGAAATCACCGCCGAAATAAATTAAAAAATATACAACATTTTGTAGGGTACGCCGTTATTCCCCTGCAAGGGGAAATGTCTGCAAAGCAGACAAAAGGGTCTTGGCAAAAGCTGTAACCTCGGCGTACCGTTTGCAATTTAACGGTGGACTAATCAGTTTTGATTGATGAGATTTAATGTGAAACTGCTTTTTGAGAAAATAAGGGCGGCTTGATTATATGAAGAATACAAAAATTGATAAAATTATCGGAATAATCTTTTTAGTTGCTTTTGTTTTAATGATATTTGCAGCATACGCTATCGGTATATTGCACTATTTAGGTGTATCCGTTTTATCAATGCCTTGGGGTATGATGATTTATGTTATAACAGCTTTTATATTTATGGGATTGTCAGAAGCTTTTTTTATAAAAGCGGGAATGATTCCCATAAAGCTGAAAATTATAATATATATTAAATGGGCTTTTATCGCTGTTGTTACAGTTGTTTCTGTAATTTCTGTTTTCTGTGTTGCCTGATTTTTGTAACGGACAGCCGAGTCGGCTGTCCCTACAATTCACAAAAACCGTAGCGGTGGATTTTCATGCTCGCCGCTCCGCATAATTTCTTATAATATAAAAAATCCGCTGTACTTACCCGTACGGCGGATTTTTGCAATTATTCGTTTTTTATCTTTTCGGATTACTTGTCAAGTCGCTTGAAACTTCCGATGCCGCACTGCTTAAATCGCTTGAAACTTCCGACGCCGCACTGCTCAAATCGCTTGAAACTTCGCTTACACCGCTTGAAATATTTTCACTTGCATTTGTAAGCATACTTTCGGCATTATTGTTCGTTCCTGAGTTTTGATTTGTGTCGGAAACCTTTCCGTCCTCTGTTTTGCCGCAGCCTACGAAGAATGTGCAAATGAGAAGTGTTCCTATAATCATAACACATATTATCTTTTTCATCATTTTACCTCCTTTTCGTATTTATAAATCTATACTGAAAACTAAGTCTGCTTTACAAAACAGAATCTTAATTTATTTGTATTATTCTCTTTTTGAATAAAGATTATTCTATTTCGTAAGAACGCCGCCGTCGCTGTAAAGCAAAATCAGTACATTTTCCTCTTCGCCTGTTGCCGCATTAAGGTAAACGAGCAGATGCTGTCCGTTTTTTGTTGTGCAAACATATTCGTAGCAGTAGTTTTCCGTATTCCATTCAGTGGGCGCAAAGCATTTTGATACTTCTGAAATTTCAAGACCGCTGTAAAGCTTTTTTCTGCCCTCTTCCTCCGAAATAACATTTTCGGGGATTTTTCTTTCTATATGGCAGGAAACATATCCCGTTGCGTCAAAGGAATGAATTTCGCCGCTTTGAAGATTTACGCTGACTTTAATTAAGTCTGCATAGCAGATAACGCCGTCCTGAACATAAGCAAAGTTAACGGTGCAGATTCCGTCATCGGTAAAATAATAGCTTTCTTTCATATTCTCGTAGCCGATTGAGGAGAGAAATTCTTTCGCTTTATTTACCGCGTCCTCATATTTTATACTGATTTCACCTGCAAAGGTAGAATTGAGCATATAAATCGGGTATCCGCCTTTTTTGGTAACAGCAACTGTGCAGTCATCATTTTTGAAGATATAGCAGGGGATTGTACCCTCTTTTTCAAATGCAAAATCCATTTCGCCGCCGTCACCGCAAATTTTATTTGCAATTTCCTGCGCTTGTTTTTTCGTGACTTCCTCTTTGCCCTCAAGCAGCTTTGGCTTTGCATTTTCAATATGATTTGAGAAAGGCCCGTCAAAAACAAGAGACGGAATATTTGACATTGTCTGTTCAACATCATCCATTTTTTCAAAAACAGTATCTGAAGTCTCATTTGATTTCAAAAGCATATTTGAATTTTTCTCAAAAGACAGCGAACCGTTCTGTAAACTGTAACACATTGAATTAAGCTTTTCCGAAAGCGTATTTGCCAAATCGCTAAGCTCCAAAAGCTTTTGTCTTTCTTCTTCACTTAAAGTTTCCCCACGCATACTCTTTCGCTGAATTGACATAATATATTCGCCCACCTGCGATAAGAAGCTATATGTGTTTGAAACAGACGAATCGCTTGACGGCAATTCCGCAAGGCTGTTTTTAGCCTCTGCACAGTCACGCCAAAGCTCCGTTGAAAGATTAGTGAGCATTGACGGCGTGCTTACATAAACAACCTTTTGAAGGTCTGCGGTTATGCCGCTTAAATATTCGTCAAGGGAAATGAGCACACGCTGTCTTGTGAGTAAAATTTCACGCTTGTATCTTGATACCTTAACCGATTGAACAACGGAAAAAACAGTCAGCGCTATTAAAGCAAAGCTAATATAGCTTACTAAGCGGATTTTTCCGCGGAATGAAATGCTTTTTTCTGCCATATTTTTCTCTCCTTGGACAGTTTTTCTTTAATATAGGTTATTGTTAACAGAAAATTTAAAAATATCCGTCTATTTTATCTGTTTTTTAATTGCAAATTTCAGTATTATGTAGTATAATTTATTTTGATTTAATCTATATCTTGGGGGATTGTAATTGAACGCATATCTTGACAACAGTGCTACAACAAAGCCGTGTGAACAGGCTGTAAAGAAAGCGGCCGAAATTGCATCTGATTGTTACGGCAATCCCTCATCACTTCATTTCTTAGGTTATGAAGCTAAAAAAGAGCTTGAAAATGCCAGAACGGCTGTTGCAGATTTCATTTCTGTTAAATCTAATGAAATCTATTTTACATCAGGTGGAACGACCTCAAATATGACTGCAATTCTCGGAACTGCGGCGGCGAAAAAGCGTGAGGGTAAAAAAATCATTACTTCCCGTATTGAGCATCCGAGTGTTATTAAAAATTTTGAACTTTTGGGTGAGCAAGGGTTTTCGCCTGTGTTTTTAGAGTCGGACAGAAACGGTAAAGTAAGCCTTGACGATTTATATAACGCCATTGACGAAAATACAATTTTTGTAAGCTTAATGGCGGTTAATAATGAGGTCGGCTCGGTTCAAAATTTTGATAAGGTAAAGCAAGTTATTAAATCAAAAAATTCAAACGCACTTTACCATTGTGACGCAGTGCAGGCTTTCGGCAAAATAAACTTAAATCCCGAAAAGCTCGGCATTGATTTAATGAGTATGAGCGCACATAAAATCCACGGTCTTAAAGGCGCAGGAGCACTTTATGTCAGCAAAAATGTGCGTATAAGACCTGCAATAGTAGGCGGCGGTCAGGAAAACGGACTCGTTTCGGGAACTGAGTCAATGCCGTCCCTGTGTGCATTCGGCGAGGCGGTTAAAAATATCGGCTCTGTCGAGAAAAACCTTGAAAAGGTTAAAAATTTACGTGACAGATTTTTAAATAAAATTTCAGATATAGATTACATTTTTGTGAATTCACCCGTTGACGCTTTACCTTATATTTTGAACATTTCAGTTAAAGGCGTTCCGTCACAGGTAATGCTTAACGCTCTGTCAAGCGAGGGAATTTGTGTTTCGGCCGGCTCTGCTTGCTCGAAAGGTCACAGGAGCGGCGTGCTTTCTTCAATGAAAATCGAACCTGCGAGAATTGACAGCGCAATCAGAATAAGCCTTTCAAAAAATACGAATGATAATGAGATGGATTTGCTGTTTGACGCAATTGTTAAAACAGCAAACCGCATCAGGAGATAAATAATGAAGGAAATAATACTTATAAAAAACGGAGAATTAGCTTTAAAGGGGCTTAACAGAGCCACCTTTGAAGATGTTCTTATAAAAAATATCCGCAAACGCATTAAGCCTTTGGGTGAATTTGAATACCGTAAGGAGCAGTCAACCGTTTCTGTCGTTCCTATGAGTGACGGTATTGATATGGACGAGGTTTCGTTTCGTGTGGGCAGAGTGTTCGGTATTGCAAGGTATTCAAGAGCATTGCAAGTGCCTAAGGATATGGACGAAATAAAAGCAAATGCACCGAAATACCTTGAAAATCAGCTTCGTTTTGCAAAGACATTTAAGGTTGAGGCAAAAAGGTCGGACAAAAAATTTCCCTTGACCTCGCCTGAAATTTCAGCAGAGGTCGGCGGAGCAATTCTTTCCGAATTTCCGAATTTAAAGGTTGATGTCAGAAATCCCGAAATAATTGTTACTATTGAAATCCGTGAAAAATTTGCGTTTATAAGAGGCAATCAGTTGGTCGGCGCAGGCGGACTTCCCACTGGAACCTCAGGCAAAGCAACCGTTTTGATTTCGGGTGGAATTGACAGTCCCGTTGCCGCCTATATGATGGCAAAAAGAGGACTTACCCTCAATGCGGTTCATTTTGCTTCGCCCCCGTACACTTCTCCTCAGTCCGAGGATAAGGTTCACAGGCTTTTAAAGCAGGTTGCGGCATACAGCGGCAGTATAACTCTTTTTACGGTAGGCTTTACCGAGATTCAGGAAGCTATCCGTGATAATTGCCCGGAGGATATGTTTACGCTGATAATGCGCAGATTTATGATGCGAATTGCGTCTGCCATAGCCGAAAAAGAGGACAGCAAAGCACTCATTACGGGCGAAAGCCTCGGTCAGGTTGCAAGCCAAACCTTACCCGCCATTGCCTGTACAGATGCAGTAGCGTCTATGCCTGTTTTCCGTCCGCTTATCGGCAACGACAAAACCGAAATAATTGATGTTTCAAGAAAAATTGAAACCTTCGACATTTCAATTGAACCGTTTGAGGATTGCTGTACGGTATTCACTCCCAAGCACCCGAAAACGAAGCCTACTCTCAAAATGCTCGAGGAGGCAGAAAAAAATCTTGATATTGATGCGCTTATTTCCCGTGCGCTTCAAAATACTAAAGTAACGGTGGTTAGATTTTAATGCAGCTCCCTGAAAAGCTTGTAGCTGTTCTTAAAGAAAAACATCTTGTAGCCGCAACAGCTGAGTCCTGTACAGGCGGTCTTATTGCGAAACGCATAACCGATGTGAGCGGCTCATCATCCGTTTTTAACTGCGGAATAGTCAGCTACAGCAATGAAATAAAACATTCTGTTTTGGGCGTTTCAAACGAAACATTAAAAAAGTACGGTGCTGTGAGCGAACAGACAGTCCGTGAAATGGTTTCGGGAGTATTAAAGCTTTCAAATGCCGATGTTGCCGTTGCAGTGTCGGGAATAGCAGGTCCTGCTTCTGACAATACCGAAAAACCGGTAGGCTTAATTTATATAGCAGGTTCGGACGGAAAGAAAACCGTTGTAAAAAAGCTTGAAAACAAATTTACTGATGATGTTCGCCGTCTTAACCGTGAAAGCGCATCAAATGAGGCGCTGAAAATTCTTATAAGTATCGCAGGTGAATGATTTGGAAATAAACAAGAACAATATTGAAGAAATACAGGAAATTGAAATAACCGAGGCTTCGGCTGAGAACGCCGGAAAAGCGTCTAAGCATAAAAAACCTCGCCGAAGGCTCTCAAAGCCCGCAAAGATTATTCTTGCGCTCAGCTTGATAGTTTTTATTTGTGCTTCGGCTGTAATTATCCGAAATTATGCCAAGCGCCATAATAACATTGAGATGAACGGGGAGCTCGAATCGGTTTTCATTGAAAATCCGAGTGAGCAGGAGGAAGAACTTTTCAATTTTGATGAAATGCTTAAAATAAATCCGGGTTTTGTGGGCTGGATAAAGGTTCCGAATACAAACATCAGTCTTCCTGTTGTAAAATATTCAAATAATTCTTATTACTTGAATCACGATTTTTACAAAAAGTACGACTACCGCGGAACTGTATTTATGGATTATAGAAATGATCCGGAAAATTTAGATGCGAACACAATACTTTACGGTCACAACTGTTACGACGGAACAATGTTTTCCGACCTTGAAAAATATCAGGATGTAGAGTTTTATAAAACCACTCCCGTAATTCAGTTTGCAACAAAGAGCGGTATGCAAAAATGGAAGGTATATGCGGTTTTCATAACAAATGCGAAAGCCGAAGAGGATAACGGGTATATTTTTAACTACATTTATCCGTATATGGACGGCGAGAATTTCGACGGATTCATAAACGAGGTAAATAAACGCAGGCTTTATGCGCCGGATGTTGATATAAATGACGATGACAATATGCTTGTTCTTTCAACCTGCATAAGAAGTCTTGACATTTACAGTAAAGGTACACGTACCTATAAAGCCGATGCAAGGATTGTGGTTCTTGCAAGACGCTTAAGAGCGGGTGAGAGTGAGAGTGTTAATACAGATGCCGTAACGGTAAATCCCTCACCAAAATATCCTCAGCTTTGGTATGACAAGAACGGTACGAAAAATCCGTACGCAGGCGATGAAAAATGGTATCCTCAGGAGGTAAATCAATGAGCGAAAAAGCAAATGAAAGCAGTTCGTTTGACAGCCTTTTAAAAGATCTTAACGAAACTACAAATTCAACTGCTGTTCAAAAATCCAATGATATAATGAGTGACATTGAAAATGAAATAGAGCAAGCCGTTTCCGATGACCTCGGTATTAAAACCGTTACTGAAAACGGTATGACTTTTGTAGATGTAACCGCTCAGTATGTAGGCAAAACATCACAGCCCGAAGAAAAAAAACAGGAAACGGTAAAAACCGAAAAAAAGGTAAGAACCTTTAATGAGATTTTTTCTTCCTTTTTCAGCAAGTTTGTACCTCGCAAGGGGGATAAAATGCGTGAGAAGGTACGTAAAATAGTTATGGATATTTCAGTTGTGACCATAATAGGCTGTTTAATTTCATTCGGTGTGCTTATTACCGAAAGCTTGATTCAAAAAAACAGCGGCAAGGAGCTGCACGGTTTAATTGTTGATACAGACAATTTAAATTCCGAACAGTATGATGAAGCATGGCAGGAGCTTTTTACAAAATATCCGTCGGTTGATTTCCCTCAGGGAATGAACCTTAAGTATGCTTATCTTTATGCAATAAATCCTGAACTCGCAGGCTGGATTAAAATTGAAGGCACAAACCTTGATGTTCAGGTTGTTCAGGCTTCTGATAACGAAAAATATTTAAAAACCGATTTTTACGGGAAGAAAAGCCGTTACGGTTGCCCGTTTCTTGATTACAGAAACGATGGAAAATATTTGAGTGACAATAATGTAATTTACGGTCATCATATGAGTGACGGTCTTATGTTTTCAAACCTTGATAAATACAAAACGGTTGAGGGCTACAAAGAGTCACCGATTATTCAGTATGATACAATATATCAAACTTATACTTTCAAAATAATTGCGGCATTTGTTTCAAACAGTCAGCCGGAGCATGACAACGGTTATGTGTTTAACTATACGGTAAATGACTTTGCTTCCGACGAAGGATTTATGAAATTTGTTGAGGAAATAAAGAAGAGAAGTATTTTCAATACAAATGTAAATGTTCTGCCTGACGACAAGCTGCTTACTCTTTCAACCTGCTCTTATGAGTTTTCAGATGCAAGACTTGTTGTTGTTGCAAGGCTTTGCCGTGAAAATGAGGATACTACCGTTGATACAAGCGAAGCTACAATAAACCCTGCACCGAGATATCCGCAGGCATGGTACGATGCAAAGGGTATGGCAAATCCTTATAAGGACGATACAAACTGGACTCCGTGACATAGCTTAATATATGTGGTAACAATCCTGTGATAATACAGTGTGAACATAGTGAAGAAAGGAACGGTGTGAGCCGAGCATTATTGCAATGCTCTGCCGTGAGGTGATTAAAATGAAGGTTAGACTTTTGGCTCTTAGTGCTGAAAAGAACATTTCCTTTGCAAAATTTCAGGCAAGAGTTGTCAGCGGCATAAAGAATTATGCAAACGGAAATGAAACTTTTGAACATTATGAAAAAATGCGTGATTTATTCGACGGCTTTCAAGATGCTCTCCAAAATGATGAGCTTATTGTTATAGCTGTCGGGGAAAAACATTATTTCAAGCTTAAAAAGGCAATTTCCCAAGCGTTTGAGGTTGATTGTGTTCAAAATCCCTCAGTCTTAAATATGCTTGAAAATAACGAGGAGCTCACAAATGAGCAGAGAAAGGATTTTTCATCCTTTCCTGAGCCGGCAACGGTCTTTCTGTCAAAGGACGGAATGTATTCAGGCTTTGGAATTGATAACGGCGAAAAATTTATTGTTATACTTCCGATTGACAGCGACAGAATAAATTTAATATTGCGTAACGGTGTTGCACCTTATCTTGCAAAGGGTATTGGGTCAGATGACGTTGGAATTCTTTCCGAATCACAGCATTTTGATAATGAAAAAGTTGAAACTGCAATTTCTCGCCTTTGGGAATCGGGTTCTGTTGTTGCGGTAAACGGAACAGCAAATTCCGAAGCACTTAAAAATTTGGGCGAGGGGATTGAACATTTTTCCGATGTTGTAATTTTTACCCCTTATGTTGAGGATAAGGGCGAAGTAAATGTTACCGAATATGCGGCACAGCTTTCCCGTGTAAGTCTTGACCTTTCAGCGGCAAATTTGGGCGCATCAATCAGCGATATTTATGAAGCAGAGGGTTCAAAATATATTTGCATTTCTGTTGCGAGTGCTGAAAGTGCAACAGTAAGGAAACTTTATCTTGAAGACGGCGAATCGGAAGAAGCCTTTACTGAAAGTGCCGCTGCAGAGCTTTTTGAGCTTGTCGGTGAAAGAGCCGCAGGAATAAGAAGTATAGGCATTGAGGTTTCCGATGCTCCGGCAGCAACAGAAGAAGAAAAGCCTATGGAGAAAAAGTCAAGCAAAAAAACAGCAACCGTTATTGCAATCATTATGGGCGTTGTAATTCTTCTTTGTGCTGTTCTTGCAATAGTATTCAAAATGCAGGGTGAAAACGGCTCTCTTGCAAGCACTTTCAGAAAAATATTCGGCTATGAAACCACAACTGAGTCCACTACTGCGGCACCAACCACAACCGAGCCGACCACTGTCGCTCCCGAAACTAATGAAAATAAACTTAAAATATCCGAATTTATAATATCCGATATAATTGAGCTTGAGAAAAAACGTCAGCAGGAGGCAGAAAATCCGTCAGAATCTACATCTGCACCGGAGGCTTCCACAAATGCGGCGGGTGAAACCGTACCTGCCACAAGCGAGGTCGCCGAAGATAAAGGTGCTCCTGAATTTATAACCGTTAACGGTGAAAAATTGCCGGCAAAAGATGCAATAGCCGGTCTTGTTACGAGCGAGATGGGCGAAGGATATGATGTTGAGGCAATTAAAGCACAAACAGTTGTAATTTACACATATCTTAAATACAGAGATAACGGTTTTGTAATTGACGGTGTACAGATAGAAAAAAATGTTTCACAAGAGATTAAAACTGCAGTTGATGATGTATTCGGCAGGTATTTGTCTTATAACGGCGAGGTTGCTTTAACACCGTTCTTTGAAACTGCGGCAGGCGGAACTTCAGATTCTTCATTGGTGTTCAGCGGTAGCTATCCTTACCTTAAGGCTGTTTCAAGGCTTGACGGTAATCCCGAAGCACAAACAGAAGGATATGAAAATACAGTTCAGCTTAAAAGGGGCGAATTACAGGGCATTTTGCTTAAAGCAGGCTTTAATATTGATGTGGATTCCGATCCTACAAAATGGATTATCATAAGAGAAAGAAATAACGCTGTTTCTTCATCGGTAGGTTATGTTAAATCTGTCAGAGTCGGCAGTCAGGACTTAACAGGCTATGAGTTTATAACAAAGCTTTCGGAGCTTGGACTTAAATCAAGTTGTTTTAAACTCAGCTATGACAGCACATCGGAAACATTTACGTTTACCTCATACGGAACAGGCTGTGGAGTTGGTATGAGTAAAACGGGCGCAAATGCATTAGCCGGAAAAGGCTATAATTATGAGCGAATTCTCAAGACATATTTTGCAGGTACAACACTTTCTAAGGAGGAAAATATATGAGTATTTTAGTAACGGGCGGTGCAGGCTACATCGGCTCGCACACCTGCGTTGAGCTCTTAAATGCAGGCTATGAAATCACGGTTGTTGACAATTTGTATAATTCCAGCCCCAAATCTCTTGACAGAGTCAAGGAATTGACGGATAAGGATTTCAAATTCTACGAGTGTGACATTCGTGACACAGAGGGAATGGATAAAATCTTCAAAGAGAATAAGATTGACGCCGTAATTCATTTTGCAGGGCTTAAAGCTGTTGGCGAATCCTGCGAAAAACCGCTTGAATATTACGATAACAACATTGGCGGAACATTAAAGCTTTGCGAGGTTATGCGAAATAACGGATGCAAAAATATTGTATTCAGTTCATCTGCAACCGTTTACGGTATGAATAATATATCCCCCTTAAAGGAAACAATGAAAACAGGGGGCACAACCAATCCTTACGGCACAACAAAATATATGATTGAAATTATTCTTGAGGATATTTGCAAGGCTGACAGTGAGTGGAATGTTACGCTTCTTCGCTATTTCAACCCCATAGGCGCTCACAAGAGCGGCAGAATAGGTGAAAATCCCAACGGTATCCCCAATAACCTTATGCCCTATATTACTCAGGTTGCCATTGGCAAGCGTGAATTTTTAAGCGTTTACGGTGACGATTATGACACACACGACGGCACAGGCGTAAGAGATTATATTCACGTTGTGGATTTGGCAGAGGGTCACGTTAAAGCAGTTGATAATATTCTCGAAGGAAACAAGGGCGTTCAGGTATTTAATCTCGGCACAGGTGTCGGTTACAGCGTTCTTGATATTGTAAAAGCTTTTAATAAGGCTTACGGCAAAGAATTGCCTTATAAAATAGCTCCACGCCGAGCAGGCGATATTGCAACCTGCTATTCCGATCCCACAAAAGCTAAAGAAGTGCTTGGCTGGGTCGCAAAAAGAGGAATTGAGGAAATGTGTGAGGACTCTTGGCGCTGGCAGAAGGGTAACCCCAACGGCTTTGACGACTGATTGAAAGGAAGAACTTCCTATGAAGAAAAAAGGTTTAATAATAGGCATTGCGGCTGTTTTACTTGTAATTGTAATAATTGTCGGCGGTGTGGTGTCAACCTATAACGGACTTGTTACGAAGCAAGAAAAGGTTCAAAACACTGAACACCAAATTCAAAATCAGCTGCAAAGGCGTGCCGATTTAATCCCCAATCTTGTAAATACTGTTAAGGGCTATGCTGCTCACGAGGAAGAGATTTACACAGCGCTTGCAGAGGCTCGTGCGAAATTAAATTCCGCAGGGACTCCCGATGAGTACGGCGAGGCTATGGAGAGCTATGATTCAGCTCTTTCAAGGCTTTTGGTTGTTGTTGAAAATTATCCTGATCTTAAAGCAAATGAGAATTTCATAAATTTGCAGGATGAGCTTGCTGGAACAGAAAGCAGAATAAGCACCGCACGCAAGGATTATAACGACGCTGTTACCGATTACAATCAGTCTATAAGAAAGTTCCCTGCGGTAATTTTTGCAGGAATGTTGGGCTTTGAAAAGGCAGAGTATTTTGAGGCATCTCCTGAGTCAAATACTGTGCCGACAGTGAATTTCGATTAAGAAAATATATGAAAAAACTTTTTTCTGTATTTTGTTTCGTCTTAATTATTTCGGTTTTGCTTTCTGTCTCGTCTTTTGCAGTAAAATTGCCTGAGCCTACAAATGACTTTTTTGTAAATGACTTCGCAAATGTTATTGACGAAGAAGATGAAAAAGAGCTTATGAAAATAGGCGAAAATCTGTTTGTGAAAACAGGCGCGCAGGTTGTGGTCGTAACCGTTGACACGCTTGACGGTGCCGATGTTTCGGAATATGTGCTGGAGCTCGGCAGAAAATGGGGCGTCGGCGATAAAGAAAAGAATAACGGCGTTGTTCTTTTGCTGTCAGTTTCCGAAAGGCAGATTACAATTCAGGTCGGCTACGGTCTTGAAGGGCGACTAACCGACGGAAAAACGGGCAGAATACTTGATAAGTACGCAATTCCCTATTTAAAAAATAACGATTTTTCAACAGGACTAACCGAGGCCTACAAAGCGATTGTATCTGAGGTTTATGCGGAATACGGCGAAACACCGCCCGAAAATTTAAACGAGTACGATTCCTATGATGTAAGCGACTCTACGGCTTTTAAAGTAATCAGAACAATAATACTGATTATAGTGATTTTAGTTCTGATTTTCGGCAGACGAAGGAGACGTCATATATTTTTCGGTCCGTTTTACGGCGGATTTTCCGGCGGTGGAGATTCATTTGGCGGAGGTTCTTCTTTCGGAGGCGGCAGAGGCGGCGGTTTTTCCGGAGGCGGCGGCTCTTTCGGCGGCGGAGGAAGTTCAAGGGGTTTTTAAGGAGTGTAAAAATTGAGAGTATTTGATTTTGACAATACGATTTATGACGGCGAATCAGGTCTTGATTTGTTTCTTCATTTCTTAAAATTAGATACTAAAGGTGTGTTTAAATACATTCCTAAATTTTTCAGTGGCTTTATGAAATATAAAAGCGGTGAAATAACCATTGACGAGGTTATCAATAAATACGGCGTTTATTTAAAAGAATACTGTGATAACTTTGCTGACAGTATGGAGCATGAATTTGTGCGCTTTTGGGATTTGAATGAGCATAAAATAAAGCAGTTTTACAAAAACATTCAAAAAGACGGCGATATTATCGTTTCTGCGTGCCCTGAAAGTCTTTTGAAAATTATGTGCGAGCGCCTCGGCATAAAAAATTATATTTGCTCAAAGGTCGATTTTTCCACGGGTGAAATAGGGCAGATTTGCTATAAAGATAAAAAGGTTTCTCTTTTCAAGGAAAAATACGGCGATGTTTTGATTGATGAGTTTTATACCGATTCCGCAAGCGATTTGCCGATGATTGATATATCACGTAACGCTTATATGGTAAGCGGAGAAAAAATCCGCCTCGTAAAAAAAGACGGAATAATGCTTGAAAAAATAACTTATTAAATTTAAGTGAGTAAATCGGGCAGTTGCGCTGCTTTTGCAGTGAGGAAAGTCCGGGCATCATACAGCAGGGTAACGGCTAACAGCCGCCGAGGGTGACCTTAGGGAAAGTGCATAGAGATATACCGCCGAATTTATTTCGGCAAGGGTGGAAAGGCGAGGTAAGAGCTCACCGGCGTTGCAGAGATGTAACGGCCAAGCAAACCCTACCCGATGCAACATCGACAGGAGTTGTCAGCTGGGCAGATACTCCGACGGATGGCTTCAGGTGTGCGGCAACGCACATCGCAGATAGATAATTGCCTTAAACGACAGAACCCGGCTTACAGGTTTACTCACTTTTATTTGCCCCTGCTCAGCGGGGGCTTATTTTAGAAATGCACGGATTTTTCACTCTCGCATATAATACTTCAGAGGTGTTATAAATGCGAGTATTTATATGTTCTGTACTTATTTTCTTATCCTTTGTATTTATCGTACTGATTATGGCGGCAGTTTTGCTGAAACTCTTGATGCCCAAGAAAAAATGCGATTATTTTATTTGCATCCCGTGTGATGAAAATGCAGAAAATGTCAAAAATCTTGCGTACTGTGCAAGGCTAAAGCTAAATCTTTGCGGCGAATGTGAAAATAATGTACTTGTGATTGTTGATAACGGACTTTCCGATAAGGAGAAACGTGAAACGCTTGAAATGTGCAGTCAAACGGACGGCATAACGGTTGTAAAAAAAGAAGATTTAAAGGATTTTATAAATGGAAGAATTTGAGACTAAAATCAAATTACGCGGAACGGTGACAGAGGTTACTTACCGCAACGACGTGAACGGATACACCGTCTTTACTCTTGATATGGGTGAAGAGGAGATAACCGTTGTGGGTACAGCTCCCGATGTCCGTGAGCACGACACCGTTGAGGCAGTAGGCGATTATACATATCATTCCGTTTACGGCAGGCAGTTTAAGGCTGATTCCTGCTATGCCACCGTTCCCGAAACCGTTGACGATTTGTACCATTATCTTTCAAGCGGAGCTATATGGGGCGTGGGTGAGGCAACCGCCCGTGCAATAGTTGAAAGATTTAAGGAAAAATCCTTTGAAATTCTTGAAAATTATCCTGAACGTCTTGCCGAAATAAGGGGAATTTCTTCTGCAAAAGCTAAAAAAATAGGAGAGGAGTATAAGCGGCAGTTTACGGTTCGCTCTTTGCTGATTTCTCTTTCGGGACTCGGTCTTACAACCCGTGAAAGCCTGCTTGCGTTTGAAAATTTCGGCACTGCGGCTAAGGAAATGGTCGAATCTGACCCTTATTCACTCTGCGAATTTGAAAACGGAGTTTCCTTTGACAGAGCTGAGCAAATTGCCTCTTCTTTGCCTGTTCCGCCGTCTGCCGAAAGGCGGATTGAGGCGGGAATAATACATATTATCCGTCACAATCTTAATAACGGACATACCTGTATTCCGCTTGAAAAAATGTTTACTCCGGCTTTGGGACTTCTTTCCGAACCCCGTGAAAAAATCGAGGAAATAATTTATTCCCTTGCCGAGAAAAAATGTCTTGTCATAAAAAATATAAAAGGTAAGGAATTTTTGTTTGCTCCCGAGGTTTATTATGCCGAAAACGGTATTGCAAGAAGACTTCAGGTGCTTTTGAAATATCCTCCCGAAGACCCTGAAAATGTAAATGCGTTTATTGATGAATTTGAAGATAATACAGGCTTTAGTTTTGCTGAGCTTCAAAGAATAGCTATTGAAACTGCCGTTAATAAGGGTATTTTGATTTTGACAGGCGGACCCGGTACGGGTAAAACCACCACTCTTAACGGCATAATTAAAGTATTTGAAAATAAAAATCTTGATATTGCCCTTTGTGCTCCTACGGGCAGAGCGGCACAGCGAATGACCGAGGCAACGGGCAGAAGTGCAATGACAATACACCGCCTTTTAGAGGTTGAATGGCGTGATGAAAAGCCTTATTTCAAACGGAATTTGCGAAATCCACTTGAATGTCAGGCGGTTATAATCGACGAAATGTCAATGGTAGATGTTTTTGTGTTCAACGCACTTATTGAGGCACTTCCGTTTGGCAGCAGGCTTATTATGGTCGGTGACAGTGACCAGCTCCCGTCAGTTGGGGCGGGCAATGTTTTACACGATTTAATAGAAAGCGGTCTTTTACCCGTTGTCGAGCTTAAAGAGATTTTCAGGCAGTCAAGAGAGAGCAATATTGTAATGAATGCTCACCGAATTGTGCATGGCGAGCATATTAGAACCGATTACAAGGACGGCGACTTTTTTGTTCTGCACAAAAATTTTCCTCTTGATGCAGTAAGAACAATAAACGATTTGTATATGCACCGAATTCCCGACACCTACGGCTTTGATTCCAAAACTCAGATTCAAGTCCTTTGTCCCTCCAAAAAAGGCGATACAGGTACATATAATCTTAACAGAGTTTTGCAGAACAGCATAAATCCGCCGAGCGAAGAAAAAGCGGAAATCAAAACAGAGTACCGAATTCTCCGTGAAGGTGATAAGGTTATGCAGATAAAAAATAACTATGACATTCGCTGGGAGTCTGAAACGGGAGAGGGCGACGGAATTTATAACGGCGACATCGGATTTATTGAAAGAATAGATCACCGCAACGGGTATGTAATTGTTGATTTTGCAGGAAAACGTGCTACTTATTCAAAGGAACAGCTTATTGAATTGGAGCATGCTTTTGCCGTAACGGTACACAAAAGTCAGGGCAGTGAGTTTGAAGCGGTTATAATGCCGGTAATTTCCGTAACGGAAAAGCTTTGTTACAGAAATTTGCTTTATACCGCCGTTACAAGAGCTAAAAAGCTGTTGATATTAGTGGGAACAGACGGCACAATTATGAAAATGATTGACAACGGCAAGACAAAACTGCGTTTTTCGGCACTTAAAGACTTTTTGCTTGACAATTACGAATAAAGTGCTATAATACTTCTCAGCCAAGTAAATATATGCATGGGTGTTGACCGTAAAGTCAGCTGAGATTGGGAATAAATCTTCCCTTAACCATTGAACCTGATGCGGATAATACCGACGTAGGAAGCAAAGTGTTTCAGCCTAAGTGTGTATTTCCCTTGGCTGAATTTTTTTATTTGGAGGAACCAAAAATGAAAAAAGAAAACATCATCAGACTTACGGAAACTGCTGTTTTTATTGCGTTAGCAGTAGCACTTTCCATGGTCAAAATCTTCAAATTGCCGCTCGGCGGTTCGGTAACGCTCGTAAGTATGCTCCCGATTTGCATACTCTCGTTCCGTTACGGAGTAAAATGGGGATTTTTCTCCTCGTTTATTTACTCTCTTTTCCAGCTTATGCTCGGAATAACCACAGACGGGCTTTTGGGCTGGGGACTTACTCCCATTATGCTTGTAGGCTGCATCTTGTTTGACTACATAATTGCGTTTACCGTTTTGGGAATTGCAGGCGCATTCAAAAAGATGGGCGAAAAAGGATTGTACCTCGGCTTAACGGTTGCATTTTTGCTTCGATTTGCGTCACACATTGTTTCGGGATATTTCATTTTTGCATATCTTGACCAGTGGGAGATTTTCGGCTCAACATTTGTGAACAAACCGCTTTTATATTCAATTTGCTATAACGGAACCTACATTCTTCCCGAGCTTATTATTACAATTGCAGTAGTTGTTGTTTTGATGAGATTTACAGCAGTTAAAAAGCTTATTTTTGATAATAAGACGCAAGCATAAGTTACATTTAATTTTAAAGTTTTCGCCCGCCTTTTTCAAAAGGCGGTGGAGTGGAGAGGCGAAGCCTCTCCTTGCAGTCCGCAGACTGCAAAATTCTTTTGTAAAAAGCGCAGGAAGGGCGAAAAACAGTCCGGTGGACTGTTTTTTCGGTGGGAAACCCTCGCCGGGGGTTTCCCATGATTTTTACACTTTGTGTAAATTTATATTTCACATTTACTTTTCCTTTTCCTAAAAATTATGAGCAGTTCAAAACCGAACTGCTCTTTTTTTATGTCAATTCAAATTTTATTCCCCGAACCGTCTGTCAAAGCTCCTGTACTGAATTGCCTCGGTAATGTGCTTTGTATCTATCTCGTCGGAATTTTCCATATCGGCAATTGTCCGTGCAATTCTCAAAACCTTGTCATAGGCTCTCGCACTCAGTCCCAATCGCTCGAATGCCGTTTTCATAATGATTTCGGCGGCGGGAGTCAGATTACAGAATTTTCTTGTTGCGGCGGCGTCCATTTTAGCGTTGCAGGAAATGTTTGTGCCGAGAAACCTTTCCTGCTGAATTTTCCTCGCTTTGTTAACACGCTTTTTGATTTCGCTTGACGGCTCTGCTTTCTCTTTACCTGCCAGGCTTTCGTAGTCAACAGGCGGTACATCAATGTGAATGTCCAGTCTGTCAACAAGCGGGCCGCTCACTCTGTTAAAATACCGCTTTGCCGCTGTTTCCGAGCAGGTGCATTTGCGTGTCGGGTGTCCATAATATCCGCAGGGGCACGGGTTCATAGCGCACACCACCATAACGGAGCAGGGGTACTGAAATTTCGCTGCAACACGTGAAATGCTGATAACTCCGTCCTCAATGGGTTGGCGCAGTATTTCAAGAGATGTACGCTGAAATTCGGGTAACTCATCAAGAAATAATACCCCATTGTGCGAAAGTGAAATTTCACCCGGCTTTGGCACAGCTCCGCCGCCAGAAAGACCGGCAGGGGAAACGGTGTGGTGCGGCGAACGGAAAGGACGTGCTTTAATAAGTGAAACGCCTTTCGGCAGGGCGCCCGCTATGGAATATATATTTGTAGTTTCAATCGACTCCTCAAATGTCATATCGGGTAAAATCCCCGGAAGCCGTTTTGCAAGCATACTTTTGCCCGAACCGGGAGGGCCGACCATAAGCACATTGTGTCCGCCTGCGGCGGCGATTTCCAACGCTCTTTTAACCTCTTCCTGACCTCTTACATCGGCAAAATCGGGTGTGTTTTGCGGGAGCGTATATTCCGAATAATGCTCGTCGGACACAGGCTCAATTTTCTTAATTCCCGTAAGGTGATTTATTAGCTCCGTAACATTTTTAACAGGATAAACCGTAATACCTTTTACAACTGCGCCCTCATTTGCATTTTCATAAGGAATAAAAATTTCCTTAACACCGCTGTTCTTTGCGCCGATAACCATTGGCAGTACGCCATTGATTTTGCGAAGATGCCCGTCGAGCGATAATTCGCCCACAAATGCAGTGTCTTTACCGACAGGCTTTAATTCATCGTTTGCGCAAAGCAGAGCTACAAAAATCGGAAGGTCGTAAATAGGACCTTCTTTTTTTATGTGTGCAGGGGCAAGGTTTACGGTAATTCTGCTGACGGGGTATGTAAGATTAGCATTTTTAATCGCAGAACGGACTCTTTCTCTGCTTTCTGATACAGAAGCGTCAGGCAGACCTACAATGTCAAACCTCGGCATACCGCCTGAAATATCCGCCTCAACGCTGACCTTATAGCTTTCAATCCCAAACAGCCCCATACTTGTTATTTCGGCAAACATAGTAAACACCCCTTTATTTTATTGATTATACTATAAAGTTACATATATTTCAAATTTTTTTTATTTACATTTGGAATAAAATGGAGTAAAATAATACTATACATTTTTTACGGAGGTAATAAAATGAACGATATTAAATCATTATACTCTCTTTGGTGTGAAAAGGCGACTGCGGACAGCGACCTCATCCCCGAGCTTCAGAAAATTTCGGGCGATGACGACGCAATTCTTGACCGCTTTTATAAAAATCTTGAATTCGGCACTGCGGGACTTCGCGGCGTTATCGGCGCAGGCACAAACAGAATGAATGTTTATACCGTTAATCAGGCGACACAGGGCCTTGCTGATTATCTTAATGAGAACTTTGAAAATCCTTCTGTTGCTGTTGCTTACGATTCAAGAATTAAGTCCGATGTTTTTGCAAAAGAGGCGGCGTGTGTTCTTGCGGCAAACGGAATAAAGGTTTATCTTTATCCTGAGCTTGTTCCCACGCCGATGCTCTCATTTGCGGTCAGAAGGCTCGGCTGTTCTTCGGGTATTATAATCACTGCTTCTCACAATCCGTCAAAATACAACGGATATAAGTGCTATGACCCCAACGGTTACCAGATGACCGATGAGGCTGCGGCAAAAACCTATGAATATATTCAGAAAACCGATATGTTCAGCGGTGTTAAAACAATGAGCTTTGACGACGCTCTCGCTGAGGATATGATTGACTTTATTGAAGATTGGCTTATGGATGAATTTTACGAAAAGGTTCTTTCCGCAAGAGTTAATCCCGATGCTCTCAAAAAAGCAAATCTTAAGGTTATTTACACCCCTCTTAACGGCACAGGCAATAAGCCTGTAAGAAAGGTTCTTAAAAAAGCAGGCATTAAAGATGTAACTGTTGTTAAGGAGCAGGAAAAGCCCGACGGCAATTTCCCGACCTGTCCGTTTCCGAATCCCGAAATCCGTCAGGCATTTGAATGTGCAATTAAAACTGCCGAGGGAACTAACGCCGATTTACTTCTCGCAACCGACCCCGACTGCGACCGTGTGGGAATTGCAGTGCGTGACGGCGGCGAATATGTCTTGATGACAGGCAACGAGGTCGGCGCAATGCTTTGCGAGTATCTTCTCTCTTCACTCAAAGAGCAGGGTAAGCTTCCCGAAAATCCAATCGTTGTTAAAACAATAGTTACAACTCCTTTGGTTGAAACAATTGCCGCCGCCTACAAAGCACAGACAGCTGATTTGCTTACAGGCTTTAAGTACATAGGCGAGCTTGTAACAAACCTTGAAAAAAAGGATGAAACAGACCGTTTTATTGTAGGTATGGAGGAGTCCTACGGCTACCTTCGAGGTGCTCATGCAAGGGATAAGGATGCTGTAGTAGCTTCACTCCTTATTTGCGAAATGGCTTCATACTATAAACTCAAGGGCATTTCTCTTAAACAGTTTATGGACGGCATTTACGAAAAATACGGTATGTATCTCAATACCGTTCTTAATTTCGGATTTGAGGGCGCTTCGGGAATGCAGAAAATGGCTGATATGATGGAAGATTTGAGAAATAATCCGCCTAAGGAAATTGCAGGAGCTGACGTTGTAAAAATGTCCGACTACAAACTCAGCGTTACTAAAGATACGGTAACAGGTGAGGAAACCGAAATCAAGCTTCCGAAATCAAATGTACTTTCGTTTATTATGCCCGACAACAGCAAGGTAATTGTTCGCCCGTCAGGTACAGAACCTAAAATTAAGGTTTATATTACCGCCTGCGGAATTTCCCGTGCAGAGTCAACCGAAAAAACCGAAAGAATTGCCGACAGTATGTCAAAAATTCTCGGTGTATAAATTAAGTATTCGGAAAGGAACAAAATGGGCGAGCGGGAATTTTCCGTATATGCCGCCCGTGCTTACAAAGTTAAAATGAACAGAAATAAATTCGTGAAATTTACTGCAATTTTTCTTGCGGTAATAATGGCACTCAGCACTGCTACAATAATTTTCCAAGTTTTGTTTGGATAAAGTTCGACCGCTCGGAAAAACTCCGGGCGGTTTTTTGTTAATATTGATAAAAAAATGACGAATTTTGTAATTTTGTGTGTTTTTAACAAAAAAATAAGTTGACAATTTAATTATTTGTGATATAATTTTCCTTATAAGTAGGTGAGTGCTTATATGAGCGGTAAGTCAATATTTGATTACAGTGACAATGAACTTGTAGCTCTTGCTGTAAGCGGTAATTCAGAGGCTTTTCCCGTTCTTTTGAAGCGTTATTCACACCGCATTTCTGAAAAGGCAAAAAGTTTTTGCTTTACTCAGGGCGTTGAAACGGACGATTTTTATCAGGAAGGCGTAATAGGCTTTTATTCTGCGATTTTTTCCTTTGACCTGTCTAAAAGCGACAATTTTTCAGCATTTGCGATGTCTCTCACCGAACAGGCTATGCAGCGTTATTATAATTCTTTGAACAGAAAAAAGCATATTCCTCTTAAAAACTATGTCCAGATTGAAGATTTAACAGAGGTTGAGTCAAAAAATCTTTCTCCTGAGGATATGTTGATTTTAAAAGAACAGCAAAACGCTCTGCTTGATTCTCTTTCTGAATTTGAGCTTTCTGTTGCCAAGGCTTATCTTTTAGGCTTTTCAAGAAAGACGATTGCCCGGAATTTGGACTGTGATTTAAAGCAGATTGATAATGCTGTTCAGCGCATACGCCAAAAAATTAAAAAAGGTAAATAAGCCCTTGCCTTAGAGGAGCATTTTTGGGTGCAGGCGGTGCAATTCCGCTCGGGGTAAAAAAATATTTAGCGAGGTAGCAAAATGTACGAAGACAAGACCCTTACCTGCAAAGATTGCGGAAACGAATTTGTTTTTACTGCAGGTGAACAAGAATTTTATGCTGAGAAAGGTTTCGAGAATGAACCTCAGAGATGCAAAGAGTGCCGTATGGCACGCAAGAATGCAGCTCGCGGCGCAAGAGAGTATCATACAGCAGTATGCGCTTCTTGCGGCGGTGAAGCAAGAATTCCGTTCGAGCCCAAAGATGACAGACCTGTTTATTGCAGCGATTGCTTTGCAAAAATGAAAGGTGAATAATCTTGACTGAAAAAGCACGGTTTATCCGTGCTTTTTCTTTTGTATATTTTTTTCATTTTCTGACAAAATATTGTCGGGAGTGAAAATTTATGATTTTTTTAAAAGCATTTTTAATCGGCGGAATAATATGTGTTATAGGTCAGCTTTTAATTGACCTTACAAAGCTTACACCTGCAAGAATACTTGTGACCTTTGTTGTCCTCGGCGTAATTTTAGGAGCACTCGGGCTCTACCAACCGATTGTCGAGTTCGCCGGTGCAGGGGCTACTGTACCTCTTACAGGCTTCGGTAATATGCTTGTACAGGGAACGCAAAAGGCAATAGCCGAAAAGGGTGCTCTCGGCATTTTAACAGGGCCGCTTTCCTCTGCGTCCGTGGGAATAACCGTTGCAATGATGAGCGGTCTTGCCGTCGCACTCGTCACAAAGCCAAAATCAAAATAGAATATCAAGAAAAAAATAAAGGGGCTCTTTTGAGTCCCTTTAGCTTTTAGAAGATTTAAGCAACCGTTTCGGAAATAAAGCTGTCGTCACAGCAGGAGCAGGAAACATAATTCTCAGCGTCGTTGCCGATAACAACTCTTTTACTGTCAACATATTTTTTAATTACAACGTAAGCGGCAAATGCGGCGCCTGCGATAAGTGCGAGAACAGCAATTACTTTTAAAGCCTTTTTCATAAAAAATTCCTCCAAAAATTAATATGTAATTATTATATACAATTCTTTCAAAAAAGTCAATGAAAGAAATAAAAAAAGGTGAGTGCACAAAAAGAAAAATACCTCTGCAAAAAGCAGAGGCACAAAACTTCCGAAACAATTATGACTTACGCTTTGTTAAGCTTAGTCACGAGGGCGGACTTTTTACGAGCAGCGTTGTTTTTATGGATAAGGTTTTTAGCAGCAGCCTGGTCGATTTTCTTGACAGCAAGCTTTACAAGCTCTTCCTTATCGGCAGCGTTTGCTTCGATAGCAGCGTTAGCCTTTTTAATAGCAGTTTTAAGAGCTGAATTAGCTGACTTATTACGCTGTGCCTTTGTTTTGTTTACGAGAACACGCTTTTTAGCTGATTTAATATTGGGCATTTGTCACACCTCCTTCGCATTTACGCTGTATATATTATCACGAATATAAATAAAAATCAAGTTTTTTTTTACAATTTGGATACTATTTTTTCTTTTTGGAATAATAAAACGAAAAAGGAGGCAAAATTTTGAATTACAGAACCGATTTAGCGCTTGAAAAACAAGAACTTTTAGAAAATAAAGACCAGGACGGAATAAAGGTTACTCATTGGCGAAAAGAGAATGCGTTTGTTACGGAAATTGAGATATTAAACAGTGCAGGCGAAAAAGCCGTGGGGAAGCCGAAGGGAAAATACATTACAGTGGATATGCCTGAATTTTCACACGAGTCTGAATTACTTGACGGCAGACTTACCGCCATTTCGTCAATCATTCGTGATTTACTGCCGAAAGAAAACGGCTCTGTACTCGTTGCAGGTCTCGGTAATGAAAATATAACACCCGATGCGTTAGGTCCTATGTGTGCAGAAAAGATTTTTGCTACAAGGCACATTAAAGACGAAATGAAAAAAGATTTAGAAATCAAGGATATTCGCTCTGTTGCGGCAGTTTCAACTGGAGTTTTAGGGCAAACAGGCATTGAAACCGCAGAGTATATTAAATCTGTCGCAGATATTGTAAAGCCTGTGGCAATAATAACAGTTGACGCATTGGCGGCAAGACGTCTTTCAAGGCTCGGCAAGACTGTCCAAATTTCAAATACCGGAATAATTCCCGGGTCGGGAGTGGGCAACGCAAGAGCTGAAATAAACGAAAGCACAATGTCTGTTCCTGTTGTGTCAATCGGCGTTCCGACGGTTGTGGACGGCGTTACGCTTATTAATGATTTAACAGACCGAAATACAGACACAGAAAAAATTCCTCAGGAGCTTAAAGAAACTATGGTAACGCCCGGTGATATTGACACGGTTATTGAGCGCGCGGCAAATCTTTTGGCTCTTGCAATAAACTGCGCATTACAACCTGAAATTTCTCCGTCTGTTTTTCTTTCCCTTTTTTAATATGAAGTTGTAATATCATTTTTTGACCGGCATATATTTAACTGAAATATATTGTAAGGCGGTTACAACGTATGAGAAGACGGACAAGGCGGCGCAGAAGAAAAACTGTAAATTTAAATAAAATTGCTTTTTTTTGCTTAATTTTGTCAATAATTACTGTATGCGGAGTGTTCAGTGTTCCGCAAAGGGCCGTAAATAAATTAAATGAGAAAAATACTGATATTACAAAGCCTTCGGAATCCCAAACCGTAAAAATCGATTCCGAAATAAACAAAGGCGAAATAAAAAGTGTTTCATCCTTTTTGCCGAGCGGTTACAGTGATATTACAGATGCCGAAGCAAAGGCAAAAGAGCTTCTCTTAAATGCATCAAATGACGGAAAAATTATTTCCGAGGACTATTCGTCAAAGAATGCAACCTCTGCCATAGGCTCTCTCTATTTACGGAATACAACAAAAAACAGCAACATAAATATTGAAGCATATTTAAGAAAGAAAATATTTGCAAATATTGATAAAGATAAAAGCAAGCCTGTTGTTTTGGTTTATCATACTCACGCCTCGGAAAGCTATCAAATCACTGAAAATGAGTTTTATTCAAATTCACTTGTTGCCGACAGCAGCACGCTCGGTATTGTAAGGGTAGGGGATGCTCTTTGCAATAAAATTGAAGCTTCAGGATATGAGGTGATTCACGACAGAACGGTTTACGATACCTCATACAGCGGTGCTTTTGAACGCTCCCGTGAAAAAATATCCGATATATTAAGGGCAAATCCGTCAATTCAAATCGTAATTGATTTACACCGAGATTCAATAACACGAAAAGACGGCAGTAGAGTGAAAACCGTTACTGAAATCGACGGAAAAAAGATGGCGCAAATACAGATTATAACAGGCTGTGAGGAGGGAGCGGTTAAGAGCTTTCCAAATTGGGAGAAAAATCTTACCTTTGCCCTGCGACTTCAAAAAAACATTTCAGATACGTACCCTAATGCCGCAAGACCTCTTTTGTTCTGCGCACGGAAATATAATATGGATTTAGTGCCCTGCGCACTGAATATTGAAATAGGGACAGACGCAAATACACTGCGTGAGGCGGTTTATTCAGCGGAAATACTCGGCAGTTCTATTTCAGAAATAATAAAGGAATGTGAAAAACAGTGACAGAAACATACAAAATTTTAAAATACTATTTTATTACCGCAATACTTATAGTCTTGCTTACCTGCGGAATGTGCGGATTTTTCATAGCGAAAACTAACAGTGAATTTATGCTGTTCGGTTAGGATTATTACCGTTGTCCGTATTGCAAAATGCCTGCGTTTAGTGTAAAATATAAATAAACAAATTTTAATGAAATGCAGGTAATGTTTATGAAATTTACGGATATAGGCAACGGTCAGGTTGAAGGCTTTGCTGTAGTTAAGCAGTGTGAGGTAAAGGCGGCTAAAAACGGCACAAGCTTCCTTGACCTTTTACTTTCTGATAAGGACGGAGAGATTTTCGCAAAAATTTGGGATTACAGTCCGTCGCAGAGTACGCCTTTGGCGGCAGATATGCTCGTTAAAGTCAGAGGAAAACTGCAAAAGTACCGTGATAATGACCAGCTGATAATTGACAGAATCCGTCCTGCAACAAGCGAGGACGGCGTTTCTTTGGACGATTACGTAAAATCTGCCGATTATAAAGGCGAGGATATGCTCGGAAGCATAATTCAAACCGTTTCCGAATTTCACGATGAGGATTTAAAAAATCTTGTTCTTTATCTTTTAGAGAAAAATCGTGAAAAGCTCGTCTGCTTTCCTGCCGCATTTAAATTACATCACGCCATTCGGGGCGGACTTATGATGCATACTCTTTCAATAGTCAGGCTTTGTGAAGGTGTTTGCAGGGTTTACCCGTTTGTTAACCGTGAGCTTTTAATTTCAGGCGCAGTTCTTCACGATATTGCCAAAACAACGGAATTTCAAATCAGCGGAACGGGACTTGCCTCGGGATATACCGTTGAAGGTAACCTTATAGGACACCTTGTAAAGGGTGCAATGATGATTGCAAACGCCGCAGAGGAATTGGGCACTGATAAAGAAAAATCACTTCTTTTACAGCATATGGTTATTTCGCACCACGGCGAACCCGAATTCGGCGCCGCAGTAAGACCTCTTTTCCTTGAGGCAGAGCTTCTTTCACAGCTTGATATGATGGACGCAACCGTTTACGAGATAATGGATGCCACGGGCAATATCAAGAAAGGCGAATTTACAAACAGGCTTTGGGCGCTTGACGACCGTAAATTCTATAAATACAACGAAGAATCCCTTGAGGTAAATCTTCTTTGATACATAAAAATGTAAAATAATAGGCTTCCTTGTGTAAAGGGAGCTGTCTTTGCGTTAGCAAAGACTGAGGGATTGTTATATAATTTTAAAATAAACAATTTAATAAATTCTTAAAAATTTACTCACTATCTTCTTAAAATAATAAACAGTATAATATCGTCGGAGGTTGAAAATATGTATAATATTCTTATTTGTGACGATGAAAAGGACATTGTCAACGCACTTGATATTTATTTGAAATCAGAAGGGTATAATACTGTTTTGTCCTACAACGGCAAAGAAGCGCTTGAAAAAGTAAAAACCAATGATATTCACCTTGTACTGATGGATATTATGATGCCCGTTATGGACGGAATTAACGCAATGGTTAAAATAAGGGAAATCAGTAACATTCCCGTAATTCTTCTGACGGCAAAGGGGGAGGACACCGACAAGGTTCTCGGTCTTAACGTAGGCGCAGACGACTATGTTACAAAGCCGTTTAATCCCGTTGAGGTTATTGCAAGAGTAAAATCTCAGCTACGCAGATATATGACCCTCGGCGGCGGAGTTAAAAAACAAACGTCAATTTGTATCGGCGGAATTGAGCTTGACGACGCATCAAAAAGCGTAACCGTTGACGGTGAAAAGGTTTCGCTCACTCCCACGGAATACGAAATTCTCCTTTTGCTTATGCAAAATCCCGACAAGGTCTTTTCTCCGAGAGAAATCTATTTTAAGGTTTGGAAGGATGACCCCTTCGGCACAGAAAGCACAGTCGCAGTACATATAAGACACCTTCGTGAAAAAATTGAAATTAACCCTGCAGAGCCCCGATATTTAAAAGTAGTGTGGGGGCAGGGTTACAAGTTTGAGAGAGGTGTTTGATTTGGAAAAATTGAAAAAATCACTTTTGGCAAAGATAGTTTCGGTTATTTTAATTGCAGTGCTTACTGCGGTGTTCATTTTTTCAAGTGCAGCTTTAATGTTCGGCGTTGCGGCAAATCTTTATTCGGATTCTCAAAATAAAACGGAGCTTAATGAAATTCTCAGCGATAATCTCAATGCATCGCTTAACTATATTGTCTGGCACACTGATATTGAAAATGAGATTTTTCCGAGTATTTCCGAAAATCTTATGTACGAGATAAAAGCCGAAAACGGAAAAGTATTGTATTCAGATGTAGACGAAAGTCAAAGCAGATTTTCTTATTCCGAAAACCGTTATTTCAGTACGTATGCTTATGTGAATCCTGATTATGATGCTTCAGCGGATGAAACCGACGATGATTTAACGGAAACTACCGGATTTCAAGCTGAAATTATAGAGAAAACTTCTAAAAGAATAAATTATACAATAACGGTTCATCTTAAAAATGAGCTAAAGGAAAAAGATGTTTTCTATTATATTACCCGAATTTATAAATTTATTGAAAATAACGAAAAAATGCTTGTAGCGTCGTTGATTATTTCAGCAGTATTAACGCTCGCATTGTTTGTATTTTTAATGTGCTCGGCAGGTCATAAAAACGGTACAGACGGAATTTACATTTCACGGTTTGACAAATTCCCTTATGATATAACGGCAATAATAACGGCATTGCTTATTACGGGAATCTCTTATGTGGCGCTGTACTCAATGGATTATATGGGAGAAGTCACATATTACAATAATTCGGTTCTTCCGTTTATTCCGCCGTTCTACGCATTATCTGTTATGGCTGTTTCCGCATTGCTGACGGTTTTCTGTATTACGACGGCTGTAAGGCTTAAAACGAGAACTCTTATTAAATCAACACTTATATACAAAATTTTAAGATTTATTTTTAAACAGATTAAACGGCTTTTCAGTTTTATCGGTTATACTTTACGGAAAATTCCTACTGTTTGGAAAGCCGCTGTTATCATTTCCACAGTTTTCATAGTTGATTTTATTTTACTTCTGATTTTATCTGCCGGCGGTGAAGGAGCAGTATTGCTTTTGTTGTTTTTAAATTTTGCTGTTGCAGTTACATTGCTTCTCATTTGCATTATGTTCAGCGAAATTAAAAACGGAACTGAAAAGATAGCAAAAGGCAATACGGAAGAAAAAATCAATGAATACCGAATGCTCGGAGATTTAAAGCTACACGCTCAAAACATTAACAGCATAAATGACGGCATTGCAAGGGCTGTTGAACAGAAAATGAAGAGCGAGCGTTTTAAAACAGAGCTTATTACCAATGTTTCGCACGATATAAAAACTCCGCTTACATCAATTATCAATTATGTGGATTTGCTGTCAAAAGAGAATATTGACAATGAAAATGCAGAAGAATATATTGAGGTTCTTTCCCGTCAGTCCTCGAAGCTTAAAAAGCTGATTGAAGATTTGCTCGAAGCGTCCAAAGCCTCAACGGGAAATCTTACGGTCAATTTCACAAAAATAGAAATCGGCACTCTTCTTTCCCAGACCTTGGGCGAATATGAGGATAGATTTGCGGGAAAACAGCTTGAACCTGTTTTGAATAACAGCAGTCAGCCGCTCTTTATTTCAGCGGATAACCGCCATATATGGCGAATATTTGACAATATTTTCAATAATATTGCAAAATACGCACAGCCGAATACACGTGTATATATTGACGTTTCCCCCAAAAACGGTACAGTCGAAATAACCTTTAAAAATATTTCAAAAGAAAAGCTCAATATTTCGGGAGACGAGCTTATGGAGCGTTTTGTGCGCGGCGACAGCTCAAGAAACACGGAAGGAAGCGGATTGGGGCTTTCAATTGCCAAAAGTCTTGCCGAGCTTCAAAAAGGACGCTGTGACGTGCAGATAGACGGCGACCTATTTAAAGTAACGCTTTCTTTCCCGATTGTTAATTAAAATATGCATACTTCGTAGGGGACGACGACTCGGCGTCCCGTGAAAAAATATTATAACTGTCGTCCCAAATTACAGAAACATAAAAAGCAAAAATAAGTTATATAAACACAAAGCCGCATATTGCTGACTGCAATATGCGGCTCATTCTATATAATATTAAATTATTTTAAATCGCTCCAATTGTAATTTCGCAGCTCTCCGGATTCCAAAAGCTCAGGGTAGTCCCATTGCCTCAACACCTCGTAAACGCCTATTGCAATTGCGTTTGAGAGGTTAAGGCTTCTTGCCTCGTCAATCATAGGGATTCTGACACATTTTTCTGCGTTGTCAAAAAGCAGCTTTTCGGGAAGTCCTGCAGTTTCCTTGCCGAAAACAATATATACCTTTTCCGGATATTTAACGTCTGTGTGTCTGTTCTGCGCCTTTGTGGAAAAATAGAAGAAACTGCCGTCAGGGTTTTTCTCAAAAAATTCATTCAGCGAATTATAATATGTAATGTCAAGAAGATGCCAATAGTCAAGCCCTGCTCTTTTCAGTTTTTTGTCATCAGGAGTAAAGCCCATCGGCCCTACCAAATGAAGTCTTGCACCCGTTGCAGCACAGGTTCTTGCAACATTTCCTGCATTTTGCGGAATTTCAGGTTCAACCATAACAATATTAAGTTCCATCTCGTTATCACCTTAATTTTAAATTTTAATTTCCTTACAAAGTATAACATTTATAGCAAAATTTTAAAACATATATTTTTAATTTTTTTAAAGAAAAAACAAAAAATATATCTGACCGTAAAAAATATTTAGGTCAAAAATTTAAAAGGGGGTAAAGAGATGAATAACAAGGCGTACAAGGTAATGGGAGCAAGCATTTTGGCAGGTACTGCGGCGGCAGTCATTACAAATTCAGTTTCAAGCAGCGGTACAAAGCGCAAAATGAAGAAAACAGCGCAAAAAGCAGTAAGCACTATAAGCGATGTTGTTGACAGTATGACAAATATGATGAAGTAGGGATAAAATGAAAGGGTATTTTAAGGTTTTAAGTCTTATCTTAGCAATTTCCCTGCTTTGTTCCTGCGGCAAAACGGCAAATAATAACAGTCAGGGCACGCTTAACAGTGTGACAAATGAAAGCAATACTTCCGAAAATAATGTTTCCGAAAGTGCAATCCCTGAGGCTATGGCAACATTTTCTAAAGAAAAAAAGTCCCACAGCTACGGCGTGGCAAAGGACGGCAAACCGCACGAAATTTCCGCAACAGCACAAAAATATTTTGAAGATAATTCATTTAATGCATTTTGTCTTGACACTGTGTCCCAAAATAAAGTTTTATATTTAACCTTTGACTGCGGATACGAAAACGGTTATACTTCAAAAATTCTTGATGTGTTAAAGGAGAAAAATGTTCCTGCGGCGTTCTTTTGCACGCTTAATGAGGTAAAGGACAATAAGGAGCTTATAAACAGAATGATTGCCGAGGGGCATATAGTGGGTAACCATTCAGTAACCCACCCGTCCTTTGCTGAGATTTCCCGTGAGCAAATGAAAAAGGAAATTCAGGGTTTTGAGAATTATTTAAAGGAAAACTTTAACGGATACTGTGAGCCGTATTTCAGATTTCCTAAGGGTGAATATACCGACGAAGCGTTAAATCTTGTCGGCTCACTCGGTTATTCAAGCGTATTCTGGTCGCTGTCATACGCTGACTGGGATACCAACGCACAGAAAGGCGCAGACTACGCTTATAAAAAGGTAATTTCAAGGCTTCACCCGGGTGCGGTCATTCTTCTTCACAGCGTTTCTTCCGATAATGCGGGAGCAATGGCAAAAATTATTGATGAAGCAAGAGCCCAAGGGTATGAATTTAAAAGTCTGCGGGATTTCGGAAAGTAAAAATTACCAATAATATATTTTGAATTTCTGTTCAAACTATTATTGCAAACGCAAAGAATATTTAAAAGAGGGGTGTAAATTAAATGGCTAAGAATTCAAAGAGCATGGTGCCCGAAGCACGTGAGGCTCTCAATAAATTCAAGATGGAGGCAGCTTCAGAAGTAGGCGTTAACCTTAAGAACGGCTATAACGGCGACCTCACATCTAAGCAGGCAGGTTCTGTCGGCGGACAGATGGTCAAAAAGATGATCAAGTCTTATGAAGACAATATGAAATAATAATCCGATTTTATTAAATAAATCAGGATTATATTGTTACTGACTACAGTAAATCATAAGTCTGCAAAAAAGGCCCGACGGGGAATACTCCGTCGGGTCTGAATTTTTATGTGTATTTTTATTTTATTAGAATTTAGACGCTGTTTTTATTGTTCTTTTAAGCTTCTTGGCATTTGAATACCGTTTTGAAATCTGGACATTGGTGCATTTCTTTACAACTTGCTTTAAAAGCCCTTTTGGTAAATCAACGGACGGGTGAACGCCTGTCAGCATAATATTCAAAAGAATCCCCAAGCTGTAAATATCAGTTGTACTGCCTGATTGAGAAATACCGAACTGTTCGGGTGCGGCATATCCGGGCGTTCCCAGCGCCTGTGTGTCTTTATCGTGATTGTTCAAAAGCCGTGCAATAGAAAAGTCAATAAGAACAGCCGTACCGTCCTCTTTAATAATTATGTTTTCGGGCTTAATGTCACGGTGAACAATACCCATTGAATGTAAAAAAATCAAAGCGTCGCAAAGCTGAATTGCAATTTTGCAAGCTGTTTTTCTGTCCAACTTTTCGTTTGAGAGTATTTTTGATAAGGTTTTACCCTCAACATATTCCTCTAAAACAATGATAGCGCCCTGTTCGTCGGCGCAAACCTCATAAATCTGAACGACATTTTTATGACGCTGTTTTTTCAATGCCCTGAAAACGTCATCATTCAAATTTTTTGTAAATCTTTTGATAATATAATTACCGTTGCTTTTGTTTTGATAGAGAAAAACCTTTGAACTTGAGCTATCTTTATAAGTAGCCTTTTTTACATAATTTCCAGCAATTGAATTTTCTATGTAATTTAACAGTTCGTTGTTGTATCCGTTTATTTCAAACATTCCTCTCCGTATTTTTTTAACAGTTCGTCAGTCCTGAAAATTGTCAGCTGATGTTCAAGAGCGTATATGAGAATACTGTCTCTGCGCACTCTTGGGTACAGAGCAGAACGCCCCGATATTTTAAGCGCCTTTTGACACTCCTCAAGGGTCAGCCTCATAGCAAGCGACAGCCTTACAACCTTGTCCTTAGTAGGCATTTTCCTTCCGTTTATAATGTCGTAAAAATAGCAGTAGCTGAAATCTGCCTTGTTTATTATATTTGATTTTGAACGGCCGTTTTTAGCAATAAGATTTTCCCAAAATTCTTTTATGTCCTCATTTACGAATGAATCGTCATTATCAGAAAAATAGTCGTCCAAAGAACAGTTTTCATCCGATAAAGATTCCATAAGCTCGTCAGTAGTCATAATTTTATACCGTATATTATACCTTTCGTATTTGTGTTTAGTAGAGATCCGTTATCCCTGTGAACTTAAATCTGACATCATCGTAAGAGGGGTGTCCTTTTGCATAATGCAACTTTTTTAGATTCGGAAAAGCGGTGTATATGTTGCTGTTGCAGCTGAAATATGCATTCAGCGGTAAGTAAATTTCTTCAAGATAATTATTAACAGAATTCACATTTTTGTAAGCTATAAGGGAAAAAGTAAAACCCTGCTTTTGAGGCATAGTAAAAATCTTGTCTGTTTTACTGTGGGGGTAACAATAACATTCATATGATGTGCTGCTTGAGGAATAAGCATGTTTTCCGAAAAGAACTCCGTCCTTTGACAAGAACATGTCATTGTCAGTCTCAACGTTTATTGCTTGAAGACTGTTGTTATAATCGGATTGAAAACAAGGAAAGCCGCCTATGTCCTTATGCGCAGTGATTACCTTTAAATTTTTGGCAGTTTTAAGATTGTTGTCGTTATCAATGCTCAGACACCAAGACTCTAAATTAAGAGTGTTGTAAGATGGTGAACCCAAAAAATGTCTAAACCGCCATTCTTTTCCGCTGTAATAGTAAATTGCACCGTTGACGCATTTCCATTGCCAGTAGTTTATATTAAAATTCTTTATCGGGCAGTCAATGGCAAAATCTCCGTGCATTCCCAATTTGTTGTCATAAAGGTTAACGGTAGTCAATGAAGAAAGGTTATTGAAGCACTTGCTTTCAAGCCAAATAAACGAGCGCTTGCCCTTTACAATATCAATCGTTTTAATTTTACTGTTATTGAGAAACGCGTCTTTTTGAATTTCAACAACCATCAGCCCGTTTATGTAATCAGGTACGGTTACATAAGTGGCATTGCCGGTATATTTTGTGATTGAAATTTGTGTGCTGGATTTTTCATATGGCTCATATTCAAAAACTTCGGCAGGGTTTTCCTTTATAATTTCTTCTTCGGTGGTCGGCTCAGTTTTCGGCGGGTCTGTTTCGGTCGGGTTTGTCACATTGGGTTTTTCTTCAGATGCAGTTGTATCAGCGGGGCAGGTTGCAGATGTTTCTGTTGACAGTGAAGAGCTTTCTTCAGCTTGTTCTTTATCCTTGTCGCCGCCTATTAAATTGCTTATTACCCCTATAATTGTAGGCTTCTTTGTAGTTGTTTCAACCGTAACGGCTTCAAAAACTGTATCACCCTGCGAATCCGTCACCGTTTCGCCGTTTTCTTCGGTTACGGGAACCAAAACCGTTTCGGGAGTATCAGACTGCGGATTCAGCGGAAGAGTTTTAATACGTGCAGCCGTAGCGAGAGATAAAGTAAAAATAAAAAGTAAAACGATGCAAAATACAAGAGCTTTTCTATGCCAAAAAACTTTAGGCTTTTTGCTGACAGGTTCTTCATCACAGTTTAATGCTGAAGAACAGTTTAAGCAAAACGAGGCCTCGTCAGGCAACTGCGCATTACAAAATTTGCAATTTTTCAAATTTTTACAACCCCTAAGCATATGTAATACATATATTGTGCCATTATTTGACATTTTTTGCAATAGCTTTTTGCAAAAAACCTATACTCTGTTAGCATATAGATTTTGAAAATTTTTAATGGTAAAATAATTTTCAATAAAAATATGTGACAATATTTTAAACAAATCTACATATTTGAAAATTAAAATACTTATTTCAATTTTCATTTATGCGGATAATAAACATAAGAGGAGAAATGATTTTGAAACAAATAACTATGCGAATTTTTCCTAGCGGAGAAATTGAGGCGGAAACGCACGGAATAAAGGGAAAGACATGTTTAAAGCTTATTGCGGAAATTGAACGAATGGCTAATGCAGTTACAAACGACTCCGATTTCACAAAAGAGTATCTTGAAACAGATAATAATTTGGAAATAAACAATGAGCAGGAGGATTTTGCATAATGTCATTAACAAATAAAGGTTCAAAATGGGAAAGAAAAAATTCGTTATATCTTATATTTGCTTTTATACCGCTGCTTAACTGCATTCCGTTTTTTCATATGAACTCACGTGTAAAAAACAAAAAGTGGAATGCTACTGCATGGGTGCTTGTTATGCTTCAGCTGGTTTTATTTGCAGCATTATTTATTGTGCCAACAATAGACGGTCCCGATTATCCGTATTATTCAGATATAGAGGATTACATATTGGAAAAAGACTATATGAACAGTGAGCAAAGATTGAAATATGAAGATGATTATTCTTTTACAAGTTCTTCGGAGTGGAAAACCTCTGGTGAATATGCTGAATATTTAAAGGCAGCAGATGAGCGTTATAAAAGAGAAAGCGAATGGAAAAAACAACCTGAAATTATTAGTCAGTTTGAAAAATATGATAATTTCCGAAGTGTTCAAAGCGGAATACAATTAGGCATATCAGCAGCACAGTTCATTGTTTGGCTTATTGCAATTATATTAGCTTTTTCCGAAAGACCGCATTTTCTTAAAGCATTGGAGCAAGGCGAAAACAAAAGCAGCATTACAAACAAAATAAATTCAATCAATGCAAATGTGTATGTTCCCACCAATACCTCAATCTCCACCGTTGCAGTTACTGCTACAGCTGATACAGTGTCACCGAAAATCGATGGTGTTATGAAAACTGTTGACGTAAATACTGCCGACGAAGGAATACTAGCCTCTTTACAGGGATTAACGATTATTGATGCGAAAAAAGCTGTTGCATACAGAAATGAACACAACGGATTTAACTCAATTGATGAGTTCTTCTCTTGCATAAATGCGAAACCTCATATTATAGCATCAATTGAAAACAGATTAACTGTCGGCAATTACAGGACTGCCAATCCGCAAAGCAATGACAACCACGGCAAAAGAACCATTGATTTATAATGAGAGTCAATAGAATAATTGAAAAGACCTATGCCGAAGGCCCCGGTTGCAGATTTTGCATTTGGGTGCAGGGCTGCAAACATCACTGTGTCGGCTGTTTTGCAAAGGAATTATGGAGCTTCGACGGCGGATATGATATATCCGTAAATGAAATAATTTCAAAGATTAAATCAGTTAGTAACGATATTTGCGGAATAACATTTCTCGGTGGTGAGCCTTTTGAGTATGCAGAAGAGCTGTCGGAGGTTGCCGGATATATTCATTCGATAAATAAAAATGTAATTACATTTACGGGTTATTGCTATGAGGATTTGCAGAAAAAATCAAATGCAGATATGTTGTTGAATCAAACCGATTTGCTTATTGACGGAAAATTTGACGAAGGGTTAGTTGATTACTCAAGACCTCTTGCGGGCTCCTCAAATCAAAGATTTATTTATTTGACTGATAAGATTTCGGGCGAAGAATTTGAGCATTATAAAAACAGGTTTGAAATCAGAGTGTCAAATAAAGGCATAATTGAATTTAACGGTATGGGCAATATTAAAAAACTACAGAATTTTTTAAATAAAAAAGGTGGTTAATATGAACGCAACTAAATTTATGCAGGATTTTGCAAATTTTGTAAACGCAGGTTTTCCTTATATTTACATTCCGTCATATGAGGAAGAAAGAATTACGAATGCAATTAAAAATACTATAAGCAATAAGGATTTGATTAAAATAGACAGAAAGCTTTATGCTTGGACTCAAACGGACGGCTTGGTAAGTGACGACACAAAGGTAAGAGATACTTCAAATCCAATCAATGCAATTGAAAGCGTTGCTAAATCCAACGAAGACGCAATTTACATATTTAAAGATTTTCATATATATTTCGGCGGAGACAGAAACTCAAGACCCGATTATGCAGTTATAAGAAAACTCAGAGATATAATTCCAACATTAAAGTCAAGCAGAAAAACAATAGTATTTATTTCATCAAAATTGGTTATTCCGTGTGATATGGAAAAAGAAATATCAATTCTTGATTTCAGCCTTCCGAATGAAGATGAAATCAGGACGTTGATTAATGAACTAATTGACGGTTTAAATCCCGAAAATGTCAGTTTAACAGAAGACGATAAAACCTTGCTTTCACGTTCTGCGCTCGGACTTACAATGCAAGAAGCGGAAAATGCTTTTTGCAGAGCAATTGTAAATCTTAAAGGGCTAAATAAAAATGCTCTTTCCATTATCCATGAAGAAAAAAATCAGGTTGTCAAGAAAACTGGTGTTCTTGAGTTTGTTAAATCAGATTTAGATATTAACGACATAGGCGGACTTGAAAATCTTAAAAAATGGCTCATCAGAAGAAACAATTCATGGTCTGAAAAGGCCAAAGAATATAACTTGCCTGCACCTAAGGGTGTTTTAATTACAGGTATTCCCGGCTGTGGCAAATCGTTGACCGCAAAGGCTATGAGTGCAATTTGGGGATTGCCGCTGCTCAAGCTTGATATGGGAAAAATTTTCGGAGGAATTGTGGGCAGCTCGGAAGAAAATATGAGAAAGGCTATTGCGACAGCCGAAGCGGTTGCACCTTCTATTCTTTGGGTTGATGAAATCGAAAAAGGTTTTTCGGGTTTGAAATCGGGCGGAGATTCAGGAACATCAGCAAGAGTTTTTGGTACATTTTTGACTTGGATGCAGGAAAAAACTGCTCCGGTATTTGTTATTGCAACTGCAAATGATATCAGTTCTCTGCCGCCTGAACTTCTTAGAAAAGGAAGATTTGACGAAATTTTTTTTGTAGATCTTCCAACATCGAAAGAAAGAGAAAAAATATTCAGCGTTCACTTGAAAAAACGTATGAAAAATTCAAATATTCATCATGAAATTGAGATAACGGATGAAATCTGCAGGGAGCTTGCTAATGAATCAATAGGTTATGTCGGTGCAGAAATAGAGCAAATTGTAATCGCTTCAATGTACGAGGCCTTTTATGCAGACAGAGGCTTGAGAAAAGACGATATTTTGAAATCAATAAGAGAAACAGTTCCTCTCTCAAGCACACAGCGTGAGCAGATCCTGGCTTTAAGAGAATGGGCAAAAGAAAGAGCTGTGCTCGCCACTGCTGTTGAAGACAGAGAAAGCGCAGCGCCTGACGGAAACGATGACGGCGATTTCGTGAATCATCAGGGCGGAAGAATAGTTGATTTTGATTTATAAGGAGAATTTAAAATGTCAGTTACACTTACATTAACTTCTGCGGCAATTATTGCAGGAATTTCATTATTCTCTGCCACGTCAATTGCGGTAGTGAATCAGGTATCAGACGGTGTTTTTGATGTATCCGAAGGAATAGATACAATGTTTGTTGACAGCGAAATTCTTTTGGAAACATTGAATGGGTATAACTGTCACTTCGATGTCATTTCCGAAAATGAATATATTGTTAAAACTACATGCGGTAATATCAGATACAAGAGGGAGGATACGTCTCAACCATTTAAAATGTATCTTGGCGAAATTGAAGATGTTGACGGACTGTTGGAAAACATTAAATCATTTGAACTTGATTACGGCAGAAATGTACAGGCATACACATATAATCACATTAAAGAAAATTTGTCAGACGGTATGATAATAGAATCCGAAGAAGTACTTGAAGACGATTCGTTGTACTTAACGATAAATGTTGAATAAAGAGGTGCAAATCAAAAGTGTGCGGTTACAATGTAATCGCAGAGACTGTTGAAAAGGTGTATTTATATGTTTAGGATGGATTCGACAAAAATAACGGTAGAATTTAATACAAAGAGAAAGGTATGGTTAAAACTTATGAAAAAAATTGCAATTATTACTGTGCTGGTGCTGTGCTTGACATTTGTGCTGACAGCATGCGGTGCAAAGGGCAGCGAGGGCTTGGAGTATAAGAGTAACTCTGACGGAACTTGCTCTGTAGTCGGAATTGGAACGTGTACAGACACAGATCTTGTAATTCCGAAAAAAAGTCCTGACGGTGATAAGGTAACAAAAATTGCGGATGAAGCATTTAAAAGTACAAAAATCCAATCAGTAAAATTGCCTGATACCGTTACGGAAATAGGCAGAGAAGCATTTGCACTTTGCATTCAATTGGAAACAGTTGATTTTGGCAAATCACTCGTAAAACTCGGAAGCGAGGTTTTTTACGGGTGCCATATGATTACTGAAATTACACTTCCCGAAACCTTTGAAGAGTTTGGCAAAAAACTTGACAATGAAGGCAAGGAATACGGCTGCTCAGGTGCATTTTCGGGCTGTGATAAGCTGTCAAAAATCAATATTCCGAAAAACGTCAAGGCAATCTATTCTGATACGTTTGACGGAACAGCGTTGACAGAGGTTAAAATTGACGCTCAATTTAAATACGGAATAGTTGATTTTGTTTTTGGAATTGATGCAATGAAAGGTGCTGAAATTTATTATCCGTCGCTTTTATCTGAAATTCCCGCTGATAACAGCATAAGCTATTTAGACCCTAAAGACACAGTTGAAACCTCTGAAGAGATTTTAAATTTGCTTTATGCCGCTTTGTTCGGAGACAGTGCCCTTATTAACGGAGAACCGATTCTTGTGCCTGCGCCAAAATCTACTGTCGGCGATTACGGTAAGGCAGATGCAGATAAATATGATTATGTATATTCAATAACATCAAGCTCGGAAATTAGAACGCTTCATTACAATGACACAAAAGAAACATACGAAATTTATGATCAAGATGATGCTTATACATATCATTATGATGAAAATTTAAAATGTTATCTTTACGAATATGAGTATGAAAAAGTAGCTTTTTTAGTACTTGATAAATATTTATTTGTAAGTGGTGAACCCGGCCATTTTGAACTTGGCAAAGGTTATAACAAGTAATAAATAATATTTAAAAACAAAGGAGAAATTTAAAATGTTTTGTCAAAATTGCGGCACACAAAATGACGATGGGGCAGGCTTTTGCTCTGCCTGCGGAACGGCTTTGAACAGTCAGTTGTCTGAAACAACAGTTCTAAAAGAAAATGAAATCCGCTTAAATCAAAATCAACCGGAAATTCAGCCCAATCAGCTTCAAGCTGTTCAGCCACAGGCAAAGTCCAAAAACAAAAAATTATTTATTGGGTTAATCGGAGGAGCGGCGGCATTGCTGATAGTAATAATCAGTGTTATTATCGGTATTTCCACATCTTGTGATAACACAGTTAAATCATTTTGCAAGGCTTATTTTAACTTTGACTTTGCAAAAGCAGAAAAATACTGTCTTTTAGACCAGTCAGATGTTTTTGAAACCTATTGTAAAAACAGCGGTCAGGATATCGACGAGCTTTACGAAGAGTTGAACGACGAAATTTATCTTGAATTTGACAAAGAGGTTAAAATCAAAGATGTCTCAGATTTTTATTCCTTGGCAGGGGAGTATGCGCAAAAACTGGCCAAAAAGTCGAAAATTGATATGTCGTCGTTTAAATATGAGATTCTTTCAAAAGAAAAAGTCGATTTAAAGGATTCAGAAGAGTTAGAAAGACTGACAGATGAAATTCTTATTGAATGTGATTTGATAGGAGTCATTGACGATGATAACCTGTCGGATTACATAGATGTTAAAGATATATCAAAAGCGTATAAAGTTGAAATAAAAATTACTTTTGATAATTCAAAAGGCAAGGAAGAAGAATTTGACACAACAGAGCTTTATGTTGCCAAGTATAAAGGAAAATGGCGTGTTGTTGCAGAACCTTTTGGTTTAATGTAAATGTAATTTGATTTTAATTATGAGGAGATATTTGATATGAATTGTCCAAATTGCCAAACACAATTAAGTGAGGGTACGCAGTTTTGTCCCTCTTGCGGAACAAAAGTAAATTCTGAACAGGAAAATCGGCCGGCAGTAAAGTATTGCCCGAATTGCGGAAATACTCTTACAAACGATGCGGCATTTTGCCAAAATTGCGGAGTGAAAATAGATAATAATGTTTCGGCTCCACAAGAGAATATGTCACAAATAATTCGAGACGGTGCAAAAAAGATTACTGAAAACGAATTTGTGAAATCAGCAAAAAATGATATTAAAAACAGTCAATTAATCGGAGCAGTTAAAAGCAAAGCTAAATCTACTGCAAGAAACATAAAAATTGCAGATGAAGGTAAAAAGAAAAGAACTAAAATAATTGCAATTATAGCTGTGAGTGTTATTGCTGTTCTCTTAATTGTAACAAATATTCACAAGTGTGATGAATGCGGCGATTTATATTTTGGAAAAAAATATAATATTAGGTTTTTTAATGCTTCTGAAGAAGTTTGTAAAGATTGCTATAATGATTTTTACAGTTGGGGCTGATTGAATCATACCATATTTAATTTAAGAAAAAAGGATGAAGAAAATGTTTTGTGAAAGATGTGGAAACGCTCTGCAAGAGGGCGAAAAGTTTTGCAGGATATGCGGAACACCAGTTACAAATGTTTCATTGATTCAAAATATCGGCAAAGCATCGGTAAAACATAATTCCGTTGCACAAAACTTGAAAGGCAAAAAAATCTTGAAGAAGAAAGTGCTTATTCCATTGATTTTAGTAGCAGTAGTTGTTATTGTAGCTACTGTTCTGGGTATAAATAAATATATGGCAGATAAACCTATACGCGATATGGAAAAAGCATTTGAAAGTAAAGATGTTATTCAGGTGATTGCTGTAATTGAAAAATGCGAAAATGGAGATTATTATAAATGCAACAGCAGTGAAAAGGTCAGAGAGACACTTTGGAAAAATATTAATTCTGCAACAAATACTTTTAATAATGAGTTTATTTATGATGAACAGACACTTGATGAAAACGACATTTTTGAGTCGGTGATTAGATTTATCGAAAACCGTTTCGGCACTTTATACTATATTGATGGTGTAAAAAGTGAAATTTGGAATATAGAAGAATATATGAAAAGTGCTGATTTAAGCAGAAGCTACGGAGGAGAATCTAATATTGATAATTCAGAAATTTCTACTGATGTGTTAGGCGCACTTAACGATTTGGATAGAATGATTGATTCAAAAATCGCATATTACTGTGGGTTAAGCTACTTAAATAATAGTGATGACAGCAGAAATTATTGCAAAGCAATAGAAAAATTCAGTACTGTAATTGAGGACGATTTAAAATATAACGATGCAGTCGAAAAGGGCAATGAAGCATTTGAAATGTATTTTAAAGGAACAATAGAAGCTGTTGATGAATATATGAAAAACGGTGATTACTCTGCAGCTACAAGTTTGCTTGATACAACATTTAACGAGTTTTCAAATTCGGACGAATACAGTGAGGCTATAACTACAAAATCTATTGAAATACGTAAAAAATATGCCGATGAATATGTACAAAAGGCTGATGAAAATTTTAAGTCAGGCGATGTTAATGCTGCAATAGGTAATATTGAAGCTGCAATTGCAATAAATTCGGATGGCGGATATGAATCAAAATTGAATGAGTATAAGTTGTATCTTCCTTTAGCGTTGTATGATATGGATAATGTACTTTCAAGATCTTCCGATTACAGAATTCAGCCAGAAAGTACAATAGCTGCCGTAAATAATGACGAATATAATAATTGCTTATTATATAGGCATTACAAGGAATGTTCACCTTCAACGATTAGTTATTATTTAGAAGGAAAATATGATACGGTTTCAGGAAAATATTTTTCTCCAAAAGAAAACGCATCTATGAATCGAACAGGTAATGCATATTTTGAAGTTTACGGTGATGGAAAATTGATATATACTTCGCCGAAAATCAGTGCGGAAAGTTTACCGATTGATATTGAATTTTCCGTAAACGGAGTGCAAAAAATGGAAATAAAATTCATCGGAAGCGGTTCTTCGGTTTGGGGTGTTGATGCACAGTGGTATGGAGATTATGCTGCACTGTCAAATTTAACAGCACGAAAAAACATTCCACAATAAGTAACAGTTAATATATAAAAGCTATGTTAAATTAAATATTACACAATAATGACTTGCTCTTTTGCGGGTCATTATTTTTTTACCGATTTTTTGAAAAAAGGTATTGGAAAAAGCGAACGGTTGTAGTATAATAAATAAAACTATGATTATAAAAGGGGAGGTATGCGCTTTGGCGTCAAAATATTCTGTTTCTCTTCAAAAAATTATCAGCGAGCACGGTTATGAAACCTTGTATTTGCCATGCGACGCATCAGACATTTTCATAGAGTCGCAAGAGGTTAACAGACCCGGACTTTTGCTTACGGATCACGATGCTCATTTTGACCCTGCCCGTGTTCAGTTTATCGGTCTTTCGGAAATGGAATACATAAAAAGCCTTCCGAAAGAAAAAATGCTTGAAAGAATTGAGGCGCTCACAAGCCAAAAGCCGCCCGTAATCATTATTACCCGTAATTTTGATGTTCCCGACGGCTTTTTACAGCTTGCCGAGAAATATAAAGTGCCCGTTTTGAGAACTGCTGAATCAACCTCAAGCTGTATGGCTACTCTCATTTATTTTCTCGGCACACAGCTTGCGGAGCGCATTACCCGCCACGGCGTTTTGGTTGAGGTTTACGGCGAAGGTGTGCTTATTGTCGGCGACAGCGGCGTAGGTAAAAGCGAAACTGCCGTTGAGCTTATCAAAAGAGGGCACAGACTTATTGCCGATGACGCAGTTGAAATCCGCAAGGCATCTGCAAAAACTCTTGTAGGTTCAGCTCCTGACAATATCCGTCATTTTATTGAGCTTCGAGGCATAGGAATTATTAACGCAAGGCGGCTTTTCGGTATGGGTGCTGTTAAGCTTACCGAAAAAATAAATATGGTTGTGCAATTAGAGCCGTGGGACCCCGAAAAGGTTTACGACAGAATGGGGCTTGACAATGAGTACATTGATATTATGGACATTAAGGTTCCGCTGACCGTTGTCCCCGTAAAACCGGGCAGAAACCTTGCCGTTATTATTGAATGTGCCGCTATGAACAACAGGCAAAAGAAAATGGGTTATAATGCCGCCCGTGAGCTTTTGCACCATCTCGGAATGGACGACGATTATCAGCCGAATGCACAGGAAATTGATATTTGGCAAAACTATTAACATTAAAACGGATAATCGGTCATAAACAGCAAACGCTTATTTACAGCTGTTCTGATTAACAGCTTGCAACAGTAAAAGAATAAGGGGTTTTTTCATTGTACGAAGCATTGGCTGCTACGGCAAAAAAACTTGGCGCAAAAGTTGAATACAATGCGTCTATGAGTAAATATACGAGCTTTAAAGCAGGCGGAAAGGCTGATTTGCTTATAACGCCTGACAGCACATCATCTTTACGTGAAATAATTGCTTTTTGCAAAGATAATGCTATTCATTATTTCATTTTGGGCAACGGGTCAAATGTTTTGGTGCGTGACGGCGGATTTGACGGAGCGGTTATACGTTTAGGCTCAAAGCTCTCCAAAATTATTCTGAAAGATGAAAATACTGTTATAGCGCAGGCGGGCGCAAGCCTTAAATCAATTTGTATGTTTGCACTTGAACATTCGCTTTCAGGGCTGGAATTCGCTTACGGAATACCCGGTACACTCGGCGGAGCGGTTTATATGAACGCAGGCGCATACGGCGGCGAAATGAAAGATGTTTTGAATTCTGTATCTCATATAGATTCTGAAGGTAATTTCGGAGAGTTTTCTAAAGACGAATTAGACCTTTCGTACCGCCACAGTGTATATTCCGAAAACGGATTTACTGTAACCTCTGCTGAAATAGTTCTTAAAAAGGGTAATTATGATGACATAAAATCAAAAATGAATGAGCTTATGTCTAAACGTAAAGAAAAACAGCCGATTGAGTTCCCGAGCGCAGGCAGTACCTTCAAAAGACCTGAGGGCTATTTTGCAGGCACACTGATTGAAGAGTGCGGTCTTAAGGGCAAATGTATAGGCGGCGCTGAGGTAAGCACAAAGCACGCAGGGTTTATTATTAATAAAAATAAGGCAACTGCCACCGATATTTTGGATTTAATTAAACTTGTTCAGGACGCAGTTTATGAAAAATACAATGTTCACCTTGAAACAGAAGTCAAAATCATAGGCAGATAGCACATACAGGATAGGAAGGAAAAGAAAGGATTATGCAGCTTGTTATTGTAACGGGTATGTCAGGTGCGGGCAAATCACGTGCCATTGATACATTAGAGGATATCGGATTTTTTTGCGTTGACAATATGACTCCTCAGCTAATACCCACTTTTGTTAAAATTCTTACCGACTCAACTGAGACAAGAGAAAAGATAGCATTTGTTGCAGATATTCGTTTGGGCGATTCATTTTCAAGCCTTTTCAACACACTTGAAGAGCTCAAAACGATGAAGATTGATTATAAAATATTATTTATCGACGCAGACAATGATGTTTTGGTAAGGCGTTATCAGGAAACAAGACGCAAGCATCCTTTACAGAACAGCAACAGCCCGAAAGAACTTAGGGAAATAATCGAAAAAGAGCGTGAAATGCTTAAAAAAGCAAGAAATATCGCAGACTTTGTAATCGACACTTCGCTTATGACAAATTCTCTTTTTAAGGAGCGTATTTCCGAGCTTTTTCTTGACAATGTAACAGATTCAATAAAAATAAATGTTGTATCCTTCGGCTTTAAATACGGTATTCCGACAGATTCAGACCTTGTTTTTGACGTAAGGTGTCTGCCGAATCCCTTTTATATTCCTGAGCTTAAAGGTCACACAGGTCTTGACAAAGACGTATACGATTATGTAATGAAATTTGACCAAGCAAGAGGACTTGTTCCGAAGCTTCAGGATTTAATGAATTATCTTTTGCCGCTTTACAGAACTGAGGGCAAAAGTCAGCTTACCGTGTCGGTCGGCTGTACGGGAGGCAAGCACCGCTCGGTTGTATTCGCTGAGATTTTGGGTAAAAAAATTAAAGAAAAGGGTTACAGTGCCTCGGTTTATCACCGTGACATAAGCAGGTAAAAAGTATGTCCTTTTCAGCAGATGTAAAAAATGAGTTACTTTCGGTCGAAGCCAAAAATGAATGCTGTCTGCACGCTTTTTGCTACGGATTTCTTCTTTGCTCAAGAAGCTTTTCCTACAGGGACATTTCCATTTTAACAGAGCATAAAGAAATAGCGGATGTTTATGCAGATGCAATTTTACATGTTTGTTCGGTTGCACCGAGCGTTGTAAAATCTGGTGCCGGAAAATACCGTCTTGAAATAAAAAATGAGTCTGACACAGAGAAGGTTATGTCCGCTTTCGGCTACGATTCAAAAAGCCGCACTATGCGCATAAACTATGCAAATATTGCAGACGATTGCTGTAAATCGGCTTTTCTGCGGGGAGTGTTTTTATCCTGCGGAACGGTGAATGATCCGAGCAAAAGGTATCATCTTGAATTCGTTCTGCCCTTTAAAAACCTTATAAAAGATTTGGCATATTTTATATCCGGCTTTGAAGAATTTCAAATGGATTATGAACCGAAAATTATCCAGAGAAATTCAAATTATGTAATGTATTTCAAGGGCAGTGAAGCAATAGAGGACATTTTGACGGTAATGGGTGCTGTGGGTTCCAGCCTTGAGGTTATGGGTGCAAAAATGTATAAGGATATGCGCAATAATGTTAACCGAAAGCTGAATTTTGAAAGTGCCAACCTTGATAAAACGGTTGGTGCGGCGTCAAAGCAGATTGAAGCAATCGGGAAAATAAAAAAAACAATCGGCATTTCAAGACTTCCGGAGGAGTTAAAAGAAATAGCAAAGTTGAGATACGATAACCCCGATATGTCGCTTCGTGAGCTTTCCGAAAGCCTTACAGAACCTCTTTCAAGGTCGGGAGTAAATCACAGGCTAAAAAAAATCTGTGATATTGCGGATTCTATAAGCTGAGGGTATTGCTCAGATTTGAAAATAATTGTTGTAAAATTAGCAGAAAAGGTGATAAATTTGAGAAAGACAGAAGAATTTTCCTTCGACTATTCGGAAGAAATAAAACAGTCCAAAAAAGGCTTTTGGGGCTTTGTCTACGAATGGATTGATTCCTTAATGTTTGCTGTTTTATTTATTTTAATAATATTTACTTTCCTTGTAAGATTAGTCGGAGTCAACGGAGATTCAATGAATCCAACACTTAAAAACGGGGATTGGCTTGCAGTGCAGTCTGTTAATACAACAGTTGAACGTGGCGACATTGTTATAATTACTCAGCCGAATGCTTTGGGCAAGCCTCTTGTAAAAAGAGTTATTGCTAAAGGCGGAGACGAAATAGACATTGACTTTTTCGACCATAAGGTAACAGTTAACGGTGAGGTTTTGGACGAGCCGTACATAGCAGAGCCTACATCTCTTATGGGTAATATGGTTTACCCGCTTACTGTTCCCGAGGGCACGGTGTTCGTTATGGGTGACAACCGCAACGATTCAACCGACAGCCGCGAAAAGTATATCGGATTTATTGACGAGGATTATATTTTAGGCGTTGCAAAATTCAGACTTTTGCCATTTAATAATTTTGGCAGCGTAGCTTAAAAAACAGGAAAGGACAGTACTGTGCACATCTCTTGTGTGACGGCGATTAAAATGAGCGATAACAAAATATTGGGTGTAATTTATGATTTTGCGGAAATTCTTATGACGGCTGTTTTGGCGGTTGCTGTCGTTTTTACATTTTGCTTTAAAACGTCAAACGTAAACGGGGATTCAATGAAAAATACGCTTCACAACGGCGATACCGTCATAATTTCTGCTGTAAATAAATCAGTCAAATACGGTGACGTTGTTGTAATTTCTCAGCCGAATATTATAAATAAGGTTCTCATTAAAAGGGTAATTGCAACTGGCGGCCAAACTGTGACCTTTGACAGTGAAAATAAAAAAGTTGTGGTTGACGGTAAAGAGCTTTCCGAGCCGTATATCCGTGAAGAAATGTATTTTACAGGTGAAATGTCGGGAAATATTACGGTTCCCGAAGGTAAGCTTTTTGTTATGGGTGATAACCGAAATGAGTCGGCTGACAGCCGTGACCCGATAATCGGCTTTATTGACAGCCGTTATGTAGTCGGCAAAGTGGTTTACAGAGTCGGAGATACCAATCTTTTCGAAAAGGATACGTAAAAAAATGGCAGACAGTCAAAAACAGGTTGTTCAGTGGTTCCCGGGGCATATGGCAAAGACTCGCAGGCTTATAAAAGAGAGCTTGCGTCTTGTTGACGGTGTTCTTGAAGTTATTGACGCAAGAATCCCGTACAGCAGTTCAAATCCCGAGCTTTCGGAGCTGATTTCGGGCAAACCGAGAATAGTATTACTTAATAAGTGCGACCTTGCCGACGGGGTCACAACTAAAAAATGGATTGAACATTATAAAAAGCAGGGAGTTACCGCAATTCCCGTTGACTGCCGAAGCGGTAAAGGCTTAAATGCGTTTCAAAATGCGGTTAAAACAGTTCTTGCCGATAAAATAAAGAGCAACGAAGAAAAAGGTATGGCAGGCAATCCTCTTCGATTGATGGTTGTAGGTATTCCCAATACGGGCAAGTCCTCTTTCATTAACAGAATGGCGGGTTCTGCTAAGGCAAAGGTTGCCGACAAGGCAGGTGTTACTAGGCACAATCAGTGGTTTGCAATCGGCGGCGGTATTGAGCTTCTTGATACCCCCGGCGTATTATGGCCAAAATTCGATGACCCCAAGGTAGGGGATAGACTTGCATTTATCGGTTCTGTTAAGGACGAAATCCTTGACAGTGAGCTTTTGGCAGTAAGACTTTTAGAGGTTATGTGCGAGCATTATCCCGAAAGGCTCAGCGAGCGTTATAAAATATTTGATTTTGCAGATTTACAGGCTTGGGAAACCTTGGAGCTTATCGGCAAAAAACGGGGAAATATTATGCGCGGCGGTGAAATTGATACGGAGCGTACATCTGTAATGCTGCTTGACGAATACCGTGGCGGTAAGCTCGGTACAATTTCCCTTGAAAATCCGGAGGATTTGTAATGGATTACAGCTTTGAATTTGCCGCTATGAATAAAGGTTTTAAAACAGTTTGCGGTGTTGACGAGGCAGGGAGAGGGCCTTTGGCAGGTCCTGTTTATGCTGCGGCTGTAATTTTACCTATCGGTGCCGAAATAGACGGTTTGAATGATTCAAAAAAGCTTTCCGAAAAGAAAAGAGAAGAGCTTTTTGAGATAATAAACGATGTTGCAATAAGCGTTTCCGTAGGAACAGCAAGCGAAAAGGAAATTGACGAAATAAATATTTTAAATGCAACCTTTCTTGCAATGAAAAGAGCCGTTTTAGGTCTTGAAATTCCTGCTGATTATGCTATAATTGACGGAAACCGAGCACCGAATTTAGAAATTCCTGCTGAAACGGTTGTCAAAGGCGACGGCAAGGTAATGAGTGTTGCGGCGGCTTCAATAATCGCAAAGGTTTCCCGTGACAGATTTATGCTGAAAATGGCAGAGCAGTACCCCGAATATCAATTCGAAAAGCATAAGGGCTACGGAACAAAGCTGCATTATGAAATGATAGAAAAATACGGCGTTTCTCCGATTCATCGAAAATCTTTTCTGAAAAAGATTTTAGGTGAACGGGTATGAATAAAAATTTAATCGGCGATTACGGTGAGCTTACGGCACTTCGTTATCTTCGTTTTCACGGTTACAAAATAATTGATGTCAATTACCGTTGCAAATTCGGCGAAATTGACATTATCGCCGAAGACAGAAAGTATATATGCTTTGTTGAGGTTAAAACAAGAAGTGAAAATAATCTGTTTTCACCTGCGGATGCGGTGGATTTCAATAAACGCAGTAAGCTTATATCATCAGCAAATCTTTTTCTTAAAAATTATGATTTAAAGCGTCAGCCCCGTTTTGATATTATTGAGGTGTATTTCATGAATGACGAACCGTCAAAGCTCAATCATATTGAGGGCGCATTTGACGGAACAGGCAATTAAATTTGACGGTATAGGTCATTAAATAAATATGTAATTTTTCGCAAGGAGCGTGCAGAATATATGTTTTACACAAGTACAAGGGATAAATCGGTTCGTGTAACAGCGTCCGAGGCTATTACAAAGGGCATATCCTCCGACGGCGGACTTTTTGTTCCTACCGAAATTCCGAAGATAAGCGAGGACTTTATTAAAGAGCTTATCCCTCTTTCTTATATTGAAAGAGCAAAAAAGGTTTTGAGCCTTTATCTTACCGATTTTACCGTAGATGAAATCTCATATTGCGTTGAGGGCGCATACAAACAGGGCAAATTCAGCTCCGATAAGGTTTCTCCTCTTTATAAATTAGCGGACGGCGAATATGTCCTTGAGCTTTGGAGAGGTCCTACCTGCGCATTCAAGGATATGGCTCTTCAGCTTTTACCTTATCTTCTTACAACGGCGTCAAACAAAACGCTTAAGGACACTGAAATTGTAATTCTTGTTGCAACATCAGGCGACACGGGCAAAGCGGCCCTTGAAGGTTTTAAGGATGTTCCGAATACAAAAATTTTGGTTTTCTACCCTGTGGACGGCGTAAGTCCGATGCAAAAGCTTCAAATGACAACGCAGGAGGGCAAAAATGTCAGCGTTTGTGCCATTGAGGGCAATTTTGACGATGCACAAAGCGGGGTAAAAGCAATTTTCACCGATAAGGATATTGAAAAGAAATTTAAAGAAAACGGTCTTGCATTTTCTTCTGCAAACTCAATTAACTGGGGCAGACTTGTTCCGCAGATTGTTTATTATGTATCAGCTTACTGCGATATGGTAGAAAACGGCGCAATTTCTCTTGGCGATGAAATCAATATTGTAGTTCCCACAGGAAATTTCGGTAACATTTTGGCGGCATATTATGCAAAAGAGATGGGTATACCCGTAAAAACTCTTATTTGCGCGTCAAATGCTAACAATGTTCTTACCGATTTCCTTAAAACAGGAACTTATGACAAAAACAGAAGCTTTTATTGCACGGCTTCTCCGTCAATGGATATTTTAATTTCGAGTAACCTTGAACGTCTTTTGTTCCACCTTTGCAGTGAAAACGATACCCTTGTTAAGGATTGGATGCAAAAGTTGAGCATTGACGGTAAATATACGGTAACTGATGATGTTATTTCAAAAATCAAGGCATTGTTTGCGGCCGGCTATTGCGATGATAGCGCCACAAAGAATACAATAGCCGAAATATTCAGTGAAAAGAATTATCTTTGCGACACTCACACTGCCGTTGCGCTCAATGTTTATAAGAATTATAAGACAGAAACAGGGGATAATACTCCTGCGGTAATTGCGTCGACTGCTAATCCGTATAAATTTTCGGCAAGCGTTCTTTCTGCTGTTTCCGAAAACATAAAAGCAGAAAATGAATTCGATATGGTCGATGAGCTTTTCGCAAAATCGGGAGAGCCTGTTCCGCCTCAGCTTGGGGCGCTTAAAGGCAAATCGCCGAGATTTACAAAGGTTTGTAAAAAGCAAGATATGAAGCAGGTAGTATTTGATATGCTCGGAATCTGAATACAAAATGCGGAAGCCGTGCATTCGGCTCCCGCATTTTTAAAATTCTGCTTAAAATAAATGTTATTTGCAGTTTTTGCAGTCTGACTTGAGCTTAAATGTTGCACATCTTGTGTCGTCACAGCAGTGGGCCTGCTGTGTGCCTACTTCAATAGCTGTTGCGGTGCACTTGTCGTGGCCGTCATTGTAATGGCAGTGGTGTGCGTCGCAAGTAATTCTGTTGTGGTTATCCATTTCTTTTAACCTCCCTTCATTCATATTTTTTACGGTTAACTTAAATTTATTCATAGGAGTTTTAATATGTCACTATATGTTATCGGCGATACGCATTTATCTTTCGGCACTGATAAACCTATGGATATTTTCGGCGGCTGGAACGATTATACTGAACGTCTGAAAAACAATTGGCAAAGACTTGTAACCGAAAACGACACCGTCGTGATAAACGGTGACATTTCTTGGGCAATGACGCTCCAAGAAGCGCTTAGTGATTTTGAATTTTTAAATTCGCTCAACGGAAATAAAATTATAATGAAAGGGAATCACGATTTTTGGTGGAGTACAAAAACAAAAATTGAAAAATTTTTCAAAGAAAACGGATTTGATTCCTTAAAAATTTTACATAATAATGCGTACCGTGTTGACTGCTTTTCAGTTGCAGGAAGCAGAGGCTGGTTTTTTGACGATGAAGCAGACAGCAAGGTTATGGCACGGGAGAGGGATAGAATAGAACGCTCAATCCTTGCGGCAAAGGAGCTTGGCGGTGAAACAGTTGTTTTTCTGCATTATCCGCCCGTTTCTCAAACAAAGGACTGCGAGCAGATAGTTGAGGTGCTCACAAGGTACAAAATCAAGCGCTGTTATTACGGCCATCTCCATGGTACAGCTGCTAAATATGCGTTTTGCGGAGAGAAATACGGAATAGATTTCAGACTGTGTTCGGCAGATTATTTGGAATTTTGTCCAAAATGTGTTTATGTTCCGTAATTTCGATGTGCAAAGCAATGAATTTTAAGGAAAATATTGTATTTTTATTTTTCTTGTGATATACTTATAAAGATTATGGAGTACAAATGTATTCAGGAGGAATAAGTTAATGTTAAAATCATCAAACAAAGTTGAAACCAATGTTTACGAGGTTGAAATTTCAATCGATGCTGAAACCTTTGAGGCAGCTGTTCAAAAGGCTTATCTTAAGCAGAGAAAGAATATCACTGTAAAGGGCTTCAGAAAAGGCAAGGCTCCCAGAACATTTATTGAGAAAATGTACGGTGAAAGTGTTTTCTATGAAGACGCTCTTGAAATCGTTTACCCCGACGCCGTAAGCGAAGCTATAAAAGCGGCTGAGCTTGATATTGTTGACACGCCCTTTGACCTTGATGTATCGGAAATCGGCAAAAACGGCGTTGAAATGAAATTTAAAGTAACAGTTAAGCCTGAGGTAAAGCTCGGCGAGTACAAGGGCGTTAAGGCTTCAAAGCCTGGCGCTAAGGTTACTGCTGACGAAGTTAAGGCAGAGCTTGCTAAAATGCAGGATCAGAACAGCCGTATGATAAGTGTTGACGACAGAGCAGTTAAGAAAGACGACACTGCTGTTATTGACTTTGAAGGATTTGTTGACGGCGTTCCCTTTGAAGGAGGCAAGGCTGAGAATTATGAGCTTGTAATCGGTTCTAATTCTTTTATTCCAGGATTTGAGGATCAGATTATCGGCCACAAGGTTGGCGAGGAATTTGATGTAAATGTTACATTTCCCGAGGATTATCACGAAGAGCTTGCTTCAAAAGACGCTGTTTTCAAAATCAAGCTTCACGAAATCAAGGTTAAAGAGCTTCCTGCTCTTGACGATGAATTTGTTAAGGATGTAAGCGAATATGACACGCTTGATGAGCTTAAAAAGCACATTAAGTCAGACCTTGAGGAAAAGAAAAAGGCAGATGCAGACGCTGAATTTACAAACGAGCTTCTTGAAAAGGTAGCAAACGGCATTGAGGCTGAAATTCCTGCTGTTATGATTGACAAAGAGGCAGAGGAAATGGTTGACGAGTTCGCTTACAGACTTCAGATGCAGGGGTTAGACCTTAATACATACCTTGTGTATACAGGTATGGATAAGGATAAGCTTTTAGAGAATTACAAAACGCCTGCTGAAAATCAGGTTAAGCTTAAGCTTGCTCTTGAAGCTATCGTTAAGGCTGAGAACATTGAAGCAACAGAGGACGATATAAACGCTGAATATGAAAAGCTTGCAAAAGCTTACAATATGGAAATTGACGCTATCAAAAAGGCCGTTCCTGCTGAAAATCTTGCAGGCGATATCAAGTCACAGAAGGCAATCGGTCTTATTAAGGAAAATGCAGTTGCTGAAGAAAAGACAGCGAAGAAAACAGCTGCTAAGAAGTCAGCAGCAAAGGCGGATGACGCTGAAAAGCCTGCTAAAAAGACTGCCGTCAAGAAAGACAGCGCAGAAAAGCCGGCGAAAAAACCTGCTGCAAAGAAAACAGCCAAAAAGACCGAAGAATAATTTCGGAGATTTTAAAGTAAATTATGTTTAGATGTTAAAGAATTGTCCAATAATTTAGGGGCAATTCTTTAATACTATTGCGAATAGCTTTTTAAGGAGGAATTTATAATGGCACTTGTACCTTATGTAGTTGAACAAACAGGAAGAGGGGAGCGTTCTTACGACATCTTCTCACGTCTTTTAAATGACCGTATTATCGTTCTTTCCGATGAGGTAAACGACGCTACCGCATCACTCGTTGTAGCACAGCTTTTGTACCTTGAGGGTCAGGACAGTGAAAAGGATATAAGCCTTTACATCAACAGTCCCGGCGGCTCAGTCACCGCAGGACTTGCAATTTATGACACAATGCAGTACATTAAATGCGATGTTTCGACAATTTGCATGGGCATGGCGGCTTCTATGGGCGCTTTTCTGCTTTCATCAGGCGCTAAAGGCAAAAGATTTGCTCTTCCCAACAGTGAAATAATGATTCATCAGCCCTCAGGCGGAGCACAGGGTCAGGCAAGCGATATTAAAATTACTGCTGACCACATTTTAAGAACACGTGATAAGCTGAATAAAATCTTGGCTGAAAATACAGGCAAACCAATTGAGCAGATAGCAATTGATACTGAGAGAGATAACTTTATGTCTGCTCACGAAGCGCTTGAATACGGTCTTATTGACAAAGTATTTGATAAAAGATAATCGTTTTGGAGAATAAATATGGCGAGAGATAACGAAAAGTCTGTAAGATGTTCTTTTTGCGGTAAACCGCAGGAGCAGGTTGAAAAGCTTATTGCAGGCCCCGGTGTGTACATTTGCGATGAATGTGTCGATTTGTGTGCAGGCATAATCGGCGGAGACGAAGAAAATGTCAGACCCCACGGGAAAAAAGTAAAAATCGAAGAAAAAGTTATTCCAAAACCGCAGGAAATTAAAGAAAAGCTTGACGAATATGTTATCGGTCAGGATGAGGCGAAAAAAGCTCTCAGCGTAGCTGTATACAATCATTATAAAAGAGTGTATTTCGGCGGAAATACCGATGTTGATATTCAAAAGAGCAATATTGTGCTTTTAGGTCCTACAGGTGTCGGTAAGACTATGCTTGCCCAAACTCTTGCAAAGATAATTGACGTACCCTTTGCCATTGCGGACGCAACCACTCTTACTGAGGCAGGCTATGTGGGCGAAGATGTTGAAAATATCCTTCTTCGTCTTATTCAGGCAGCGGATTATGACATTGAAAAGGCTGAACACGGCATAATTTATGTTGACGAGATTGATAAAATCGCACGTAAATCTGAAAATCCGTCCATTACCCGTGACGTAAGCGGTGAAGGCGTTCAGCAGGCGCTTCTTAAGATTTTGGAGGGAACTGTTTCAAATGTTCCTCC
>DKTZ01000030.1:86960-87772 GCA_002490425.1 Ruminococcaceae bacterium UBA7217
TGTTCCTCCTCAGGGCGGCAGAAAACACCCTCAGCAGGAGTTTATTCAGATTGATACATCAAAGATTTTGTTCATTTGCGGCGGCGCATTTGACGGAATTGAAAAGATTGTTGAGAAAAGAATGGGCAATTCGGGTCTTGGCTTCGGTGCTGAAATCAAGAATAAGCAGGAATTTGCCGATGAGGATATTTACTCAAAGGTAATTGCTCAGGATTTGGTTAAATTCGGTCTTATCCCTGAGCTTGTGGGAAGAGTTCCCGTTGTTACAGGTCTTAAACAGCTTTGCCGTGAGGATTTAATTAAGATTCTTTCTGAACCGAAAAACGCCTTAATCAAACAGTTTACAGCGCTTTTTGAAATGGATAATATTGAGCTTGAATTTACTGAGGACGCACTCATTGCCGTTGCTGACAAAACTCTTGAGAAAAAGACCGGAGCAAGGGGACTTAGGGGCATTTTGGAAAATGTTCTGATGCCGATTATGTATTCTTCTCCCTCTGACTGCACAATTTCCAAAATCATAATTACCCGTGACTGTGTTGAAAACGGTGCAGAGCCGGAACTTTTGCGTGACAGCAGCAGAAAACCTGTAACGCTTACAACCAAAACGGCAAAAAATTCCAATAAAAGGGCAATTTAGCTTTAAATGCTGCGGAAATTCCGCAGCATTTTCCTTATAAAACCAAATTTGTAAAAATGACACAATTATTACAGAATGTTATAAATTATTGACAAAAATGTTTATATAAAGTAAAATAAGTCGAAATAAGCGATAATGCAATATTATTTTGCCTTGGAGTATGTTCTATGAA
>DKTZ01000047.1:0-194 GCA_002490425.1 Ruminococcaceae bacterium UBA7217
CAATTTGTATAATATTTGCTGTAACGATGGATTTATAAAATATTTCTATGTTGATATATCTGATGATGTGCATTATTTTTATGTGAGATTGAAATTACCGGTTGTGTTAAAAATGCACAGCTGTAAATAAAGAATATAGTATTCCCCTGTCTCCTATATTTTATTCAGATAAGGCTTGACAGAAAACAAATGTT
>DKTZ01000047.1:420-3871 GCA_002490425.1 Ruminococcaceae bacterium UBA7217
AAGGCTTGACAGAAAACAAATGTTCTGTTAAAATAATATAACAACTTAATAAGTGCCTATCTAAACGAGCTGTTGAAGTACAGCAAACATATTTTTAATTTACTTAATTACTTATTTAACGCAAAGATCTTACTTACATATTCGGGCACGGACTGATGAAAATAAGCGAACATGTCGTCCGCTTTGTTTTTGTGTCCGCCTCCGAATGTAAGGTGAGGTCTTTTTGTTTTGCTTAAAAATTTATACAAAAGATTGAACCGGCAGTGTTACATACACGGCATAACGCTGTGAAAAAATTGCAGGAGGTAAAAAATGAAACAATCCGTTTACAAATCTTATGACGAACTGCCGTTGTTTTTCAATGCGGAGCTGGTCGGAAAGGTGCTTGGAATATCGTCAACCACCGCATACGAGCTGATGCACAGAGAAGATTTTCCGAGCATAAAAATCGGCAACCGTCTCATCGTGCCAAAAGAAAAATTTATTGAATGGGTAAACAAGCAGTCGGAAAGGAGCAAGTGATAGATTGAAATATCAGCAATATTGGAAACGGGACGCTGCCAAAAACTATTTCCCTCTGCCGAATGAAATCTTTTGCCTCGGACTTTGTTCAGGTGAGATAGCAGTCTATGCGTATCTGCTCTACTGCGAGGACAGAAAAACTTATCAGTGCTATCCAAGTTTCAGAACAATAGGCAAGGCATTGAAAATGTCACGCAACACGGTGAGTAAATATGTAAAACTGCTTGAGCAAAAACAGTTGATAAGCACCGAGCCGACAGAAATTTTTAATTCAAACGGTAAGAAACGTAACGGCAATCTGCTTTATACAATTTTGCCTATCGAGCAAGCAGTGATGCATTATTGCACTCAACAGTTGGAACGGGCAAAATTACTACGGGTACAATCCAAAGCCGGATAGCATAATATCCGCCAAAACAGCGGATATTATGGCAAGGCAGGTTAAAGTGAGGGGTTTATTCTCCCCTCACAGTTCACAGCGGACGGCAGAGCCGACCGCATTTCGGACGATTTTTGAAAAAAGAAAACGGGGTCTATGGAAAGGACGGAATTATGGAAGATAAAAAGCAAAAATATGCATATTGGCTGAGACCTTCATTGGTCGCAGAAATAGAAAATATGTTGGAGGAGGCTAATGCGACATCTAAAAGCGATTTTGTAACACAGGCAATAAAATTCTATATCGGATATTTACGGCAGAAAAAATGTATAGATTTCATATCTCCCATTCTTGCACAAAGCATCAAAAGTGAGATTGACAGTGTTGAGCAAAACATTTCAAAAATGCTTTTCAAGCTGTCGGTCGAGCAATCTATCGTAAACAATCTGATTGCAAGTCAGAACGAAATTGATGAGCACACAATGGAAAGGCTCAGAAATTCCTGCGCCGAAGAGGTTGCTCGGCTCGGCGGTGTTGTAACATTTGAGGATGCCTATGAATGGCAACACGGTGAATAACAATGCCGAAGATTATATTTACAAGCCGCTATATCAAAAATCCCGCAAAGGTGAATGCAGGAAAGCTCATCAGATATATGGGAACACGAGAGGGTGTAGAAAAACTGCCCAACGGAATTGATAACAAACCGCCGACACAAAAACAACGGGATTTGATATGCGAATGTATAACCGCTGTTCCTGAAGCTCTTATGTATCCCGAACTGAAAATGTATCAGGAGCGGGAATCCCGATATACGGCGTCGGAATTTTTGGACGCATTCATAGAACGCAATGCCGACCGTATTGACGGCGTAAAAAAGCTAGTAAAATATTACGGGGAGAGACCGGGCGTTGAAAAGCTTGGCAGACACGGACTGTTTTCGCAGACGGATGACAAAATTGATATAGATAAAATTGCAGATGAAGTGTCCAATCACGAAGGCATACTGTGGACGCATGTAATCAGCCTGAGGCGTGAAGACGCGGAACGTCTCGGATACAACAATGCAGAATCTTGGAAAGAGCTTGTTCGCCGAAATGTTTTGCAAATAGCAGAAGCACATAAAATTGAACCGTCGAAGCTTCAGTGGTACGGTGCATTTCATAACACAACACATCATCCTCATATTCACCTGATGGTGTATTCTAAAGATACTAAACAAGGCTATCTTACAGGTGTTTAAGTTTCCGTCTGTTGAACCAACCACCTATGATCGCTGTGAGTGCAGTGCGAAACATCAAATCTATCCTCTGCTCGGTGAGAAAGCAGTCGGTGATATTACTTCGGCGGACATTAAAACTCTTCTAAACTATTGGATGAATGAGGGATATGCCTACACCACGGTCAAGAAAGCGTATGTTGTGTTGAATGAATATTTCCGATACCTCTACCGAGAAGAATTGATTCCGAAAAATCCTATGGCAAATGTAGAAATGATTAAGAAAAGCAATTTCCTGTCAGCACAGAATAAAGAAAATCTTCCGACCAATGAAACCGTGACGGTTTTCACAGCGGAAGAAACTGAAAAGTTTAAGGAAGAATGTTTTAAATGCTGGGGAACGGGTAAAAGATTGTATCAACAGTCAGCGGCATACATTCTGATGCTCAACACAGGATTACGCACAGGAGAACTGCTCGGTTTGCTGAACAGTGATATTGACCTTGAAAAGAAAACGCTGATGGTACGGCAAGGTGTAAAAGAGGTATCGAGAAGAAACGGTACGGAATTTACAAGCGGTCGGGAAATAAAAATCGGCAAGCCGAAAAGCACCTCCAGTAAACGCACTGTACCCCTCAATAAGACGGCAATCGAGATGATAGAGGAATTACGCAAAGAAGCCTACTTCGGCGAAAATACACCCCTTGTATGTGACGATAACGGTGATTATACAAGACCTGTAAACTTCCGAAAAAGATACTACAGAATACTGAAATCCGCAGGAATCGAACAGAAAGGCTTGCACTCGCTCCGCCACACATTTGCGACAAATCTCGTCAACGGCATCAAACAACCTGACGGAACAATTAAATCCTTAACTCCTCGCCAAGTCGCCGACCTGCTCGGACACAGTACCTCACAAATTACGGAGCTGTATTATGTGAAAAAGGACACATCGAGGCTCAACGGAATAACTGAAGGATTTGAGATGTAACCCGACCGCATATTTCCAAAATCGAATACAGCAAACAGACCGCTGAAGTTAAACCTCGGCGGTCAAAATTTGCGTTGCAGTAAACAAAGAAAAGGGGAAATACGATAAAAACACACGATGCTGATTGATGCTATATTGATGATGTAACAGACGGAATTGTTGAAAACAGGTGGCAACAGATGCGAAAATGACGCTCGTTTTGAGCATCAAAATGCGGAATTTTAGAGCGTGTGCCGACATTAGAAAGACAAAGAAAAAGCCTTGAAACCACGCTGTTTCAAGGCTTTTGGTGTGGCAGGGGCAGAAGGACTTGAACCCTCGGCACGCGGTTTTGGAG
>DKTZ01000001.1:0-42494 GCA_002490425.1 Ruminococcaceae bacterium UBA7217
TTTCAGGGGCGCCGAGATTCAAAATTCCGCCTCAGTTCAATAGTTTCACTTTCAAGTGCGCCGAAATTTAATTTTTCACAGCTTATCTTTCTCGTCTCCCCTGAAAGGGGAGATGTCACGAAGTGACAGAGGGGTTCTTAAGGACAGAAAAATGTTTTGATTCCCAATCTCTCACATATTTCTCTATCAATTTCCAAACAAACTCCTTCAAAGTTTGTATTAACATCGTAATTAGAATATCTTATAACCGATATACCAAATTCATTTATCATTTTTGTTCTGTAATCATCATAATTCATACCCTTTTTCGTAAAATGCTGACTTCCGTCAATTTCTATTATAACTTTTGCCTTTGAACAATAAAAGTCTGCAATATAATTTCCTATACTGCGTTGTCTGTATATTTTGATTGGATAATTTCTCAAAAAGCAAAACCACAGTCGCCGTTCTTGTTCAGTCATATTTTTTCGCAGCTCTCTTGACTGATTTTTAAGGTTATTGTTATATCCGGTAAAGTTATACTTCTTCATGTTTACCCCTCAGTCTCGCTCTGCTCGACAGCTCCCCTTTCAGGGGCGCCGAGATTCAAAATTCCGCCTCAGTTCAATAGTTTCACTTTCAAGTGCGCCGAAGTTTAATTTTTGGCATCATACCAAGTTTTTCCCACGCCTACATCGGCACGAAGTCTTACCTTCATTTTATAAGCGTTTTCCATTTCTTCGCTGAGAATTTTTGACGCCTTTTCGATTTCATCTTCCGGTGATTCCACAATAAGCTCGTCGTGCACCTGCAAAATAAGGCGTGATTTCATGTTTTCTTTCAAAAGGCGTTCATATACACGCACCATGGCAATTTTGATTATATCCGCCGCAGTGCCCTGAATTGGCATATTCCTTGCTACTCTTTGACCGAATGCACGGAGCATTCCGTTTGAAGAGGATAATTCGGGGAGATAACGCCGCCTTTGCTGTAAAGTCATTACGAATCCTTGCTCAGTTGCAGTTTTAACGATATTTTCCATATATTCGTTAACGCCGCTGTAATGGTTAAGGTAACCTTTAATGTAATTGTCAGCCTCTTTCCGTGTTACACCAATGTCTTTAGCCAGAGAAAATGCACCTATTCCGTAAACAATACCGAAATTGACCGCCTTTGCACGGCTTCGCATTAAGGGAGTGACCATTTCCTGCGGCATACCGAAAACCTGCGATGCTGTTACTGTGTGAATGTCAATTTCATCATTAAAGGTGTCTATCATTACCTTATCGTCTGCAATGTGGGCGAGCACACGAAGTTCAATCTGTGAATAGTCAGCGTCAGCAAGCAAACTTCCCTCAGGAGCTGTAAAGAATTTGCGCATCTCCTTGCCTATCTCCTTACGCACGGGAATATTCTGCAAATTCGGCTCTGTTGAGGAAATTCTGCCCGTTCTCGTTTCGGTCTGAATAAACGACGAGTGTATTCTGTCGTCCTCGCAAACTGCCTTTAAAAGCCCTTCACAGTAAGTGGAATAAAGCTTTGTAAGCGTTCTGTACCAAAGGATTTTACCCACAATCGGATAATCATTTTGAAGATTTTCAAGTATTTCGGCATTCGTTGAATAGCCGCTTTTTGTTTTTTTGCCCGACGGAAGCTGTAATTTTTCAAAGAGCACAATTCCGAGCTGTTTTGGTGAATTTATGTTAAATTCTTCACCTGCAAGAGAATAAATTTCACCCTTTACAGTATCAATATCCTTTTTGATTTTGTCGCTGAATTCCGCAATTCCGTTAATATCAACCATCACGCCGATATGCTCCATTGAGGCTAAAACCTTTGCAAGAGGCATTTCGATTTCATAAAGCAATTCATTTTGAGCATTGCTCTCAATTTTTGAGCGCAAAATCGGTTCAATTGCCCTGAGAACCGCACAGTTTTGGGCAAATTTACTGTCGCTTTGCACTGTTGGCGCAGGAATGTGGTATTCACTGCAAAGCCTTACCGCCGAATAGTCGGGAGATGAGGGATTTAAGATATACCCCGCCAGCGATGTATCAAGCGAAACAGTGCTGATTTCTATATTATTCAAAAAGCCGAATCTGTAAAGATGCTTTGAATTATCCGTTATTTTTTCTATACTTTTATCGGTTAATACGGCTGAAATAAAGTCAAATCCGTCTGCTTTATCAACCGTTAAACGGTAAATAACATTGGAATTTAAAAAGTAAAATTCAGGAGAAGAAAGATTGGAATAATCCGCCGTAAAATAATATTTGCCGTCATTTTTAATTTTTTTGAGCATCTCAACGCAATCAAAATCTTCCGCAAATTCAAGCTCCTGCTTTTTATTTTCTGTTTCATTTGCGGTAGACAATGAGTCAAAATTCAGCTTATCGAGAATTTTGAACATTTCAAGGTCGGAGAGTATATATTTTACTTTTTCTGCGTCTGCCTCGGCAGGAATTAAATCCTCCAAAGTGCCTATGGGAACATCTTTTACGATTTTGCCGAGCGTATAGCTTAAAAACGCGCTTTCCTTACCGGTTTGAAGCTTTGCGCGAAGTGTTTCCTTTATAGGCAAAGAGTCCAAGTTGTCATAAATATACTGAACAGAGCCGAAATTTTTAATAAGCTCGCCTGCTGTTTTCTGACCCACACCCGCAACGCCGGGGATATTGTCCGAGCTGTCGCCCTGCAAAGCCTTAATATCAATCATCTGAATAGGAGTAACACCGTACTCCTCCATAATTTTTTCGGGAGTATAGCGATCAGTTACGGTTGTTCCCATTTTTGTCCTCGGCAAGAGCACGGTTACATTGTCACGGACGAGCTGAAACGAGTCACGGTCGCCCGTTGCAAGGTAGCACATATCGTTTTTATCGCACAAATCAGCAACAGTACCGAGAATGTCATCCGCCTCAAAGCCCTCTTTTTCAAGGATTTTATAGCCGAGGGCAGTAAGCAGTTCTTTCAGCACGGGCATTTGGCTTGCAAGCTCAGGCGGCATACCCTTACGCCCCGCTTTGTAGCCGTCATACATATTATGGCGGAAGGTAGGAGCGTGCAAATCAAAGGCAACTGCAACATATTGCGGTTTTGTTTCATCAAGCAGCTTCAGAAAAATGTTCATAAAACCGTAGATTCCGTTTGTGAATCTGCCGTCCTTTGTTGTTAAAAGCCGTATTCCGTAAAAGGCACGGTTTAAAATGCTGTTGCCGTCAATAACAAGTATATTATTCATAATTTATTCTCCAAGTAAAATAATCTGATTTTAATCTAATTTTTTTCATTATATATTGTATCACAAACTGTATATATTTTCTACATAAATTTAACTCTGACAAAAAAATTTAAAAAATTTGCAAAAAAGTGTTGACAAATATTCTTCCCCGTGATAAACTTTAGAAAATTCAATATTCCACGCAAACCTTTGAGAAAGAGTAGTAGCTGTTACGAAGAGTTTTAAGAGAGCCGCCGTTGGTGTGAGTGCGGTAACGGGAATTTCAGTGAATGGACTTTTGAGGGCAAACCGAACGGAAACGATTAGGGGCGACGGAGGGCAACCGTTACAGTGCTTAGCGTATGTTAGTACGCAGTGAGTGCATATCATTTGATATGAATTTGGGTGGTACCGCAGGTTTAATGTTTATTCCCTGTCCCAGTAGTTTTTACTGTGGCAGGTTTTTTTATTTTTCTTAGGAGTGAAAATAATGTTTATACTTAAAAAGCGATGGCGAAACGACGAATAACTTTTCAAAACAACTTATTTTATAACATCAACAACAAAACAAACATTATTTTTTAATTTGAAAGGACAGTTTATTATGAAAAAATATATTGCAATTATTCTCGCACTTGTACTTACAATCACTTGCTTTGCTGCTTGCGGCAAAAAAGACGACACGGCAGGAAAAACAGAAAACAAAATTGTAATAGGTCTTCTTTATGATGTAGGTCAGGATTCCTCAACAACACCCATTAACGACGCAAAAGCTTTTCTTGATTCAAAGGGCATTGCTTACAAGGAATACACAGGCAGAACCGTTGACGAAATAAGCCTTGCAGTAGACAGCACGATTGCAGACAAGGTTTCGGCAATATTCACTCCCACAGACAACTCAATTATGACGGCTGAGCTTTCAATTTACGAAAAGCTTGCTGAGGCGGGTATCCCCCATTTCACAGGCGCTGACTCGTTTGCACTTAACGGTGCATTTCTCGGCTACGGTGTTGACTACGCTAACCTCGGCGTTGAAACCGCCAATATGATTGCAGAGGTTTTAATTGACGGCAAAGATACTGCGACTCTTCCCGTAAAGGCATTCGACAACGGCACAGCAACAATCAACACTGAAATCTGTGCAAAGCTTGGCTACGACTTCAAGACAGTATCAGAAAAATATGCACCTTACTGCCAGAAAATAAATGAAATCAAAACAAGCGAGGCTTTTGAAGACCCCAACGCATCAAATCCTGCTTCTAAACTCGCATCAGGCACAATAGGTGCTGAAAATGCCGAAAAGACATTTACAGTAGGCATTTGCAACTATGTTGACGATGCATCTCTTAACCAGATTGCAAGCAACCTTAAAGTACAGCTTGACAAAATCGGCAAAGAAAAAAATGTGTCTTTCGTTATTAAATATGACAACTGCAACGCTGACTCAAATGTACTCAGCCAGATTATTGCAGGCTTTGAGGCTGACAAGGTTGACCTTATGGTAGGCATTGCAACTCCTGTTGCCATGGCCATGCAAGCAGCTACAGAAGACGGCAAAACTCCCGTTATCTTCTCTGCTGTTTCAGACCCTGTAGGTACAAATCTTGTAGCTTCACTTGAAGCTCCCGGCAAAAACATTACGGGAACATCGGACTACCTTGACACAAAAGCTATTTTCAATCTTATTCTTGCAACATTAGAGAAATAATATTTAAACTATGTAAAACACGCAAACAGATAGTCCGCACGGATTATCTGTTTGTATTAAGGTGAGAAGTGATTTTATGGATATAAACTCAATTTTAGCCCTCGGTGAAAATGCCTTACAGTTAGGCCTTATCAGCTCGCTTACGGTATTGGCGCTGTTTTTAAGCTATTCAATGCTCAATGTGTGCGACCTTTCAACAGACGGCTGTTTCACCCTCGGCGCAACGGTGGGCGCTGTTGTCGCAATAGCGGGGCACCCTCTCCTGTCAATCCCTGCGGCAATGGCGGCAGGCGTTATTTCGGGATTTATTACAGCATTTTTGCAGACCAAAATGGGCATTAACAGTCTGCTTGCAGGTATTATTGTAAATACAGGTCTTTATTCCGTCAATATTGCGGTTATGGGTAACTCCTCCTTACTTAATATGAACAGAACAAAGACTGTTTTCACAATGCTTAAATCAGTTCTTGAAAACACACCCTTTTCTCAGGAATATGTACTTATAATCGCACTGATTGCGGTAATATTTGTTGTTATATTCTTGTCACTGTTTCTCAGAACAAAGCTTGGACTTGCCATCAGAGCCACGGGCGACAATCCCGATATGGTTCGCTCTTCATCAATCAACCCCGTTTTCACAACTATTGTAGGTCTTTGCATTTCAAACTCATTCACAGCACTTTCGGGCTGTCTGCTTGCACAGTCGCAAAAATCGGTCAATATTGACATAGGCACGGGTATGGTTACAATCGCGCTCGCTTCGCTTCTTATCGGCGGAATATTCCTCGGCAAGGGCAAAATACCGCTCAGAGCTGTAGGTGTGGTTCTCGGCTCAATTATATTCAGAGTTATTTACACGGTAGCACTCCGCTTTGATATGCCTGCATATATGCTCAAGCTCGTATCATCTGTTATTGTTATTATTGCAATTTCCGCACCGTACATTAAATCTAAGCTGCCGACTTTTAAAAGAAAGCTGCTGTTGAAAGCAGGAAAGGAGGCGGCGTAATGCTCACTTTATCTCATATTTCAAAGACTTTTAACCCAGGGACTGTAAATGCCAAAACTGCGCTTAACGATTTATCCTTTCACGCAGATAAAGGCGATTTTGTCACAATAATCGGTGCTAACGGAGCAGGTAAATCCACACTGTTCAACGCAATATCGGGCAGTTTTATGACTGACAGCGGTCGGATTTCACTTGACGGTAAGGATATTACGCTGATGCCCGAATTTAAAAGAGCACGCCAAATCGGCAGGCTTTTCCAAGACCCGATGAGAGGTTCTGCCCCCGGAATGAGCATTGAGGAAAACCTATCTCTTGCGGCAGGGCACGGCGGTTGGATGAGCAGTATTTCAAAAAAAGATAAAGCAAATTTTCGTGAAAAGCTCGCACTGCTCGGAATGGGACTTGAGGACAGAATGAAACAGCCCGTAGGGCTTCTTTCGGGCGGTCAAAGACAGGCACTCACACTAATGATGGCAACATTTAATCCGCCTAAAGTGTTACTGCTTGACGAGCACACGGCGGCGCTTGACCCGGGAACTGCCGAAAAGGTACTTGCCATTACAAAGCAGATTGTCGAAGAAAACGGTCTTACCTGCCTTATGATTACGCACAATATGCAGTCGGCACTTGACCTCGGCAACAGAACAATTATGATGAACAGCGGTAACATTGTTTATGACGTTTCTGGCGATGACAGAAAGAATCTGACAGTTAATGACCTGCTTCTTAAATTTAAGGAGTCGGTAGGAAAAGAGCTTGACAACGACAGAATGTTGCTCTCATAATTAAAGATATAATTTTTATACCTTAAAGGAGATATATAATGATTTACAAAGATGTAGATTTTAACAACTATTTTAAAAACTATCCCGATGAAAACGGGTATTTCGGCAAATACGGCGGGGCATATATTCCCGACGAGTTAAAGGCGGCTATGCAGGAAATCACAGAGGCTTACTACACCATTGGTCAGTCACGCAATTTCATTGCAGAACTGAGAAGAATCCGTAAGGAATTTCAGGGCAGACCCACTCCCGTAACACACCTTGCAAGGCTTTCGGAAAGCCTCGGCAATGTTCAGCTTTACGCAAAGCGTGAGGATTTAAACCACACAGGCGCTCACAAGCTTAACCACTGTATGGGCGAGGCGCTCCTTGCTAAATATATGGGCAAGAAAAAGGTTATAGCCGAAACGGGCGCAGGTCAGCACGGCGTTGCACTTGCTACTGCGGCGGCGTACTTCGGACTTGAATGTGACATTTATATGGGCTCGGTTGACATCAAAAAGCAGGCGCCCAATGTTGCAAGAATGAAGATTTTAGGTGCAAATGTTGTTGAGGTTACAGACGGACTTGCAACGCTTAAAGAGGCTGTTGACGCAGCGTTTGCGGCATACTCTAAGGAATACAAGGACTGCATTTACTGCATAGGCTCGGTTGTAGGCCCTCACCCGTTCCCGATGATGGTGCGTGATTTCCAGAGCGTTGTGGGAATTGAAGCAAGAGAGCAGTTTACTGAAATGACAGGTCATTTGCCTGATGCCGTTGTTGCATGTGTCGGAGGCGGCTCAAATGCGGCAGGCTTTTTCTCAGGCTTTTTGAATGACCCTGTTGACATTATCGGTGTTGAACCTCTCGGCAGAGGTCCTAAGCTCGGCGACCATGCCGCAAGCCTTAAATTCGGCACAGAGGGCGTTATGCACGGCTTTAACAGCATTATGCTCAAGGACGAAAACGGCGACCCTGCACCTGTTTACTCGGTTGCAAGCGGTCTTGATTACCCGTCCTCAGGCCCTGAGCACGCATTTCTTCAGGAAATCGGCAGAGCGAAATATGACGTTGTTGACGATGAAGAAACGATCGACGCATTTTACAGGCTTTCTCGCCTTGAGGGAATTATTCCTGCTATTGAAAGCTCGCACGCTGTTGCTTATGCCATTAAAATGGCAAAGAAGATGAATCACGGGTCAATTCTTATTAACCTTTCGGGCAGAGGCGATAAGGATATGGATTATATTATTGAAAAATACGGTATAAGATAAAATTCTAAGAAGAAAGCCGAGATTCACTGACGAACGGTGAATTTCGGCTTTTTGATATTGCCCTCCGGGTGTTTAGGAGGGTGGCGAGCGGAGCTCGACGGGAGGATTGTTGAAAAAAACACAGTAAAATTTATTGACAATCCCTCAGTCTTTTGATTCGCAAAATCCAGCTCCCTTTACACAAGGGAGCCGTTTCATTCGGTTTCTGTTACAGCGTCCTCTTTCGGCAGATGCTTGAAGAAATATACGGTGAACGGCACGGAGATTATAAATGTTACTATATCCCCTACCGTTTGCGAAACCTCAACGCCTAAAAGCCCGTAAAGCTTTGTAAGGATTATAATTGTGGGAATAAATGCAAGTCCGCTTCTAAGCGTTGCAAGAAATGTGGCTGACGCATTTTTGCCGATGCTTTGGAAAAGCATATTCGTGCATACGCAAATCGGCTGGAAGAAAAGTGCAATAAACTGCACTCTTAATGCAAATGTGCCGATTTCAATAACCTGCGGGTCGTCACGGAAAATGCCCACAAGATGCTCGGAAATTAACATTCCGACTATTGCAAGCACTCCCAAAATCAGTTCGCCTAAAATGAATGTAAAGAAAAATGCTTTTTTAACTCTATTGTATTTCTTTGCGCCGTAATTAAATGAGGCGACAGGCTGAAAGCCCTGACCGATACCAAGTCCAACTGCAAATACAAAAAAGCAAATCTTATTAACTATTGTCATCGCGGCAATTGCAGGGTCGCCGTAAAGACCTGCGCAGGAATTGAGAACCATAGTCGAAATGGATGTTAATCCTTGACGCACAAGGCTCGGAAGCCCTGTAAACAAAACAGATGAGACAGTTGACGGCTTTAATGAAATCTTCTTTATTTTTATTTTGCTTATCGTTTTGCCGGATAAGAACATACTGAGCAAAATCACAAAGCTTATTGTTTGTGAAACTGCTGTCGCAATGCCTGCACCCAAAATGCCCATTTGCAGCTTTATCATTAAAAACCAGTCGCCGAAGATATTGATAATACCGCCCGTGACAAGACCAATCATTGCAAAAGACGCCTTGCCCTCATAGCGCAGAATATTGTTAAGCACAAAAGAGGCGCACATAAACGGCGCCGCCGCAAGAATACACGAGGCATACTGCTTTGCAAAGGGTAAAATTGTGTCGGTACTGCCGAGAAGCCTCATTAAAGGCGTTAAAAACATAAATCCGAAAGCTTCAATCAATATGCCGCACATTACGCATAAATAAAATGCGGTTGAGGCAATACAGGTTGCAGTTTCACTGTCCTTTGCACCGAGCTTTCGTGAAATCACACTTCCGCCGCCGTGACCGAACATAAAGCCGACTGCCTGAATAATCGCCATTAATCCGAAAACTATTCCGACTGCGCCCGATGCGCTTGTACCGATTTTGCCTACAAAATATGTGTCCGCCATATTGTAAATATTCGTCACAAGCATACTGACTGTTGTCGGGATTCCAAGCCGAATGACCAGCTTTGACACAGGAGTTTTTGTTAAATAATCATACTGTTTTTGTCCGTCTGTCTGTTTCATTATCCTTAACCTTAATTCACCCATAAAAAGAGCGAGCCGACTGCCCGCTCTTTATCTTTATCAAAATGATTCATCAGAATAATCCTGAAATTCTGCCGCTCTCGTCAACGTCGATTTTTTCCGCCGCAGGTACTTTCGGAAGACCGGGCATTGTCATAATGTCGCCCGTGAGAACAACAACAAAGCCTGCGCCTGCCGAAACCTTAACATTTTTAACCGTAACGGTGAAGTTTTCGGGTGCACCGAGCTTTGTCGGGTCGTCAGAAAAGCTGTACTGCGTTTTTGCAATGCAAACGGGGCATTTTCCGAAGCCGAGAGCTTCGAGCTGTGCTATCTGCTTTTTAGCATTCGGCATAATATTTATGCCGTCGCCGCCGTAAACCTTTTGAACAACAGCCTCGATTTTTTCCGTAAGCGTCATATCGTCGCTGTAAGAGAATGTAAAATCGCCCTTTTCCTCTTCACAAAGACGTACAACCTCTTTTGCCAGTTTCTCGCCGCCTTTGCCGCCCTCTGCCCAAACAGTGGAAAGAACGGTATTAACGCCAAGCTCACGGCATTTTTTAATGATGAAGTCAATTTCTGCGTCGGTGTCTGTCGGGAAACGGTTAACCGCTACAACACAAGGAAGCTTATAAACATTTTTAATATTTGAAACATGGCGGAGAAGATTGGGAATACCCTTTTCAAGAGCAGTTAAATCTTCAGTGCCAAGCTCTTTTTTATCAAGACCGCCGTGCATTTTAAGCGCTCTTACCGTTGCAACAACTACGACTGCATCGGGAGTAAGACCCGCCATACGGCACTTAATATCAAGGAATTTTTCTGCGCCGAGGTCTGCTCCGAAGCCTGCCTCGGTAACAGCGTAATCGCCCATTTTCATTGCCATTTTAGTAGCAATAACCGAGTTACAGCCGTGAGCAATATTTGCGAAAGGACCACCGTGGACAAATGCGGGTGTGCCCTCAAGGGTCTGAACAAGGTTGGGCTTTAATGCGTCCTTCAAAAGCGCTGTCATTGCGCCCACAGCGTTAAGATCGCCTGCCGTTACGGGCTTGTCGTCATAAGTGTAACCTACAATTATTTTTGAAAGTCTTTCTTTTAAATCGGTAATTGAATTTGCAAGGCAGAAAACAGCCATAATTTCAGAGGCAACCGTAATGTCAAAGCCGTCCTCCCTCGGTGTGCCGTTAGCCTTGCCGCCAAGACCGTCCGTAATAAAACGGAGCTGTCTGTCGTTCATATCAACACAGCGTTTCCAAGTGATTTTGCGAACATCAATGCCGAGCTTATTCCCCTGCTGAATGTGGTTGTCAAGCATTGCGGCAAGTAAATTGTTAGCCGCACCGATTGCATGGAAGTCGCCTGTGAAATGTAAATTTATGTCCTCCATAGGAACGACCTGTGCGTATCCGCCGCCTGCCGCTCCGCCTTTAACGCCGAAAACAGGGCCGAGTGACGGCTCACGAAGAGCCACTACAACATCCTTGCCTATTCTTTTAAGTCCGTCTGCAAGACCGATTGTGGTTGTGGTTTTGCCCTCGCCTGCGGGAGTAGGAGTAATGGCAGTAACAAGAATGAGCTTACCGTTTTCTTTTTTACTGTCTTTGAGAAGTGAAAGGTCTATTTTCGCCTTATAATTACCGTACTGCTCAAGATATTTTTCGTCAACATGAGCAGTTTTTGCAATTTCTTTGATATGCTTCATTTCGCACTGCTGTGCAATTTCAATATCGGTTAAATAAGCCATAATTACCTCCGTATATTTTTTATTTTACAGTGGGGGTTGTATCTTTCTGGATAACATCGTGTGCGCCGCCCTCAACAATACTTGTTGCGGAAACTAAAGTCAGCTTTGCTTTTTTCTGAAGCTCGGGGATTGACATTGCGCCGCAGTTGCACATTGTGGATTTAACCTTGCTGAGTGAGAGTGCGACATTGTCTTTTAAAGTGCCTGCATAAGGAACATAAGAGTCAACGCCTTCTTCGAAGGAAAGCTTTTTGTCGCCGCCGAGGTCATACCTCTGCCAGTTTCTGGCTCTTGCAGAGCCTTCACCCCAATACTCTTTATAATATGTGCCGTTTATGCTTACTTTATTTGACGGACTTTCGTCAAAGCGTGCAAAATATCTGCCGAGCATTATGAAATCCGCACCCATTGCAAGAGCTAATGTCATATGGTGGTCGTAAACAATACCGCCGTCTGAGCAAACGGGAATGTAAACGCCTGTTTCTTCAAAATATTCATCTCTTGCCTTGCAAACCTCAATAAGAGCAGTTGCCTGTCCTCTGCCTATGCCCTTTGTTTCTCTTGTAATGCAAATTGAGCCGCCGCCGATGCCGACCTTAATGAAATCAGCGCCGCAATCAGCTAAGAAACGGAAACCGTCAGCATCAACAACATTGCCCGCACCGACCTTGACGCTGTCGCCGTAATTTTTTCTTATCCATTCGATTGTAAGCTTCTGCCATTCGGAAAAGCCCTCGGAAGAGTCAATGCAAAGAACATCTGCACCCGCATTTATAAGAGCGGGGACACGAACTGCATAGTCCCTTGTGTTGATACCTGCGCCTACAATGTAACGCTTATGTGAATCAAGAAGCTCATTGGGGTTCTGCTTGTGCGAATCGTAATCCTTGCGGAAAACCATATAGCAAAGCTTTCCGTCGTCGGAAATAATGGGGAGTGAATTGAGCTTATGATCCCAAATAATATCGTTAGCCTCTTTTAAGGTTGTGCCCTCTTTTGCCCAAATCAGCTTGTCAAAAGGAGTCATAAATTCGCTGACCTTAACGTCGGGGCTCATACGGCTTACTCTGTAATCACGGCTCGTAACAATACCTACGAGCTTGCCGTCCTGAGTGCCGTCTTCCGTTACGGCGATTGTTGAGTGACCTGTTTTCTTTGTAAGCTCAACAACGTCGCCCAAAGTATCATCAGGTTTAACATTTGAATCGCTCTTAACAAAGCCTGCCTTATATGACTTTGCCCTTGCAACCATTGCAGCCTCGTCCTCAACAGACTGTGAGCCGTAAATAAAGGAAACTCCGCCCTCTGTTGCGAGAGCAACTGCCAATCTGTCGCCGGAAACTGCCTGCATAATTGCAGATACAAGCGGGATGTTCATTGAAATTGCAGGTTCTTCGCCCTTTTTAAATTTAACAAGAGGCGTTTTAAGCGATACATTCGCCGGAATACAACTGCTGTCTGAATAACCGGGAATTAAAAGGTATTCGTTAAAGGTATGTGATGGTTCGTTAATAAAGGTAGCCATATTTAATCCTCCTTAATACACTTTAAGTAATTTTATCTATTATAGCATATCGTCAGCGATTTGTGAAATAAAATTTTACAAAATTCTTCAAAATTCATACACAAAAAAGACAGGCTGTTTTTAAATTTTTTTGTTAAGGCTGACTATTATGCGTTTTCAACTCTGAATTGCAGTTTATAAAGCTCGGAATATATTCCGTTTTCTGATATAAGCTGTTCGTGGGTACCGTATTCTTTTATTTTGCCGTCGACAACAACTGCAATTTTGTCCGCATTTTTTACGGTTGAGAGCCTGTGAGCTACAATAAGAGTTGTTCTGCCATGGCACAGAGAGTCAAGTGCTTTTTGAATTAAAATCTCGGTTGCATTGTCAAGAGCACTTGTTGCCTCGTCAAGAATTAAAATCGGCGGATTTTTAAGGAACACACGTGCAATTGAAAGACGTTGTTTCTGCCCGCCCGAAAGGCGAACTCCCCTCTCGCCTATCTGCGTGTTATAGCCGTTCGGCAGAGACATAATATAATCGTGTATGCTCGCCTTTTTCGCCGCCTCAATAACCTCTTCGTCAGTAGCGTCGAGCCGTCCGTAAAGGATATTGTCTTTTACGGATGCATTAAACAGATAGACGTCCTGCTGAACAATACCGATATTTCTTCGAAGCGACTCCATTGTAAGAGTGTGAATTTCTTTGCCGTCTATGAAAATTTCACCGTCCGTGACATTGTAGAAGTGCGGTATTAAATGACAAATTGTCGTTTTACCGCCGCCGGACGGGCCTACAAGCGCAAATTTTTCGCCCTTTTCAATGACAAAGCTCACATTTTCAAGAACATCATTTTCGCCATCATAAGCATAACTGACATTTTTAAATTCAATCTGACCTGAAAGAACACCTGCGTCAACAGCGTTTTCACTGTCAAATTCAGGCTCTGCGTCCATAATATCTATAAACCGTTCAAAGCCTGTAACTCCGTTCTGGTACTGCTCCATAAAGCCGATTAAATTAAGCACAGGATAAACAAACATATTGATTGAAATTATAAAGGCCGAATAGTCGCCCAAATTGATTTTATCCTTATATAAGAATAAGCCGCCGACAATCAGCACAACCACATTGAAAATATCCGTGACAAAGGTGTTGCCTGAATGAAACTGCCCCATTGCCTTGTAAGCATCTTTTCGGGCGGCTACGAATTTTTTGTTGCCGATTTCAAACTTTTTGCGCTCTTCGGCTGAATTATTAAAGGATTTTGTCACTCTTATGCCTGAAATACTGCTTTCAAGCGATGCATTTATCTCTGCAATCGAGGTGCGGCTGTCCATAAACGCATTTCGCATTTTTTTACGCAGTGATGCAGAAATACCAATCAAAAACGGAACGCATATAAACGAAACGAGAGCTAAGTAAATGTTTACCGTGCTAAGATAAATGAATGCAATAATAACGGAAGCAGTTGAAATAATAAGATTTTCGGGGCCGTGATGCGCAAGCTCGGAAATATCCATTAAATCGTTTGTCATTCTTGACATTATTTTGCCCGTTTCGTTGTTGTCAAAAAATCCGAACGGCAGAGTTTCAAGCTTATTAAACATATCGGAGCGCATTTGCGCCTGCATCCGCACGCCCATTACGTGCCCGTAATACTGAACGAAGTAATTGAGCAGCATTTTTATGAAATATGCGCCCAAAAGCATTATTCCGAACAAGACTACGAGGCGGTAATTTTTGTTGGGGATAAAATCGTTAAGCATTTTGCGGGTCATAATGGGGTAAACGATGCCGATAAGCGACAAAAGCATCGACGACGCCATATCGGCATAAAATATTTTTCTGTGCGGTCTGTAATAGTACAAAAATCTTTTTAGTAAGTGTTTTTTCATTTCGGTTTACCTGTTTTTTTAATTTTTAATTATTATAGATTTTATCACATTTTGAATTATTTAACAATAGTGAGCAATTTATATAGTTTTACAAATTTATTTGTAGGGCATACCGACATGCGTCTACCCTAATAACTATTGATATAAAGTAGATATGCGTTCGGGTTGCCGAGTCGTCAGCCCCTACTGCCTAAAAAACAATTTGATATAAACTAAAGCCGCCCGAAAGGACAGCTTTATGTTAATTAAATATTCAAATTGAAAAGGTTTATTGCATTTTCCGAAAGAATAAGACGTCTTTCTTCATCGGTTAAATCCAGCGTCATAAATCTTTCGAGCTCGTCTTTCGGCGACCACATTGGGTAATCCGAGCCAAAAAGCACTCTATCTGCCCCGTAGCGGCGGATTATTTCAACCGTTTTTTCATTCGTAAGCCACGGCATACTTGATGAGCAGTCAACGTAAAGGTTAGGAATATGCGCAAGTGTTTTTGAAGCCTCCTCCCACATTGACCAACCGCCGAAATGTGCGCCGATTACGGTTAAATTTGTGTAAATTTCAAGCACGGGCAAAAGTCTGTTAGGATTTGAGTTATCGTAACGGCTGTCGCCCGTGTGCATTAAAATCGGAAGTCCCGCTTTTTCACAAAGCTCATAAATTTTAAGGCAACGGTAATCGTCAATTTTAAAACCTTGAATATCGGGGTGCAGTTTTACGCCGTGAAGTCCTAAATCGAGAATATTTTGAACATCATGTTCCTGATTTTCACTGTTGGGATGAAGTGTGCCGAGTCCCACAAGCCTGCCGCCGCTGTTCTTCACCGTTTCGGCAATGAAACTGTTTATGCTCCCTACCTGATGAGGCGTTGTGGCAACGGACTGAACAATAAATTTGTCAATTCCTGCTGTCTGTCCGTTTTCGACAAGCATATTCACAGTGCCGTCACCGTGAGGTCTGACATTCGGCGCCTCATAAAAGGTGCATATTGCCCCCGCCGCTTTTTTAGCTATTTTTTCGGGATAAATGTGGCAGTGCGCATCTATAACATAATATTTTCCGTTTATCATACTGTATCAGTTCTTTTTAAGGCCCAGCTTTTCAACTGCATCCTCACGCATTTTATATTTAAGAATTTTACCTGCGGCATTCATCGGGAAAGAGTCCACAAACTCAATATATCTCGGGACTTTATGACGGGCAAGAGAAGCCTTGATAAAATCGAGCATTTCATCTTCGGTACAGGTTTCACCCTTTTTAAGAATAATGCACGCCATAGCCTCTTCGCCGTATTTTTCATCGGGAACGCCGATAACCTGAACATCCTGAACCTTGGGGTTGGTATAAATGAATTCCTCAATCTCTTTAGGATAAAGGTTTTCGCCGCCCCTTATAATCATATCCTTAAGTCTGCCCGTTATTCTGTATGTGCCGTCCTCATTCATACATGCAAGGTCGCCCGAATGAAGCCAGCCTTCCTCGTCAACCGTTTCTTTTGTTGCCTCGGGCATTTTGTAATAGCCCTTCATTGTATTGTAGCCTCGTGAGCAGAACTCACCGTTCTGACCTGCGGGAAGTGTTTCGCCCGTTTCGGGGTCAATTACCTTACACTCAACATGTGCAAAAGCATAGCCGACAGTTTCCGTGCGAAGCTCCAACGAGTCAGTCCAAGTTGACTGCGTACTGCCGGGAGAGGACTCCGTTTGACCGTAAACCGATACAATTCCCCTCATATTCATTTCGTCGGGCTGTGCCGCTCTCTTCATAAGCTCAGGGGGACAGCCTGCACCAGCCATAATACCTGTTCTCATATGTGAGAAATCGGTTTTTCTGTAATCGGGGTGATTAAACATTGCAATAAACATTGTGGGAACGCCGTTAAATGCCGTAATTTTCTCTTGATTTATGCAGGCAAGCGCTGATTTTGCAGAGAAATACGGAATAGGACAAATTGTTGAGCCGTGGGTAATTGAAGATGTCATTGAAAGCACCATTCCGAAGCAATGGAACATCGGAACCTGAATTAAAAATCTGTCCGCAGTGGAAAGTCCCATTCTGTCGCCGATGCATTTGCCGTTATTAACAACATTATAATGAGTCAGCATTACACCCTTGGGGAAGCCCGTTGTACCCGATGTGTACTGCATATTGCAAACGTCAGTAGGTTTCACCTTAGCCGCCATTCCGGCAACGACTTCCTTCGGAACCATATCGGCTCTGTCAAATGCCTCTTCAAAGGTTAAACAGCCATCCATTTTGAAATCAACCGTAATAACATTTCTAAGGAAAGGAAGCTTTTTACAGTGAAGCGGTTCGCCCTTTTTATTTTTGGCTATTTCGGGGCAAAGCTCATTCATAATATTTTTATAATTTGAGTCAAGAGCAGACTCAATCATAACAAGCGTATGTGTGTCAGACTGACGGAGAAGATACTCAGCCTCGTGAATTTTGTAAGCAGTATTCACCGTAACAAGAATTGCGCCGATTTTGGTTGTTGCCCAAAATGTAATATACCATGCGGGAACATTCGTTGCCCAAATTGCTACCTTACTGCCTGCCCTTACGCCCATTGACACGAGCGCTCTCGCAAAGCGGTCAACATCTTCACGAAATTCGGAATAGGTACGGATATAGTCAAGAGTTGTATATTTAAATGCGTACTGGTCGGGAAATTCCTCTGCAACCTTATCAAGCACCTGAGAGAAGGTCATATCAATAAGCTCTTCCTGTTTCCAAATGTACCTGCCTGTACCGTTGTAATTCGGATAAAGGCGCTTTTGATTATTCGTTGTGTCGTACTGATGCATATAGTTTACAAAGTGGGGGAAAATTATGCTTCTGTCGTCTAAATCCTCTAACCACTCTGTTTTCCATTCAAGAGAAACCATACCGCTGTAGTTTATTGAGGCTAATGCCCTTAAGAAATCGTCAACAGGCAAATTGCCTTCGCCGATAAGATTATATGTGTCCTTATCGTCAGAGTCACGCAAATGGACGTGCTTAACATAAGCGCCCAAATTTTTAATTGTTGTATCTGCGCTTTCCTCAAAGTCACGGTAGGTATGGTGAATATCCCAAAGAGCGCCTAACTGGTCGCATGCGTACGATTCCAGCAAAACCCTAAGCTCCGCTGTATTTGCATAAACGCCCGAGGTCTTAATAAGAATTGTAATATCCTTTTCCTCTGCAATCGAGATAAGCTGCGAAAGGCGGTTTCTTACAACCTCGTCATTTTCGCTGAGAACAACAATGCTGACAAAAGGGGTGTGCACGCTCTTAGCAACATCCATAAGATATGTAACGGTTTCAATGCAGTTTTCATCGTTTGCCAAGTCACAGGACGAGTCAATACACGGAATCGTGAGTCCTTTTTCTTTTAAAGCTCTGTATGTGGCTGTTGCGTTATATTTATGAAGAGGTCCGTTCTTTTCGGTAAGAGAGGGCATTTTTTGAACATCGTAAAGCTCAATGCCATTAAATTCGGATTCAACAGCCGCATCTACAATTTCATCCCATACAAAATTTTTCCAGCCCCTTGTTGAGAAAGAAAGTTTCATTATTCTGCCTCCTCATATACTATCTTGTTAAGTGCATTAACGTATGCTCTGATGCTTGCGCCGATAATATCGGTCGAAATTCCTCTGCCTGCATACAGTTTGCCGTTGGAACGAAGACGGACAACGGTTTCGCCCATTGCCTCGTGACCCCGTGTCACACTGCGGATTTGGAAATCGTCAAGCTCATAATGAGTGCCTGCAATTTGCTCAAGCGCCAAAAATGCGGCATCAACAGGACCGTCGCCGAGTGCTACGCTGTCAAGCTTTTTGTCGTCCTTAATAAGTGTAACGTGAGCAGTTGCGCTGATAATATTGCCCGAGTTAATTACAAAGCTGTCAAGCTTATATGTTGACGGAACCTGCATTGCGGCAGACGCTACAATTGCATCCAATTCCTTTGAACCAATCTGCTCTTTGTGCTCTGCAATCTGCCTGAAAGCCTCCCAAACAGCATTGCCGTCCTCTTCGCTAAGCTCATAGCCTAACTTTTCAACTGCATTGAGAACAGCCGATATATCGTCATGACAGGAGAGAATAACATTGTCTTCATCTCTTACGCCGCTGTCAAAAGGTGAGGTTTTGCTCTGCTCGCCGAAGCACAGCCATTCAATTTGCCTTACAACTCTGTTTAATTCAACTGTCTGAACGGCGCATTCTGCATCAAACTCACTACCCTTTGCAGAAAGCACGCTGACAACAGCAGGTAATGACGCTACCTCATCCATTGTGCAAACGGCAACCTTAACCTCTCTTGCACCCTTTCTTACTGCCTCAACCGTGCAGGCATTTGCCATTGATAATTTATCGGAGCAGGACACGCTCAAAGTAACAGTGCCAAGCTCGGGAACATTGTTTATCAGTCTTTCAAGAAATTCTGCAAATTCATCGGGGAGCATTGAGCCTGCCGCATCGCAAATTGTAACGGTATTTGCGCCTGCATTTACAGCCTCTTTGATAATTTCATAAAGGAAGCTCTCGTCACTTCTTGTTGCGTCATTGGCAACAAATTCAACATCGTTAGTGTATTCACGGCAATGTGCAACCGTTTCTTTAACGGCCTCAATAACAGCCTTCGGCTTTTTGTGGTAAAGATATTCCATTTGAACGGTGCTGACTGGCGCTTCAACAACAAGTCTTGCTTTTTTGGCTGTCTGAAGAGCGTTCCATGTAATATCCACGGAGTCCTTGTTTAATTCAACAGGCACTGCAACAATGCTGTTCTTAACCGCAGTCGCAATGGATTTAATTAAAAGTGAGTCCGCCTTAACCTCATTGACAGCGTCCAATTCAATAACAGATACGCCCAATCTATCAAGTAGCTTTGCTAATTCCAGTTTGTTTTTAAATGATAATTTGTTTGCTCCCGATTTTGTGATTTGTCTCATGGAAGCGTCATTGATTCTTACAATGCTCATAAAAAATCCTCCTGAAAATTAAAAATAGATATAAAAAGCCCCTGAAGCCTAAAACTTCAGGGACGAATAAAATCCGCGGTACCACCCTAATTGATTTGCAACAGCAAATCCGCTTAACAAGGTTCTAACAAACCCTTTGCCATGATAACGGGGCATGCCGTAGCCGCTTACTTACATTTCCGCAGCTCTGCTCGAGAATGAGGCTCGTTCTCCGTTCATACTGCCTTTCACCGTACGGCAGCTCTCTGAAATGAATTAAAGACAACGATTAGTTCCTTCATTGCATTTACGATATTGGTGATTATTTTAGCACAAAGATTTTTTAGTGTCAAGTATTTTTTGATTAAATGTTAAATTTGGTAAAATTATAATTTTAGGCGGTAGGGGCTGATATCCATATCTAATATTGTATTCACTGCCTGATTTTTCGGTGAGACAAATCGCAAAGACATAAAAAACGGCAGAAAACAAGCTCTGCCGTTTTAAAATTGCTTTATGAGTATCAGTCAATGGGAAGAGTCCAGCCGTAGGTGTCCTCTATTTTGCCCCACTGAATACCTGTAAGGGTATCGTAAAGGTGCTGAGTAACCTCGCCGATTTTGCCGCCGTTAACTGTGTATTTCATATCCTTGTAGCAAAGCTCGCCGATGGGGGAAACAACCGCCGCTGTACCTGTGCCCCAAGCCTCTTCAAGAGTGCCGTTCTGCATAGCTTCTGCAAGCTCGTCAACTGAAATTCTTCTCTCAACTACCTTGTAGCCCTCGTTGCGAAGAACCTCAAGGCAGGACTTTCTTGTAATACCGGGAAGAATTGAGCCTGTAAGCATGGGTGCTACAACCTCGCCGTTAATTTTGAACATTACGTTCATAGCGCCGACTTCTTCAATGTACTTTCTTTCAACGCCGTCAAGCCAAAGAACCTGTGAATAGCCTTTCTGCTCCGCCCTTTCGCCTGCTCTGTTTGAAGCCGCATAGTTACCGCCGCACTTAGCCTCGCCTGTGCCGCCGACAACCGCACGAACATCCTCAGACTCAATCATAATTTTAACGGGGTTAATGCCCTCTTTGTAATATGAGCCAACAGGTGAAGCGATAATCATAAATGTTGCATTGTGAACAGCGTGAACGCCGAGAGATTCGTCGTTGCCGAACATAAACGGACGAAGGTAAAGTGATGTACCCTCAGCCGACGGAGTCCAATCCTGTTCTGTTTCAACAAATTTTGTGTAAATTTCCATTGCCATATCCTCAGGAATCTTCGGAAGGCAAAGACGGTCTGCCGAATTGTTCATACGGCGGATATTTTCAATAGGTCTGAAAAGCTGAACCTTGCCGTCTGCTCTTCTGTATGCCTTAAGACCCTCAAAAATTTCGGAACCGTAATGAAGGCAAGTTGAAGCGGGATGAATTGAAAGATAGCCAAATGGAACGATTCTTGCGTCATGCCAGCCTGTTTCCTTATTCCATTCCATCATAAACATATGGTCTGTAAAAATTTTGCCGAAGCCGAGAGTTGACGGGTCGGGCTTTGCCTTTAATGTTTCTGCTTTTTCAAATTTGATTTCCATAAAAATCACCGTAACCTTTCAAACTGCAAAAGTTTAATATATGATGGCTTCTTGTTACAGCCGCCAAGAGGTTAATTTTATTTAATTATTCATAATCAGCGCCGAGCTGCATTGCCTTAAGGTTAACCTCAAGCATATCTGCGTGCTTTGCGGAAATAACCTTGCCGAGAGCCGCACGGACTGCATTTTCCTCAAAATCGCCGAGAACCTTTAATACTTTACCTATAATAATCATATTGGCAAGAGTGGGTGTGCCGTTTTCGCTTGCAAGCCTTGTTGCGGGAATATAGTAAACAGTAACATCGTCACGGTTTACCTTTCTCTCGATAAGAGTTGAGTCAGCAAAAATAACGCCGCCGGGAACAACTGCATTTTCATATTTGTCAAGCGAGGGCAAATTCATTGCAATGAGCATATCGGGATTTGAAACAATGGGTGAACCAACGGGTTCATCGCTTACGATTACTGAGCAGGAAGCTGTGCCGCCGCGCATTTCAGGGCCGTATGAAGGAAGCCAGGAAACCTGCTTATCTTCGATAAGACCTTTGTAAGCGAGGAATTTACCTGCGAACAGAATACCCTGTCCGCCGAAGCCTGAGAATAAAAACTGTTTTGTACTCATAATTATTCAGCCTCCTTTTCTGCGCTTCTGTCTTTATAAACGCCCAAAGGATAATACGGAAGCATCTTCTCATCAATCCACTTAAGAGCCGCTTGAGGCGTCATACCCCAGTTTGTCGGGCAGGAAGAAACAACCTCAACAAGTGAGAAGCCTTTGCCGTCAATCTGATTTTGGAAAGCCTTTTTAATAGCTTTTTTAGCGGCACGAATATTCTTTACATTGTTAACCGTAACTCTTTCAAGGTATTCGGGGCCTTCAAGCTCTGAAAGCATTTCGCAAACCTTAATGGGGTAGCCGCAGTGCTTGGGATCTCTGCCGTAAGGTGAGGTCTGTGTAACCTGACCCGGAAGAGATGTGGGAGCCATCTGACCGCCTGTCATACCGTAAATTGCGTTGTTGATAAAGATAACTGTTATATTTTCATTTCTTGCGGCGGCGTGAACTGTTTCAGCCATACCTATTGACGCTAAATCACCGTCGCCCTGATATGTAAATACAATATGGTTTTCTGGGTCTGCACGCTTTACGCCTGTTGCAACTGCGGGAGCACGGCCGTGTGCCGCCTCAATCATATCGCAGTTAAAATAATTATAAGCCATAACCGAGCAGCCAACGGGAGCAATGCCTATTGTCTTGCCCTCAATACCCAATTCGTCAATAACCTCTGCTACAAGACGGTGAATAATACCGTGTGTGCAGCCGGGGCAATAATGGAGCGGCACATCTATGAGTGCGTGGGGTTTATCGAATACTACTGCCATTATTTAACACCTCCGTTGTTAACATCTATAATTGCTTTAAGAACCTGTTCGGGACTCGGAATCATACCGCCGACTCTGTTGCAGAGTGTTACGGGGCGCTTGCAGTTTGTTGCAAGCTTAACATCTTCAATCATCTGACCCATTGAAAGCTCAACAGAAATGAAAGCCTTTGCATGCTCTGCCGCTTTCTCAAACGGAGCTTTCGGGAACGGCCAAAGAGTAATCGGGCGGATAAGACCTACCTTAATGCCCTGCTTTCTTGCCTCATTAACCGCATTCTTTGAAACACGTGCGGCAATGCCGAACGCCGCAATTACAATGTCAGCGTCATCCACCATATATTCCTCATACATAGTTTCATTTTCTTCAACTATTTTATATCTGTCATAGCGCTTCATATTGAGCATTTCAAGCTCTTCGGGAACAAGTGACAGAGAGTTAACAATATTGTGTTCTCTTTCCATTTTTGTTCCTGTTGTTGCCCAGGGCTTTTCGGGCTGCGGCTTGATGTCAAAATCAAGAGAAACAGGCTCCATCATCTGACCCATTGTGCCGTCGGCAAGAATCATTGATGTCATTCTGTACTTATCTGCAAGGTCAAAGCCTTTAACTGTAAGCTCTGCCATCTCCTGAACCGATGCGGGAGCTAAAACTATCATATGATAGTCGCCGTGTCCGCCGCCTCTTGTTGCCTGGAAATAGTCGGACTGTGAGGGCTGAATACCGCCAAGTCCGGGACCGCCTCTTTGAACATTAACTACAAGTGCGGGTAAATCCGAGCCTGCAAGATATGAAAGACCCTCGCCCTTCAATGAAATTCCTGGGCTTGAAGAGGACGTCATAACTCTTTTTCCTGTTGAGGAAACGCCGTAAACCATATTTATTGCCGCAATTTCGCTTTCTGCCTGAAGAAAACAGCCGCCGATTTTAGGCATTTTCTTTGCCATATAAGCCGCAACCTCAGTCTGAGGTGTAATCGGGTAGCCGAAATAATGACGGCAGCCTGCTATTATAGCAGCCTCGGCAATGGCTTCATTGCCTTTCATTAAAACTTTATCTGCCATTTTCTGTCACCTTACCTTTCAACCTTAATAATGCAGTCGGGGCACATCATTGCGCAGGAAGCACAGCCGACGCACTGTGACTCGTCTGTGATTTCAGCAGGATGATGGCCTTTTTTATTGATTTTATCTTTCGCCAGACGTAAAAGCTTTTTGGGACAAGCGTCAACGCAAAGTCCGCAGCCTTTACAGTTATCTGTTTTGAATGTAAGCTTTGCCATATTCTTTACTCCTTCATAAAAATTTATTTTTAAATTACATACAGTAATATTGTAAAACTATTTTGCCTTATTGTCAAACAACAGGTTTTTCCTGTAGCTTTAACGGGAAAAGATTCGGAATTTTACCGTTAAGTTCATCGTAAAGCTCTTCTTTAACCGACGTCATAACAACAGGCAGTCCCGACGCTTTTGAAACAGCGTTCGCATACTCCACGGATTTCAAAACATCCTCGGCGGTTGTTTCCTCGCCTAAATTTGAGTTATTAACAAGACCCGTGAATCTAATTCCGCCTGCCGCCTCAACCTCACGCATAACCTCAATGGTTGACTCGGCGTCAGGTGTTAAGGGTCGGAATTTGTTTATGACCATAAGCATCTCGAAATCGTTTTCCTCGTTAATTTGAGGTGCGAGCCGCCCGAGTGCCAGCGCACCTCGGTCATCGCCGCCTATATCAAGTATGACCTTAAGAGTTCTGTCATCGGTAATTGCGTACATATCCTGCGGAAGTGCGGGAATGTCAAGGTTTGAATTGGCATATTCCGAGCAAATCAAACGGATATTTCTCTCTTTAAAATCCTTAAGCGAGTCCTTTGTTCGGAAATACGGATTTACTATATCCAAATCGGCAACCGCAACATTGTCATACTGATTTTTCAAATCAAATGCCATATTGACCGCAACATTGGTTTTGCCGCTTCCGTAATGACCGCAAAGAAGTGTTAATCTTTTGTATTGTATAATAATTACCCCCAAAGAGATTTTAATTATTAAAGCTTATTTCTCTGAATCTTACCACTCGTTGTCTTGGGAAGCTCATCTCTGAATACGACGATTCTCGGATATTTGTAGGGAGCTGTATGAGTTTTAACGTAATTCTGAATTTCCTTTTTAAGCTCTTCCGTGCCCTCTGTTCCCTTTGTAAGAACAATGCTCGCTTTGACAACCTGCCCTCTGACCTCGTCGGGAGCGGCTGAAACGCCACATTCAAGAACATAAGGAAGCTCCATAATTACGCTTTCAATCTCAAACGGTCCTATACGGTAGCCTGAAGACTTAATAACGTCGTCAACTCTGCCGACGTACCAATAGAATCCGTCTTCATCCTTCCATGCGGCGTCACCTGTATGGTAATAGCCGTCGTGCCAAACCTCTTTGGTTTTCTCCTCGTCTCCGTAATAGCCGACGAAAAGTCCGCAGGGCGCACCGTTTTTAACATTGACAACAATTTCGCCTGTTTCGCCTACGGGAACGGGATTACCGTCCTTGTCAATAAGGTCAATATCGTAAATCGGAGCAGGCTTACCCATTGAACCAACCTTGTGCTTTGCACCTCTCATATTACCTATGAGCATTGTGCCCTCTGTCTGACCGAAGCCTTCAAGAATCTGAAGCCCTGTGAGCTGTTCAAATTGCTTGTAAACCTCGGGATTTAATGCCTCGCCTGCCGTTGTCATATGCTTGACAGACGATAAATCGTACTTTGAAATATCCTGCTTAACAAGCATACGCAGCATTGTGGGCGGTGCGCAGAAGGTTGTTATATGGTATTTTGCAAACATAGGCAAAATATCTGCGGCGTCAAAACGGTCAAAGTCGTAAATAAAGAGTGCCGCCTCGCACATCCACTGTCCGTAAAATTTACCCCAAGCCGCTTTTGCCCAGCCTGTATCGGAAATTGTAAGATGCAAGCCGTCTGGGTCAACGCAGTGCCAATACTTTGCGGTATGGAAATGACCGAGCGGATATTTGTAGTTATGAGCGGCAATTTTCGGATAACCCGAAGTGCCCGATGTAAAGTACATAAGCATTAAATCGTCGCCGCCGGGTGCGTCGTCCGTGCGCTCAAAGTGACTGCTGTAAAGAGGATATTCCTCATTGAAATTGCGCCAGCCGTCCCGCTCACCGTTTACAATCAGCTTGCGTTCGAGTGCAGGATAGCTTTCTTCCGCAATGTCAACCTGATGAGCAACGTCGCCGTCCGCAGTGCAGATAACCGTTGTAGCGCCGGAGGATACAAGTCTGTACTCAATGTCATGAGCCTGAAGCTGTGCAACAGCGGGAATACCGATAGCGCCAAGCTTCATAAGACCGAGCATTGCAATCCAAAACTGGTAATGACGTTTGAGTATAAGAATTACCCTGTCACCGCGTTTAATGCCTATTGATTTAAAATAGTTTGCGCACTGATTTGACATATGCTTTATATCATTAAATGTAAACCTGTGCTCTTCCTTATCTCTTGAAACATGGAGCATTGCAAGCTTATCAGGGTCTTTCTTTGCAATTTCATCCATAATGTCAAAAGCAAAATTAAATTTGTCGTGATTTTTAAAGGTAATCTTTGTGGGAGTGCCGTTTTCGTCCTTAACAACATCAATATACTTTTTGTATATACGCTCTTTTTTATCCTCCTGAGCGCGAATTCTGCCGACAGGGGTTTTCGGAGCACGGCTGAGTTCTGGGATAGGCTCGCCCGAGGGATTAAGCACTATTGCATAGAACACGCAGTCCTCGCCGAGAGCCGCTCTCATTCCGTGGGGTGTGCCGCTGTCATAGTAAATAGTGTCGCCGGGATTGAGTATTTCGCTGTGTGAGCCGACCTGAACCATAAGGTGACCGGAAACTACTATATCAAATTCCTGACCGTCGTGAGTTGTAAGCTCAATTTCTTTATTCTCAAGCTCCGCATTATAATCGCATTTTACATAAAGCGGTTCGGCAATTCTGTTTTGGAATGCACCTGCAAGTGAATAGTAAACCATTCCGTGTGCGTGCTCGATTATCTGCCCTGCTCCGTTGCGTGTTAAGACGAATGAACGAAGCGTAGGGCTGACGCCCTCGATAATATCGGTAACGTCCACGCCGAAAGCCTGTGCGCAACGGTAAATGAACGCAAAGTTCAAATCGCTGTCGCCGTTTTCGCATTTAAGATATTCTTCGACTGAAACGTCTGTTTTTTCCGCCATTTCTTCAGGCGTAAATTTTGTGATTTCACGCAGCTCTCTGATACGAGCCGACATTTCCTTGATTTTAATATCAAGACCTGTTAACTTTTGCATACCATTTCTCCTTTATGGAACAAGAAAAATTTATGGGACAAGAAATTTACGGAACATAAAAAAACCCGTCCCAAAGTTAATTCCTTTGAGACGAGCGTTAAATCAATTTAATACCCGCGGTACCACTCAAATTGCAGACAAATCTGCCCCTCAGGCTCTGACAAGCCGTATGCATTAACGCAGCAGTCACGGAGAGGTTCTACTAAGCCTATGCTTTTCTTCCTCTCAGCTCAGAAGCTACAACAGAAACAGCAGTTCCGACAACTTACACCGACCGTTGCCTCTCTTAAGGCTTACTTTGTCTCTGAACTCTTCTTCAACGCCTTTATCGAATAGTATTATAAATCAACTTTTTTTCTTTGTCAATGGTAATATTTAATTTTTTTATATATTAAAGTTTATTTCTTTGGATTTTACCGCTGATTGTCTTGGGAAGCTCATCCTTGAACACAACAATTCTCGGATATTTGTAGGGAGCTGTATGAGTCTTAACGTAATCCTGAATTTCTTTTTTTAGCTCATCTGTGCCCTCTGTTCCTTTTGTAAGCACTATGCTTGCCTTGACAACCTGACCTCTTACGTCATCGGGAGCAGCAGAAACACCGCATTCAAGAACATAAGGTAATTCCATAATAACGCTTTCAATCTCAAACGGCCCTATGCGGTAGCCTGAGGACTTGATAACATCGTCAACTCTGCCGACATACCAATAAAATCCGTCCTCATCCTTCCATGCGGTGTCACCCGTGTGGTAATAGCCGTCATGCCAAACATCATTAGTTGCCTCTTCATTGTCAAAATATCCTGAGAACAGACCGCAGGGTACTTTTTCACTTGTCTTAATACAGATTTCGCCTGTTTCGCCTACGGGAACGGGATTACCGTCAAAGTCAAGAATTTCGCAATCATAGAGCGGAGATGGCTTGCCCATTGAACCGATTTTATGCGGATAGCCCATAAGGTTTCCTATAACCATTGTGGTTTCGGTCTGACCGAAAGCCTCTTTAATCTGAAGTCCCGTTGCTTTTTCAAACTGTTTGTAAACCTCGGGATTTAACGCCTCACCTGCCGTTGTCATATGGCGGATTGAAGAAAGGTCAAATCTTGAAAGGTCTTGCTTAATCATCATACGAAGCATTGTGGGCGGCGCACAGAAGGTTGTGATATGGTACTTTGCGAACATCGGAAGAATGGTGTTTGCGTCAAAGCGGTCAAAGTCATAAGTGAACACTGCTCCCTCGCAAAGCCACTGACCGTAAAGCTTGCCCCAAAGTGCCTTGCCCCAGCCTGTTTCGGAAATTGTGAAATGAAGTCCGTCAGGGCTGACGCCGTGCCAATATTTTGCTGTTATATAGTGTCCCAAAGCGTACTTATAAGACTGAGTTGCGATTTTCGGATAACCCGTTGTGCCTGATGTAAAGAGCATAATCATAGGGTCTGAGCCGCAAGCTGTATCCTCAGTGCGGTAATAATGAGCGCTGAAAAGTCCGTATTCACTGTTAAAGTCATGCCAGCCCTCACGCTTACCGCCGACAAGGATTTTAGTTTTAAGTGTAGGAGAAATTTTATGAGCCAAATCGACCTGATGTGCAACATCACCGTCTGCCGTGCAGACAATAGCATTAACTTTACCTGTGTTAAAGCGATAGTCAAAGTCGTGCTCCTGAAGCATATTCGTTGCAGGAATTGCAACTGCACCGATTTTATGAAGAGCAAGAATTGAGAACCAGAACTGATAATGACGCTTTAACACGAGCATTACTCTGTCGCCTTTTTTAATTCCCAGCGATGTGAAATAGTTTGCGACCTGATTGGACGCACGCTTCATATCGTTAAAGGTGAATACACGCTCCGTCATATCGTTTGAGATATGAACCATAGCAGTTTTATCGGGAGCTTTTGCGGCAATAGCGTCAACAACGTCAAAGGCAAAGTTGAATTTTTCTTCATTTTTAAAGTTAATTGCTGTAAGCCTGCCCTGTTCGTCCTCTGTACATTCAATAAACTTATTGCTTACATATTCCTGCTCGTTAGTATTTTTTGGAATGAGCGTGTCACGGACAAGCTCTTCTTTAGTTTCTGCACCCGGTAAAACGACTGCAAGAAACAAACAATCCTCGCCGTCAATTGCAATCATTCCGTGGGGCGTTGAGCTGTTGTAATAAACGCTGTCGCCCTCGTGAAGCTCTTCAACATTGTCACCGATTTGAACCTTTAAGCTGCCTTTAAGAATATAGTCAAACTCCTGACCTGAATGTTTTGTTAAGTGAATAGGCTTATTTTGCAGTTTTTCGCTGTATTCGTATTTTACATAATGCGGCTCGGCAATTTTCTTGCTGAATTTCGGTGCAAGGTTGGCAATTTCAATTCCGTCCTCTTTAGCGGTGTTTTGCCCCTCGCCCTTGCGTGTTACGGTGTATGATTTAAGGTGTGCGCTTTTACCCTCAAGAATGTTTGTAATATCAATGTTAAACACATGAGCACATTTGTGAAGGAAAGTAAACGGAAAATCGAGCTTACCCTCTTCAAAAAGTCGGTAATCGTCAACGGTAACCTCCGTTTCAATCGCCATTTCTTCCTGAGTAAGACCTGAAATTTCTCTCATTTCACGAATTCGCATTGCCACCTCCAAAAGTTTGTCTTTTTCTGATGCAGTATTCAAATCTTTCTCCTCCTTTTGAAAAATTCTTTTAGTGTTTCGAAATGAATTTGCAATAAAATTGAAATAAAAAAACACCCGTCTCAAACTTTGAGACGAGTGTGAAAGTCACATCCGCGGTACCACTCAAATTGCAAGCCTACGGCTTGCCGCTCTCGGAATCAAACAATTCCTATGCCTTTACGCAGCAATCACGGGAAGCGCCTACTAAACAAAAGTTTTTCGGACTTCCGGCTCGGAAGGGATAGGCATTCAAACGCTCAATGTCGGTTCACACCAGCCACCGACTCTCTGAAAAGGACTCATTTGCGCCGTCTTCGTCACAGCCTTTATTTCAATTTGCACACATTTTATCACTCTTTTACCGTCTTGTCAATACGGTAATAAAACTTTTTTCAAATTTTCTGTTTTTTTGGTTTACTGCTTGATTTACTCTCTATACCATATTATAATTCAATAAAAAATAAAATGTTCGGCGGTGATAAAAATGAAAATTGATTTTAAATCTGCTAAAGAAATGCAAACAATAAAAGGCTTCGGAACATCAGCGTGCTGGTGGAGTCAATACTGCAAAGGTCAGGCGGCGGAAGAAATTTCGGAGCTTTTATACGGTAATTCGGGACTCGGGCTTAACATTTACCGTTACAACGTAGGCGGCGGTACTGATGAAAACAACTGCCGTGTTGCGAACCCGTGGCGCAGAACCGAAAGTATATACTGCTTTGACAAAGAAAAAGAAGAGGGTTATTACGACTTTGAACGGGATAAAACCGCCGTTGACTTTATGAAATTATGTCTCACAAAGGGTAACATTGACACGCTTATTTTATTTGCAAATTCGCCCCACTGGTCGCTTACAGCGACGGGCCAGGCGTCTGGAAGTCTGCTTTACCACACCTGTAATCTGCCTAAAATGAATTACAGAAAATTTGCCGAAATGTTCTTGGATATAACCGAGCATTTTTTAAATGAGGGATTGCCCGTTAAATACATAAGCCCCATAAATGAACCTCAATGGAAATGGGGCGGCTCATACGTTTGGCAAGAAGGCTGTCATTATGAAACAGCAGAGCTTATTGAGGTTTATCACGCATTTGCAGAGGAAATAATCAAGAGAAAACTGCCCGTTAGACTTTACGGACCTGAGAGCGGCGAAATGCTCGGACAGACCGAAGAATATTTAAACGCAATGCTCGCAGATGATGTAATAATGAGCGTGACTGACACCTTTGCATATCATTCATATCACAGTGACAACAGTCCCGAAACACGGGTAGAATTTAAAAATGAACTTGTCTTGAAACACCCCGAGCTTCGATTTGATATGTCCGAATGGTGCGAGCTGCCCAACAAAAGCCACACAAAAGATTTTAAAGGGGCGCTCATAACCGCAAGAATAATCGGTCAAGATTTGGTGTTTGGCGGAGCGGCGAGCTGGACCTCATGGGTCGCCGTAAATCAGACGGACATACACGAGGACGGCTTTGACTATTCCGACGCAATGCTCAGTGCAAATAACGATTTCTCCGAATGGTACATTGCCGAGCGGTATTACGCTATGGCGCATTTTGCGAAATTTGTGCCTATCGGCTCTGTTTGCCTTGACACAGGCTTCTTCACCGATGAAAGCAACGATTTTAATGTGTTCACATTCCGAACTCCCGATGAAAAATATGTCGCTGTAATCGTAAACGAAGCTGAAGAAAAAACAGTTACGCTTGACGGAGTTTTCAGAAAAATTACAACATTTACATCAACGCAAAGCGAAAAACTGAAAAAAGCATCTTCCCCCTGTTCCGACAGCAAAATCGCCTGTCCTGAAAATTCAATCGTAACCGCCGTGTGCGAATGACAGAGCCAAACTATTCCGCTTGACATTTACATTTTAAAATGGTTTAATTGACTTAAATGCAGGAGGTGTTTTTGTGAGATATTTAACGGTTCAGCGCACAAAAAGTGCTATTGATTTCTTTGTTAAAATTAAGGTCTACATTGAAGACCCTACTTCAAATGAAATTTTAATTCAAGGTGTTCCCTGCAGAAAAATCGGCGAATTAAAAAACGGAGAACAGCAAAGCTTTATGATAGGCGACGAAAAGCTCCGTATTTATATTATGTCTATGAAAATCGACAAAAACATTTGTCCTGACTTTTACGAAATACCTGCCGGCACCGAAAATATATTTCTTACCTGCAAATTTACTTGGCATCCGCTTTTAGGCGATATTTGCCGATTTGAGGGTTTTCCCACCGAGGAAATGAAATACCACAGAAAGCAAAACTTGAAAAAAAGCTTTTGGATTGTCCCTCTTACTCTTATTATCTATGTGGTTCTAATTACCTCAATTTGGAATTTTTCATTTAATACGCCACAGCCAAAGATATTTACCCATTACGGTTTGTCCATTACTCTTAACGAAGACTTTGTGACGGAGGACAAAAACGATGTCTATGCTGTTTATACATCAAATGAAATATCTGTTACATCTGCGCACATACCTTTAGACAATTTTGCAGATTACTCTGTTGCCGAATTCAGTGACCGTCATATCGAAACAAACCGTTTTGACGCTGTTACTCAGCAAAAAGACGGATTAACCTTTTATGAATATGAGGTTACATATTCCAAGAATAATCAATGGCACCATATTACTTTTGTTTATAAAACTGATGAACACTTTTATCTTGCAAATTTTTCCATACGCAAAGATTTATACGATGATTATAAAGACGACATTTTTGAGTACGCCAAATCGATTACATTCCAAAAATCTTCACAACCGTATATTTAAAATCGTTTTGTGAGAAATGTTTTTAATTTTTAAACAAATAGTCAAAAAATGTAACCTCTTCTCTTATCTTTTCTCTTTTATTTTTTATTCGGAAACAGTATTTTAGATAAGAGATAAAAACGGAAAATAAAAGTAAAAAGTACAAAGCAACGGCATCCGCTTACGCTAATGCCGTTGTTTTTTGGTGATCCACCGGGGATTCGACAGATTTTGCTCTCAAAATCCTTTCGCTCGGCGACCGAAATTCTGCGAATTTCAGTACCCGCCTCTCGCTCCTCGCTAAAAACAGTCCACAGGACTGTTTTATTTACGCTCAGACCCTCACGGGTTCAAATCCCCCTGATTTTCAAACAAATAGCTAAAATAAGAAGGCAACCGTTTGGTTGCCTTCTTATTTTGGTGATCCACCGGGGATTCGAACCCCGGACACCTTGATTAAAAGTCAAGTGCTCTGCCAACTGAGCTAGTGAATCATATCTACCGGCTGAAAGCCGGATTGTTATTAAATTAGTTCGTATTATACGAAAAGCATTACAACAACGGCAACAAGAGCCAAAATGCAAAACGCCGCAACCAAAATTTTGGTTACAAAATTCATTCTTGCTTCGTTTGTCTTACCCTTATTTCTGCCGAAGAAAGATTCAGAAGAACCGCCGGAAATAGCACCGAGACCCTGTTCATTACCTTCCTGCTTCATAACAAGAATGATTATTACGATTGCCAAGAGTGCAAGAATAACGCCGAAAACTATTTGTACAGGTGTCATTTCTCAAACCTCCAAACCTTACATTTTTAACGCCTTGATATTCTATCACAGGTTTACACAAAATGCAAGTCTTTTTTTGAAATTATTACTATTTTTTTGTTATGAATATTTTTTCACTGTCTGTATATAATAATTCTGCAAACAGAATGTTCAGCGTGCGTTTGCCGAATCTGTTTGTACCGACCTCGTTTGAGGTCGGTTTTTTGGTTATTACGCGTTTACATAAAATAGAGTTTTGTAGAAAACGCATTGCGGCATTTCGTTTGTTCACTCTTACTCCCTCAGTCTGCTTCGCAGACAACTCCCTCAATGAGGGAGCGGACAAAACAGAACGGAAAAAGCCGTTACGTACAAGTAGTGGCTGATGAGTCTCGCCTGCCGGCTCGGTCGGTGCTTCTGCTTTGCAGAGGTGTCCACCGGACACCCGCAACCCTCATCAGCCTGTAACGTTACCTTTAATTTTCACGGAACGGTGAGGGCACCGTTCCCTACAAAATACCGTTGCACCTGACAGAGAAATAATGTCGTCTCCTACTCATTGTATATTTTAGATTACAGCGTTAACTGTTCGCCTTGGTCTTCTGCGCTGAGGATTGCGCCGGCGCCCGGTAAATTCTTTGTACGGTAGCGCGCAGCTTTAGAAAATCTGCCCTCTGTGTACTCAGTAACCTCTTCAACCCTATGGCCTTTTTTAAGAGTCATTACGCTGACGCCCTGACTGTCCTTAGTGGTCTTCGGCGAAATTGCGCCCGAATTAAAGAGCAAATAACGCCCTGCTGACGAGCGGATTACAAATTCCTTATCCTCGCTTATATAAACCGCCGATACAAGCGGACTTTTGTCAGAATACGCCTTAATAAGCTTCTTTCTGTTCTGCTTTGTTTCATAAGCGCTCATATCAATTTTAGCTACCTTGCCGTTTTGGAAGAAGAAAAGCATATATCCCTTATATTCTTTAAGGCAAGCCATTGAAACGGCTGTTTCGCCCTCTTCCATTAAAAGCTTTGAACCGACAAAATCGCCGAGTGCGCTCGCCTTGGTGTCGTCAAAATCGGCGGCACGGGATTTATAAACCTGACATTTATTCGTAAAGAACAGTAGCTCTGCGGCATTTGTGCTTTCCAAGGAAGATACAATAGCATCGCCCTCTTTGAGCTTATGCTCTCCGCTCATACGCAGTGACAAAGGCGTAATTTTCTTGAAATATCCCTCTTTTGTAAAGAAAAGATTTACGGGATAATCGGGCACGGCATCAAGTTCTTCTGCATCATCCTCAATTTCCTCGGAATAGATAATCTCCGTGCGCCTCGGCTTGTCGTACTTTTCGGCAACCTCTTTCAGCTCATTTACAATTATCTTCTTAACCCTTGCTTTTGAGGAGAGAATGTCCTCCATATCCTCAATATCACGCCGCAGCTGTTCAATGTCCGCCGTACGCTTTAAAATGTATTCACGGTTTAAATGGCGGAGCTTGATTTCCGCAACATATTCAGCCTGAATTTTATCAATGCCGAAGCCTATCATCAAATTCGGCACAACCTCGGACTCCTCATCGGTTGAGCGGATTATTTTAATCGCCTTGTCAATATCAAGCAGGATTTTCTGCAAGCCCTCAAGCAAATGCAGCTTGTCCTTGGCTTTCTGCAAATCGAAATACACTCTGCGGTTTACGCACTCGGTGCGGAATGCAATCCATTCAAGCAAAAGCTCACGCACGCCCAGTACCCGGGGCGTACCCGCTATCAAGACATTGAAATTACATCCGAATGAATCTTCAAGCGGAGTTGCCTTGTAAAGCTTTTTCATAAGCAAATCGGGGTCTGTACCGCGCTTTAAGTCGATTGTGATTTTAAGACCCTTTTTGTCGGTTTCGTCACGGATGTCGGAAATTTCCTTTACCTTGCCGCCCTTTGCAAGCTCGATTATCTTATCAATAATCGCTTCGCTCGTTGTGGTTGCAGGGATTTCATAGACATCTATGCAATTATTTGATTTATCGTAATTGTATTTTGCTCTTATTTTAAAGCTGCCCCTGCCCGTGCGGTAGATTTCACGCATCAGCTTTTCATCATAAATTATCTGACCGCCGCCTATGAAATCGGGCGCTTTAAGCGTTTCCGTAATGTCAGCGTCGCTGTCTTTTATGAGTGCAATAGTTGTATTGCAGATTTCGCCCAAGTTAAACGAGCAGATATTTGACGCCATACCTACGGCAATACCCATATTTGCGTTAACAAGCACTGACGGGAAGGTTACGGGGAACAGCGTCGGCTCTTCCATTGTGTTGTCGTAGTTCGGGACAAAATCAACGGTGTCCTTGTCAATATCTCTGAAAAGCTCTGCCGCAATAGGTGCGAGCTTTGCCTCGGTGTAACGTGAGGCGGCATACTGCATATTTTTTGAATAGGATTTACCGAAGTTGCCCTTTGACTCAACATAAGGGTGCAATAAACTCTCGTTGCCGCGCGCCAAACGAATCATTGTTTCGTAAATTGCGGCGTCGCCGTGGGGATTCAACTGCATTGTACGGCCGACGATATTCGCGCTTTTTATTGTTCCGCCGTTCAAAAGCCCCATTTTATACATTGTGTACAGCAATTTTCTGTGCGACGGCTTAAACCCGTCAATTTCGGGAATTGCACGGGACATTATAACGCTCATAGCATAAGGCATATAATTGACCTCAAGCGTGTCTATAATATTTTGACTTACAACCTCGCCTGCGCCTGAAATGTGAGCATTTACGCTCAATTCGTCATCGGTATGGGTAATTTCCGTTTTCTTCTTTTTAGCCATTTTTCTATCCTCGCCTTATGAAAGATCCGTCATATCAATATACTGAATGCCGTTTTCCGCAATGTAGTCTTTTCTGCCCTGAAGATTATCGCCTAAAAGCAAATCAAATTTGTCGGCTACCGCCTCGGGGTTATAATCAGGCTCAACCTTAATAAGACGGCGCGTTTTCGGGTTCATTGTGGTCATCCACATCATTTCGGACTCATTTTCACCGAGTCCCTTTGAACGCTGAATTGTATATTTCCTGTCGCCAATCTCATTGATAGCCTCTGTCTTTTCCTTTTCGGTGTAGCAGAACCAAGTCTCATCTTTCGTATTGATTTCATAAAGCGGAGATTCTGCGATGAACACCTTGCCCTCACGGATTAGTGTGGGCATCAGTCTGTAAATCATTGTCAGAATAAGAGTTCTTATCTGAAAGCCGTCAACATCGGCATCGGTACAGATTATAACCTTGCTCCAGCGAAGATTTTCAAGGCTGAACAGCGACAAGTTTTTATTCGCCTTTGCGTTTACCTCAACTCCGCAGCCGAGAACCTTGATAAGGTCGGTTATAATTTCGGATTTGAATATTTTCGGGTATTCAGCCTTTAAGCAGTTAAGAATTTTACCCCTTACGGGCATAATTGCCTGAAAAGCCGAATCCCTCGCCTGCTTACAGGCACCGAGAGCAGAGTCGCCCTCTACTATGAAAATTTCTCTTTCATTAACATCTTTTGAACGGCAGTCAACGAATTTTTCAATTCTGTCGGTCATACTGTTGCTTGACTGTAAGGTTTTCTTAATATTCAGCCTTGTGCTTTCGGCTCTTACTCTTGAACGCATATTTATGAGCACCTGCTCGGCAATTTTATCTGCCTCGATTTTATTTTCAATAAAATAAACCTCTAAGCTGTGCTTTAAAAACTCGGTCATTGCCTCTTGAATGAATTTGTTTGTAATCGCTTTTTTCGTCTGATTTTCATAAGACGTCTGTGTTGAGAACGAGGAAATTACAAGCACTAAGCAATCATCAACGTCCTGGAATGTGATTTTAGAATCTGTTTTCAAATATTTGCTGTTTGCCTTAAGATAAGCGTCAATTTGCGACACAAAAGCGCTTTTAACCGCCTTTTCAGGCGCTCCTCCGTGCTCCAAAAAGCTTGAATTGTGATAATACTCTTTAAACTGCACCTTATTTGAAAAGCAAAGAGCAATATTCATTTTCACCTTGTAATCGGGCATATCCGCTCTGTCCCTGCCGCGGCGCTCCGCCTGCCAGAACTGAATCCCCGAAAAAGCATTGTCCCCGACTATCTCTTTAACATAATCGGTAATGCCGTCCTCATAGCAGTATTCGTATTTTTCAAATGAATTAGCGCCCACTTGGTCTTTAAGTATAAATTTAATGCCTGCATTTACAACTGACTGACGCTTAATTGTTTCTTTATAATATTCAAGCGGAATGTTAATGTCGGTGAATACCTTTAAATCGGGCTTCCAGCGGATTCGTGTGCCTGTATCTCTTTTATTATAATCTTCCCTTTGAAGTTTGCCGACAGGCTCGCCGCTTTTAAAATTCATTTTGTAGCATAAGCCGTTTTTATGAATTTCAGCCTCCATATATTCCGACGCATACTGCGTAGCGCAAAGTCCCAAGCCGTTAAGACCGAGGGAATACTCATACGTTCCGCCGTTATTTGTATTGTATTTACTGCCGGCATACATTTCGCAGAACAGAAGCTCCCAATTGTAGCGGTTTTCTTTTTCGTTGAAGTCCATGGGCATACCTCTGCCGTGGTCAAGAACCTCTATTGAGCCGTCAAGAAAGCGAGTAACGACAATTTCCTTACCGTATCCCTCTCTTGCCTCGTCTATTGAGTTGGAAAGTATTTCAAAGACTGCGTGCTCACAGCCCTCAATTCCGTCCGAGCCGAAAATAACCGCAGGTCTTTTACGGACACGGTCGGCGCCTTTTAATTGGGAAATGCTTTCTTCGGTATATTCTGCTTTTTTAGCCATATTTTACATCCTTTTTTACAGTAAAAAAATTAAACCGCTAAATATTATACACTATATTTAGCGGTTTAGTCAATATCAATACTACATAGTCACTATTTAAGATAATTTTTGCCAGATGCTTTTTCTTAAACCTTTTAAAAAGTATGAGTAGCAGCACACTACAAGTCCGATTTTTTCAAATTATCAATCCCATACAATTTCAAAACAGCAAAAGCCCTCCGGAACAAGCGGTCTACAAGAAAACCAATCATCTAAATCAAAAACATTTATCTCCTCTGCTCCGTCGGAACACAACCATTCGCAGTTTATAATTTCTTCCAAATCTCTTTTTCTCAAAGATGTGCATACTATGATAGAATCTCCAAAAAGCTCCAATACTTTTTTTCCGTTATGCTCAACTATGCCCGTATCATCATGCAAAGCGACACGAACCCATGCCACATTAGGCATCACTTCAACCTTTTTAAACGTGTCACATATCTCTGCTAATAAAGGACGGCCGAAACCGCATTGGTTTGGAGCAATAGAATCCTCCGCTTTGTTTTCACTGAAAAATTCATCCAGAGTCAATAACGGAAGTCTATTTTCACATTCATTTATAATTTTTATGAACTCATTTAGTTCTATCACATTTTCGCCCCATTTTATAATTCTATTGACCTTTAAATTATAACATATATTTTAATCGAATCACTTTTTCCTGCGCTCAACCTTTTTCTTATTACCCTTCTCGTCAACTATATATGTATTTTCAAGCTGACCTACAAGGCTTCTTTTAAAGCTGTCGATATATTCACGGCGAAGAAGAGCTTGCTCCTCTTTTTCTTCGGGCGTCAGCTCTTCTGTCCGTGATTTTCTCGCAAGAAAGTTTATTCTGTCGATTTTGCTCTGCTCCATTATTCAATTCCCACTACATCAAAGCCTGTATCGTCAACTGTTTCTCTTATAACATCGTCGGAAACATCCTTTGAAAGAGTAAGAACTGCTGTCTTGTTTTCAAGGCTCATTTCAGCATTTTCAACACCTTCAAGCCCCATAAGAGCGGCAGCCACACGCGCTGTGCAGTGTCCGCATGACATACCTTCGATTTTAACTGTTTTAATCATAATTTATATCTCCTTAAAAGTAATGAATTTGTGACTACCGTTACTGAGGAAAGGCTCATTGCCGCCGCGGCAAACATCGGGTCTAAAAGATTTCCGCCCAGCGCATAAAGAAGTCCTGCCGCAATGGGTATTCCCACCGTATTATAGGCAAATGCCCAGAAAAGATTTTGCTTTATCTTGCGAAGCGTTTTCTGCGAAAGCTTAATTGCCTTGTAAAGCGATGTCGTTTCGCTGTTCATAAGAACGACATCGGCAGACTCAACCGCAACGTCCGTTCCCGAAGCCACCGCCACGCCTACATCGGCTGATACGAGAGCCGGGGCATCGTTTATTCCGTCGCCGACCATACAAACCTTTTTACCCTGTTTTTGCAAGTCAATTATAACATTTTGTTTATCTTTAGGCAAGACCTCTGCAAAAACTGTTTTTATTCCTGCAATTTTTGCTATTGCATTTGCAGTCTTTTTATTGTCGCCCGTAAGCATAACGGTTTCAACGCCTAAACTGTTGAGTAATTTAACTGTTTCGGCGGCATCGTCTTTCAATACGTCTGCAATAGCTATTGCCCCTGCAAATTCACCGTCAATTGAAATATAGACAACAGTTTTTCCCTCGTCAGAGAGCGGTGCGCCGATTTTTTCTGTTACTTTTTCGTCTATGCCGTTTTGGTTCATAAGCTCACGGTTGCCGATAAACACCTGCTTGCCGTTTACGGTTGCACTCAGTCCCAGACCCGAAAGAGCCTCAAAATCTGTGACATCATAATATTCACCGTTATGTTTTTTTACGATAGCCTCTCCCAAAAGGTGTTCGCTGTTTTTTTCCGCAGAGGCGCAATATTTTAAAAGCTCTTCCTCTGAAATTCCGACAGGCAAAATATCCGTTACCTGTGGGTCGCCTTTTGTCAGTGTTCCCGTTTTGTCGAAAACAACCGTGTCTGCCTTGCTTAACGCCTCTAACGGCTCGCCGCCCTTAAACAGAATACCGTTTTGAGCGCCCTTGCCCGTTGCAACCATTATCGCTGTTGGCGTTGCAAGCCCTAATGCGCAGGGGCAGGCAATAACAAGAACCGAAATAAACACATTAAGACAGAACGAAAAATCCTTGCCTGTAAGTGCCCAAATAACAGCGCTCAAAAGAGCTATTGCAAACACAGTCGGAACAAAAATGCCGGATATTTTATCTGCCAAAGTGGCTATCGGCGCTTTTGACGCGCCCGCATCTTCAACTGAACGGATAATCTGCGACAAAACAGTTTCACCGTATGTGGCGGTTACCTCAACCTCAACCGTGCCGTTTTTGTTTATAGTTCCGCCGAAAACAGTGTCACCTGTCTTTTTGCTTACAGGCATACTTTCGCCCGTTATCATACTTTCATCAACCGATGTGTTGCCTGAAATGACCCTGCCGTCAGCCGCAACGGCACTGCCGGGGACTACTGTAAAAATATCGCCGATTTGAATTTCAGCAGTCTTTACCGTCATTTTTTTACCGTTTCGCATAACTTCGGTTGTATCGGGAATAAGAGAACGGAGCTTACCTACGGCGTCAGTCGTTCTTTTCTTTGAAATTGCCTCAAGCATTTTCCCGATAAGGATAAATGTAATTATCATTCCCGCAGATTCATAATAAAGATGATGGCTGTGCCCATCATTATCCGCAATTATTTTTGCCGTCATAATAAGACTGTATATAAACGCTGATGATGAACCCATTGCAACGAGCGTATCCATATTCGGATTTTTATGGAACACTGCACGCACGCCGTTTATGAAAAATTTTCTGCCGGCTATCAGCACGGGTATTACAAGTACCAGCTGAATAAGCGCAAATCTAACCGGATTTGAGTCGGGAGAAATTACATTCGGCAATCTTATGCCTATCATGTGCCCCATTGAAATAAAGAAAAGCGGTATTGAGAAAATCAAAGCAACAATTAAATTGATTTTTGACATTTTCTCATTTTTTGCGGCATTTTCATTGGCAGTATCTTTATTCTTGACGACCTTAAAGCCTGCACGCACAACAGCCGCCTCAATATCGGAAAGCTCGCACTGCTTATTTTCATAAATAACAGCGGCTGAATTTGTTGTTAGATTAACCGAAACGCCAAGTACTCCGTTCACCTTGGAAACAGAACGCTCCACTCCCCGTGAACAGGCGGCGCAGGACATTCCTTCAATTAAAACAGTAGTCTTTTTCTTCAAGTAATCAACTCCTACTAATTTTGTATGAATTCCTATTTATTATATCATACTATTTTTCCTTGTCAAGAATAATTTAACCAAAATTTTACTCAATAATCAAACAAAAAACTCCCCCGCAAAAAGCGGAAAATGTTATCAAAATCTCGCATAAAGACAAGGTGCTGAAAAAATTTCTAAAAAGCAAAATATGAATCGTATTATTTTAGTTTTAGAATTTATAAGCTAAAAAAATGGAGCTTTAAGTTGAAAAATCAACTCAAAACTCCATTATTATTTATTTTGCTTTTGGTCTGCGCGATTTTTTACAGCACCAAAGTTAATTACTCGTTGATAGCTGTAACAACGCCTGAACCAACTGTTCTGCCGCCTTCACGGATAGCAAAACGAAGACCTTCTTCGATAGCGATAGGAGTGATAAGCTCAACATCCATTGTTACGTTATCGCCGGGCATGCACATCTCTGTTCCTTCAGGAAGAGAAATTGTACCTGTAACGTCTGTTGTTCTGAAATAGAACTGAGGACGGTAGTTGTTGAAGAACGGTGTATGACGGCCGCCTTCATCCTTTGTCAAAACGTAAACCTGACCCTTGAACTTTGTGTGGGGGTGAATTGAACCGGGTTTAGCAAGAACCTGACCGCGCTCAATGCCCTTTCTGTCGATACCACGAAGAAGTGCGCCAATGTTGTCGCCTGCTTCTGCATAGTCAAGGAGCTTTCTGAACATTTCGATACCTGTAACAACTGTCTTCTGCTTCTCTTCTTTAAGACCAACGATTTCAACTTCTTCTGAAAGCTTAAGCTGGCCTCTCTCAACTCTACCTGTAGCAACTGTACCACGGCCTGTGATTGTGAATACATCTTCAACAGGCATAAGGAACGGCTGGTCTGCTTTACGGTCGGGTGTGGGGATATAAGAGTCAACAGCATCCATGAGTTCCCAAATAGGAGCAAGCTCGGGAGCGTTGATGTCGCCGCCGTTGTACTCAAGAGCCTTAAGAGCAGAACCCTTGATGATGGGGCAGTTCTCGTCAAACTCATACTCAGCAAGAGTTTCACGGATTTCCATTTCAACAAGCTCAAGAAGCTCGGGGTCGTCAACCTGGTCAACCTTGTTCATGAAAACGATGATTGCCGGAACGCCAACCTGACGAGCAAGAAGAAGGTGCTCTTTTGTCTGAGCCATGGGGCCGTCTGTTGATGCGATAACGATGATAGCGCCGTCCATCTG
>DKTZ01000001.1:42816-45066 GCA_002490425.1 Ruminococcaceae bacterium UBA7217
GCGCCGTCCATCTGAGCAGCACCTGTAATCATGTTTTTAATATAGTCAGCGTGGCCGGGGCAGTCAACGTGAGCGTAGTGACGCTTGTCAGTTTCATACTCAACGTGAGCTGTGTTGATTGTGATTCCGCGCTCTCTCTCTTCGGGAGCCTTATCGATCATATCGTATGCTTCGAATTTAGCATAACCCTTCATTGCAAGAGTCTTTGTGATAGCAGCTGTTAATGTTGTCTTACCATGGTCAACGTGACCGATAGTACCAATATTAACATGGGGTTTAGTTCTTTCAAATTTTGCCTTTGCCATTGGAATAATCCTCCTTTATTTTTGTGAAAATAAATTACATATTTATATGCTGATACATATTGTACCAACTATCTTGAAAAATTTCAAGAGTTTTAAAAGAATTTATCAGTCCTTTTTATTTCTGTCGCTGATAATCTTTTCTGCAACGCTCTTCGGAACAGGTTTATAACCGTCGGGTTCCATTACATACTGACCGCGTCCCTGAGTCTGTGAACGGAGGTCTGTTGCGTAGCCGAACATCTCAGCAAGCGGAACACGTGCGTTAATCTGCTTAAGACCTGAACGGTCCTCAAAGCCCTGAATTTCACCGCGGCGTGCAATAAGGTTGCCCTGAACAGTTCCGAAATAATCATCGGGAACAATAGCAACAACCTTCATAATCGGCTCAAGAAGTATGGGGTCTGCCTCTCTTGCGGCCTCTTTGAATGCCATTGAACCGGCAATCTTAAATGCCATTTCAGAAGAGTCAACCTCGTGATATGAACCGTCGTAAAGAGTTACCTTAACGTCAACAACGGGGTAATTTGCAAGTACGCCTGAATTAAGAGCGCCCTGAATACCTTGGTCAACAGGGCCGATGAACTCTTTCGGGATTGAACCGCCTGTAACAGCGTTGATAAATTCATATCCCTTACCGGATTCATTGGGTTCAAGAATAATCTTAACGTGACCGTACTGACCTGAACCGCCTGACTGACGCTTATATTTAGTTTCGTGGTCAACCCTCTTACGGATTGTTTCTTTATAAGCAACCTGAGGCTTACCGACATTTGCTTCAACCTTAAATTCACGGAGAAGTCTGTCAACAATGATTTCAAGGTGAAGCTCACCCATACCTGCGATAATGGTTTGTCCTGTTTCTTCGTCGGTATAGCACTTAAAGGTCGGGTCTTCTTCAGCAAGCTTCTGAAGGCCGATACCCATTTTTTCCTGACCTGCCTTAGTTTTCGGCTCAATAGCAACACGGATAACAGGATCCGGGAAGTTCATTGATTCAAGAATAATCGGGTGCTTTTCATCACAAAGAGTGTCACCTGTTGTTGTATTCTTAAGACCTACTGCAGCGGCTATATCACCTGCATAAACTGTTTCAAGGTCTTCACGGTGGTTAGCGTGCATCTGCAAAATACGGCCCATTCTTTCTCTGTTATCCTTAACAGAGTTGTAAACGGTTGCGCCTGCATTAACCGTACCTGAATAAACACGGAAGAAGCAAAGCTTACCAACATACGGGTCTGTTGCAATCTTGAATGCAAGAGCTGCAAACGGCTCGTCGTCGGAAGAGTGTCTAACCTCTTCTTCGTCTGTGTCCGGGTTTGTTCCCTTAATAGCCTCAATATCCGTAGGAGCGGGCATAAAGTCAACGATTGCGTCGAGAAGGGGCTGAACGCCCTTGTTACGGTAAGCTGTACCGCAGCAAATCGGAACCATTTCGTTGGCAAGTGTTGCCTTACGGATTACACGCTTAATATCGTCAATTGAAAGCTCTTCACCCTCAAGATACTGCATCATAAGGTCTTCGTCAAGCTCTGCAACTGACTCCAAAAGATTTGTATGATACTTCTCTGCAAGCTCTTTCATATCTTCAGGGATAGGCTCATGTCTGATGTCCTTACCGAGGTCGTCATAATAAACCTCTGCGTCCATTGCGAGAAGGTCTATAATTCCCTTAAAATCTGCTTCAGCGCCGATGGGGAGCTGAATCGGAACTGCATTGCAGTTGAAGCGTTCCTTTACCATGTCAAGAACACGGTAAAAATCTGCACCCATAATATCCATTTTGTTAACGAAAATCATTCTGGGTACTTTATACTCGTCAGCCTGACGCCAAACAGTCTCTGACTGAGGCTCAACGCCGCCCTTTGCGCACAAAACGGTTACCGAACCGTCAAGAACACGAAGTGAACGCTGAACTTCAACAGTAAAGTCAACGTGGCCGGGAGTG
>DKTZ01000051.1:0-741 GCA_002490425.1 Ruminococcaceae bacterium UBA7217
ACATGAAAAATAATTTATCTATTATTTCATTAAAAAACTAAAAAGACAATATAAAATGCAAAATTATTCAAAAAACGAGCAAAAAAATGCAATTTCAGATAAATTCCGGCTACTCCTGAAGATATTTATTATCCGCTTTTTGAAAATGTATTTCATCATTTTTTTACAAATGCAAACAGAGAGGGGATAAATGCATAAAATCTCCTGCATATATATACAACAACTTAAAAACATAAATTATGACAAAAAAACAAAATAATTTTATAATGCAGTTTATCATATAAAGAGTAAAAAATAATGTAATATGTTAAATTGCAAGGAAATCGTGTCAAATTGCAAGGAAAAATCTATTGACATTTATTTGTTAGTATCTTGGCTCAATAAGTATACGACAGAAAAAATAAATCAATCGGTTGCTCTTATCCGCATTCTAAGGAGCATTAAAATATAAAAAATTAATCTCACTTATTACTTTTCTTTTCTGCTGTAATATAATTTTACAGTGGGTAGTTCACTTTCTCCTACCATCATGACAGGTACCACCTACCACCGAAAGGACATAGTTGCCCCTTGGTGGACAGTGGTTATTTTTTTCCGCTTTAACCGCTTCGTATTTTGTAAAGCAGACTGCTCTTACCACCTTTTTCCCGATACCGCTGTTCGGTTTCAATCAATCCGGTTTTGCGTAGATCATGCAATGCTCTGCGGACAGTAGACGATTTCTGATTGTATTCCCATATC
>DKTZ01000051.1:1024-3184 GCA_002490425.1 Ruminococcaceae bacterium UBA7217
GATTTCTGATTGTATTCCCATATCGGATAGCTTCTTGCCGATCCGATATGCCGCCGCTTGTCCGGGTTCGTCATTGTCAAGACAGAGATACACATAGTTGATGTTAGGGTTGTCCTTTAACATCTGCCACAGCACACGGTCGGCCACACCGCAGCAGGAAGCATAGTTGTGTGCTTTCCAACCGTCTTTGTGCATGGAGATAAAGCTCATCATATCAATTGGAGCTTCAAACAAACAAAGATATCTGCTCGTTCCGGTCCAGTGAAAACTGTATTCCGGTTGACTGCCGCTTTCATTTCCTTTATAGGATGACTGCGATCCGCATCCTCGTTTGTTAGCGTGGCGTGGAATACCGTCCTTATCGTATCCTACGAATACAACATTGTGATATTTTTCCGACTCGTAAATCATATTCCGATGTACAAAGGCATACAGCACGTCCCTGTCGATTCCACGGCGGTTTAGCAGATAGGCAAAGACTCTCCGCATATTATCGTTCTTCGGGGGAAGTTTGAAAGGCTTTGCCTCTTTCACAACGGGCGGAGAAGTAATCAATGTTCCACTGCAGCCGCCGATCAGGAATTCCATCGCTTGCGTGTAGTCCTTGTTGTAGAATCTACGGACGAAGTCAATGGCGTCACCGCCGACTTCTTCGTATTGGTGATACCACAGATTCCCTCTGACAGTAACTTTTTGCGAGCCGTCACGCCATTCGTATTCTTTGCCGGATCGCTTTAATGTTTCGCCCTGACTACGAAGTAACGCACAGAGGTCTGTCTGTCTTGCTTGTTCTTTCTGTGCGTCTGTAAAATGAATATAAGCTGACATATTGATGCTCCTTTCAAATTTAATATTTATGCCTTTGTTTTTTTGCTTTTTTGTGTTATACTTATTAAAGTAAAATTGTTTGTTTGATTGGAGGGATGCTGTGTGAGCAACCTGATTGCAAAAGAATATAAATGCTTTGAAGATATAAAAAAAGTTCGTCCGGACGGCTCAGAATATTGGTGTGCCAGAGATTTGGCATTGGTTTTGGATTATACGAAATGGGAAAATTTTCATAAGGTAATTAAACGTGCTATGATTGCCTGCAAAAACAGCGGCAGAAATATTGACGATCAATTTCCTGAGGTCGGGAAAATGATCACAATAGCCAAGGGCGGACAGCGGAGCGTAACAGATTATGAACTGACTCGGTATGCCTGTTACTTAATTGTTCAAAACGGTGATCCCCGAAAAGAAGTCATTGCCCTCGGTCAAACATATTTTGCCATACAAACATATCGACAGGAAGTTGCCGACCATTTTAATCAGTTGGACGAGGACAGCCGCCGTTTGGTTGTCCGAGGAGACATCAAGCAATGGAATCAGCTTCTTGCTGAAACGGCGAGAAATGCAGGCGTTATTACCAACGAAGAATTTGCTATTTTTCAAAACGCAGGATATATGGGACTGTACGGCGGAATGACTGTTGATGACATCCACCGCAAAAAAGGTTTGGCGGTCGGTCAAAAAATTCTTGATTACATGGGCAGTACGGAACTTGTTGCCAATCTGTTCCGTATTTCACAAACCGAAGAAAAATTAAGGAAAGACAATGTTGACGATGCCATGACTGCTACTGCCGTTCACCATTCCGTTGGCAAAGAGGTCAGAAAAGCAATAGAGGAGATTGGCGGTACAATGCCGGAGGATTTACCGACACCTGAGAAAAGCATTCAACAGCTTGAAAAAGAACAGATGGAACTATTAAAAGAAAAAGCAAAAAACGGTCAGTTAATGCTTGATGAATAACAGTTAAAGCCTGCAGATAAAAATCCGCAGGCTTTTCTTATTTTCACCTGTCCGAGCTGTTCGTTCATACCCTTAATATCACTGATAATCTCATTGGTACTGTTATACTGATCGTTCAGCAGATTTTGCTCCAATTCTTCCTTGATGGATTCGTCTGCTTTTTCAATTGCGAAACAGACGGTGTTTACATCCGCAAGAGTATTTTCTTCAGAGAACAAGCGGAGCAGATGGTTTCCGAAATCGCTGTCGGAATAGAGTTTTACACTGACGGGATCATCTTCATTGTCGGTCAGCTTCACATCATTCGGTCTTTTTGTTACGCCAACCGAATGTAGTTCGCTATACAGATTGTAGATATCGCAGGGA
>DKTZ01000015.1 GCA_002490425.1 Ruminococcaceae bacterium UBA7217
AAATTTACAAAATGACAAATATTTTACGGTTAAAAAATATTGAAAAATAAATGTGGCTGTGATAAAATTATGCATAATTATATTTATGATGGAGTGCAAGGCTATGAAGAATAAACTTATTGGATGTGTACTTGCTGTTTTAATGGTGCTTTCCGTGGTTAATCCTGCATTCACGGTATTCTCTCTCGGAGAAAAAATCACAATTACAGATGAAAACGGAAACGAAATTACTGAAAAAGTAGAGGTTCAGGAGTACAGAAACGTTCAGCTTTCATACACGGTTTCCCCTGAAATGCCCGAGGGAGCTTATGTGACTTGGGAAAGCAATCTTCCGCTTTTGGCAGGTGTTGACGACAGCGGTAAGGTAACGGGCTATGACTATTCCAAGGCCGCAATTATTCAGCTTTGGATAGATGAAAACATCCGTTCGCTGCCGCTTGTAGGCGACGCTATGGCAAAGTCTATTGAAGACGCCATTGCTTCGAGCGGAGTTGATATTGAAACAGTAAATACAGATGTTCTTGTAGCAATAGTTTCAGGTGTTGCAGGCGACCAGTTGGGTGAAAGCTTACGTAAATATCTTGACAATATGAATGTTGAGGTAACGGCGACTCTTTACAGCGCAGACGGTGTCAAAATTGCAAGCGACTCTATCGAAGTTCTTGTTACACAAAGCATTATCGCTCAGATTGCGCCGACAGGCGTACATATTACCAATAAAAAGGTTGTGCCCACAACAGTAGCAGTAGGCACAACGGTTCAGCTTTACGGTGCAGTAACTCCCGTCAGACTTAAGCAGGGTGTTAAATGGAGCGTTGACAAGACAATTTTTGAATCGGCAAAGGGAAATGTTACGGAAAGCGGACTCGTAACTTTTACTGAACCCGGCACATTGAAAATTAAGGTTACTCCGACAAACGCTCTTTACGCCGCATTTTCTGATTCTATCACATTTACGGTAGTTGCAAAAGAAGAGCTTCCCGTAACCGATTTTACAATAAGCGGTTCACTGACAGTTCAAGAGGGTGAAAGCTCAAAACTCGAAATATCTGACGTTATACCTGCAGGCGCATACACGGGTGACGCAGTTTGGTCAAGCTCCGACCCATCAGTTCTTCTTGTTGACCAAGATGGTAATATTACAGGCCTTGACGGCGGCAGCGGACTTACATATTCAAAGAAAGCAACTGTTTCCGTTACGATAGGCGATGTTACGAAGAGCGTTGATGTTGAGGTTAAGCGAAGCGGAATTCAAGGCGACATTAACAGTATTGAAATTGAGGGTGAAGACGCTTTAGGAATAGGCAGCACCGCACAATACACATCTACGGTTTATCCCGCAAGGCTTAATACAAGCAGCTCTGTTGTAAGGGAGTGGGGTATTGTTGACGATGAAGGTAATTACATAATGGCAACACCCGAGTCACCTGCAACAACTGCCTACGGAACAATGGACTCAAACGGTAATCTTACGGCAAATGCCAGCGGTATTATCACTATTGTCGCAAAGGCAACCTACAGAGATGTTACTGTTGAAACAACAAAGAGCATATTCTTCGGCAAGCCTATAATGAATTTTACTATTTCGGGTAGTTTAAATATTGACGAAGGAAAAACCTCTCAGCTTACAATTACTAATATAAACCCTGAGGATTATGACACACAGATTCTTGAAACAATTAAATGGACATCGGCTGACCCCAGAATTGCAACAGTTGACAAAAACGGCTTGATAAAAGGTATTGAGGGAGGTTCAGGTACATTTACTAACCGTACAAAAACTACCCAAATTACCGCAACAATAGGCGGTGTTTCAAAAACTGTTACGGTAACTGTTACAAGGTCGGCTATAAACTATTTTACTGAGGCGCATATTGAAGGTTTTGACAATGTAATTAAGGATTTTCCTGTGAAATATAACGGTTCGTTCTCTCCGTCCCGTTTTGATGCGACCAGCAAGTATTGGGGTATTGAAAATAACGATGGACAAAGTCCCTTTGAAAATTCAATAACCGTCAGCGGACCGAAATACACTGAAAATGATATTGCAAGTATTTCAAGCGACGGCACTGTTACAGCACTGAATTCAGGCGAAACAAACATTTATCTTTACGGCAAGCGGAATTTGACCTCTTATGTTCAAACAAGCAGGCATATAAATACGGTGGAGGTAGAGCCTAAGAGCATTACGGTTACAGCACCCACAAGAACAGATTATGTTGAGGGTGAAACTGAGCTTGACCTTACAGGGCTTAAGGTACAGCTAACGTACGACAGAGCTGATATTGAAAGATATTACGGCGATACCTCGGAAATGTATCAGGACAGTGACTTAACGGTTGAGGTTACGGATTACACTGTTGGCGAAATTAATCCGAATATTCTTGACACAGAGCAATATATTGTTTTGACAGTTACAAGAGCAGGTAAAAGCTACAGGGGTGTATTTTCAATAACACTTGCTTCAAAAGCTGTTGAAAGTATTGAGCTTACTGCTCCGAGATATAAATATTTAGAGGGTGAAACCGAGCTTGACCTTGAAAACCTCGCAGTAAAGGCAAACTATTCCAATGCTCCGTCTGAAACGGTTACAGATTACAGGGTTCATACCGAAGACTTTGACCCGACTTTATACAATGTTGAGCAAAACATAACCGTTTCATACACTCACGAGGGCAGAACGGCAACATCAACTTTCCCCGTAATAGTTTACGGAATACCGCGTGTTTCGGTTGATACTAACGGTTACGACGGCGAATGGACGCCGAATAATATTACATTTACACTCTCTTCTACCAATGAGCTTGACGGAGTGACCTATTATTACAGAACAGAGGGCAGTTCTGACTGGACGGCAATTTCAGGCAATACATTCACGGTTAATTCGGATTTACAGAATGTATATTATTTCAAGGCTGTAAACAGTGCAGAAATTGACGGGGCCGAAACAGAAGGCTTTACGGCAAAGCGTGACAGTGTAACGCCGTATTTTGTTCTTAACAAAGAAATAAACGATGTTACAAATCAAAGCTTTAAAATAACAATAGACAATTTGCGCGTTGGCTTGTCCGGAATTAAGTCCATTACCGTTAACGGTGAAGATATTACGGGCAATACGGAGTTTTTGGTTACTGAAAACGATAATTATTCGGTAACTGTAACGGCAAATAACGGGCTTTCAAGAACGCAGATTAAAACGGTAAATAATATTGACCGTGAACCTCCTGTTATCAACAGGATAGATTTAAAGCATAAAACAACGGGTACAAATGCACGTGAGCTTGCCGAAGAAGAATACGGACTGTTCTTTAATGAAACAGTTGAGTTGACTGTTTGGGCGGAGGACAGAGGAATAGCAAGCGTCGGAAAAATCGAATACCGTTTGATTGATGAAAACGGTATTCCGCTTTCCGAAGACTGGATAACCTACAATGAGCTTTCAAAGCCGTTGTTCTCCCCCAATTTTAAAGGTGTTGTTGAGGTTAAGGCAACAGACAGGGCGGGCAATGAATCGGCTGTTTACCGTTCTGACGGCTTTATAATTGACGGTGATAATCCGACTATTGAAGTAAATGCCGTAAGTAAGGGAAAAGAGTATGAGAACGGTGTTTGGACATCTGATACTGTAGATATTACTGTTTCAGCTTCTGCCTTTTCGGGAATTTACGAATATCTTTACAGAGTTGACGGCGGCGACTGGCAGGTAATGAACGAGCCTAATATCAGCTTCGGCGAAGAGGGCGAGCATGTTCTTGAATTTAAAACGGTATCATACTCAGCACTCGAAAGTGACATTGTTCCTGTTTCGGTTAAAATTGACCGTCAAATGCCTGTTATCCGTGTAGAATTCCAGGGTACATTTAACCGTTGGACCGGCGAGAATATGACCTTTAGCTTTTCAACTCTTGAAGAGTCAATTTCCGGAGTAACATATTATTATAATGACGGAAGCGGCTGGAAAGAGATTACAACCGGTAATCAGATAGTACTTTACGATAATATTTATGCAAATTATCAGTTTATGGCGGTTAACGGAGCCGGCACAAAGAGTCCGCCTTCCGACAGCTACATTGTTATGATTGATACGGTTGTTCCGGAAATTAAAGTAACTCCTGAGGTTACCGACATTACGGTTGACTCGTATAAAGTGTATTTGGATTACAGCTTCGGCGAAGCGGGTCTTAAATCGGTTACTCTCAACGGTGAGGACATTACAGGGCAGGATTACATTACCGTCAGCAAAAACGGCACATACCTTATTACTGCTACGGGTAATAACCTTAAAACCTCTAACTATTTACTTACGGTTGACAATTTCTATGACCCGTTAAATCCTGCAAATAAACCCGTTCTCCAAGTTACGGTTGAGGGTGCAATCGGGATTCGCACGGGTGATAATATTACGTTTAATTTCCTGAGTCCCGACGGTCAGGACGTTACATATTACTATGATAACGGCAACGGCTGGACTGAAATTGCAGGCAATAAATTAACTCTTTCCGAAAGCATAGTTGCAGATTACAAATTCAAATCCGTAAATAAATACGGAGTTGAAAGCTATGAAAGCCCTGTTTATTCAGTTATTCTTGACAAGTCGCAAAAAACAGGTGCAAGTCTTTTCGGCAGTATTTCTCTTGAAGCTTCTGAAAATGCCGAAGCAGTAACCGTTAAGCTTTATGATTTTAATACAGGAAAGCTGATAACTAAGAAAACAGTCAGTGCAGGTGAAGCATCGTATTCGTTTGACGGTATTGAAAATGACGGATATATTTTAGTTGCCGAATGTGCAGGCTATGAGGTATTCCGCACGTTTGTAAGCGTGTCAGGAGATACACAGCAGGACATTAGCCTTTCCCTCGGAAAGATAATAATCGGCGACGTGGACCTTGACGGAGACGTTGACAGTGATGACTATGATTTAATGCTTTTAAATATAAACTGTAATAAGCTGCTTTCCGAAAAACAGATGATAAACGCTGACATAAACGGTGACGGTGCAGTTGACGGTATAGATGCGCTTTATCTGGACTTGTATTTACACGGTGCGGTTAAGATGCCGTAAAAATGAATAAAAGATAAGATAAAAACCGCCAAGGTAAGTAAATGAACTGCCTTGGCGGTTTTGTTTAATTTATTCAATGCTGATTTTTAAAGTACTGTTAAAAGTGTGCCGATGCATATTAAAATACAGCCTATAACCGATTTAACGGTCAGCTTTTCGTGAAGAAAAATAAAAGCTAAGATAAATGTAAAGATAATGCTCAGCTTGTCAATGGGAACAACCTTTGAAACCTGACCTATCCCGATTGCTTTATAATAGCAAAGCCACGAAGCGCCTGTTGCAAGCCCCGACAGAATGAGAAATATCCAGCTTTTTTTGCTTATTTCCGTAATTCCGCCCTGCGAATTTGTAATAAATACCATTGCCCAGGACATAAAAAGAACAACAACTGTTCTTAATGCCGTGGCAAGATTTGAATTTACGCCGTCAATTCCGATTTTTGCCAATACGGAAGTAAAAGCTGCAAAAACGGCCGACAGCAATGCTAAAATAAACCACATAATTTTTCACCCCAAAGCGACGTCTAACGCCATCATAAGCGAGAAGCCGAATGTAAACATCATTATTCCGCTGTCACAGTGTTTCCCCGTACTTATTTCGGGGACAAGCTCTTTGACAACTACATATATCATAGCCCCTGCCGCAAAAGAGAGAAGATACGGCAAAACAGGGATTATAAGCGCTGAAAGTAAAATCGTGAGAAGTCCCGCAACAGGCTCTACTACGCCTGACAGTATTCCGCCCCAAAACGCCCTGCCCTTGCTCATACCTCTGGCGGCAAGCGGCATTGAAATTATTGCGCCCTCGGGTAGATTCTGTATTGCAATTCCCATAGCCAATACAAATGCGGCGGAAAATGCGGCGCTTTCTTTTGTATTGAGTGCATTGGCGTAAACAGCGCCTACTGCCATTCCCTCAGGAATGTTGTGAAGCACAACGGCGATAACCAGCATAGTAGTCTTTCTGAAATACGAGTTATTCTCATTTTGAGTATTTTTCTGTATTTTATCGGTTATTTTGTCCGTAAGCATAAGAGAAATCATTCCTATGCAAAATCCTGCCACTGCGGGAAAAAATGCAAGCTTTCCCAGATGCTGTGACTGTTCAATTGACGGTATAAGTAAGCTCCAGACAGATGCGGCAACCATTACACCTGCTGCAAAGCCCATAAGTCCGTTTTGCACGGCAATACTGAAATATTTTTTCATAAACAAAACGCACGCGGCGCCCAATGATGTTCCTAAAAGCGGAACCAAGAGCCCCTGCACGGTTAAAAGTGTCATAATTATTCCTCCGATAATTTAATCCACTTTTATGTTATGAAAATATGCTTTCGTGTGTTACTGAGAATAGAATTTAATTTTAAGCCGCTTTGCTCTTTTTTAATACATTTAACACAATATATATTCCCAACAGTACCGCTACGGTAACTGTAAGAATTATATACATAGCTGAAATTTCCACTTTATCTCCGAAAAAATAGAGATTGCAGTCAAGAGAGTCCTTGATATTTTCAATTACTTCAGACGGTACGCCTTGATTTTGAATTTCGCTTAGTACTCCGCGCATAGAGTGGTTGCGGATAAGCGATGTACCGTATGTGCCAGGAAAGAAGGAGAGAGCCTTTTGAAGTCCGTTTGAGAAAGATGAAATCGGCATATACGCTCCGCAAAGAAAGCCGTAGCCTGCGCTGATTATTGTTCCGACTGCTGAAATCTGACCCTGTGTTGACAGGAAAAAGTTGATAACAGAGGAGAGCGCTGTTCCGAAAAGTACAAGCAGAAAGATATCAAGTAATAAATACAGCACATCCGAAACGGTCATATACCAGCCTGAAAATGAAACATAGATAAGGCAGACGGCGGCTGCGGCAAAGCAGATAAGAAGCGTTGAAATCATAGTTGATATATAGTAGCTCATTGAAAGCAGAGAGGATTTAACGGGTGAAATTCTTAAATCCTTTACAGTACCGTTTACTTTGTCCTGAACCATTAAAAAATTAGAGCAAAACGCAACCGTTACGCATGAAACGGCGAGAATTGAGGATATAAGCTGAGAGGCTACAAGTCCGTTAATTAAGCTTTCGTCAAGAGTAAATACGTCGGGTAAATTAGACGTAAAGGTTTCTTTGTAAGTTTTGCCGAGAAATGTGGCGTAAAGTACAAGTAAAATTGCAGGAGTTATTAAAGACGTAAAGAACATACCCTTGTCTTTAAAAAACAGCTTAACATTTCTTTTTATCAGTATTAAAAATGTTTTCATTTTTCCTGACCTCCCGTAAGAGTTTTGCCTGTGACCGCAAGGAAAACGTCATCCATTTTTCCTTTTGTTATCTCGTAATCGGTAAATATTTGGGGGTGCTTTACAATAAGCTCGGTTGCCGATTTTGTGTTCGGAACAAACAGGCGGTAAGCGTCTTTTATCTTTTCGTATTGAGTGCCGAGTTCCTTTACCGTGTCTTCGTTTGCACCGTAAAGAGTGATATAATCGCCCGTATATTTGTTTTTAAGCTCTAAAGGTGTTCCCTCAGCAGAAATTTTGCCGCTGTCAATAATCACAACATAGTCCGCCTCCGCCGCTTCTTCCATATAATGAGTAGTCAAAAATACGGTCATATTTTCATTTTTGCGAAGAGAGGATATTACATTCCAAAGAGTTTTGCGTGTCTGCGGGTCAAGACCCGTTGTCGGCTCGTCAAGAATAAGGATTTTAGGTTTGTGGAAAAGCGCACGGGCTATGTCAATCCGCCTGCGCTGTCCGCCCGAAAGCTTGCCAACAGGACGTTTTAGCAAGCCGTTAAAATCAAGTAATTCAGAAAGCTCCGACAGCCGTTCTTTAAACCCTTGACCTGTAATGCCGTAAAGTGCGGCACGGCTCTCCAAATTGTCATAAACGGAAAGGGCAAGGTCAAGCACGGAATTTTGGAAAACCACGCCCAGTTCGCTTTTGATTAAATACATATTTTTATCAAGGTCGTGCCCGTCAATGACGATACTACCGCTGTCCTTTGACAGCTGACCGCACATTATGTTGATTGTGGTGGATTTGCCCGCACCGTTAATACCGAGAAAAGCGAACAATTCACCTTTTTTTACACGGAAGCTTAATTCCTGAACTGCTTTTACCTCTCCGAAGCTTTTGCTGAGATTGTCAATTTGTATGATATTGTTCATATTAATCACCGTAGCCTTTCAGGCAATATAATTACAGTGCGATTTTTCACACTGCCTCTGATTTCTTCTCCATAATTTCATAAACAAGTTTAACATCGTTTTCCAAATCTAAAATTCCGTGTCCCACGGTTTTGTAGCCTCTGTGTTCATAAAGCTGTGCCGCAGGGAGCGAGGCGTCTAATACAGCAGTGTCGTATTTTTCAAAAATTTTGCTTTCAAGGCAGTCCATAATATATGTGCCGCAGCCCTGTTTTTGATAAGAGGGGAGTACATACACTCCCGTAATATGATTGCCGTCAAAACAGCCTGTTCCGACAATTTTTCCGTCTTTTACCAATACGCCCATATTTCCCGAAGCGATGCCTTCCTCTATGTGCTCTTTAGTGTGGTGACGGCAGAAAAAATCCGCCACCTCTTTCGGATAATATTTCGGATATACAGTTTTTATGGCGGTATGCAGGCAAAAGTGAATGTCGTCCGCCATATTTTGCTGTGCTGTTACGTATTTCATAGGTCGCTCTCCAAAACAGAATAGTTATGACAAATTCATTATACAACTGTGCGCAGAGAAATTCAACCGCTTTGTACGGAATATTAAAAGCATCTCACGCTATACCGCAAGATGCTTTTAAAGGTAAATGTTATTTATCCTGTTCTGCTGTTTCAACCTCAAAGGAGTAGGTGAGGGGCTTTGAATAGCCGAAAGAAATCATATGCTCTTTTGAAGGGATTGGTCCGCAACTGCCCGAACCCGTTCCTCTCACAAAGCCGTCAACGGTCAGATAGGTTGTATCGGTATCGGGTAAATCCTCAATATGCTTAGCTTTTTTCAACTGTTCAAGCGTAAAGTGATTTGCATTGAAATTGAAATATTTATAAAGTGCGTTTATTCGGATTGATTTTCCGTTTGTATTTGCGAGAACGCCGTAGCGGACATTGCCCCTGTTACCCGAATCCTGCGGCTTGATATATTTATGCGCCATATCAGTAACGGTTGTTTCGTAAATGCCTATGGGTGCGTGCTCCTTGAAATCCGAATAATTTTCGGCAGGACCTCTGCCATAGTACTTTACGTTTTCAAAGCCGCTGTCAAGCTCTGCGTGCACGCCGAAGCGTGGAATCTGGTCTGTCAGCGGACAAATCTTAATAAGCGTTGCATTAACTGTAATTTTACCGTTTTCATCAAAGAAATAATCGACATTTGCCCTTGCAAGAACAAAAATGCCTCTTGTTACGAAGTCGTATACTGTGCTTACATATTTCATTTCACTGTTATTTTTTACCTTGCAGGAAACAAGCTTTGTTTTTGCGCAGTCAAGACCTATAATTTTCCAGAAAATCACCATATACTGGTCGTTGTCAAGCCGTCCTCTGTAAATATGCGGGACAAAGCCGTTAGCACCGTCAAGAGGATTTGCTTTGAGATATTCATTCCCGTTTTTAATAAGGCTTACAAGTCCCTTTGCTTTATCAAACCTTGCACTGCCGTTTTTATATTTTACGAGAATTTCATTGCCGTTTGCGGATATTTCAGCACTTTTCATTTGACTGTCCGCCGTTTTAAATGCTTTTCGGGAAACAGTAACCTGCTCCTCGGCAATTTTATCGCCGCTGACTTTATCAGTATAAATAAAGTTCACAAAAACATCGCAGTCGGTCTTGTCAAGTAACGGGGAATTTATTTGTACGGTTTTGCGTTCCTGTGCAGAGAGAATATCACCGATGTTTCCGTTCTCTGCCACTTCTCCGTCAACAAGAATTTTATAGTCAATTTGAATAGCCGAACTGTCGCAAAAGTACAGAGTATTCCAAAGCTCAAAATTATTATAGCCGACATATTTTGCTCTTATTGGTCTGTAGCAAGCCTTCATTTCAAGTGCGCCGCTCGAGGGCTTACGGTCAGGATAGAAAAGACCGTCAACACAGAAATTACCGTCGTGAATAGGCTCGTTATGGTCGCCGCCGTAGGTCCATTTATATTTCGCATTTTCATCGTAAACGCTGTGGTCTGCCCATTCCCAAATGCAGCCGCCCATAAATTGCTTTGACGAATAGAATAACTGCATATATTCTTCAAGTCCGCCGGGACCATTGCCCATTGCGTGGGCGTATTCGCACTGAAAGAACGGCTTGCCCTTGTATTTACTGCCTGCTGTGCCTTTTAGAATTTTCCTCATAAGGTCGGGCGTGCCGTACATTCTTGAAACAACATCATATGCCCAGCGTTTACTGCGGATTGCACCCTCATAATGAACGGAAATTTCGGGGTTGACCTTTTTTAGATAATCGTAGCAAACGTCTTGGCATTTATAACCGCCCGACTCGTTGCCGAGACTCCACATCGTAATGCTTGGGTGGTTTTTATCTCTGCCGTACATTCTTTTAACCCTGTCAAGGTAATGTGACGCCCATTTTACATCATTGCTTAATCGGTTAGGATTGTATGTACTGTGTGGAATCGCATAAAAGCCATGTGTTTCAATATCCGCCTCGTCAACAACATAAAGACCGTACATATCGCACATCGTGAGGAAAGCAGGGTCAGGCGGGTAGTGAGAGGTACGCACTGCATTACAGTTGTACTGTTTCATAAGACGAATATCAATCTCCATATCCTCAAGGCTCATGGCATAGCCCTTTGTCATATGAGTGTCGTGGTGGTTAACGCCCTTAAATTTAATGGGCTGACCGTTGAAATAGAATACTTCACCCTTAATTTCAACATTTTTAAATCCGCAGTATGTTCTTATTGCCTCTATCTCTTTATCATCTTTATAAAGAATAATTGTCAGCTCATAAAGGTTGGGCGTTTCGGCAGTCCATTCATTGACAGAAAGATTTGAGAGCACTATGCTCTTTTCGGGCAAAAGAACAGCACTGATTACGGGGCTTTCCTCAGCCGATTTTACGGTGATTTTCGTATTTTCTTCAAATTTGCCGTCAACCTTTATTTCAAGGTTATATGTACCGTCGTTGTTTTTGGACGAACGGAGAGTAAAATCGTTTATGTAGCTTTCTTCAAATTCCGTAATAAGTACATCGCGGAAAATGCCGTTTTCCCTGAACATATCCTGACACTCAAGATATGTGCCGTTGCTCCATTTGTAGTTTACAACGACAATTTCATTTGAGCCGTTCTGCAAAAATGCAGTAATATCAAACTCGGCAGTGTTGTGCGAGCCTTCACTGTACCCGACATATTCGCCGTTTATGTAAAGTGAAAATGCGCCCGCAACGCCGAGAAAAGAAATAGTACGGCGTTTATCTGCATTAGTTATTTCGATATTTTTCCTGTATATTCCCGTCGCCACGTCAAAGGGAATATGCGGCGGTTTTTTCGGGAAAGGATAACGGGTGTTGATATATGCAATTTGGTCATAACCCGTTCTTTGCCATGTGCAGGGAACGGTTATCTTGTCGAAATTTGCCTTGTCTGTTGAAAAATCATCAGGCACAAGGCTTAATTTTTCATAATATGCAAAATCCCACTCTCCGCTGAGAACGGTTACTCTGTCCGAAAGGTAACGCTCGTTTTTGTAATCGGTTTTCGAAATTTTCTCTGCCGACGAGAACGGTATAAAATAACTTCTTTCGGAAAGCTTATTTTCCTCGTAAATGCCGAAATCCGTATGCAGATTTTTCCTTATTTTGTAATTCATTTCTTAACCCTCTTTTCTTTTTATTTCAAATGAGAATTTTGCGTTGTCCTCATACCACTGCGGAAAATTCGTACCCCAAACATTGTCGTAAAGCACATAGGAAATTCCGTCCTCGATATTTTCGATTTTGTGTGACCGGTAAATACATTTTTATTCCAATAATCGTGATTACCCATTATGGTCTGAATTATGGGCTTATCGTCGCCGAAAACCTCGTCAATTGTATCGACATAGGTTTGAAAAGCATAGCGTGTGCCCAAATCGCCTATATCACCCGGGAACAAAATCATATCAACATCATTGTTTTTGATGACATTCAGTGCATTTTTAAAGTTTTGCAGATGCACTTTGTAATCCTGCGAATCCTTTTTTTCGCCGCCTGTTTTTAATTCCTCTTCAGTGGGAGCTAACTGAGTATCGGAAATTACGGCAACCTTAAACGAACTCTTTTCTGTATTATAGGTTTGAATTTCTGTTTCGTCAATTAGATTTGAATATTCGTATGCGGTAAAAGCAGAAAATACAATTCCTGCCGCAATTATAACACAAACGAGAATTTTTATAAACTTTTTCATTTTTTATTCTTCTGCTTTTCTAAAAAATGTTCTTTAATTATTCTGTAATTATACAGAAATGAATTTGAGATGTCAATGTGCCTTTCATTAGCTTCACTTGGTAAGACAAAAGGGGATTTTGCTATCGAAATCGGTGATAGCAGCGCCGAAAAATTGCACGGTTCGCTGAGCTGCGGGTGAATTTGCTGTCCGAACCGACAATTTTCGACAATAATATTGCGCAATTAAATAATGTAGTGTAAAATATTTTATTAAAACTGTTGTAATAAAAACGGTTTTTAAAATGTTATATTAAGTGAGGGACATTTAAAATATGCTTATGTTCTATATGTCGCTTATCGACAATGACGATGACAGGTCTAAATTTGAAATACTGTATAACAATTACAGAAAAAGAATGGTGTATACGGCTTTTGATGTTTTGAGGAACAAGGAGGACGCAGAAGACGCCGTTCACGATACATTCGTTAAAATAGCACGTAATATGCGCTCAATCGGTGACCCGTACTCCGCAGAGTCATTGTCTTATGTGCTGAAAGCAACTAAAAATACTGCAATAAATCTTTCACAGAAAAATTCAGTACGGAATAAGAATGTTTCGTATGAAGATGCTGAGAATATAACAGACAGTCAGTTTTTTGAAACACTCCAAGTACAGGAAAATTACATAGAGGTTGTAAATGCAATCAGAGGTCTTAACGATAAATACAGAGATGTGCTGTTTTATTATTTTGTAGAGGGTATGAAACCGAAGGATATTGCAGATTTGCTTGGCAGGAGCAACTCTGCCGTTCAGCAACAAATTATCAGAGGCAGGCAAAAGCTGCTTGAAATATTAAAAAACGATTTGAGGGATTAGCTTGGAAAATGCAAAAGAACTGTTCGTTAAAGCGTTTATGGAGGCGGAAGTGCTTGACAACGCCGAAATTCCTAATGAAGACGAGATTGAATGGGCGTTTTCGGATAAGTTTTTGAGAAAAATGGATAAGCTCATTAAAAAGAACAACCGAGTTAGTCTTTCAACGCGAAGAACAGTTACAAAGGGCTTAATTGCGGCAATTATTACAGTTATTGTTGTGCTTACAGGCTTAATGAGCGTTGCGGCGATAAGAGAACCGATTATTGAATTTGTTAAAAAGGTGTTCCCGCAGTTTAACGAAATAACATTGAATGAGCAGGCTTCGCCGACCGTCGATACAATAGAAATCGAATATACATTAACCAATTTACCTGAAGGCTATGAGCTTGACACATATCAGAAAGACGATTACAGTGTTTTTGCGGTTTGGAAGAACGAGGCGGGAGAAGAAATTGTATTTATACAAAATGTTCTTGATTCAAATTTTACAATTGATAACGAGAATGATTATCGGGAAATTGAAATAAACAGGCAAAAAGCTTATTTGATGGAGGATGAATACGGAAGTACAGTTATCTGGACAGACGGTTATTATTGGCTCATAATAAAAATTCCGGCTTATATGAAAGATGACATTATGACGCTTCAAAAAAATATTTCTGAAAAAAATTAAAAATTTTGTCAAAAAAACCGTTTTTTAACTGTTATATGTATTGGAAGCATAATAAAATTTTGAAAGGATGGATTTTTAATGAAAAAACTTATTGCCGTAATTTTATGCTTTGTTACACTGTTTTCATTATTCGTTCCTGTTTATGCAAGCGGTATAACTACATATTCAAATAATATTAACACTACAAGCACCGTATTTGCCATAACAAGCACGGGAAAGGCGACTGTAACCAGTAATTATACTGGAAAATCCGGACTTGTAACAAAAGCTACAATTAAGACAAAAATTCAAAAAAGATTCGGCTTAATTTGGATAACCGTTGACTGCGGCGAATGGACTGACACTTCAACTAATACAAGCTATTCAGTAAGTCATACTTTGCAGCTGTTAAAATCCGGAACCTATAGAGCGCATGTTGAGTTTAAAATTGAGGGTACAGGCGGCAGTCCTGATGAAATTACAAAAAATATTGAAAAAACTTATACTAAACCGTAATTGACAAAAGAACGGAATTTCCGTTGCTTAAAAAACAGGAAAACGGTTTTAAAATTGGTCAAAATGCATCTCTGACCGATGCTTTTGATAGGCTTGTCCTGTGCTACCGCCTTTTTTGCACAGGACAAGTTGAAATTTGAAAATTGTAGGGGACGATGCCTCATCGTCCCAAAAAGAAATAGAAAACATGAACAGACTAAATTTCGGCAGTGTCATAGCGTCACACATTTACATATATGTTTATTCATATGATAAAGGCGGAAACAGAGAAACAGAAAAGATATATGCCTTCACAACAGGCGACACACTCGGTGAAGTTATTGAAACCAAAACCTCTCAGTACAATTACCTTGTGTGGAAAGACAGACTTTCGTCCTTTAACGGTAAAGCCGTTAAATATGACAGCGCAGGCAATCCCACGTCCTATGACGGTAAAACATACAAATGGGACGGCAGAAATTTAAAGGAAATTGCCCTTGCAGACGGCAGTAAAACGCAGTTTGACTATGACCAAAATGGTTTGAGCATAAAAAATAACAGTTTAATAAATAAGAAAAAGCGGACTGGTGTTGCTGAATATCAGTCCGTTTTTCCACATTTATACCATCAGATGTTGCATTTGTCAAAATTTGTTGAAATTTCAGCATTTTTGATATATAAAAATTATATTTAAATTTTTTGTCACATTTTGGCGTTTTAAACTGTTGTATATATATGAAAGGGAAAATTATACAGTAAAATTCATCCTGTTTCTCGGATGCTTGGACTCTAATATTTCACGTGTTTTGCTTGTGCTGATGTGCGTATATATCTGTGTAGTGGCAATAGAGCTGTGACCGAGAAACTGCTGAATATATCGTATATCAACGTCTTCATTGTGAAGCTCGGTTGCGAAAGTATGTCTGAACATATGCGGTGTAATGTGCAATGGTGCGCCAACAGCATTTGTATAATCATTCACCATATATCGTATGGACTGCTCAGATAAGTGATTGCCTAACCTGTTTACCAATAGGTAATCCGTTTTGCGAGAACGTACGGTTAGGTAATTGCTTATCGTCTTGCTTAAATCTCCGCTTATGCACATAATGCGTTCTTTTGAGCCTTTGCCGAATATGCGGATTGTGTTATCGCCGAAGTTGATAGCAGAGATTTTTAAATTCGACACCTCGGAAACTCTCATACCCGTTGAAAACAACAATTCAAGAACAACAATATTCCGCAATGTAATTTCTTTTTGGTATGCAGTAAGCGATGCCGAATGCTGCCTGTATGCGTAAGCGAGCATATCCTGAATACAGTTTAAAGGTATTGTGCGAGGCAATTTAATAGGCTCTTTGTATTTGATAATGATTTTATGGAACGGATTGAAGTCGATAATATCCTCAATCTCCATATATCTGTAAAAAGCTTTGATACAGGCAATCTTCCGCTTGGCACTTTTAGGCTTGTATAAACTGTGAAGTGTGTTGATATATGCGTTGAGTTCGGCTTTGTCAAAACAGTCCCGACCGTTCACAAAATCACAAAACTGTTTTAAATCAATGGTGTACGCTTTAAGAGTTAGATTGCTTAATCCCTTCAGAGACTTGCAAACAATCAAATATTTGTCTTTTTCTTCAATTAAATTAAACATAAAAAATCCTCCGTAAAATGATAAATACATTATACGGAAGATACATACAAAGGTCGATTGAAAATGACAAATATTTAAGTTTTTTCGACCATTTTGCAGAAATATTGCACACTTTTGCACTTCGGGTTGCTTTATGTAGCATTTTATGCTATTTAAAATAGAGATATTATATTGTTAAATAAAGGATAATCAAGAATTATC
>DKTZ01000005.1 GCA_002490425.1 Ruminococcaceae bacterium UBA7217
CTTGATTTTTCAAGGCTTTTTTGCCTTTTATGAAGGATTTTTGCAAGATAGTCATATAGATGCCAAACAGTAAAATCGCCATTCCTGCTGGACTTGAACTCTCGCGCAATTAAATATTGATAAAATCAGGCAGATGAAAATAAAAATTCATCTGCCTTTTTTCATATATATTTTTTTACATAGCCAATCGTTATGAATGTAAATCATTCAAGCGGTTGGCTTTTTTCATTTTATGCATATTTTAAAAACAAAAAGGAGATGTAAGACTATGAACAAATTTGAAGCAGAACGAAGAAAGGCAGAACGGTTAAAAGAAAGCTATCCGCCCGGCACAAGGCTTATGCTTTTGCAGATGGGTGACGATCCCCGCCCTATTGAACCGAACACCAAAGGTACGGTTCGAGTGGTAGATGATATGGGAACAATACATTGCGATTTTGACAATGGCAGACGGCTCGGCATTGTCCCCGGCGAGGACTCCTTCAGAAAATTAACCGACGAAGAAATTGCGGAAGAACAAAATGAAGATATTGATGAGGACAATGCTCCCGTCATGGGAATGTGAGGTGATATGGAAAATATATAAATAAAGGCAGTCGGATGCTTTATGGCAATCCGATTTTTTGATATGTTCGCAGGAATCGGCGGTTTCCGTTCAGGGCTTGAGGTTGTGGGCGGATTTGAATGTATCGGTCACTGCGAAATAGATAAATACGCAAATCAGGCATACAACGCCATCTACGAACCGAAAGGAGAACTTTATTTTGAAGATGCAAGAACAATCAACCCAAATGATCTGCCCGACATTGACCTCATCTGTGCAGGTTTTCCATGCCAAAGCTTCTCGCTTGCCGGAAAGCGACTCGGTTTTGCAGATACAAGAGGAACTCTCTTCTTTGAAGTTGCCCGAATTGCTGAAGCGAAACGGCCTGCATATCTTTTCTTGGAAAATGTCCCCGGTTTGCTATCGCATGACGGCGGCAGGACGTTTAATACCATCCTCTCCACGCTTACTGAGTTGGGGTATGGTGTTGAATGGTGTGTGCATAACAGCGCAAATTTTGGCGTCCCGCAACAACGCAGACGGCTGTACATTGTCGCAAATCTTGGAGGACGAAGTACCGGAAGGATATTTCCTCTCGACTGCGGCAATGCGGAAAATCTTAAGCAGTTTATCCCCGGACCGCAGGGACAGAGAGTCTACAAAACAGACGGAGTAGCCTGTACGCAGTGTGCGGGCAGCGGCGGTTGGGGCGGAAAAACAGGATTGTATTTCATAGATATGAATCCAAATCCCGTCATCACCGACCACGCAAGGTGTATCACCGCAAGGCAGGACAGCGGAGTAAGCAACCACAGAGGCGAGCATTCGGCTGTTCTTGTTACGGATGAGCCGAGAGCTATCCTCACGCCCGACCGAGAAAAAGTCCGTCAGCAAGGACGCAGAATGAAAAAGCCAAACGAGCCAATGTTCACTATCACCGCGCAGGACAGGCACGGTGTATGGCACAAAGGCAGAATTCGAAAGCTCATGCCGATTGAGTGCTGGCGGTTGCAGGGTTTTACCGATGAGCAATTTAATAAGGCAAAAGCTAAAGGTCTTAAAGACGGCAGGCTTTACAAAATGGCGGGTAATGCGGTAAGCGTTCCCGTCATTTCTGCTATCGGGCAGAAAATTAAAGAAAACTTTTAGAAAGGTAATATGAGGTTATGAGTATAAAGAAAATTGAAATCAAAGATTTACGAAAAATGAACGGCAAAGAGGGCTTGATTTTACAGGGCTGCGGAGGTGACCTTCATGAATGGGTTGACGGTATTAACGACATGCTTGCAGAGAAAAATATTCTCCTTGACGGCACAAAATTCAAGTCTGAGAACTGCCGTGCCTTTGAAAACGAAGGACTTACCTGTCTTTTGTTTCTGTTTTCAGAAGAAATGAAGCTTGATATGGGCAAACTTGCTATGTGGCGGTTACAGACGCACGAAACCTTCGGCGGTACTTGGCTGTCAGATTATGTTGACAACAGACTCGGAGGGTTCATCTCCGAAGAAACGGCAGAAAAGAAAAAGCCCGACTGCAAGCTGATTGGCGAAGACGGTAACATCTTCAATCTTATGGGAATTGCCTCAAGGACTCTCCGTCAAAACGGTATGGCTGACGAGGCTGTGGAAATGCGTAACCGTATCCGTGAGTCGGGCAGTTATGACCAAGCTCTCTGCATCATCGGTGAATATGTGAATATAACAGGATCCAATGATACAAATGAGGATATGGACGAAGCTATGGATATGGGAGGTATCTAATGAAAATCTTAATGTTCTTTTTAGGGCTTATGCTCGGCGGACTTCTTTCAACGGTAGTTCTTTGCTGTTTTCAAATAAACCGAGTGAATAGCTACGAGCAGGAAATCAGTAAGCTCAAGGCACAGCTTGCCGATAGCGAAAAATAGAATAAAAATCTTAAGGCGGTATCAATCGTTTCATAACGAGAGATACCGCTTTTTTTCGTTTATGAGCGATTGAACGCCTCAAAAGTGAGGTGCAATAATTCAACCAATTTTTTCCTATAGATTTGTTTATTGAACTTTTATATTGCATATTATTAATAACTGAATTTGATGACAGTTCAAACTCAGGATACTTGTTTGCATACCAGGAATCTAATTCATTTCGTTTTATCATATAACTCACCTATACAAATACTATAAATTACATGAACCACATGCAATACACGAATGAGATTTTTGTGGTATTAAATTATTTTTTTTCATTTCATTATCAATTTCTTGCTTTATAGTCAACAAAACTTCCGGCTGAGTTATTTCATAATTGGCCATTTGACATAAATCATAAGGTTTAAATGGTATAATTATCGGTAGAACTCCTTTTGATAGTAATAATTTAGCACCTTCTATTGTACTCTGCAATGGCTCAATACCCGCAATAAGTACAGAACTCACATTTCCAAAGCCCATTTTACTTACAGCATATGATAATGAATTTATATATTGTTTTTTACTTATCTCAAACTTACCGGGACATAATAATTGTCTTATCTTATCATCAAAAAATTCCAAATTCATAATAATTGAATCAATTCCACTGTCGATCATTAAATCAATATATTTGTTGCCATTAGGGGGAGCAATTTCTGCTGATATATGTTTATTGCCAAAACATTGTATTATTTTTTTTGAAATTTTTGAAAAAAATACAGCTCCCCTATCATCTGCATCAACCGTACCTTCACTCAAAGCAATATCATAATTACAATTATAATGAAATGCTACTTCTAAAGTATCCATAATATCATTAATTCTAATATCTTCATTTATTTTTTTTAAATAGTTAGATGGTACGACACTGCAGAACTTACATTTTTTGCCGTTTTGTATATAACAACAATTTTTATAATTTGAAAAAGCCAAAGTCTTTCTACCATGAACATTTAAAACATCATGCATATATTGACCAGATTTTGTTTTTTGTGAATACCAATTAGGTGCAGATACGATATCAA
>DKTZ01000013.1:0-164 GCA_002490425.1 Ruminococcaceae bacterium UBA7217
TAGATCATGATCAAGCGAAAATAATCTATAGCTGTAAAAACATGTTATAATTAAATCTTTTACTTTGCCAATCAAAGGTATTATAATTTTCCTGAAATTTTCTCTTGTAAAATGCATAAAATGTGTTACAATAATAATCTAAATACGGGGATGAAAGGATTTCG
>DKTZ01000013.1:475-814 GCA_002490425.1 Ruminococcaceae bacterium UBA7217
GGGGATGAAAGGATTTCGACGGGGGTCCTGAACCTTGGTAAGCGAGCTGTGGCGAGGCACCACAATAAAAGCTTCAAGTTTAGAAATAAACGACAAAGATAATAAAGTTTTACTTGCTGCTTAAATAGCGGCAACGCTTCCCTGAGAATACTGCGGCTCAGTCAGAAGTGCCATTTAGCAGTGAACGTGAACAGATGAGCGCTCTGTAATCTGTCATGAATTAAAGAGCTACCGATTTTGTCAGCCCGTATATCGGCGGTCAGAAAAGGGAATTTTAAACGGTACACTACGCTCGTAGAAAGCCTCGGGAATAGATTTTCGGACGCGGTTTCGATTACC
>DKTZ01000013.1:1124-1350 GCA_002490425.1 Ruminococcaceae bacterium UBA7217
AAAGATAAAAATCCGAAACTCACCGTTGTCGGTGATACTTTCGGATTTTGTCTTTATATAGAAAGATTGTACTATTTGTAAAAGATAAGTAGTGAGGGGTTCTATTAATAATTTTAACCTTTCAATAAATATAGGATGTGGATTATATGAAAAAAGGAGACGCATTAGAGAATTTTGTTCAATTTGTTTATTCTAGATTATTAGAATTGAATAATTATAAAAATGT
>DKTZ01000013.1:1617-11278 GCA_002490425.1 Ruminococcaceae bacterium UBA7217
TGAATAATTATAAAAATGTATTAGTTTCAACAAATGTGAAAATTAAGGGTATAAGTGGAGTTTATAATGAATTTGATGTTTATTATGAATTTAGGCATTTGAATCTTAATTGTAAAGTGGTTATTGAGTGCAAAGAATGGGAAAAACCTGTTGATGTTGGAGAAGTGCGGAGTTTTGCTGAAAAAATAAACGATATAGGGTATTGTCAGGTAATTGGCGTTATGATTTCAAAAAATGGTTATCAAAGTGGAGCCAAAAAAGTTGCCGATATAAAAGGTATCAAACTACTTACTGTTGATGATTTGCCAAGTTTAGTTGACATAATTGCTGGAATAATAAAAAAAGGATTTTTACCTGATGAATCTGAAGTTGGTGATCCGTTTTGGACTATTATGGAAATTAAAGATGGTAATGTAACTGGTACTTATTTATCTATACAAAAAGATAGACCAACGATCCCATTGTTTTTTTCTTCAAAATTAGCAAGTATTGTTTTAAAAAAATATATTGACAAGAATAGGTACTGTGTTAGAGGTGTTTCACAGTATCAGCTAAGAAAATTATTAGATATACATGAAATTGGTAATGTACAATTTGCTGTCTTTTGTTCTCCAATATTATCAGAAAAATCTGTAGAAACTCCTTATGTACTAATGGAAGCAGCGGATGTTGAAAAAGTATTTTATAGAAATTAGTTTTGAAGGCAGAGAGTTTTTCGCTCTCTGCCTTTGCTTTTGTGTTTTAAGCCGTTTTATCGGCTCTCTGTGCCTTTAATTTGGCTTGTTGTTCTCTCCACGCCATATATTCCTGTCTGCCTTCCTCGCTCTCAAAAAAGGCTTGAATATCGGGCAGAAAGCATCTCGCCAAGGCTTCCAATTCGTGTTTTGGAATATTCCATTTTTCTGTTGCCATATAGCAACACGGCATTTATCAGATATTGTCTGGTCATCACTCCTTTACATATTCATTTGCATACCACCGTCATCTTGGTTTTGTTCGCCTTGTTCCTTTTTCTTCTGCCCGTTTTTGCGTTCACGGACATATTTTTTCTTCTTAGGTTTTGTATCATTTCCGCTACCGCCTATCATTGCAAGATCAGCTGCAAGGTAAGCAGTATTGAGGGCAATACCGCCCCAGTTAGTATCCATTTCACCTTGAGCTTCCAATTGGCTTTCAGCTCCGACATCATACGGTTGATTTCCTTGTGGAGTTGTTCTTTCAAAGCTTCCGTTTGTTTCGATAAACTTTTCTCTACTGAAGCTATCATCATTTTCTGACCGTTCTTTACGATATCCTCTATCCTGAACATCCGAGACCGAACTTCGTTTGTCAGAATCTCCTCCAAGCCTTCCTGTGTCGGCAATTCGGATATCAAACCGTGTTTTCTGCAATGGCGTTTCCAATCATCATAAAGAATTCCGCTATACTGTTGTACTGTTCCAGCGTTAAGGCCAGATACTGATACTGTAGCGGTTCTGTCAATGACGATACCGTCTGCTCGGTTATCGTTTGTATTTGATTGATCTGTTTTAACTGTTCCATATTCATAAGCAAATAATTCCTCCATATTGGTTTTTAAATATTTGTCATCAAGTAATCGGTTATCGCGAAACCGCTGACCGTCAGGTGTAGTATAAGTGATATACTTGTAACAGTCTATCCACTTGATACCATATCCAAGTTTGTGCATTTGCTCAATAAACTGCTTTTTATTACGACTCTTCGCTACCGCATAATCTATGGCGTTTGTCAACTTCAGCTTTTTACTGTCGCCACGCAAGGCGGCACGGTATTCTCGCTGATTTAAAGATTTCTGCTTAGGTTTTTGATACGGTTTTAATATCTCTAATCCAAACTGCTGACAGATTTCATCCGACTTACGCCGTAGTTCTTCCAATCCTTTTTCATTGATTTGGATTTTCAAGCCTGTTTCACAGTTTACCGAGTTGACAACGAAATGATTATGCCAATGGTCACGGTCGATGTGTGTTGCCACAACAACCTCGAATCCGTCAAAAGCTTTCGCTGTTTCCAAGCCGATTTGGTGTATTTGCTTCAGTGTCACACCGCAGTCTGGTTTAAAGGATTGCACATACTGTTTGAAGAATACACCCTTTGCTTTTTTGTATTGGTGCTTGGTAGCCATAAATTCTTCAAATGCTGATTCGGGAACACAGTTCTGACCACTGACAAGCTTAATTCCGTTGTGCATAGTTTTCTTATCCTGCATCACATAATCAAGCACTCGCTTCATAGCCGTGGCGGTCTGCGTCTTTTCTGAGATTGCCGTAAATGTTGCCATCAGCTACACCTCCCGACAATATCATTTAGGGCGGTTAGCACATCAGCATATTGATTTTTCAATTCTCCCAAATCGGGACAAACAATCTTGCCCATATTGCATAAGGTTGTCAGCTGATTGATATTTCTGCCGATAGCTTTCTGCTCTTTCAGCACATCATTTAACCCATCAATTACGATTATTGATTTGTTCAGTGCCGCATTGGTCACAAACTCAGTGAAGTTCATATTTGCTTTTTCAGCTTTTCTTTTGATTGCCATGTAATCGTTCTCACGAAAACGCATGGCAATCATTTTTGTTTTATTGTCTGTCTTAGTTTTGTCCTCGCTTTCTGCGGATTACACCGCTGTATGTTGGGGTTCGGGGTTCGCCCCGACAAGCTGTTTGTAAAGCGGCGGCCGTACGGCCTACGTATATACAAACAATATGCTTGCCTATCCCTTCGGGATAGCCTTTTGTGGTGGCATCCATATTTATCGTCAACTCCTTTCTTCTGATATGTAAAAATTATTGTATAAATATTACTTGTTGAGATAAAAATAGAGCCCTGCGGAATTATCTTGAATCAGTTACCTTCAAGCTAATATCCGCAAGACTCATAAGTTCATTATGTTCGGATGCCGTATTCGGCTGTCTTGCAAGTGTGCTGAACTGTTCACACACTTCCTATTCCACCACCTTATCCAAGGGTGGAGTGTTATTTTACCGGAGTTCGAAATTTTTGTCAAGGCCTAAAATCAAAAAAATTCTTCGAAAATATTACTTGTAAAACCGTTCTTTCCAAGGTAACATACCACAACCTTTGATACTGTCAGAGAAAGACAAATTCTTAAATCGTATTTTTCGGGTACAATATACTCGGAGGTAATGACAATGAAAGGACGAATTCTAACAAATGAAGCGATTAAAGATTTTGAAATATTTTTGCGGGAGGAGGAAAAGAGTGAGAATACAATTGAGAAATATTTGCGGGATGTTCGAGCATTTTCAGCATATGTAGACGGTGACAGAATTACAAAAGAAACCGTAATCACATATAAAAACAAACTGATTAATGAAAATTATGCCGTGCGAAGTATTAACTCAATGCTTGCAAGTTTGAATAGCTTTTTTGCATTTTTAGGTTGGTCGGATTGCAAAGTGAAGTCGATTAAATTACAAAGACAGGTTTATTGCCCCGAGGAAAAAGAACTGACCAAAGCGGAGTATATGCGGCTTGTAAATACTGCAAAGCAGAAAGGCAATGAACGATTGAATTTGATACTTCAAACAATATGTGGAACAGGAATTAGAGTAAGCGAATTGCAGTTTATCACAGTTGAAGCAATCAAAAACGGCGAAGCGATTGTTTCACTTAAAGGCAAAACCCGCAGTGTATTTGTCGTAAAAGAATTGCGAAAAAAATTGCTCCGCTATGTAAGGGAGCAAGGAATCAAATCGGGTGCAATTTTCATAACAAGAACGGGCAAGCCAATGAGCAGAACCAACATTTGGCGGGAGATGAAAAATCTTTGCGAGAGTGCAGGCGTTAACCCCAAAAAAGTCTTTCCGCACAATCTCCGCCACCTGTTTGCAAGAGTGTTTTACGGCATTGAAAAAGACATCGCCAAACTTGCTGATATTCTTGGTCACTCAAGTATAAACACCACAAGAATCTATATCATTTCCACCGGCACAGAACACCGTAACAGAATGGAAAATATGCACCTGATTGTTTAGCCGGAAGTTGAATTCAAGCATAAGAAATCCGCCCCGTAAGGCGGTTGAAGACATAATGTTGATTATGTTGTATGCCTTATAAAAGCACACACTTACATACATGTATTCTATCATAGGAAAATTTTAAAATCAACCCGTTCAAACGAAAAAAGTACGATTTTAAAAGATTTTGTCAAAATTTTTATAACACAAATAAGCCTTGGGCGTTTTTCATTTTGTGAAAACACATAAAGCTTGATTTTTTGCACCTATTTTGCGCTTTATAATTCTTCTGTTGCAGAGTAAACGGCTATTTGTATAGCTTGTTTACAACATAATCAACATTATGTTTCTATGTCTAGGGGGTCAATATGAAAACATTAGGAATTATTTGTCCGTTGGGTGAAGAGAAAAGCCAAACACGTATTCGTTCCGATGATGTTATGAAAAGTATTATTATTCCAATTGCAGAAGAGTTGGGATATTCTGTTCAACGTGCAGATCAAATGAGCGGCTCTGATGTTATGGCAGATATTATAGCTATGATTAAAGAATCAGATATTGTAATTGCTGATTTAACAGATTTTAATCCAAATGTATTTTATGAACTTGGCTTAAGGCAAGCAAACAAAGGTAAATGTATTAATATTGTTTCCGATGAGTGGTTATCTGAATTTGAAAAAAGTGGGCATAAGATGCCCTTTGATATTACTTATTATCGTGCACATCGCTACAAAACCGGCACTTTTGAAAGCGCTAATAATTTTAGAGAATTTATAAAAAAGCGTATTAAAAACCTTGAAAATAAATCATGTGAACCGTGCATAAAACTAACCGATGATGATATGATGACCATTTACGGCACAACGGTAGTTACTGATTTCAGAAAAGGGACTAAAAATCATTACAGACTGGCTAAAGATTTGTTCAGCGAACCGTGTAAATCAATTTTTTTAATGCAAAGAAGTAGCTCTCTGGTACTTAATGCAGAGCAAGGTTGGGGCGATGAAGCACTATTTATCAAAAGTATAAAAGAGGCGATGGATAAATGTGGTGAATTTTATCACATTATTTCATTGGAGGGAATTGAAGCTCATTTCAATCGCAGTAACAGTGTCTTTCCGAATTTTAAGAATTTTTCCAACAATTTGGAGAATGTTGACGGAATAGTCGCATTGAAAAACAAAAATCCATCTAACGCCGAATTCTTTTTGAGAAAACTACCGAAAGACAATCGAAATGATTATTTTAAATTAGACCGCCAAGCCCGTGTACTTATTACTGAAACTTTAAGTGGGAAAACGACCGCTATTATTGTGCAGAACCTTGGTAAAGATCAAACTTCATTTCAGATTACAGGTCCCAATGCTAAATTGTATTTAAAAGAATGTATTGAGTTTTACAACTCCTGTGAATATGTTTACTGGAACGAAATTTCCGATTTATATAGTAAATATCAAAACATTGAAAAACGTCGTGTGCAAACACTAGAGTAATCCAAATTAAGAAAAAAGGTGGAATTAAAGTGAAGAAATGTTTTTCAGCAATTTTGGCAATATGTATGGTGCTGACGATGATTCCCTTTGCTAGGCTCACCGCCTTTGCGGAAACGAGCGGTGATTTTGAGTATGTAGTCTTAGAAGATGGCACGGCGGAAATCACTGACTACACAGGAACAGCCGCCGATTTAACTATCCCGTCGAAATTGGACGGATATGCTGTAACGCAAATCGGCGACAGAGCTTTTTATGGATATGCCTCACTTACCAGCGCTATCATTCCGGACAGTGTAATAAGTATTGGCAATGACGCTTTCTGCTATTGCGAGTCGCTCGCAAGCGTTACTTTTGGTGATAACGTGAGAACGATAGGGCAATATGCCTTTGGCGATTGTCCTTCCCTTACGAGCATTACACTTCCCGAAAGTGTAACCAGTGTCGGTGACGGCGTTTTCGAGAAATGCACTTCGCTTACAAGCGTTATCATTCCAGATGGTGTGACATGCATTGGCGATTCTGCTTTCTATATGTGTACCTCACTTACAAGCGTTACCATTCCCGACAGCGTAACAGAAATCGGCGGTTATACTTTCGGCTGGTGTACCTCTCTTGCAAGTATCACCATTCCCAATGGTGTAACAAAAATCGGTTTTCGTGCTTTCTATGAGTGCACCTCACTTACAAGCATTATCATTCCAGACAGTGTGACAAACATTGGTGTTCAGGCTTTTTATAAATGTACCTTACTTACAAATGTTACCATTCCCAACAGTGTAACAGAAATCGGTTATGGTGCTTTCGAGTATTGTTACTCGCTTACAATCATTACCATGCCCGACAGTGTGACAAACATTGGTTACTATACTTTTGCGAGTTGCGAAAGTTTAAATGTAATTGATGATGCTGGAATCCTCAGTGTAACTAAACGTCCCGTTCCCGTAAACGGTGTTTCTCTCAGCAAAGATACACTTTCACTCGTTGCAGGCACAAGCGAAACCTTACTTGCCACTGTATCTCCCAACAACGCAACAGACAAGTCGCTTGTTTGGACGAGTAGCAATGCAGATATCGCAACAGTTGACAACAACGGCAAAGTAACCGCTTTAAAGAAGGGCAATACAACAATTACTGTAACTACGTTGGACGGCAATTTCACAGATTCCTGCGAGGTTAAGGTTTCTTGTGCACACGCACATAAAACGGCATATGCGGCTGTTGCTTCGACTTGTGAAATACAAGGACATAATTTCTATTACATTTGCGACGAGTGCGGTGAGGTCCTTAAGGCTGACGGCGTAACCGTAACAACAATTGCGGACGAAACACTTCCTTTGGCTGACCATACATATATTCATTATGATGAAGTGCCTGCAACGCACTTTGCTCCCGGTATGAAAGAACATTACACTTGCAGTGTTTGTTCAAAGCTGTTTGATAAGGAAAAAACAGAAGTTACGGATACCTCCATTCTTTTAATTTCTCAAATTCCACACAGCTACGGCGACTGGAAGTCAGATGATGTAAATCATTGGCATGAGTGTGGATGCGGAAATATTGTTGATAAAGAAAATCATAGCTTTGTTTGGAAAACCGACAAACCTGCTACCGAAACCGAAACAGGCCTTAAGCATGAAGAATGTACTGTTTGCGGTTCTGTAAGAAACGAAAGCACAGTTATTCCAAAGCTTGACCACACCCACGCTATGGTCCATTACAATGCGGTTGCCGCCACTTGTAACGCAGAAGGTAATGTGGAATATTGGCATTGCACAAAATGCGGTAAAAATTATGCAGATGCCACAGGCACGACCGAAATTGCAGTTGTAATAACACCTATTGATTCTGCGAACCATGTGGGCGAAACAAAAATTGTAGGCAAAAAAGAGGCTACCTGCACGGCTGACGGTTACACAGGTGATGTATACTGCAAGGATTGCGGTGTTAAAATTGCAGACGGTACAGTAATTCCTGCAGGCCATAAGCTTAATAAGATAGAAGCTAAAGAGGCAACCCACGAAGCTGACGGTAATATTGAATATTATGTATGTTCCGTTTGCGGAAAACTCTTTAGAGATGCTGAGGCGACTGAAGAAATCGCATTGGAAGATACTGTAATTGCCAAGGGTGAGCATGATTACGGTGATTCATACAAGTCTGATGCTGAAAATCACTGGAAGGAATGTGCCTGCGGCAACATTATTGAAAAAGCGGCACATGATTTCGGCGAATGGTCAGTAACCAAAGAGGCTACCGAAACGGAAAAAGGCAGTAAAGAACGCATCTGCTCAGTATGCGGATATAAACAAGTTGTAGAAATTCCTGTAATCGGTTCTACTGAAGAACCTACAACTCCTGAAAATCCAAGTGAATCTACAACCTCAAATAATCAAGAGGATACAAAGATTCCTAATACAGGCAATACAAACAGCGTGATTTTGTGGAGTTCCTTAATGCTTATTACTGCCGCATCGGTAACTTCTTATGAAATTCTTAAAAAGAAAAAACGTGTAAAATAATTTGATTTAATAAAATGCGGCAACGGGATATTCGCTGCCGCATTTTACTGTAGAAAAAGGTGATGAATTTTGAACGAGCGTAAGACAAAAGATACAAAACACAGAAGCAAAAACGATATTCGGCGTTTGCGGAAAAGACGAGGAATGGAAGCACTTATTATTATCGGTATAATAGCTATATTAGCTTTAAGTATTTCTTTGATTTTTCACTTTCAAAAAGGGAATACAAAAGATTTGTTGCCATTTCAAGGCGAATGGGTATATGACGAATATACAAAGTATGAATTTGACGGAACCGGAAACGGCTGTATGTGTTTAGAAGATTTACACTATGCCTATACATATACCGTTGATAACGATGAGATTTATATTGATTTTGAAGATGCTTCGCTTCACGATTGTACCTATACATTTACATTAGATGAAAATAAATTGTTGCTTGTAGGCGGCGAAGGTACTGTCGGCGGTACATACGAGTTATATAAAAATGATGAATCATAACAGACAGTGTAATGCGAAAAATATAAATTCAAAAACAGATTTATAAAAATAATCAGGCAGAGAGTCCATCGGAACTCTCTGCCATTTTTTTGTGCTGGTGATGGGAATCAAACCTGCAACATAAGATTATGTAGAGATATAAAATTTAGTCTTTGTTATTGTTGACTCACATCAGTCAAATGACTATCTTTTATCCTTTTTATTTTCATAAAAAAATTCTTTGAAGCCTGAATAATTAAATTTGATGAAATTCTTTGGGAACAAGTCTCGGTATCGTTTTTCGGGCAAATGATTATTGTCTTTTCCTTCAATCGGCTTGTCCGAATTATGTAAAACGACTGTAATGACGGCTTCTTTTGGAATGCTTTTTTGAAGCAAATATCTAAACTCATAGTCTGCGATTGGTAAAGAATATCCAATAAATATAATTTCATCAGCGTTTCTTAATTCAGTTGCCGCAGCATTCCACAAGTTTTTATAGAGTTGGTGGTCAATTGATTTTATCATTGTTGGAGTAACTAATTCTGGCTGAAGAATTTCTGTTTCTTCATCTCCATGAGAATTGCATTTCAAGCAGGCTTCAACTCTGTCATCGTTGAATAATAATTCTGCAATTTTTTTCTTTTTAAAAATACATAGAGAATTACACTTCAAACATCTAAACCAATTAATTGATCCATGAATTTTTATTAGATTTACAACTCTCGAAGTTTTTTCGTTACCAAAGCCTTCATCATCAGTTATATAATATTTTTCGTTTAAACAAAGATTGTAGTCTATAGTATTTTTGCTAAAATACTCCTCTAGTAATGTATCCCAATTGGTTGTAATAATAGAAAGTGGCTCTGAAGATCTTCTCGTCTTAATATACTTAATAAAATTTAGATAGTCCTCGGTTTGGAAATCATGATTATGTACTTCTCTATCAAAATAATATACAAACAATCTTGTTAATGACAATCTAATTACATCCATCTTAGAATAAGAATACTCATTCAAAAATTCTTTTTCCTCAAGGCTTTTGTCAAATGATGTAAAAACATCCTCTAGATTAACGTCTATATTCTCATAAACAATAGCATTTCTCACATTTTCAACCAATAAATTCAATTCCTGATACTTTTTATCATTATCAAATGACTGAT
>DKTZ01000013.1:11517-62308 GCA_002490425.1 Ruminococcaceae bacterium UBA7217
CAAATGACTGATTTCTTAAAAAGTCTATTGCTTCTTTTCCCACTTCAATTTTATTATTTGCAAAATCATTATACAGATTTTCAATAAATTCATTTTGCAATGACTTTTTTTGTATTTCGTTGTATTGTTCAATTAACTCTTTATGAGAATTAGCAGCATATTTGTCAAGAAGATATAGGCCAACCCTTATATATGCATTCATAAATTTAATGCTGTTAGGAGTGACATCATCCATAAAACTAGGTGTAGGCTTTTTCTTCATCAAATCTAATATTCTATTTTGAACAGGTAAATTAGCAGGAACTGAAAAACCAGCACCAGTAACTATTACTCTTTTAATCGACATATTTTTTGCACCAATTATCAATTGTACCAAATTCCATCGGCAAATACTTTCGATAAGATTCTCTTAAATCGTCTGCCAATTGATCTTTGCTTTTGTTAATTATTGATTCCCATTCGTTAACTTTACAATTTAAAAAATGAATTGCAGAAATAAAACTCGCATAAGTGGTAGGTCTATTTCTATTTACGGGGCCATTTTTCCCATTGATTGAGAAAGGTACCGATTCATTATATGCTACAAAATTATCAATATCATTTTTTATAACTTCCCTACACTGTTTACAGTTGCAAATATTGTTATAATAATCGATTGAGTGTTGTTTATTTGTAATTCTTAAATCGAAATAACCATTATCTCTTAAAATTTGAGCTGCTTCACCAAATTTTAATCTTGCATGTAACGGTAAAAAATAATATTTGTTAACAGGTAAACCACCTCCAACTGGAGTGATTTGACGTTTTTCTCCATATCCTACAGATTGAGCAACACCATACAGTTTGTATTTGATGTTCTTGTTACAAAGTACTAATGAATCATATCCACCATATGCCATAACAGGATACACATTACATTCATAAAATAGTTCTAACAATTTTTTATATCCGATTTGATATTCCTCACCGCACGAAAACGAATCAAAATCATCTATCCATAAGAAAACATATGTCTCCGGTATATCCTTAAACATATTTTTAATTTCTTTAAAAAAATGATCATTTAGCAATAATTCTTTATCTATTACAATCTGAGATGCAATTAACTCATTAGTTGAAAGCTGCTTTGTTTTTAGATAACTTTCCTTGTTCAATCTCATCCAAGAAGAAATATCATTTTTGCTGTATTCTTTCTTTATCATAAAATATGGAGGTATCACAAACATCGGATGGGGTCCACTAACTCCTGCATATTTCAAGTATTTGTCATATTCTTTTTCTGACAAAAATTGATTTACAAAATCCATTTCGAACTTGTAGACACATTGCACTAAATCATCCATCATGGAACTTATATATTCTTGGGTTAACCCTTTACCAGACTCAATAGCATTACATAGTTCTCGTGGCAATTGTTCCATATATTTAACAACAGATTTTTTTATTCCGTTTTTTTCTTTATTCTGTATTGCAGAAACTGAATGTTGAAAAATATAAGTTTGAGGATCAATAATATACTGATTTTTATGAACAGAAACTAAATCAGCAATTGAAGAGCCACTATACGCAACTATAGTAGCATTAAATATTACGGCATCAAAATCATTTTTAAATTTCACAAATGCCTTCTTATCATTACCAGTATTGTACCTTAAGAGTTTTATTGGAGTTTTAATCATCAGTATTATCCTCTAAATATTGCAATATCGTAGTTCGCTGCTTTTTCCATATATCAAAAATTTTTTGTTCAATAATTATATGTTCAAAAACCAACTTTTGCTCATCATACATGTATATACCTATTCCAAACTTCTTACATTCTTCCACAATAGATTTTATGCACTTTAAGGTTTTTGGTTTAGGTATGCAAATTGCTATATAATCAAAACACATAGAAACATCTATTGCCTGTTGTATAGCTTTTTTCCAGTCATGTATTTTAAACTCAATAGCCGTCATCGTCTTATTATTCTTATCATATTTCACAAGATCTACTGATCTGCTAAATACCGGCACTTCCTTATATAAACATTGGGTATTGTGTTTGGAAATGAAAAAACCTCTTAAATCATCTTCACTGTACTTTTCCTTACTCACTTCCAAGAACCTCATCTTTTATAACAGATTTTTTAGTATAGTCTGGATAATTAGTATATACATATTTTAAAATTGCTTTTGGTGAAAGCGAAACAATTTTCCTCTTAAAATCAGTTAATAACCTAATTGATTCGTCAGGTATATTCTCACTAATATGTTCTTTAACGTAATTAGCACCTAACTCTTCCAAGCTATATCTGTAATATTTACCGTCGCCATCGAAATCTGCGTCAGTATCGGTCTCATAAATTTCATTAATAAATGGTTGATCTTGCCAATCGTCCACTTCAATAAATTCATCTTTAGCTTTCAAATTATCAATCCTAATGAACTTGATACTACTAAAGAGATCCAGTTGTTCGTAAACATCCTTTGAAAACGGACCATAATTGTAGGCGAAAAAATCTGGTAATTTTTCTGTATCTAATCCTTTTTTCTTAATAGCTGGTGCTATTTCCTTTTCAAAGAGAAACATCATTTTTATCATTCTAATTGCACCATCTATCGGAGATTGATTATCAAGATATAGAAGTAGTAACAATGCATCCGCACCTGTTAATTTGTATTTTTTACTCATATTATCACCTTATATTATTATATCATATTTATAAAAAATAGCAACACATCAAATAATTAAAACTCATATTATCCCTATGAACTTCAAATATATCTTAACCGTGTAATATTTTCGCCATTAATGATTTTTCGCCTATACGATTTCTAAGCAGTTCCAAAATTATTCTTTTGAATTGACACCACCACACCGCATACAGATAAAATAGTCTAGACAATTAACTTCACTAATCTGCAGCTGTATGGTATAATAACCTTACATAAATTTTGATGAAAATCCTATGTAAATGTTAAGGAAGGTGATATACCGTGACAGGCGTAATTTATGCTCGATATTCTTCCGATAATCAGCGGGAAGAGTCGATTGACGGGCAGTTGAGAGAATGTAGAGCATTTGCTGAAAAGAATGGTATTCGTGTTATTGACTCTTACATTGACCGTGCGTTATCTGCTAAAACGGACAATCGTCCCTCATTTCAGCAGATGATTAAAGATAGCTCAAAGGGCTTATTCGATGTTGTTATTGTTTGGAAGCTTGACCGTTTCGCCCGTAATCGTTATGACTCTGCTCATTATAAAAATCTCCTCAAAAAGAACAATGTCCGTGTAATTTCTGCAACAGAAGCAATCAGCGAAGGTGCAGAAGGCATTATTCTTGAGTCCGTGCTTGAAGGTATGGCGGAATATTACTCCGTTGAGCTTGCCGAAAAGATAAACAGAGGCTTGACTGAAAATGCCTTGAAATGCAAATACAACGGTGGCTCGCTTGCACTTGGATATCGCATTGATAATGAACAGCATTTCCAAATCGATCCGATGACCGCACCGATTGTCCGTGAAGTTTTTGAAAACTATAAAAACGGAATGACACAGCAGGAAATTGCAGATTCACTCAACAATAAAGGCTTACGCACACAGCGTGACAGTAAATTTAAAGTCAACAACATTTCTCGAATTTTAACAAACCGCAGATATATCGGCGAGTATATTTACAGTGGTACAGTTATTCCTAACGGAATCCCTGTCATTATTTCAAAAGAATTGTTTGACGATGTTCAGGAAATACTTGCTAAAAGCAAAAAAGCTCCTGCCAGACACAAAGCGGAAGATGATTACCTGCTGACTACAAAGCTGTATTGCGGTAAGTGTATGTCGTTTATGGTTGGAGAAAGCGGACGAGCTAAAAATAATCGTTATACCTACTATAAATGCGTAAATGCAAAACGCACGAAAACTTGCGATAAAAAAGCAGTAAAGAAAGATTGGATTGAAAATATTGTTGTGCATCAGGTAATGGAAACAATAATGGATGACGATTTAATCAATCGCATTATTGACAGTATTTTAAAGGCTTTAGAAAAAGAAAATTCCGTTGTTCCTATTCTGAAAAAAGAACTTGCCGAAGCAGAAAAATCAATTAACAATTTGATTAAAGCTATTGAACAAGGTATTATAACAAAATCGACCAAACAAAGACTTGATGAACTTGAAAGGCGCAAGGAAGAATTAGAAATTCAGATTGCTGAAGAGAATATCCAGCAACCGCCAATTACAAGAGAGCAGCTTGAATTTTGGTTTTATAAATTCAGAAAATTTGATTTTGATAAGTTAGAACACAGGCGAAGACTGATTGACAGTTTTGTAAATTCTGTTATTCTTTATGATGACAAACTCGTATTCCATTTTAACTATAAAGAGGGTGCAAAAGAGCTGTCCATTGATGAGCTCAATACTATTTCGGATTTATCACCTTTATCTCCACCAGCGGCAAGTGCTGCAGACAAGTTGCGCACCCACTTTGTGAGGTGCGCTCATTTTGTGCCCGCATTTTTTCTTTTATGCATAAAAATTATTAGGTAATCGAAACCGCAATAGTCCATGTACGGCAGTATGCCGCAGGCAGAGCCGTACGGACATAAAAATGCGAAGATTTGCGAAGCAAACATACGAAGCGTAGCTTCGGTTTCCGCCATCTCCACCAGCGGCAAGTGCCGCATACAAATTACGCACCTCACGAAGTGGGGTGCGTTAGTTTTTTGCCCGCAACTTAATTACAAATCATTTAATTTATTGAAAATATTACTATTATGTGTTAATATAAAAATAACATAATTCACGGGGTGGGTATATGGGAAAGAGTTATAAAACGAACTACAAATACGATTCGGCGGAAACCGTTTATATTGACGGCGCAGATTACTGTTTGCGGATTCGCTCGCAGGATATATCTAACCCAGTTGTTCTGTTTCTGCACGGCGGATGCGGTGCGGCTGACAGACCGTTTATTATGAAATGGAACTCCTCATTATCAGAAAAATGCACAATTGTTTGTTGGGATCAGCGTGGCGCAGGGCTTGCATATAACCGCAAAACAGCAAAGAAAGAAATCCTAACGAAAGAGTTATATCTCAATGATCTGCATTGTGTGGTTGAATATTTAAAGAAGAGATTTAATAAAGAAAAAATCATAATTGTCGGTCACTCGTTTGGCTCACAGCTTGGCGTTTGGTATGCTCAAATTCACCCTGAAAACATTTTAACTTATGTCGGCATAGGGCAGGTTATTGACGCAGCAAATAATGAAACAATTTCGTGGAATTACACTGTTGAACAAGCTGAAAAAAGGAACGACAAAAGGGCATTAAAGGTTTTGAAAGAAATCGGTCCGCCTGTTAACGGATTTTATAAGGATGATAAGCTACTGCTTCAGCGGAATTATCTTAACAAATTCGGCGGTATTCTGTACGGGAAATACGGTAACTCCGTTATAAATACACTGCCTAAAATACCGTGTATGTTCAAGGAATACTCATTTTTCACAATGCTGAATTACGTAAGTGCAAATACATACTGCCTTTCACAGCCACTCGGTCAGGAAAAGGTGGATTTTCTTAACGAGGTTAAGACCGCTCCAAGTTCCTGTTTTCATAACTATGGGAAAATACGATTATAATACAGTATCAAGTTTGGCAGAGAAGTGGCTTGAACAGCTTGACGCCCCATATAAAAAATTCTATCTGTTCGAAAAATCGGGGCATACACCTCAGTGGGAAGAAAGCGAAAAATGGAATAAGATTTTTGCAGAGGAAATACTTGAATTTGCAAAATCCATATAAAACTAACATTAAAAAGTATTAACCGGCGGTTTGATTTTGAACTGTCGGTTTTACTTTTATGTGAAATCAATCTCTTTTACTGTATATTTCATACAGCAACAGGCAGTTGCTTTACATATTCTGATTTTAATGTATAATTAAATCAGGTGATAATATGGAAGTCAAAGATATACTGCTTAATTTAAGAAAAAATAATAATCTCACGCAGAATGAAATGGCAAAAAAGCTGTTCGTCACAAGGCAAGCGGTATCCCGCTGGGAGAACGGCGAGACAGCGCCGAATATTGACACGCTAAAGCTCATTTCAAATATTTTCGATATTTCAATCAATTCTCTTATAACCGACAGTAAATTAAAGGATGTTCAGGACGATAAAATCAATTCGAGCCGCTTTTCGGGATTTGCTCAGCTTTATGAAAACAGCAGACCGACGATTCCTCAAAAGGCTTGTGATATCGTGCTTAATTACCTTGGACATAAGCCTTCACAGGTTGTGGATTTGGGCTGCGGAACAGGACTTTCAACATTGGCATGGAGCGGAAAATGCGAAAAAATAATCGGCATTGAGCCGAATGAAGAAATGCTGTCTGTCGCAAGGCAGAAAAGCGATGCAGTTTCGTTTATCAAGGCATATTCAGATAACACAACCTTGTCAGAGAATTCAACCGATATTGTTATTTGCTCACAATCATTTCACTGGATGAATCCCACCGACACTTTAAATGAGGTTAACCGTATTTTAAAGCCGAACGGAATATTTGCGACAATCGACTGCGATTGGCCGCCTGTTTGCAGTTTAGAGGCAGAGCTGGCATATTCTCAATTACTTAACAAGGTAAGATTTATTGAGCTTGAAAACAAGGATATTTTCAAAACCTTTCAGCGTTGGAATAAGGACAAGCACTTGCAGAATATTAAGCAAAGTGGGTATTTCAGATATTCACGGGAAATTGTGTTTTTGAACAAAGAAAAATGCAATGCTGACAGATTTATCGGCATTGCGCTCAGTCAAGGCGGTCTGCAAACGATACTTAAAATTCAGCCCGATTTGATTGAAAATGATGTTGACCTCTTTGAAAAAAAGATAAAAACCGTTTACGGAAACAGCGAATTTGATATTGGATTTTGCTACCGTATGCGCATAGGGGTAAAATAATTTGTATTTTAAACAGCAGTATATTATAATTTAATCCGTACCAAAACAAAAGGACAGATGAAAAATCATCTGTCCTTAATGTTTTGCTGTATTGTTAACCGTTATTTTTTTACGATTCTCACCGGTTTAATATACAACGGTTTGATTGTGCTTGCACGCCAAATGAATTACGATTATTCGCAGTCGTCGCAATCGCAGTCGCAGTCAACATCAAACTCAAGCTCTGTGCCGCAGTTCGGGCACTGGGCAGCGCCCTCATCGATGATATCTTCATCAAAATAAACTGTTTCACCGCAATTGGGGCACTCAACCTCATACATATCGTCGTCACAGCAGTCGTCACATTCATCATAGAAAACTTCTTCAAGATCCGCCAAATCCTCGTCAACAGCGTCAAGCTGCTCAGTTACAAGACCCATTTCATCGTCAAGGTCTGAAACTGTAAGAGCGAGATCCTCAAGCACATCGAGAATTTCATTTAATACTTTTGTTTCTTTCTTGTCACCGTCAAAGTCCATTCCTTCAACAAGACCTTTAAGATGAGCAACCTTTTCAGTAATTGTCATAGTGTTAACCTCCTAAAAAAATTATGCTCTGCCCAGATATTCACCTGTACGGGTGTCAATCTGAATCATTTCGCCCTCATTGATAAAGAGCGGAACTTTAATTTCTGCGCCTGTTTCAACTGTTGCAGGCTTTGTTGCGTTGGTTGCAGTGTTTCCTGCAAAGCCGGGGTCAGTCTGTGTAACCTTAAGATTTACGAATGTGGGAGGTTCAAGTCCGAAAACGCTTCCTTTATAAGAAAGAATTTTGCAAACCATATTTTCCTTTACGAATTTGAATGACTCGGGAAGGTCAGCCTCTGCAATAGGAGTCATTTCAAAGGTTTCATTGTCCATAAAGTAATAAAGGTCGCCGTCAGAGTAAGAATACTCCATATCTCTTCTCTCAATAAATGCTGTCGGGAATTTTGCTGTGGGGTTGTAGCTCTTTTCAACAACTGCTCCCGTGATTACGTTCTTTGTTTTAGTTCTTACGAATGCCGCACCTTTACCGGGCTTAACGTGCTGAAATTCAACAACCTGAAGAACCTGTCCGTCCTCTTCAAAAGTAACGCCGTTTCTGAAATCACCTGCTGAAATCATTGTTAGTATTCCTCCGTTTTAAAATTAAATTCATTGACATTTTACAATAAATCGCCGTATATTTCAAGTGCTTTTTATGAAATCACGGGATAATTATATAACTTTGTGCGCCGTTTTCATTAAGTTCCCTGTAAAAATGTTCATTTTCGGGCTGATCCTTCACTGTGGGAACACATTTCAGCGTGGAAAAATTATTTTTCGCACGCTCATTTAAAAGAACCCACATATCACCTGCATACTTTGCGTAATTATCCGAAACGGGAATTTCGGGTGAACAGCCTGCTGCTGCTGAGTCAAACAGCGTACCGCCCCATTTTTCACCGTCGCCGTCTATGCCCTCAAAAGAAAAACCAAGAATCACGGGACATTTACCGACTTTTTGTACTGCTTTTTCTACAAAATCCAACAAAATAAAATTGCGCGAAAGAGACGCGTCATCCTCCGTAAACACAGGGGGATTTTCCTTTGATACAGGGAATTCAACACTTTGGAGGTAAATGCAGTCTGCACCGAAATCAGCCGCCTCGCTTATAACCGATAAAAGATAATTCTGAGCACGGCTGTCCGCAGGGTTTAACCATACACGTCCGTCAAGTGCACTCGGTGCATCAAACCAAGGCTCTGAAAGCTCTTTATCGGCATAAACATAAGCGCCCGTTCTTTGGGGAGCGTACGAATCGCAGAAGCAGTATATCCTCGCCAAAACGGCAAAGCCTTCCTCACGAAGCATTTCCACCGTACTTTTCAAAACCTGATTTTTACCGTCTGACTCTGCCGCCTCCGAACGGAATAAAACCGTTCCGTCCTCATCCTTAAAATCAAGCATTACGGCGTTAAATCCGTCCTTTTTGGCTTTATCAAGCTTTTTATTCAGTGCAGTTTCATCGCTTAGCAAGCTGTTCTCAATAAAAATTGCCTTAATCTGTCCAATGTTATCGGCTGAAACAACAACGGTATTTTCAGTTTTAGGCTCCTCGGGAATAGGTCTGCGTGACAAATTTCTGAAAAATAAAAACAGAATCAAAACAGCGGCGATTAAAACAAGCACACCGCACGTAAGTAAAATTTTGTTGCGTATTTCCCGTTTTTTTGTCCTTCTGCTTTCGCCTATTGCATAAACGGTGCCTCTTTGAGTGGGATATTTTTTTGAAAATCCGTAAACTCCCCGAAGCCGTCTTTTATTTCTGTTATCCATAATCAAATCCTTTATTTAAGCCCCATAAAGCAAAGAGAAAGAATAGCTGTGTAAATAAACAGCGCAGGTGTTCCCTTAAAGCATTTCGGAATACTTTCATTAAGGTCAAGGCGTTTTAAGCCTTCATTTATCAGTAAAACCGCAATCAAAAACGCTAATCCTGCACCAAGACCTGCGCCTATGCTTTCCGTAAACGTAAACGCCGAACGGTAATTTATATACGGAACTGCCATTACAAGAGTGTTAAATGCCGCAATACTTATTCTTCGGATAGTTTTAGGCTGAACCTTGCCGTAAATCAGCACTGCCGCCATTGTGAGAATATAGACGGCAAAAACCACTGCCGAAAAGACCGCAACGTGAAAAAGCTCGCTTTTTTCGTGAAATTTCGGCAATAATTCGAGTGCCGCACACGCAGCCGAAACCGTCACGGAAAAATAAGTCATAAATACGGTAAGTGGGATAAGCTTTCTCGGCTTTGCACTCATTCGCACCGCCTCGCTTATACCGTAACCGCCGTTAAACACAAGGTTTTGCACAAACGCAACGTAAAACGATGCCGATATCAGTTCAAATAAAACGCTCATTCACCGTCACCGCCTTCCGTTTTGTCCTGCCCCTTTTGTTTATAATTTTCAAGGTCTGTAAGCATATCGGAAAAATCGTCAAGATATGTACGCTCATTTTTATTATTCGGATTTTCAATAATATTATCTTGAACATCCTCACGGCGGCGTTCTATCGGTGCAGTCTTTTTATTCTTTGAAGCTTTGTGCTCTTTCTGCTCAGTTTTTTCTTTTTTAGGCTTCTTCGGTCTGACTTTTTTATTTTTAGGCTTTCTTGGCACGCTCTGACGGGTTTTATAAAGTGCATCTGCATCGGAAGAAGCCGAAGCTGCCCCCTCTTCGCCCTCATCATAGGGGTTGAAATCGTCGTTCATAAGCTCACGCAAACTGCCGTGTAATGCTTGGCGCACCTCTGAGGTATTGAACGCTCTGTCAGGCGAAGAGTTCGGATATTTTTTATAAATATAAAATTTCAGCAAAGCCGCACAAAAGCCTAATATCAAAAGTCCGCCGAAGGGCGTTAGCATTACGGAAAATTTAACAGGCAAATTGACGTCCAAACCGCTTATTTTTCCGTTTCCGAGGATTTCACGTAAAAAGCCCGACAAAACCGTAACTGCGCCGTAGCTGACCGACACAGAAACTGCATCAAGAAAGCTGTCCTTTACCGTTCTTTTCACTGCTACACGCTCACAGTGAAGTGCTAAAAGAGAGTTCACTGCCATAAGCGGCAAAAATACACCGAATTCAACAAAGATGCTCGGTGCAAACCTTGTCACAAGATACATAATCGGGTAAACAACAACCGTGCCTATCAAAAAGTAAATCGGTACACGAACATATCTTTTTACTTTTTTTAAAAATCGGGAGGCTAACACCTCGCACAAAATAAGCTCCAGTGCCGTCACAACCGCTAAAAACACAGCGGCTCGAAGACTTGAGGCAATTGCAACAACGGGACAAAGCCCGACCGCCTCTAAAAGAAGAGGATTTCTTATAACAGCGCTTGTTCTTATCATTCTTAAATTTTTCATTCTTTCAGTAGGCCGTACGCTGTTTTTACTGTTCAACGCCGTCACCTCCCAAATCAAAAGGAGCCGCATCCTGTGTTATCTCATTTTCCGCTGTAAATGCGGTATGTAAGCTCTCGGCGGCATCAGCCTGTTCCTGATTCTCTGTCTCCTCGGGTGCGGTTTCGCTTTGTGCAATAATTTCTTCGTCCGAAATATCGGGAATTTCGCTGAGAATTTCCTCGGGCACAACTCCCGACGGTTTTTCCGTTTCTTCATACGGTGTAATGTCGTCTATCTTCTTTTTTTCAAGCTTTGTAAGAGGAAGCTCTTCAAAAAGTCCTGCCACCGCATTCATAATAAGAATACCGAAAATAAGCGAATCCTCGGTTTTTCCGAAATATCTGAACGCCATACAAACGATACCGCTGACAAATCCCCAAATCGCCGAAGAAAACAGTCTTGACGGGATAACCGACGGATAAGTCATAAAGAACACAGCTGAAAAAAGAACAGCTCCGCCGCACATTTCCATTGTCAGAGACGTTAAAGTGCCAGTTTTTACTCTCGGGAATATAATTGAAAAAAGCGATGCCGACACAAGAAAAGCCACCGCAGGCACTGCATTTTTGGGGTATCTTATTAAAATATACAAAAGTGCGCCTAAAAGCATAATGACAAATCCCGTTCCGATAGCGGACGGCATTTGACCTGTCAGTATTTCAAGCAATACTGCGGAATTAAGCTTTACAGTTGTGCCCGACTGTAAAAGTAAAGTCAGTGAGAGCGTGGACGCATTGTTCGCATTTCCCGTATATGCAAACACCTTATCTCCGAAGCAAAGCACTGCAAAACAAAAAGCAGCCGCCGCAGGCACAAAAGGTGAATTTTTTGCCGTACCGAACGGGAGCATACAAACAACAACTGCAAAAACAGCCGCAAAAAACGGAATATACAGCGGTACGGAAACGGGGAAAAGCAAAGCGGTCATAAGCCCCGTTGCAAGACCTGACAAATCACTGTGCGGATAATCGCTTTTACTTATTTCCTCACATATTTTTTTGCAGACAACAGCCGTTACAACCGAAATCAGAATAATTTCAAGCGCACGCACTCCGTAGGTGTAAACAGACAGAACCGACAAAGCCGACAGCATACAAATGAAGCTCAGCATTATTTTTCTTGTTTCCGAAAACTCCTTCGGCTTTTGCGGTTTAACAAAGGTTTCCAAAATATGTTCTCCTTATTTTTCAGCTGACAAATGCTTTATTTGCCTTTTCTTTAAATTCGTCCATAGTTTTTTTACGGTCCACGGCTCCGAAAAGCGCACTGCCCGAAACAAAGACATTCGCTCCTGCCGCCGCCGCAACGCTTATGGTGTCTCCGTTTATTCCGCCGTCAACCTCAATGTCCGTGTCAAGCCCTCTTCTGTTTATCTCATCACGGAGGCATCTTACCTTTTCCATTTGGTCATCCATAAAGCTCTGACCGCCGAAGCCCGGTTCAACGGTCATAACAAGCACCATAGAAAGCCTTTGGAGATAAGGCAAAACTGCGGAAATATCGGTTTTCGGCTTAACAGCCAAAGCAGGTTTTGCGCCGCATTCAATTATCTTGTCTATAGTTTTGCCGATATCCGACTCAGATTCCGTATGAAAGCAGATAATGTCCGCACCTGCTTTGCAGAAATCTTCGACATATTTTAACGGCTCACTTATCATTAAATGAACATCAAAGGGTACACTTGTATATTTTTTTATGCACTTACAAACGGGAGCACCAAGAGTAATATTCGGCACGAAATGCCCGTCCATAACATCAATGTGCATAAGCTCGGCGCCGCACTGTTCCATATCTTTAAGCTCGTCCGCCATTTTGCCGTAATCGCAGGAAAGAATAGACGGTGAAATTTTAATCATATTCAGCACTCCCCAAAAATATAATTTTATTTAGGTTATTTTATCATATTTGCTTTAAAAATACAATAGAGTATGCGGCGGTGTTTAAGAATAGCATAAATATTACAACATTGTAATTGAAAAAACATTATATATGTGATAAACTTAAACTGTGAAAAAGTTCTTTAGTTAGGAGAACCGTTATGAAAAACAAAAATGTTAATCCTTTACTTCATGCGCTTTTGCCTGTTGCCGCTGTAATTATTTATGTGCTTTTAGGGTACATCTTCAAAGGCAAGGGCTGGGCGGCAGGCTGGCTTGTCTTTTTACTTATTCCCATAGTTGAATCCGCCTTTACAGCATTCAAGACAAAAAATCCCTCATCATTTGCTTATCCTGTTTTGGTAACGGCAATTTTTCTCGGCATCGGTTTGATTTTCCACGTTTGGCATCCCACATGGGTTTTGTTTGTTACTATCCCCGCTTTTTACGCCATCTGCGATTACGTAAACAAAAACAGACAGCAAAAAGCATTTGAAAATCCCGAGCAAAATCCCGGCGTTCCTACTCCTCCGCCGTTTCCGCAGTCCGCAGATGTAAATACACCTGCTGTCCCGCAGGTTCCTCCTTATCAGCCAAATTATTATAATTATAATCAGCCGAAGAAATCGAGTGCCGCACCCATAGCAATTTCGATTATATTTTCAATAACAGCCATTGTTATTGCGGCGATTATCGGATTTTTCTCTTTCCTTAGGGGCGGATTTTCAGAGCTTATAGGTATTGAATCGTTCTTTGAGAATGACAGCAGCTACACTGAAGTGAATACATCAGCCGAATTTGACACTGACAATATCCGCAGTCTTGATATTGAATGGATTGACGGAAATGTTAATATTGAGTATTATGACGGTGAGAAGATTTACATTGAGGAAAACGGCAGTCATTCACGCCCGATGTGCTACAAAATTGACGGTACTACTCTTAAAATTGATGAATACCGCAACAAGAATAAATTAGGCATAAACAACGCAAGTAAGGATTTAACGGTGAAGCTTCCGCTTTCATATAAAGCCGACGAAATTGACATTTCGGTTGTTGCCGCCAATGTTTTTGCAAGCGAGCTTAATATCGGAAAACTTGATTTTGAAACGGTAAGCGGAAACGGAGATTTTGAGTTTGCGATTTCACCGAGAGAAATTGACACAGAATCCGTCAGCGGCGGTGTTGAAATTACATTGCCCTCTGATGTTACAGGTTACAACGCATCATTTGAAACTGTTTCAGGTGCTTTAACCACAAAGGATTTTAACAATTCAAGCCGTTTCGGCGACGGCTCTGTTATTATTGACGGCGATTCTGTAAGCGGTAATTTAACCGTTCGCAAGGCAAAAGAAAAAACCGTTGCTGCGTAAAATACAAAACCGTAAAATAAAACAAGGCGGCTCACGAAAGTGAGCCGTTTTTCTTTTACCAATGTTTATCTGTTTTAATCCTTACTGCCGAAAGGGTGGTGAAGCTTATTTTTTAATTCGCTGTTATAAATTTTAACTGACACATCATAAATATTTTCTGCACTGTCAAGGTTTATGTCCAATCTGTTCATCAGTTCATCAATAATTTTCGGTTTGCTTTTTTTGCTGATGAAAAAATTTTCCTCTAAAATATCATTTATTACAGCGCATTTTTCCACAGATAAAGAAAGCTGCTTTGACAGCTCGTTTATAAATCCTGTCTTATTCATTTTCATCACCGTACATTTTGCCTTTCGAGTCAAGCTGTATTTCGTAGCCGTATTGGAAAATATAAGCTATACTGAACAGGAACAAAATTTCAACCAGGCTGAACAGTCCGAATCCGCCGAGATTCAAATCCATTTTAAGTATTCCCTCAAATATCGCTCCGACTGCGCCGGGTAAAACGGTAACGGCTATCAGCAAATAGGCAATCTTCTTGATATACCCCACATTTTCGAGAGTAAAGGGCGTATCTCCGCCGTATATATTTTCAAATAAGTTTTCCAGCGACTTGAACATTATAATGGTTAAAACCAAACAAATTATCAAAAATGCAAATCCCGTTTCAATGTAGCCGATTATTACAGCCTTTGAATTGTTCTGTAAAAGCTCTTTAAATTCGGCAATCTCGCTGTTTTCCACAGCCTCGGTAATCACAGAATCCGCCGCTTTAATAGAAATTTTGCCGCCCTCATCGGTTATAGAAATAATTTCATTCCCATTGAAAATAATCTGACTGTCACGAATTTCCGTTTTATTAGCTAAAATACCCAGAACAATCATTGTTATTGCTATGGCAGGAATTGAAACAATGCAGGCAATCCGCCCGATTCTCGATATAACAGCTATTGCCCTGCTCAAGCCCTTCATCTTCTTTTGCTGCTCTTTTTTAAATTTAACTGCATTCATTTTAATTTCTTCATCTAATGAGTCAATGTCAACAATGCTGTCGTTTACCAAGTCGTTAATTCGGCAGTGCAGTATTTTGCAAAGCTCTAAAATATTGTTCATTTCAGGATATGCCGCACCTGTTTCCCATTTACTGACGCTTTGCCGTGAAACCTGCATTTTCTCCGCTAAATCCTCCTGTGACAGCTTTTTAGATTTTCTTAATTTTTTTAAATTTTCTCCGAAATTCATTAGATTTCCTCCTTTTCTTGCTTTCAGTATAGGCAAAAAGAGACGTATATTCTATCAACTTTCAGTTGCATTTCGGTTTTTTAAGCAAAAAAATGCAATATTGATTATTATAGTTTCAATTACAAAAACAATCAATACTGCAAAAATCCATAGTTTACAGAATAAAATTTAATTTATCCCGTTTCTCTCCAAAAACCGTTCAACCTCTTTGTTAAATAAATCTGCTTGTTTGCTCGCAATAAAATGGTCGCCTTTTAAAATTGACAGTGAGGCATTAGGTATGTTTTCGGCGATTTGCCTTGTGTGCTTTTCTTTAATCATATCGTTTGTGCCTGCAATAACGAGCGTTGGTGTGATTATTGATTTAAGACTTTCGGGGTCTATGTTCGGCTCGTTAACCATAAGTCCTAATATTTCCGTATTCTTTTTTGCATCGGGACTTTTTTTCGCAAAAAGCCTTGCGGTTCGGTAGCCGATTTCAATAGGGATTTGGATTTTCGCCTTTACGCCCTTTGTGTTAAGATTTCCGCCGTTCAAAATAAGTGCCTTTAATTTGCCTTGATATTTTAATGCAAATTTCATTGCAATGTTCGCCCCGTCGGAAAATCCCAAAAGAATTATGTCCGATAAGCCTTTGCTCTCTAAAAATAATTTAAGGTCATCTGCGAACTGCTCCATTGTAAAGGGCGCCGTCCCCCTCGCCGTTTTTCCGTGACCTCTTGTGTCAACGCAAACTGTCTTGAAGCTATGGGAAAAATATTCAGTTTGCTTTTCAAAATAATCTCCGCTGTCACCGTTGCCATGCAGAAAAACAAACGGCGTTCCGTTACCCTTTTCCTGACAATATAATGAAATATCCAATTTACACACCTCAAAAAAATTATACTGTTTTCATAATGTTTATTAACAGGTTTTATTTAATATTAAATGTAAATTTTTTACTGTAGTTTTCTCTGTGATAATAATGTACCTCTCCGGTGGTCTGGTTAAAAACAGCGCTCCATTCGGTAGATTTATAATCGTCAAAATTTTTCCTGCCGACACTGCTCAGTGCATTACGCACGTCCTCCATATTCATAGTTTTCTTTTCGTTCAGTGTCTTCATTAAAATATTATACCGCTCCTGAGATTGCTTTGTGCCTAATCCCTGCTTTTCTCCTGCTGCAAAATAGGAATTTGTAACAACGGGCGTTTCGGTAACAATCATTTCATTGTTCACATATTCAATTGCAACGCTGTTTCCGTAACGGTCGGCAACAGCGAAATGGAGCATATACCCCATAGACGAATGCATATCGTACTGCCCAAGCAATGAAACGGCTTCGTCAACGGTTGCCGCTTTATTGAGCAGTAGGCGGATGGCTGTTGTAGCTGTAATGTCGGGTTTATCGGTATTTTGTGAAATTATGTCTTTATCCCAAAGCATATTTACGGAAACGGCAAGACCTTTTTCGTTCATACCGTCTAAGGGCGCATAAAGGCAGATAACCGCCTGTGCGCTGTCGGACAGCGAGGAAAACGGCTTTCCGTTTATACTGATAAAATCTGTGTTGACGGTAGATATTGAGGCGTATTCGTTTTTGGGAACATTATGCATAATCATAGCGTTACATGGCTCCCAGTCAAAATTTCTGCCGAAAATTGCATTTCCGTTTTCGTCTTTTACTGAAATTGTACTGCACCCAAAATCCATTTTACCGAAAGAAATTCCGTCTGCGCCCGAAAGAACCTTTTCTGTCAGATAGGTAATAACTTCTGCATCTGAAGATGCGCCCCCATTTGACAGAAATTCGTCAAAGCCGCAGTCACCCTCATATTTTAATGCGGACAGACCGTCTGCCAGCTGTGTAACCTTGAAAGAGAGTGATTTTTCAGTAACATTTGATTCAGTATTACTGTTTGGAACAGATGTATTTTTTTTGTCCGATTGGTCACTTGATTTACTGCAATTGGCGAAAATTAAGGCTGAGATAAGCAATAAAACTGAGCACAGTATGCATTTCCTTTTCATAGTTAAGCTCCTTCAGACACTTTTTGATTTCATATAATATAATTATATATTTTATCAAAGACTAAATCAAATTTCAAATATTTACTTAAGCTGAAAAGAGTCTAACTGTTTTCTTAACGCTCAGACCCTCTCCGGGTTCAAGTCCGCAAAATTTACTTATACAAAAAAATCAGCAACACCAAATGGTATCACTGATTTTTGGCTGTAAAGTACGCAAAAAATGTTTTTTCAATTTATAAAATATTAACCAATGGGAGTTCATTTGATTTCTTTTGCAGTATTCAGAGAAGCAATGAGCATACGCTTGATTTTCTCTGCCAGTAAAAGCAAGCTGTCAAAATCATAATCTATCAATTTTGTTCTTTTTAGTAAAGTGAGCCAATAAATACTTTCACCGGTTTCTTTAAGAGAAATATGAAGTTTAGATATAAAGTCCGCCTTGCTGTTGCCGTAAACTGCTTCGTTTATGTTTGCACCGATGCTTGTAGCAGAACGAAGCAATTGCTTTGCAATCGTTGTATCTTTTTTTGGATTTAGAAAAAACTTCATAAAACAAAACTATTTGAGTTGAAAAATCAAGAGATTTATCAAGTAATGGGCTGTTCATTGGTATCACCTCTTTACAAATTGTATCATAAATCATTTTTATTATCAATGCTTTGCTAAGCAAAGCCACCGATTCTCTGATCTTTTCTCTCTAATCTTTTATCTGGAAACAGCAATATAGAGAAGAGAGAAAAACGAGAAGAGAAAAGTGAAAAGAACAAAAAGAAGCGACAACCTCCTATCGGAAATTGCCGTTTCTTTTTGGTGCGAGAGACGGGACTTGACTCGCGCGCCTGCGGGCGCTTGGTCGCTCGCGGTCACAACAGTCCACCGGACTGTTGCTCTGTACCGCTCGTCCTTCAAGTCCCAAAAAATTTCTTAAACAATAAAAAAATCAGCAACACCAAACGGTATCACTGATTTTTGGTGCGAGAGACGGGACTTGAACCCGTACGGGATTACCACACGCCCCTCAAACGTGCGCGTCTGCCGATTCCGCCACTCTCGCAAATATGATGCCGTTCCTTAACGGCAACAAAAATTATATCAAAACTCGCTCTCGGTGTCAAGACTTTTTTTAAAAAAATTTATGATATTGTATCTTAAACAAGTAAAAACTGCAAATACTTTAAAACAAACAAATATTTTTATCGTATTACGATAATTTTTTCTTGACATACGAGAAACAAAAGTATATACTGTAATCAAATAACAGTCAAAGGAGCATATTTATGAAACAAAAAACTTTATCAAATTGGCTTAAGGCAATAATTGTCGGTGCATTGGTTGCAGGAACTGTCATTTATGCTTGGATAATTCCTCTTCTCGGTCGGGAGCTTGTTTCCATGTATCCTGAATTTGCAAAATGCTACATTCCGTGGCTTACATTTTTGATTATAAGCGGTATTCCGTGCTACGCCGCATTGGTTTTTTCTTGGAAGATTGCCGCAAACATCGGCAAAGACCAATCCTTTTCACTTGCAAACGCAAAGCTTTTGAAGGGAATATCTGTTCTTGCCGGGGCAGACAGCGCATTTGTTTTCGTTGGAAATTTCGCATTGCTTTTACTCAATATGAATCATCCAAGCATTATTTTAGCATCGCTTTTTGTGGTGCTTTTAGGAATTGCAATCTCTGCCCTGGCGGCGGTTCTGTCACATTTGGTGCGCAAAGCGGCGGATTTGCAGGAGCAAAGCGATTTAACTATATAAATGTTTTGAAAAGGAGAAAATATGGGCGGCGAAATTATTTTTAATATTGATGTAATGCTCGCAAAGCGCAAAATGAGTGTTACCGAGCTTGCGGAACGGGTTGGCATTACTATTGCAAACATTTCCGTGCTTAAAAACGGCAAAGCAAAGGCACTGAAGATTTCAACTCTTTTAAAGCTTTGCGAGGCGCTTGACTGCCAGCCGGGAGATATTCTTGAATACAAAAAGAAAGATTGATTATAAAATTATATGGCTATGCTGAAAGGACAGGCTTGTGAAAGCCTGTCCTTTCTGTGTAACAGATGGTAACAGCACAAATACGGACAGGCATTAAAACCTGTCCGTACAAGAATAGCGATAACACTTTTTATTTTTCGGGAATTTCTTCCTCTTCTTTTCTGCGCCTTACAGCAAACACCGTAACGCCCGTTATCAAAGCGACTGAAACAGCGCCTACCGCTACTGTCAGCGCCTTTTTACCGACAGACCCCCTGTTAATCAGTGCCGCTGTATTCGGTGAATTAGGGTCACCTGCATTATTCGGTTTATCGGGATTTTCCGTATTATTGCCGGAAGACGGCTTATGCGCATTTACAATCTCTTCATTTTCATATTTGAGGATTGCACCGCCCTTGTTGCCCGTTGTATCTGTGGGGTCAAAAGCCGCAGTCTGCATAACCATTCTGCAAAGCCCGTAAACGCTGTTCCGAAGCGCTCTGCCGAAGCCTACGGGGTCGTTTTCATAGGTCTTTTTAATATTTATCTGGAACTGAGTCTTTTGGGCAATGTACCAAAGAGATGTCAGGAGCGCATTGTTACCCGCATAAATCGCAAGAACAGGGTCCATATATCCGTTGCCTGTAAAGTCCATATAAGCGTCGGTTACAATAAAGCCGTCATAGCCCCATTCCGTGCACAGTAAATCTGTAACAAGAGTTTTGTAACCGCTGCACCAATGTGCGCCGATACGGTTGTACGCTGTCATCATACCCTTTGCGTGACCCTCTTTAACGGCTATTTCAAAGGGGCAAAGATAAAGTTCACGCAGAGCCTGCTCAGAAAGCCATGTGAAAAGACCTTGTGCAAGCTTCATTGTTTCCTGCTCGTCGCAGACAAAATGCTTAACAGTAGGAATAATGCCCTTGGACTGAACACCTCTGACTACTGCCGCCGCCATTTTGCCCGAAAGAAGCGGATCTTCTGAGAAATATTCAAAGTTTCTGCCGCCGCAGGGGTGACGGTGAAGGTTACAGCCGGGAGCATACCAAACGTGAACGCCAAGCTCTGCTGCCTGCTGACCCATAATTTCGCCGTATTCTTCGGTAAGACCGTCATTCCACGTTGCCGCAATGACAGTTTCTGCAGGGAAGCCGAGTCCTACATCCTTATAAACAAGTCCGCCCTTGCCCTTAACTGCGCCGGGGCCATCGTTGTCAACCGTTGCGGGAAGTCCCAAACGGTCCAGTCCAACTGTTTTATATCCGCTTCCGCAGATTATATCAATCATTTCCTGTAAAGTGAACTGGTCAAGGTAAGCATCCCAAAGAGATTCGTCGGCATAAACGTCTGCAAGCTTAATGACGCCTGATTCATAGGTTACGCCTGTTTTAGGAACCTCTCCCTCCACGGGGTCGGGTCTTACGTCACAGTTAAGCACCTCGTCGGGAGCAACAAAATTTGTGGGAGCAAGTGGCATTGTTTCCTCGCCGTTTCTTGAAAGGAGCGGAAAATCTCCTCTGATTTCGCCGAAGAGATTTTTAATCTCTTTGCCTGTTACATCGTCTGTTTTGTATGTTACTGTTGATGCAACATTACAGTTGCGAACATCTTCAAAATCACGACAAGAAGTGCCGATTTTTATTTCATAGTTGCCTTTTTCGAGAACATAAGCCTGTGCTTTTTCGGAGTAAGACGACATATCTCTCTTGTCGAAGGAAACAGTAACTGTTTCGCTCTTACCGGGTGCGAGTTCGCCTGTTTTTGCATAGCCTGCAAGCTCTACAGCGCTCTTTTCAATTCCGCCCTTAGTATACGGAGCTGAGAAATAAACCTCTACAACATCCTTGCCGGCTCTGTCGCCCGTATTAGTAACCTTAACCTTTACGGTAATACTGTCGCCTGCATCCTTATAACCGACAGTTTCCCAATCAAAGGTTGTGTATGAAAGACCGTAGCCGAACGGGTACATTACCTTTTCGGGGGCAAAGGTTTCAAAATATCTGTATCCGAGGTAAATATCCTCGGCATAGTTTACAAAGCTCTTTACCAATGCGTTACTGTATTTGAATGAGCCGAAGTTGGGTGTTGTGGGATAATCATCTATTTTGTAAGCTATTGTATCGGGAAGCTTGCCTGACGGATTAACGTCACCCGAAATAATTTTGGCAACGGAATCAAGACCAACTTCGCCCGGAAGCCATGTAAGAAGAACAGCCTTAATACTCGGATATTCGTTTATCCAATCCATCTCGTAAATATTGGAGCTGTTCATAATTACGATAACATTTTTAAACTCATAACAAACCTTATCAAGCAACGCTCTTTCGTCGTCTGAAAGACGAATGTCATCTGCCGAAAGGTCAGACAACTCACTGCCTGCCTTACCGAAGGTAATTATTGCAGTGTCGGAATAGCTCTTTGCGCTGTCAAAAACACTTTGGTCGATATTTCCAACGGGAAGCTCGTCGATTGATGTGCCGAGAAGTCCTGCAATCATACTGATAAGCGGATTGTCGGCGCTTGACGAGGTTTTTTCTGCAATATAATTCTTATAAACATCGAAAACTGTGCTGTTGTACTCAATTCCGGCGTTAGTAAGACCTGTAAAAAGGTCAACTGCCTCGCCTGTTTCAATGCTTCCGCTGCCGCCGCCGCCCAAATTAGGGTTGTAGGACGTGATGCCGAATACACTGACCTTTTTATTTGCAAGCGGTAAAAGGCTGTCTTTATTTTCAATAAGTACAGTGCCCTCAGCCTGAATCTGCTTTGCAATTCTTACCGACTCGGTTTTCGTGTCCACTGCTATCATATCGGAAACAGCAAATGTTCCGACAGCGGCAGAAAACGCCAAAACAACGGCAAGAACAACAGAAACTATTTTTCTTGCGTTCTTTTTCATAAACATAATCCTCCAAAATAAAATTATATTTTAGTTTAACATTTTCAGGCATTTTTGTAAATCGGCGAAACAGTCAAAAAAAGTGAGATATTTCCGTCAAAATGCTGTTATATAGAATTCTTTTGCAGATTACAAAAAACGGGACGCCGAGTCGGCGTCCGATACAAAATACTTTATTAAATCAGTCCTGACGGTAAGAAGAGAGGAAATCGGCAATACTCTCTGTTGCCTCTTTGAGCACCTCAATACGTGGAAGATAAACTACACGGAAATGATCGGGATCTTTCCAGTTAAATCCACCGCCGTGGATAATAAGAATTTTTTTCTCACGGAGCAAATCAAGTGCAAACTGCTCGTCATTATGAATTTTGAATTTTTCCGTGTCAATTTTCGGAAAAATGTAAAACGCCGCCTTGGGTTTAACTGCAGTAATTCCGGGAATGTCATTGAGCGCTTTGTAAATATATTCTCTCTGCTCGTAAATTCTGCCGCCGGGAACAATATATTTGTTTACGCTCTGATAGCCGCCCAAAGCCGTCTGCACAATCGACTGTGCAGGCACGTTTGAGCAAAGGCGCATATTGGAAAGCATATTAAGCCCCTCAATGTAATCCTTAGCAACGCTCTTGTCACCGCTGAGAACCATCCAGCCTATTCTGTAGCCTGCAATCATATGGGATTTTGAAAGTCCGCTGAACGTAACGCAAAAAACGTCGGGAGCAAGGGACGCTATTGAAATATGCTCCTCGCCGTCCATTACAAGACGGTCATAGATTTCATCAGAGAAAATCATAATTCCGTTTTCTCTTGCAATCTGCACGATTTGCAATAAAAGTTCTTTCGGGTAAAGTGCACCTGTCGGGTTGTTGGGATTGATTATAACAATCGCCTTTGTTCTGTCGGTTATTTTGCTCTTGATGTCATCAATATCAGGATACCACTCGGCACTTTCATCACAAATATAGTGCACCGCCGTTCCGCCTGCAAGAGTAACACAGGCAGTCCAAAGCGGATAATCGGGAGAGGGTACGAGAACCTCGTCGCCGCTGTCAAGAAGTGCCGACATACTTAAATTTATAAGCTCGCTGACTCCGTTGCCCGTGTAAATATCGTTAACCGACACATTCGGTATATTTTTATTCTGCGCATATTGCATTATAGCTTTTCTCGCCGAAAACAGACCCTTAGCATCGGAATATCCCTCGCAATCGGTCAACTGACGCTGCATATCGTAAATTACCTCGTCGGGTGTACGAAAACCGAACGGAGCAGGATTGCCTATATTAAGCTTTAATACGTGCATTCCCCTCGCTTCCATTCTTGCCGCCTCTTCAACAACAGGTCCTCTTACATCATAAAGCACATTGTCAAGTTTTGAAGATTTTTTAAATTCACGCATATATATTTCCTTTCTAAGCTAAAAAGTCCAATACTTTGATATTAAAAATCCCGGTACGGCAACTACTGCAAAAAACGCTAAGCTGATAAGAGTAAACGTTTTAATGAATTTTCTTCCGTTTTCGGGGTATTCACGTACATAAATTCTGTAATTTATTACCGAGGCAAGCGAACCGATGAGCGAGCAAAGCCCTGCTGTGTCAACGCCGTACAAAAGTGCCGCTAAATTTTTCGTAAACGGATAAAGCACAATAGATGCAGGCACATTTGAAATAATCTGACTTAAAAGTATGCCCCAAACATATTCATGTCCGCCGACCGAGCTTGTGAGAAAGCCTGAAATCCTGCTGTTTGCCGCAATGGATGATGAAAAAACGAAAAAGCAAAAGAATGTCAGAATCAAAACGTAATCGGTCTTTATGAGTATTTCTCTGTCAAACACAAGCACCGCGCAAAGAACAACCGCCGACACACCGAGATAATACGGCGTTCTCGTTAAAACAGTAAAAATAATCATAACAAAAAGGCACAGATAAATCAACCTCTGTCTTTTTCTTTTCGGATTCCATTCCTCTGTAATATTTCCCTGCCATTCTATTTTCTCTTTCAAATCTTTTCTGTAAAGAACAATAATAAAAATACTCAGCAGTACGGCGGACGAAGCCCAGAGCGGCGACATATGCAAAATAAACGAGCCTGCCGAAACGCCCGATTTTCCGTATAAAAAAAGATTTTGCGGACTTCCGAACGGGAGCAGAAGCGAACCTCTTATCGCCGCAATATTTTCCATTGAAATAACAGGAAGTATGTATTTTTCTTTGCCGCCCGAGCGGAAAAGAATTACCGTAAGCGGTACAAAAATTATAAGCGAAACATCATTCGTCACAAACATTGACGAAAAGAAAACGCCGAAAATCAGGAAAAAAGAAAGTCCCAAAATTCCGCCGATTTTTTCGGCAAATTTAAGTATCGGTCTGAAAATATTCTCTTTTTTAAAGCCCTCAAGAACCGTCAGCATCATAAACAGCGTTACAAGCGTGCGCCAATCTATGCTTTTAAGCAAATCGGCATTCGGCGGTGAAATGAACAGCGAAACCGCCGCAGCGGCAACAGCCGCTGTCAGCATAAGTTCTTTTTTAAGAAAATCAGTAACCCTTTTCATAATCTGCCCTTTTATCAAAATATCCGCTGTTTTCGGTATATCATAGCCGATTTGTTTTATCAGCGTTTATGTTCTGAATATTATAAACTTATTTAAATGCAATTTCAACCCGAATTTTATGTCCTTTGCGGTTAATCCCTCAGGCTGAACTCCCACTTACAGCAACAGCTCTCGTCCGTAACATCAGGATAACAGCTGAGGCACTTACATTCAATTCTGTCATCAATTGTTTTAGCAAAACCGCTGTATTCTACAATACCTACCGATTTGCACGGGTGGTATGGCATACCCTTGCGCTCCCTGGCGGTCTGAACACGGCATTTTTTCATTGTATAAATAAGTTTTCCGTTAATATATTCAAAGGTTGCTTCGTTGAGGTTTGCATAAAAACGGAGCTTTAAGGCTTTTTCCAGCCCTTCAAGACCCGAATGTTCCCCGAGTCCCAAAAAATCCTTAATCCTTTTTGCCTCGATAACGGTAAACCGCTCCCACGCATTTTTATCGTGAAGCATCGCTTTGTCCATTCCGTCAATTTTTTCAACCGACTGAAACCAAACACCGTCAAGAGCAAGCCAGTTTTTTGAATATATTTCTATAAGCCTTATCAGCTCTTCCTTTGAAAATTCCGAAAGCTCGCTATTCACAGATTTTGCCCACCTTTTATCTTAATATTTACTTCTGCCCCATCTGACGAGGGGGCTGTCAGCGAAGCTGACTGGGGGAGAGATTTTTAACCTCGCGGTCAATATATTCACAAACATTGTGAAAATTATTATCAATCTCAATATTACAAATTCTTATAACTTTAAGTCCGTATTTTTCTAATATTTTTGTGCGCTTGTTGTCATATTCCTGTTGCTCTTCAGTATAGTGTCCGCCACCATCTAACTCAATGACAAGATGTGCCTTTGCACAGTAAAAATCAACAATATAATTATCAATAACCTTTTGTCTTTGAAAGCGAATAGGATAATCTCGCAAAAAGTAATTCCAAAGCTTAATTTCCCAAGGCGTCATATTTTTCCGATTTGCCTTTGCAAGCTTTATTAAATCTTTATTATAAGGAAGCATTTATTTGTCTCTCCCTCCGACAAAATCAATGATTTTGTCACCTCCCTCGTCAGAGGGAGGATTATTTTAGCACCGTGAGAAGCAAGTCAAAAATTAAAAAAATTGAACTAATTTCGCAACTGTTCTTTTATAAATTTAATTTTATCAGAATCTTTTTTGTTTCTTATTTCTGTTCTGTATCCGTCCTTTGCCGAGGCGGTATAAACCTTTAAATACTGTTCCAAAGACAGCAGTTTGAAACGGGTATTTTCCTTTTTTATTTCCGCTATGTCAGATATACAAATATCCGCAAAAGGCTCTAAATCTTCTATCCCTGCATAGGAATAGTGAACTCCGTTTTTGTCAAACGTATGCTCGCTTTCATCTGTGAGCACATACCCGTTTTTCTCAAGAAGTTTCTTAAACCCGACCCATTTTTCAGTGATAAAAACTTCGGGTATCAAAATATCAATATCATCAACATTTAAGTTTTTGCCCGTCAAATATTCCAGCCCCAGAGAGCCGTACATCAGCGGTATAATCCCCAATTCTTCTGACATCAGCCGGGCATTTTCAAAAAATACCTGTATTTTCTCAATCATAATATTCTTTCCGTAAAATCAAAATTCACTTTTTCTGTTTCTCTATGGCAATTGATGATACAATCGCATACACTACCACTGCAATTTCAACCGCTGTTCCCAAATAAAAGAGCCATTTCGTTTGCAATATCATTTCTATCGCATTTATTAAGAAGATAATTCCGATTAAAGCAAATACAATTCCCGACTGTTTGTAGTGCGGTTTTTTATCCATGGTTTCCCTATCTTGCTTTGATGCACCGATATATGCATTGTTGAACAGAAAGCCTTTTTCCCTAAACTGCAAAATGCTTATTACAAAACAGACGGCTGATATTATGCCTAATACAATCGCCCCGATTATTTTTACCATAGCATCATCTCCTTAACAATCCAATTCTGTTTTTAAATTCGTGACATCACCGCTATGCACTAAACATAGCAGGATATGACAAAATGAACATCATATTTCTATTTTTTTATGTCTTTTCTTTCAAAGAAATATATCTTTATTTCCCTGTTACTTTTCTTATTTCTTTTAACAAAGCAGGTTGTATTTCGGGATATGTCCAATCTGTCGGTAAATTATCTGTAATAACAATTTTCTCTATTTCACAGTGAAGCTCATTTTCAAATTCTGAAATATCGGCATAATACAGCATACCAAAGGTTTCATTTCCGTCAAAATTATTCGGAGCTGTCACGGAATACAAGCAAACAGGTCTAATTTCAAACCGAATTGCTCCCGTTTCCTCATATAATTCTCTTTTAGCCGTAGCAAGAATGTCCTCGCCATTTTCTCTGTGACCGCCGGGCATTTCCAATGTGCTTCTGTTTTTGTGCTTACAGAAAACCCATTTGCCGTTTGTCTTAGCCGCAATAACGGCAAATTTTAGTAAATTATCATCTATGCTGTCATAGAATCTTACTTCTGTCATTCACATTTTCTCCACTACTTATCAATTTTTGTCATCACCGCCAAGCATTCCACATGGCTTGTTCTCGGGAACATATCGACGGGGGTTGCTTCAGTCGGTTCATAGCCGAGGTCTTTTAGAATTGCGCAGTCGCGCGCTTGTGTCGAAACGTCACAGGAAATATATACTATTCGGTCGGGGTTCATTTCTGCGACACAGGCGAGTACCTCTCTACTGCACCCTTTTCTGGGCGGGTCAAGCAAAACAACATCGGGTTTAATATCTTTATCCCGAAGCATTTTAACTGCCGCACTCGCATCCGCACAGTAAAATTCTGAGTTTCTGATGCCGTTTCGCTCGGCATTTTTCTTTGCGTCCTCCACCGCCTCGGGAATAATCTCAACGCCGATAACCCTTTTTGCCTTATGAGCCATTGAAAGCCCTATTGTTCCCGCTCCGCAGTAAAGGTCAATCACCGTTTCACTGCCCGTAAGTGCAGCATATTCCGCCGCTCTTTTGTAAAGGGCTTCTGCTCCGTCATGATTTACCTGATAAAACGACAGCGGTGAAAGCTCTATTTCAACTCCGCAGAGCGTATCGCTGATTTTCTCACTTCCCCAAATCGTTTTAACTCTATCGCCCAAAATCACATTGGTGTTTTCGGTATTGACATTCAACGCTATGCTTGCCATTCCCGTGATTTTTGAAAGCTCGCCTATCAGCCGTTCCTCGTTCGGCACACTTTCACCGTTCACAACAAGACAGACCATTATTTCGCCCGAAACAAATCCTTTGCGAATATAAATATGGCGTAAAAGCCCTTCGCCCGTTTCGCTGTTCCACACGGAAACGTGATTTTCAAATATCCATTTACGGATAATTTCCGTTATTTCGGCAAATTCCGCAGGCTGTAAAAGGCAGTCCTCAGCGTCAATTATTCTGTGAGAGCGGTTGGCATAAAAGCCGATATTAACGCCGTTTGCCGTTCTTCCCACAGGGTACTCCGCCTTATTTCTGTACCGCTCCGTATTCGCCGTAATAATTTCTTTTACGGGAATGTCAATGTGCCCGATTCGCAAAAAAGCGTCTTTCACCTTTTGCATTTTAATACGCTTTTCGGTCTCATAGCTTATGTGCCTGTAAACACAGCCGCCGCACTGTTTAAAATACGGGCAGTCGACCTCTGTTCTGTCCTTTGACGGGGTTAAAATTTCCACGATTTTGCCGACTGCATAGGTCTTTTTCGCCTTTATTATGTGAACGAGAAGCTCATCTCCCTCGGCCGCACCCGATACAAAAACCGCCTGTCCGTCATACCGTCCTACTCCGCTCCCCTCTGAGGAAACCGAGTCAATATGAAGTTTTATTTCCTGATTTTTTGAAAGTGGCATCAATGTTTCTCTCCGCTCCAGAAAATGTAGTCCGAAATTAAAAGCGCTCTGCACGGCGCCGCCTCTGCTCCCTCAATTTTAAGCGGCGGCGCAACAAGAAAATAGTCGCCCTCTTTAATGTTTTTAAGGTCAAGCCCCTCTAAAATTGCAATGTTATCTGCCAAAAGCGCCCTGTGAGTCCGTCCGCCCGACTCTGCCGTTTCAATCGACTGCGCATCAGTTCCCACCAAATAACAGCCGAGCACCGAAAGAATTGTTGCGGCAGTTTCATGTAAAAACGCCTTGCCGTTTGATTTTATAAGGATTCTTTTCGTATTTCTCGGGAAATAACGCTCCACTATATCGCCCGTAATTATCCCCTCGGGCACTTCGACCACAACACACGGACCGACGAACGCTGTGGGGTCAACAGACGAAATGTCACTGCCGTCGCTGAAGAAATGGAGCGGTGCATCAATGTGCGTTCCGTTGTGCAGGCACATTGAAATCTCACTCAAATTGTATTCGGCGCCCTTTTCAATCTCCGCAACTTTTTTAAGCCTCGGCTCAGGGTCACCGGGGTAAACCTCAGCTGATAAAATGTCTCTTGAAATGTCAAATATTTTCATTGCTTTTCCTCTCCTCTTTCTTATATACTAAAAAGTCAAACTGTATTTCAGTTTCAATTTCGCCCTTTAGACGAATTTTATCTATCGCTGAAAGCTCTGTTTTATAATAATACGGAGTCATTTTGAAAAGGTCAACCGCCTCTTCACCCGAAACGGTTATCGCTCCTGTGGCAGAGCATCTGTCTGTTAACCGAAAGCCATTATACATCGTGTCTTTTTTAGTATTCTCATACGGCTCATCATAGACCGCCTCTTTAAGCCCCATAAGATGCCGAACGCCGGGGACTGCATAAATTAAATAACCGTTCGGTTTTAAAATTCTGCAAAATTCTTTTTCTACCATAGGCGAAAAAATTGCAAGTGCAATGTCCGCCGTATTTTCTTTCACGGGAATGTCAAAGGTGCTGGCAACCGCAAGGGAAATTTGCTTGTATTTTCCTGCGGCGGCTTTAACCGCTTCTTTGGAAATATCAAAGCCGAAAAGTTCATAGTTAATTTTTAACTTATCAAGTTGTTCGCACAGTCTGCCGTCATAATACCCCTCGCCGCAGCCGCAATCTATAATAGTTGTTTTTTGACTATTTGCTGAAAGTACGGCAACAATTTCATTCAGTTTATCCGAAAAAATCTCATATTTTCCGCCTTCAAGAAAACGGCGGCGGCTTAATACCATTTCACGTGAATCACCGGGGGACACCGAATGACGCTTATTCGGCATAAGCAAATTAACATAGCCCTGCCGTGCCACGTCAAAGGAATGACCGTTTTTGCAGACAAGAGCGTTTGCAGTTTTATTCAGTTGTTCCTTGCATTTGGGACAAATAAAAAGTGACATTTTAACCTCAATTTTAATAGGACTGTAGGAACAGCTTGTTCCCGCCGTTTTGAACTTTTATTTAACAAATAGTTTATCCGCGGAACGCCGAGGTCGTCGTTCCCTACAAATTCCACTCTCTCAATGGATGCAGATTTCCAGCGTAGACCTCTGCTTCCCCCCAAGGGGAAGCCAAAACACAAACGGTGGGAGAATACCCCCACCGCCCTGATTATCTTTTATTTTGCAACAATATTTACAAGCTTACCTTTAACATAGATTTCTTTGATGATATTTTTGCCGCTTATTTCTTCTGCAATTTTTTCATCGTTTTTCGCTAAAGTAATTGCATCTTCATTTGAAATGTCCGTCGGAACAGTAAGCTTTGCGCGGATTTTTCCGTTAATCTGAACAACGATTTCAACTGAATCGTCAATGCATTTTGACTCGTCATAGCTCGGCCATACGCCGTCCTTTGCAAGCATTTCGCCGAAATTCTGCTGTGACCAAATTTCCTCTGTAATATGGGGGGCAAACGGACTTGCAAGCAAAATAAACGTTTTAAGCTCTGCTTTGTTTATCTTGCCGTTGTCGTAAATTTTGTTAAGAAGCGTCATAAGTGCGGCGATTGCGGTATTGAATTTCATACCTTCAATATCCTCGCTGACCTTTTTAACGGTCTTGTGAAAAGCACTTGAAAGCTCTTTTGAATATTCGTCGCCGTCTGTGAGAATTTCCTGAAGATTCCAAATTCTGTCAACAAATCTCTTACAGCCCTTAACGCTCGACTCGCTCCACGGAGCCGCCTGCTCATAATCGCCCATAAACAGTACGTAAGTACGAAGAACGTCTGCGCCGTAAACATCAACAACCTCATTCGGGTCAATGACATTTCCTCTCGATTTACTCATTTTAACGCCGTCAGGGCCTAAAATAAGTCCCTGTGCGGTTCTCTTTAAATACGGCTCGGGGAACGGAACTGCGCCGATGTCATAAAGGAATCTGTGCCAGAATCTTGAATAGATAAGGTGGCGTGTAACGTGCTCCATTCCTCCGTTGTACCAGTCAACAGGACCCCAATAGCTAAGCTTTTCGGGACTTGCCAAAGCCTTTGTGTTGTGCGGGTCAATGTAACGCAGGAAATACCACGAAGAACCTGCCCACTGGGGCATTGTGTCGGTTTCACGCTTTGCGTCTCCGCCGCATTTCGGGCATTTGCAATTAACAAATGCATCAATTTTTGCAAGCGGGCTTTCGCCGTCCTGACCGGGTTCAAAATTTTCAACCTCAGGAAGCTTAAGCGGTAATTCTTCATAGGGCACTGCAACCATTCCGCACTCAGGGCAGTGAACAATCGGAATAGGCTCGCCCCAATAACGCTGACGGTTAAATGCCCAGTCCTTCATTTTGTACTGAACGCCGCCCTCACCGATGCCTTTTTCGGAGAGGTAGTCAATCATCTTTGCAATGGAATCCTTTTTATTCGTCATACCGTTAAGGAAGCCTGAGTTAACCATTTCGCCGTCGCCTGTGTAAGCCTCTTTAGAAATGTCTCCGCCCTTGATAACCTCAATAATATCAATACCGAATTTCTTTGCAAAGTCATAGTCACGCTGGTCGTGCGCAGGAACAGCCATAATAGCGCCCGTTCCGTAGCCCATCATAACATAATCGGATATGTAAATCGGAATATCCTTGCCGTTTACGGGGTTCTTTGCTGTAAATCCCTGAAGCTTTACGCCCGTTTTTTCTTTTACAAGCTGTGTTCTCTCAAATTCTGTTTTCTTTGCACACTCTGCTCTGTAAGCCTTTACCTCGTCCATATTGCCGATAAGCTCTGCATACTTATCAATAATCGGATGTTCGGGAGCCATAACCATAAAGGTTACGCCGAAAAGCGTGTCCGGACGTGTTGTGTAAATTTTAAAGCTCTCGTCAGCCTCATTTACAGAGAATGTAACAAACGCGCCTCTTGATTTGCCTATCCAGTTCTCCTGCTGGAGCTTAACATTCGGAAGATAATCAACTTCCTTTAAGCCCTCAAGAAGTTTGTCGGCATACTCGGTAATACGCAAATACCAAACGTCCTTTGATTTCTGAACAATATCGCTGTGGCAGATGTCGCATTTACCGCCCTGTGAATCCTCATTTGAAAGAACAACCTTACAGGACGGGCAGTAGTTAACTAATGTTTTATCACGGAATGCAAGTCCGTTTTCAAACATTTTAAGGAAAATCCACTGTGTCCATTTGTAATAATCCTCTTGCGTGGTGTCAATTACTCTTGTCCAGTCGAACGAAAAGCCTACGCGCTTTAACTGACTTGTGAATTTTTCGATATTCATATCCGTAACCTTTCTCGGATGAATACCTGTTTTAATAGCGTAGTTTTCAGTGGGAAGTCCGTAAGCGTCAAAGCCTATGGGGAAAAGAACATTGTAGCCCTGAAGTCTCCTTTTACGGGACACAACCTCAAGACCCGAATAAGCCTTAATGTGACCTACGTGCATACCTGCACCGCTCGGATACGGAAATTCAACAAGCGCATAAAATTTCTTCTTGTCGGAATTGTCCTGAGCGTGAAAAACGCCTTCCTCCTCCCATTTTTCCTGCCATTTCGGTTCAACATTTTTAAAATCGTAGTTCATAAATCATTATCCTCTTTTTATTATTCGGTAATAAATTTGCTTATATCGGTTTCCTCAGCGTCCGCCCAAAGATGTTCAAGGTTAAACAGCTCTCTTTGGTCAGGTGTGAAGATGTGAACAATAACCGAGCCGTAATCAAGAAGAATCCAACCCGTCGTTTTGCCCTCAACGCCTCTCGGCTCTGTTCCCATTTTTTTGATTTCGACTTCAACCTCGTCCGCAAGGGAGCGTATGTGCGTTCCCGACGTACCTGTTGCGATTACAAAATAGTCCGCAACTACCGTAAGGTCAGTAATGTGAAGTGCTTTTATGTCAGTTGCCTTTTTGTTGTCAAGAATTTTGACAATGTTCTCCACAAGCTCCTGTCTTTCCATAATTTTTATTCAATCCTTTCTGCAAGGTAATTATATGCCTTTACTGTGTCAATGTGAATAGGCTTGTTTTTATGTGCATTGCTCTCAATTGTGAACGAAAGTCCCCGAAGCGTTGCCTTTTCAAGACTTTGCTCTGCCGTTTCCCGAACCTCGGCTACATCGGGGTAATCCCTGTCCTCGCTCGTAAGGTCCGCAACATAGATTATTTTTTCAAGCAGTGTCATCTTCTCTTTGCCCGTTGTGTGGTAACGCACCGCCGAAAGTATTTCTTCGTCTGTAACACCCAATTTTGTTCTCAAATAAACCTCGCCTGCAACTGCGTGAAGAGTAACCGTAATTTTCCGTTCAAGCGGTGTCAATTTGTATTTACCGTCACTGTCAATTATTTTCAGCATTTCTTCGGGCGGTTCATAACGCATTATATCATGAATTAAGCCCGCAGTGTATGCTTTTTCAGTATCTCCGCCATATTTTTCCGCTAAATGACGAGCCTGCTCTGCAACACAAACAGAATGGTAAAGCCTACTCGGCGTCAGCTTCTGCTTTAGTATATCCAAAAATTCACTGTTTCTTTCCGTATCCATAAAGCTTTCGGCTCTCCATATACTCTATTATTTCCGGCTCGACTATTCCGTAAACGCTCCTGTTTTCGGAAATAAGCTCCCGAATTTCGCTGGAGCTTGCCTCAAACGGGTCCATTGGCGAAATGTGAATATTTTTTGCGTCAAGCTCTTTAATGTAAATTCCCAAATTGCTGAACGCATACGAACGAAGAGCGTTTATTGTATCCTGATTCTCACGAACGGCAACGCAGACCGTGCATTTTTCCAAAAGCTCCTTGTGCTTATACCATTTGTGGAACATCAAAAACATATCTGAACCGATTATCAGATAAAGCTCTGCGTTCGGATACTTTTTAAGTATCTCGTCAACCGTGTAAATTGTGTAGCTATCCGACTCTCTGTCCATTTCCATTGTACTGATTTCATAAATCGGGTTTTTAAATGCCATACGGCACATATTCAGCCTGTCCTCATTGTCCGCTAAATCATCACAGCGCTTGTGCGTGGGCTTTTTATTCGGAATAATCATCACCTTATCAAGAGAAAGCTCTTTTGCCATTTTTTCTACCATTCTGGCGTGGCCCTTGTGGGGCGGATTAAACGTTCCGCCGAAAATACCGATTTTCATTTCTTTGTCCTCTTCGTTGGCGGGAGCAATGTCTTCGCTTCCGCTGCGGTCGTTGCTTCTCTCATTTCATTCGAGAGGTGTCCACAGGACACCCGCAACACCGCCCTGCATTATTTTACTTGTTTTGACTTTTATCTGTTAGTCTTTTTCTTTTCGCCCTCGTGGAGCTTCTTGTTATATCTGTATAAAATCATAACTCCGCCGATAACTCCGACTACGTCAGATTTTGTCTTACTTGCCAATTCTTCGGCAACCTCTCTGGGCGTATTGGGGCAGGTTTCTCTTAAAACCTTTAATTTTATAAGCTCGCGTGCTGTTAAAGCGTCGTCTGTCTGCTTAATGAGTGCGTCTGAAATTCCGCCCTTTCCCACCTGAAAAAGTGCTTCAAGGGAATTTGCCTGCGCTCTTAAATTTGCTCTTTCCTTACTTGTCATATTTATCTCCTAATTATACCATTTACTGTTACCGATGTTTCGTTACACCTCATCCACCGCCAAGGCGGTCCCCCTTCCCCTCAAGCAGGGGAAGGCTTTTTTCGGCTTCCCCCTCGGGGGAAGCTGTCACGAAGTGACTGATGAGGGGTCAAATTTTTAATTATCAATTTACAAATATTTCGGCAGCTCCTCGGCGAGTTTGCGAAGAGCGTTTCCTCTATGGCTTATTTTGTCCTTTTCTTCGGGCAGAAATTCCGCAAATGCTCTTCCGTCAATGTAAAAAAGCGGGTCATAGCCGAAGCCGTTACTTCCCTTTTCCTCAAAACCGATAACCCCGTGACATTCGCCCCTAACGGTAAATTTTCTGCCGTCGGGGAATACACAGCACACACAGGCTACATATTTTGCCGTTCTGTCCTCTGCTTTAACATCTTTCAGACAGTCCATCAATTTGTCGTTATTTTTTCTGTCGTCGCCGTGACCGCCTGCAAACCTTGCGGAGTAAACTCCCGGTGCTCCGTCGAGTGCGTCAACCATAAGCCCCGAATCGTCCGCAATGCAGGGCATTCCGCTCTCTTTACAGCCCGATTGTGCTTTTAATTCGGCATTTTCCTCAAAGGTTGTGCCCGTTTCTTCAACATCTGTTAAATTCACTCCCGCCTCTTCGGCAGTAAGTACATTTATGCCGAGCGGCTTTAATATTCTTTCAAGCTCGGCTCTTTTTTTCATATTATGAGTGGCGATTAAAAAGTCCAAAGAAACCCCTCTTTTCTTTCTTTTTGCTGTTTTCGTAATTCTCTTCCGATTTTTCTTCTGCTTCAGTTTCAGCAGTATTCTCTTCCTGCTCTTCTCCGTCTGTTGTCTCTTCCTCGGTCACTTGTTCGTTTTCTTCCGTTTGTTCCTCGGTATTTGCAGGATTTTCTTCATTTTCATCCGCCGTTTCGGGAACAGCATCGGGAATAATTTCTCCAAGCATTGCCGAAACTGCCTCGTCAAGCTCAGCTAACTCGTCAAAGGAGTTGTGAACGTGTTCTGTCGGAGTTATATTGTCAAGAAGTGAAACATCGTCCTCTTCCTTGTAATCAATTTTATCGAAAAGTCCATCCGCAAACGCCGTCGGATTAAAGGGCTGTAAATCGTCAATCTGTTCGCCTACGCCGACAAACTTAACGGGGATTCCAAGTTCGTTTTTAATTGCAAGAACAACGCCGCCTCTCGCAGTCCCGTCCAGCTTTGTAAGCACAATTCCCGTAATCTCGGCGACATTCTGAAATTCACGCGCCTGATTTACTGCATTCTGCCCCGTTGTTGCGTCAAGCACCAAAAGAACCTCGCGGTCAGAGTAAGGAAGCTCACGGTCAATAACTCTGTAAATCTTATTAAGCTCGTCCATAAGATTTTTCTTGTTGTGAAGACGCCCCGCAGTGTCAATAATGATTATTTCGCTGTCCCTTGACTTTGCGGCGTTTATTGTGTCAAATACAACTGCGGCAGGGTCTGCACCCTCTTTGTGCTTAACAATGTCAACGCCTGCTCTGTCCGCCCAAACCTGAAGCTGGTCAATAGCCGCCGCACGGAAGGTATCCGCCGCACCCATAATAACCTTTTTGCCCTGAGCTTTATACATCGCCGCCATTTTGCCTATTGTAGTTGTTTTGCCCACGCCGTTTACGCCGATAACGAGAATTATTGACGGAACGGTTATAAGCCCCATATCCTCGCCGCCGTAAAGCATATCGGCAACAATTTCTTTTATTTTTGCGCGGATTTCAGCCGTGTTTTTAATTTTTCCCTTTGCCGTTTCTTCCTTGAGCTTTTCCGTTATCTGAACGGCGGTTGTAACGCCAACGTCACCCATAACGAGGATTTCCTCAAGCTCTGTGTAAAGGTCGTCGGTAATCTCGTCAAAGCTGTCGAGCATATCGTCGATAGCTCCTGCCATTTTGTTTCTTGTTTTTGAAAGTCCGAAATTTATTTTTTTAAAAATTCCCATAATGAAAATCCTTTCGAGAATTATTTATTTATCAAACCAAACATTGAGTTCGTAGGGGATGTCGTTATTCCCCTTCCAGGGGAAATGTCCGCAAAACGGACAAAATGGTCTTGGCGAAGCCGTAACTCGGCGCCCCGTTAAAATTTTATATGCCCAAAATATAAAAACCATTTTTATTCAAGCCATTATTTAACCATTCAAGTAAAATATCATATTCTGTAGGTTTTTTGTTTTTTAGCCTTTCAATAATAGCCAAAACTCTATCCGAATCATAATAATTTATTCCGCAGGTGTCTAACCTGCCTTCACACAAATTATTATAAACTCCGTTTTGCAAAATTTCAGCATATTCGTCATAAAATTTTTCGATGTCATCATCATAGACATACAAAGATGAATTATCCCAATTTTTAATAGAGTCTGTTGAAACTATTCTTTTTAACGGCTTGATTTTTAATATTTTGCAATACTGTATTTCAAGAAATGCAGAGCCACCGAATGGACGGCGTTCCTCTGTTGTGTTAAAGTTTAAAAACATATGTTATACCTCTTTATCGGCGTGAGCAAGGTCTCGCCTACCGACTCGGTCGTTGCTTTTAAGCTTCGCTTAAAGGTGTCCACCGGACACCCGCAACCCCGCCCTACATTGTCCTACCTTTGTTTATGCTAACCCCAATTTCTTTGCCATCTCTGCTGTTTTTAACTCTAAAATCTTGGATACGCCCTCTTCCTGCATTGTCACGCCGTAAAGCACGTCCGCCTCTTCCATTGTGCCTCGGCGGTGAGTTATGAGAATAAACTGCGTATTCTTCGTCATTCTGCGGACATACTGCGCGTAACGCGCAACGTTTACATCGTCAAGCGCCGCCTCAACCTCGTCAAATATTACGAACGGCGACGGGGTAACCTTTAATATTGCGAAAAGCAATGCGATTGCGGAAAGTCCCTTTTCACCGCCCGACAAAAGGTTGATATTCTGAATATTCTTGCCCGGCGGCTGAACCTTAATTTCAATGTCACATTCGAGCACGTTCATTTCGTCCTCAAGCTGTAATTCCGCTTTGCCGCCGCCGAAAAGCTCCGAAAATGTTTCGCCGAAGGATGTGTTTATTCTTTGGAACTGTTCACGGAAACGAATACTCATATTAGTAGTAAGCTCGTCTATGAGCTTTAAAAGCTCCGCCTTTGACTTTTCAACATCGCCGATTTGCTTTGACATAAATTCGTATCTTTCAGACACTTCCTTGTATTCGTCAATAGCTCCCACATTTACCGAGCCAAGCGATTTAATTTCACTCTTAATTTCGGAAAGCTTTGACCGTGACTCCTGAATATTCTCAATCACAATTCCGAGAGCTTGCGCCTCACGGCGGGTCAGCCCGTATTCGTCATAAAGCTTTGAGTTAAACTCCTCAAACTCGCCCAGCATTGATGCCTTTCGCTCCTCAAGACGGGCAAGCTCGCCGCTGATGCTCTCTCTTTCTGCCGATTTTTCTTTTTCAAGTGCACGGAGATTTGTTGAGTCCTTCTCGAGCGCTTCACGCTTGGAAATAAGCTCTGTGACCGCTGTTTTTGCGTCTGCGCCTTTATTTTTCAGCTCTTCAGCGAACAAATTCAGCGAATCAATATCCTTTTGAAGCCAGATATTTTTATTTTTCAACGCCTCAATCTCTTTATTCAGCTCGTCCGTGCGGGAAATATGCGAATTTTTATAAACGCCGAGGCGCCTTATGCTGTCATCATTCGATTCAATATCCTTTTTAAATCCTAAAATTTCAAGTCGTATGCTCTCAATCAAAGACGCTAAATTTTCCCTGTCACGGTCGGCATTTTCACGCCCGCCCGTAATATCACCGAGAGATTTTTCTTTCTCGGAAATAAGCGCAGTCAGCTCTGTAACCTTTTTTGCAGCCTCTTCGCTGTCTGATTTAATTTTTTCAATGCGTTCGGTGAGTATCTCCTGCTCGGAAAGTAACTCTTTAACTCCGCCTGCGGAATTTTCAAACTGTTCAAGTGCAAGCTTATATTCGCCCTCAAGACGAATTTTTTCCTCATTGTGAGTAATAATGTCGCCCTCAATTCCGTTAAGGTCTGCTGTTGCCGCCGCCAAATCCTCCGCGATTTCCTTTGCGCGCTGTAATGTAACATCCCTTTTCTCTTCAAGCTCTTTAACGGTTTTACGAAGCTTTTCAATTTCACTTCCGCGGGAGAGCATACCCACGCCGTGCGCCTTTGAGCCTCCCGTCATACTACCGCCGAGGTTCATAACCTGACCGTCAAGTGTTACAATTTTAAATCTGTTGTTATATTTTCTCGTCATTGCGACAGCCGAGTCCATATCCTCGCAAACGGCTGTTCTGCCGAGCAGATTTTCAATAATCGCCTGATATTTAACGTCAACCGAAACAAGGTCTGATGCCACGCTTACAAAGCCGTACTGCCCGTCAAGTCCTTTTTCATCAAAATTCCTTGCTTTAACAGCATCAATCGGCAAAAATGTTGCTCTGCCGCCGTGCGAATTTTTAAGATATTCAATAGCTCTTTTTGCATCGTTCTGTGTTTCGACAACAATGTTCTGAAGCGCCGCACCGAGAGCCGTTTCAATTGCAACGGAATATTTATCTTTTACGGTAATGAGCTGTGAAAGTGCGCCGTGAATACCTTTGAGAGCACCTCTTTTTTGCTCGTTCATTACAGCCTTTACTGCGCCCTGATAACCCTCCATATTCTTTTCCATATCAGAGAGAATACGCAATCTTTCCTGCTTTCTTTGAATTTCGGTAAGTAAAGAGGTAAGCTCTGCTTTGATTTTTTCGTCCTTTTCTTTTCTTGAATCTACTTTGATTTTATATCCGAGAGATGCGTTTTTATACTCCGTTAACTCTTCCGTGCATTTGTCAAGGTCTGCTTTTGCCTTGTCACAAGCACTTTGGAGATTGTGCAAGGTATCTTTTCTGTCGCCTAAAAGTTCATCTATTGAAGCAATTCTGTTGTTTAAATCTTCAATCTGCGAATTTGCCGTTTCGCTGATTACTCGGTTGTCTGCAAGCTCAACCGTCAAGGCTGAAATTTCCGCTGAGAGCGCCGCGCCTGCATTTGCAAATTCGTCGTTTGCATTTCTAAGCTCCTCTATTTTCTGAAGCTCTGCGGACAGCTTTTCTTCGGCAGTTTTTAATCCCTGCTCAGCTTTCTTCTTTTCCTCTTCCGCTGTACGGATTTGAGCGTCAATATCGCTCTCGTTGGCATTTTCGGACAGCTTGTCCTTTTCGAACCGTTCAATAGATTCATTATTATGTATAATTGAGTTTTCGTAAACCTTTGCCTGACCGAGAAGCTGCGCCGCCTGCTCCTCAAAATGCGACGAAGAAGAGCGCACCTCTTCAATTTGAGCATTTATTGTATGCGTTTCTTCCGTGATATTATTTAATCTGTTTTCAATATCTTCAAGCTGTTTTTGCGCCTCTTCGTAATTGACCTTTGAAATGTCAATTTTTCTGTCCTGTTCGCGCAGTTTTTCCTGCGTTCTGTCAATGTTATTAAGCCAGATTCCGATTTCAAGATTTTTCCGTTCTTCCGCTAAAACAAGGAATTTTTGAGCCTTTTCGCTCTGAATTTTGAGCGGTCCTACCCGATTTTCAAGCTCTGTCAGTATGTCACGCAGTCTTACAAGATTTTCTTCTGCTTGGGAAAGGCGCTTGAGCGCATCGCTTCTCCTGTACCTGAAATGGGAAATTCCTGCCGCCTCTTCAAACATTTCACGGCGCTCGCCCGATTTAGACGAAATGAGGTCGGCAATTTTGCCCTGACTTACAAGCGAATAACCGTCACGCCCAAGACCCGTGTCCATAAAAAGCTCGTTAACATCACGAAGACGCACTGCCTCGCCGTTGATTTTGTATTCACTTTCGCCCGAGCGATAATAACGGCGTGTAATATTTACCTCGTCGTTATCATTCCCCAGCGTTCTGTCCTTGTTGTCAAGGCAAAGAGTAACCTCGGCATAGCCCGAAGCCTTACGTATAGACGTTCCGCTGAAAACAACATCTTCCATTTTTGAGCCTCGAAGGCTCTTCGTGGACTGCTCGCCGAGAACCCAGCGAACAGCGTCGGAAATGTTGCTTTTTCCGCTTCCGTTAGGGCCTACAACTCCCGTAATTCCGCTGTTAAATTGAAGTACCGTTTTGTCGGGACAGGACTTAAAGCCCTGCATTGTAATCGACTTTAATATCATAGTGCTTCTTCAACCTCAATTTCAATTTCGTCTAAAAATTCTTTACCCTTTATTTTACAATAATATCCCTGATTTTTCAATGCTTTTTCGTTTCTTTTATTAAGTCCTTTTGCTTTTGAAAGACTTTTTTGGGGTACATAAACGGTATATTCCCGATTTTTGTCTTTATTTTTAAGCTGTTCCTCAATTTTACCGAGAAAAATATACCCCTCGCACAGCTCCCGAAAGGCCGGGTGGTAAGCTCCTGCGACCATATCGCTCTCCACGGTTTCGGACGAATGAAGACCTAATTTTATAACTTTTATTCCTTCATTTTCAAATTCCGTTAAAAGACGAGCCGCAAACGGAGCGGTTTCCTCGGCATTAGGGGGAAGATATTCTCCATTTTCAAAAAGAAACCCTAAATATGTATTTTTAAGCACTACCGTAGGGTAAATCCGCACCGTATCAGGATGCAAATTTATAATCTCTCTTGCTGTGTATAAATCTTTTTGGGAATCACTGCCGTAAAGCCCCGTCATCATTTGAAGGCCTAAAGAAAATCCGTATTTTTTAATAAGCACGGACGATTTTCTCACATCTTCAGCAGTGTGCCCTCTGCGGTTAAGAGACAAAACCTCATCATCCATACTCTGCGCACCAAGTTCTATTGATGTAACGCCGTATTTTTTAAGAACAGAGAGTACCTCGTCATCAATAAAATCGGGACGTGTGGACACCCTTATGCCCTCAAATCCGTATTTATCCAATAAACACTTTGCGGCGGTCAAAAGGGACAGCATCTGCTCCCTTTCAATCGCCGTAAAACTACCGCCGAAGAACGCTATTTCAGTATTCTTCGGGTCGCATTTATGTGAAATTGCCGTGTTCACCGCTGTGACAACGTCCTTTTCCGTTGCAGGCGATGTCTGCCCGCTGATTGCCTTTTGATTGCAAAAGCTGCAATTGTTAGGGCAACCCTTATGCGGTACAAAAATGCTTATATTTGCGTGTTTCATAATCCCATCAGCTCCAGGGCGTCCTTTGCCGCCTGCTGTTCGGCACGCTTTTTGCTCGTTCCAATACCCTTGCCGATTACATTACTGCCGTTCAGGTGAATTTCTACCTCAAAACGCTTGTCGTGGTCGGGACCTGACTCGTTTACAACAATATATTCAAATTTCTGGTCAGGATTTTGCTGTAAAACCTCTTGAAGTATACTTTTGTAATCCTTAAATTCAGGCATTGTCTTCGCCGCTTCAATAATGAACGGTAACACAAATTTTTTCGCACACTCAATTCCGCCGTCAAGGTAAATTGCGGCAAGAAGCGCCTCGAATGCATCCGACACAACCGACGGACGGTTTCTGCCGCCTGTAATCTCTTCACCGTGGCCGAGCTGTATTTCGTCCCCAAGTCCTATTTCCTTTGCGTATTCAAAAAGAGTTTTTTCGCAGACAGCGTATGCTCTTTTCTTCGTAAGCTCGCCCTCAGGCTCGTTTTTGAAATTCTCAAAAAGATACTCCGCGGTAATAAAGCCGAGAACCGAATCACCCAAAAATTCAAGGCGCTCATTGTCCTTCCCCGTGCCCTTTTCGTTAGCGTAAGAGGAATGTGTAAGCGCTCTGTCAAGCAGAGCAATATTTTTAAATTCGTAGCCTATTTTCTTTTCAAATTCTGTCATATCAATCGCCTTATATAATCAATATTTGCTTTTATTCAATTTTGCCGTATATGCTTTAAGACTTTCCATTGCCCTTTCAGAAAGTCGTGTATACCGCTCCTGCTTGTCACGGATTTTTTCCGAAAGCGGCGGAATTATTCCGAATGCCGCGCCCATCGGCTGAAAGTTCTTAACTGTTTCGTCTGAAATATAACGACTGAGCGCGCCAATCATTGTGTCTTCGGGCAAAATTAAAGTGTCCTCGCCCTTAAGCCGCCTTGCAAGGTTAATCCCCGCCATAATGCCCGATGCCGCCGATTCCATATACCCCTCAACGCCCGTAATCTGACCGCCGAAGAATAAAAGCGGATTGCTTTTCATTGAAAAATCCGCCGCCAAAAGCCGAGGTGAGTCAATAAAAGTGTTTCTGTGCATTACGCCGTAGCGCACAAATTCCGCATTTTTAAGCGCAGGGAACATTGAAAATACCCGTTTTTGCTCGGGAAATTTAAGATTTGTCTGAAAGCCTACAAGATTATACATTGTTCCGTCACGGTTTTCTTTACGAAGCTGTAAATTCGCCCACGGTCTGTGACCTGTTCTCGGGTCTGTAAGTCCGACAGGCTTTAAAGGTCCGTAACGCATTGTGTCTTTGCCTCTTGACGCTAATACTTCAATTGGCATACAGCCTTCATAAACATCTTTTTTCTTATCAAAAGAATGTAATTCCGCACTTTCGGCAGTTATTATTGCCTCGTAAAATGCTTCATATTCCTCTTTATTAAGCGGGCAGTTTATGTAATCGTCACTGCCGCCACGGTCATAGCGTGACTGGGTAAACGCCGAACTCATATCAATACTGTCCGCTGAAATTATGGGCGCCGCCGCATCGAAAAACGAAAGACCTTCTCCGCACATTTTCTTTATTGTTTTTGAAAGTCCCTCAGACGCAAGCGGTCCTGCACAAATTACCGTTCCGTCATAGCCTGACGGTAAATCCGTAACCTCTTTATGAATAATATTTATATTTTCGTCTGCTTCGATTTTTTCGGTTATTATTCTTGAAAATTCATATCGGTCAACTGCCAGCGCACCGCCTGCCTCTACCTTACATTCATAAGCGGATTCAACGCAAATTGAGCCTAAAAACGCCATTTCAGCCTTTAAAAGACCTGCCGCCGAATTAAGGCGTTCTGCTTTAAGCGAGTTTGAGCATACAAGCTCAGCAAGCGTATCCAATTTATGTGCAGGCGAATGCTTTTTCGGTTTCATTTCGTAAAGGTCAACCGTTATCCCGTTTCGTGAAATTGCCTTTGCGCACTCCACTCCTGCAAGTCCGCCGCCTATAACTGCTGCCCTCATTTATTATTCCTCATCTTTTTTCTTGCGTTTTCTTTCTGCCTTGCGCTCAAATCCGCAATTTTCGTTAAGGCAAACCTCAAGTCCGCCTTTTCTTTTAAACAGCGATTTTCCGCACTTGGGGCATTTTTCGTCCGTAGGCTTATCCCATGTCATAAAATTACATTCGGGGAAATTGCCGCAGCCGAAGAAGGTATGGCCTTTTTTGGATTTTTTCTGAATTACCTTACCGCCGCAAAGGGGGCAAAGAGCCGTTGTTTCAAGCACAAGCGGCTTTGTATTTTTACATTCGGGGTAACCTGGGCAGGCAAGGAATTTACCGAATCTGCCAACCTTTATAACCATATTTCTGCCGCATTTTTCGCAGATAACGTCGGTTTTATCCTCCTGAAGCTCTACCTTAACACCCTTCATTTCGTCCTTTGCTTTACTTAATGTGGCGCTGTATTCGTCATAGAATTTATGGAGCATTTTAATGTAATCCGTATCGCCGCTTTCAACCTCGTCAAGCTCGCTTTCAAGACCTGCCGTAAATTTTACATTTACAATTTTCGGGAATTTTTCTTTGAGCAGATTTGTAATCGCCTCGCCAAGCTCAGTCGGCTTTAAAAGCTTTTGCTCACGGACAACATATTCACGGGAAGTAATAGTCGAAATAATTGTAGCATAAGTCGAGGGTCTGCCCACACCGGTTTCCTCAAGAGTTTTAATAAGGCTCGCCTCAGTGTAGCGTGCAGGCGGCTGAGTAAAGTGCTGATTTCCGCCGATTTCTTTAACCTTTATTGCATCGCCCTCGTTTATTACGGGGAGTTTACCCTCTTCGTCCTCGTCAGACTGCTCGTCTGAGCCTGACTCGTAAAGGCAGGTATATCCGTCAAATTTTACCGAATATCCGCTTGCAGAAAATGTAACATATTTTCCGTTGTCCGCATCTGCCTTATTTGCGCCTCTAATCTCTGCCCTGACTGTGTCCTGAACGCAAGGAGCCATAAGGCTTGCCATAAATCGTTTCCAAATAAGCGAATACAGCTTATACTGTTCGGGAGTTAAACTGCTCTTTGCCTTTTCGGGAGTTAAATCCATGGTTGTGGGACGAATTGCCTCGTGGCCGTCCTGCGCATTTGAGCGTGATTTAAAATATCTCGGCTTTGACGGAAGATATTTTTCTCCGAAAGCCTCTTTAATGTAATTGTTACCTGCCGCTCTTGCCTCTTCCGAAATTCTGAGAGAGTCGGTTCTCATATAAGTAATAAGACCTATCGAGCCGTAGCCCTCAACCTCAATACCTTCATAAAGCTCCTGTGCAACCTTCATTGTGCGCCTTGCCTGGAAATTGAGTTTTCTTGACGCCTCCTGCTGCATAGTAGATGTTGTAAAGGGCGGGGCAGGCTGGCGGTTTCTTACACCTTTTTTAACTGACACCGCCGTAAAATCAGCGCCATCAAGTCTTGCCAGATATTCGTCTGCCTGTGTCTTTTCGGTTATTTTCACCTTGCCTGTTTCGTCACCCGTAAACTGAGCCTTAAACGCCTTTCTTGAAGAGGGAGCGAGCATTTTAGCATCAAGAGTCCAATACTCCTCAGGCACAAACGCCCTTATTTCATTTTCACGGTCAACAACAAGCCTTACTGCAACAGACTGAACACGTCCTGCCGAAAGACCTCTGCGAATTTTCTGTGAAACGAACGGACTTAACGTGTAACCCACAAGCCTGTCAAGGATTCTTCTTGCCTGCTGTGCATTAACAAGGTCAAGGTCTATTTTTTGAGGATTGTTTATTCCCGCAGTAACACAGTTTTTATTTATTTCATTAAACTTAACACGGTTAAGGTCATCCGTTGAAAGCCCCAAAAGCGTTGCAAGATGCCACGAAATAGCTTCTCCCTCACGGTCAGGGTCGGCCGCAAGAAATACGGCTTCGGATTCATCTGCCATTGTCTTAAGTTCCTTAACCAGCTTTTCCTTACCCTTGATTACGGCATATTTCGGCGCAAAATCGTGCTCAACATCAACGCAGAGCCTTGCCGCAGGCAAATCTCTTACGTGACCCTTTGAGGACACAACATTGTAATCCTTACCCAAATATTTCTGTATGCTTTTTGCCTTTGACGGCGACTCAACAATAACAAGTTTTGACATAGTTTTTCTTCCTTATAAGTCTTTTATATAGTATATCTTCTGCCTGAAAGAGCCGTGACGAGCGAGTAAACCTCAAGCTCTGTCAGTGCAGAAAGAGTTTGTGCCACAGTAAGTCCGCTTTGCTCCGACAGTAAATCAACGTGTATCGGTTCATTTGTCAGAACAGCGTATATCTTTTTCGCTTCTTCGGTCAAATAATCGGGAGCTTCCCGTTTAACCTTTTCGTTATTTTTCTTCTCATTCACATTTGCCGACATTTTTTCGGCTGTTTCCTGTTTATGCTTTAACAGGTATTTTTGTGCCCTTCTGATTATTTCATCATCAGGAAAGCGTGTCTTATCAACTATTTTATCATAATACTCGGAATAATATTCCTCTAAAATGTCATTAGGAGAGAAAACGGGAATTGCGCCGTCACGAATAAGCTTATTTGTACCGAGGAAAGAAGAATGAACCAAATCACCCGGAACTGCAAAAACGTCTTTTCCTTGCTCAAGCGCCAAGCGTGCGGTTATGAGTGAGCCGCTCCTCTCGCCTGCCTCAACGACAATTGTTCCGAGTGTTAAGCCCGAAATTATTCTGTTTCTTACGGGAAATGTTGTTCTGCTTGCAGGCGCTTTCGGCGGATATTCGGATATTACCGCTCCGTTTTTCGCAATTTTTTCACGCATTGTGTTTAACTCTGCAAGGTAATTCACATTAAGTCCGCAGCCCATTACACAAACGGTCTTTCCACCCTCCTCAAGTGCTCCGAAATGCGCCTCGCTGTCAATTCCTCTCGCCCCGCCTGAAACTATTGTAAAGCCTTTGGCTGCAAGTGCTGAGGACAGCGCTTTTGCAACAGCACAGCCGTAATCCGACGCTTCTCTTGCACCGACTACTGAAATTGAAAGCTCATTTTTTAAGACCGCTTCGTCGCCCCGTAAATATAAAACAAGCGGAGCGTTATCTATTTTCTTTAACTGCTCAGGGAAAAATTCACTTCGAGGAGTAATTATTTTTATTCCCGTCGAAACGGCATCGTTATAGGACTTAATTGCATTTTCCAATGGATATGCCTTGAATTTTTTAACCTTTTGGAGCGTGTAAATTCCCAACGCAAAAATATCCCTTACGCTCGCTTTGTATATTTCTTCGGCATTCCAATCGTAATAGGATATAAGTTCAAGAGTTTTTTCGCCGGGTTTCAGCGCCTCAGAAAGCCAAATCCAATAAACAGTATCATTCATTTTGTCATTTCCCACATAATTATTGACGACGCCTGCGCCGCATTAAGCGATTCCGCTCTGCCCTTCATCACAATTGTAATTTTACCGCTGCAAGCATTTTGAACCTCTTCACTCACGCCGTTTCCCTCATTACCTATTACCGTGAGCGCACCGCCCGAAAAGTCGGTCTGCGCAAGGCTCTGAGCCTCTCCCGACACCACCGAAGCGTACGTCGAAATTCCTATTCCGTTATATTCTTTAATTTTCTCGGAAAGTCTGTCCGTCAAAACAACGGGCATTCTGAAAACCGATCCCATTGAAGCACGCAGTGCCTTCGGATTGTAAATGTCACAGCCGCCCGAAATAATTATTCCGTCAATCCCCAAAGCCTCAGCCGTACGGATTACCGCCCCTAAATTGTCGGGATTTTGTATTCCGTCAAGCGCTATGTATTTTTTATTTTTTTGCGGGCAAAAGCTGTGCTTTTCAGTCCGAGCAGTACAAATTATACCCTGCGGCGAAACAGTGTCGCTTACAAAGTTCATTATCTCTTCGCTTACCGAATAAACATTTTCTGCATTGCTCAATATCTCTTCAATGTCGGAATAATACTTTTCTCTGCATTTTTCAGTAACAAAAGCAGATACTATCTGATTGCCCGAAAGAACAGCGTCCCTGCAAAGACGGACTCCGTCGCACACAAAAAGACCTGCTGTGCGACGGGCAGACGCTTTACCTGTCAGCTCTTTAAGCGCTTTAATTTTCGGATTTCCCCTTGCGGTAATAACATTTATATTCATAGCTTTATTTTAGTTAATTAAAAAGTTAAACCACGCGCGAGAAAGCTCGGCGTGGTTCAAAATTATTTAAGTGCTGATTTAGCCTGCTCTGTGAGGGCTGTAAATGCTGCGGGATCTGCAATAGCAATTTCGGAAAGCATTTTACGGTTAAGGTCAATTCCTGCTTTTTTAAGACCGTTCATAAATGTTGAATAATTCATTCCGTTTAATTTGCAAGCAGCTGAAATTCTTGTAATCCAAAGCTTTCTGAAATCACGCTTTTTCTGCTTTCTGCCAATGTAAGCATACTGGCCGGACTTCATTACTGCTTCTTTTGCAGTTTTGAAAAGAGTGCTCTTTGAGCCGTAATAGCCCTTTGCCATCTTTATAGTTTTATTTCTTCTTTTGCGAGTCATCATCGCACCTTTAATACGTGCCATTTGTATCTACCTCCGAAAAAAGTGTCAGTGCATTTTGCACATCAAATCAAATATTATTTATAAGGAACAAGACGCTTAATCTGCTTGCAGTTTGTTGTGTCTGCAACTGCTGTCTTGCGAAGATTACGCTTTCTCTTTGTGCTCTTCTTATTAAGAATGTGTGATTTGTTAGCATGTGCTCTGATGGGCTTGCCGTTTTTTGAAAGTTTGAAGCGTTTTTTTGCTCCGCTGTGTGTTTTAAGTTTCGGCATATTGAATTCCTCCTAAAAATATTACACTTAAATTATTTTGCTGTTTTGGGTGCCAAGAACATAAGCATCTGTCTGCCCTCAAGCTTTGCGGGCTTTTCAACAGTGCCGTATTCTGCGGTGGCTTCGGCAAAGCGTTCCATAATTCCGTTGCCGAGATGCGTGTGAGCCATTTCACGGCCGCGGAAGCGGATTGAAACCTTAACCTTGTTGCCGCCGTTTAAGAACTTGACAGCATGATTTACCTTCGTGTCAAAGTCATGCGTATCAATGTTAACGGACAGGCGAACCTCTTTTGTTTCAACAATCTTCTGATTTTTTCTGCGGTCCTTTTCTTTCTTTGCCTGATCAAAACGGTACTTGCCGTAGTCCATAATTTTGCATACGGGCGGTACTGCCGCCGGCGAAACCTTGACTAAATCGAGGTTGCGCTTTTCAGCCTCACGGACTGCGTCCTTTGAGGACATAATTCCGAGCTGTTCACCCTTGTCGGTGATAACCCTGACCTCTCTGTCCCTGATTTCCTCATTGATTTGCAATTCTTTGGTAGCGATAAGTAAACACCTCTCAAATGTTTTTAGCAAACTGAAAATGCGGACAGAAAAATTCTGCCCGCACCAATACACTTAAAAATTTAACGTATTGACCGTTCCGAGAAACCCGAACGGTGAGAGGAGAATTTAACTGCTCTGCTTTATTGCTCTGCTATTTTAACAGCAAATTCCCCGTTTGTCAAGAGATTTATTTAATAAAATATTTATATTATGAATTTGATACCGACTCTCCCGTTTCGGTACTTGGCACTGTGCTGTCTGCCATAGTATTATCCCTGCTGTCAACAGTCAGTTCTCCTGCTTTATTCCTTTCTACAATGTCAGGCGAAATAAGAACATACGCTTTCTCTTTGCCTACATAATTGTACGCATGATCCTCATCGTCAATATAATAATTTATTTCTTTGGTTGTCCCTTCGTTATAATCAATATATGTATACATCTGCCCGTCATTGCGTTGATGTACAGATTTAAAAATCAATACCCCCGCAACAACAACAGCTATTGCGGCAATAACCGCAAGAATTATCAGCAGTTTTTTCTTTTTTTCTCTTTGCATAACCATTCTCCTTTTTTAATTAACCTACTTTGTCAATATACGTTGTCCAAATATTTGCCGTGTATGATGTAACTTTTTCCGGTATTCCCAAAACAAACTTCAATATCTTTGTGACGATACATATTGGAATGGCTGACCGTTTGTCCCGGTACAATCAATACTTTTGTATACAAATTGTGACCACTCTTTAGTGGTTGTATCATAAATCCTAACTGCTATATAAACCTTTTTATTTAAACAAAGGATAGGTCTTACTTTTGTTGTTCTAAAGCGAATAAAATTGTGCTTTGAGCTTATTTTTATCCACGGTGTTGTAAAAGTCTGGAAATTGTCAAATGATACATCTTTAACATATGCCGGTGACCCCTCTAAACCGTTAACATTTGAAATATCAAAATACTCCGTCGGTTCAGGCATTGATGTACCTCTCGTTCTCATTGAAAAATCTTCGTTAAGTTCGGCGAGTAGCTCTTCATCCGTAATTTTATATTGCGGTAACGGTAAAAGAATATATACTTTTTCTCCGTCAACATAATTGTATGCATTTCCATCCTCATCAAGATAATAATCATATGCTTTTCCCTCTGAGTCAATATATGTATACAATTCTCCGTCATTATTCACTGCAGATACCGCAAAACACGGTAAAACAAATGTACTTAATACAGCAAAAGCCAATACTATGCTAATTACTTTTTTCATAATAAAACTCCTTTTTTATTTTTTGTTTGCTTATTAAACTACAGCCCCCTTTTTAAAAGCTTTTTATGCT
>DKTZ01000002.1 GCA_002490425.1 Ruminococcaceae bacterium UBA7217
TAACCTTATTTATTATTGTAGGAGATAATAATGACAATAACGGATGCTGTAATAAAGGTTTTAGAAAACGAAGATGAAGGACTAACTCTTCAGCAAATTTATGATAAAATTATAGAGAATAATTATTATGAATTTGGTGCCAAAAAGCCGCTTGATGCTTTGCGGATTCAAATAATGCGGTACTGCGAGGACAAAACCATTAGTTTTGCTTCCGATAAAAAAGCTTTTATCTCCGAGCAAAAAGATGGAACTGAAGTCTTTTTGCTGAAATATAGGCGAGGTCAGGTTATGGGTGAAAACAAAAAGTACAAATATATTTCCACAGAGATAAATGGAATAACCATCTATACTCTTATAATGAGTGTGAAAGATTTGGCAAATATCAGTTATGTGGCTGTACGAGGAAAAGATACTGAAGAAGGTGCTGTCCAACGTGTTTTAAATCGTCAGCGAATTATGTCCATAAAAAATTATGTTCTCGATGATAATTTGTTTGTGAACACTTTTGTTATTAACTGGACATACACTAAGAGTTTGCCTATTATAACTGAAACAGAAATAGAATTGCCGATACTTTACGGAGCAGCACAGTTGATTGACGGACAACATCGTTTAGAGGGCATTAAGGCCGCCATGACAGAAGATCCTGATTTAGCGAATAAAACAATTATTGTCTCACTTGCTATTAATTTGGAAACAAAAGATGCAGCCAAGATTTTCCTGAATATAAACTCTGAGCAAAAGCCAGTGCCTAAAAGTTTGATATATGACTTGTATGGTGTTACAGATGAGGATCGCAACTACGCTATAAATAGAGCAGAAGATATTGCTCGCATTTTAAACGAAGATGTAAACTCTCCGTTTTACAACGTTATCAAATACCCGGGTACGCCCAGAGGAAAAGGCAAGTTGGATTTATCGACTGTTGTTAATGCCTTAAAATCATATGTTGATCACGATGGTAAACTTGAAGAAAAGAATGTTACCAGTTTGAATTTACAAGCAACAGTACTTCAAAACTACTTTAATGCATTGAAATATCATGCAGATAAAGTGTCGAAATGGAGTACAATTTCTTCTAATATTTTTTATAAGGCAGCAGGATTTATTGGAGCAATTGAATTCTTTATGGAAAATGTTTTGCCTAAATGTGTTGCTCAAAGAAGCTTCAAACAAGAAGTGATTGTGAAAATGTTTAATTTTTCAGATATTGAGTTAATCACCCCTAAAAACATTGAAACAACGGATGGTCGAACTGCGAGAAAACGTGTTATCGATAATTTAAAGGAAGCGTTCATTTCCGAGACTCCGGGTGAATCTGATTATGACTTTTAATACAACAAAATGCCAAGAGATCTTCAGAAATAGATTTACCGGAGCAAGTGGAATTCCATTTCATGATTTCAATTCCGGAAAAACCATCAACAAAACAACAGTAGATCCTTCAGATATTGCTTTGTATTCTAATGCACGAAAAGACGATATTCTTAGTTTTTATTACAAATCATTGTTATCTTTTTCTGAAGGGTTAGATGCGTTTTCTCGTAAAAATTATACTTGGGCAACTATAAAACTTTATTATTCAGTTTATTTTGGTTTGCGATCGTCTCTTCTTTGTAGAAATATTGTTTTAGTAAGAGCAAACAAACATTTGTATAAATTCAAAATTGCTCTCGGAGAACAGTATGATAAACCAAAAGAAATGACAGACCACGGCGGAACTATACACACTTATGTTGATTTGTTTCAGCGAACCGATTTCTTCTGTAGTAATACATTAGAAAATATGAATGCTTATTTTTGGCTAAAAAATTGCAGAGAAATTGTTAATTACAAAGATGGTGTATTTCACGATCCTGAAACAATCGATATTTGGGATGACATAATAGAGGATATAACTAAATTCGGAATCAAAAAAACACTTACATACTTTGTTGATGAGAAGGACAAGTATTGTTTTCTTCCTGAATATGCCGTATTAGCAATTCCATTAAACCGTATACTCATAGTGGCTCAAGAAGTAAAAAACGAATTGTCAGACCAATTACAAGACTCACAAATAGATTGGATTAAATCAATACTCATAGATAATTTGGATTCGGAATACATAAACAAACTTTTATTGAGTAGCGATTGACGCATAAAAATTACAGGCACAAAAACGTGCCTGTAATTTTTATATATAGATAATTTCTTTAAGAACTATTTCTGTAGCAACACTACGCATGTTATTCATCTTCCGCACCCACTTCATTTGGTCGGTGGCTTTGAGTTGTTCCGTGACACCTTCCTTTTCGGCGTATTCTTTTACCAGCCGAGAAAAAAGCTCCTGTGCCTGTTCTTCAGTATCAGCGAGGTGGGAATGGAGCTTGCCGGAAGTAAGCAAATTGTAATAAAGGACTTTGCGGTGTTGCTTCAAATATCGGAGCCGACGCTGTCCCCATACGCCGATATGGCGTTCTTCGGCGGGTAAAGTAAGATTAGGCAAGCGGTAATCACCTTGCATTGTGTATGTGCCGCCGATTTGTTCAAATATTGATTTCATATAGTAAAACCTCCTTTGTGCTTAAATTAATTGCCCAAAAAGCTCAATTACAAAAAATACAACGAATATTCCACTGTTCATGCCACTTTTTACGACGAACATTGAAAATGAGGCGTTTTTTCGGAATAGAATTACTCTTTTAGCAAATCTTGAAACGGTGTTTCGGTTGAGATAAATGCTTCGTAGGCGAAGTTCGCTCCGAGGCGGAAACCCATAATGAAGCTGTCGAGATTGGATTCGCCGTTGACTACACCCCAAGCGTTCACATAGTCGAGAAACCATTTCTTCGGCTTGTCGGTCAGGGCGTTGGTTAGCAAATCTTCGTTCTTCATCAGGATTTCCATTTGCTTCTGCACCGCCTTATTTTCTTTTGTACTGCGTGCCTGCGGATCAATATTTCCGTAGTAAAATTCTTCTATAAACCGTGACATAAATAATGCACCTGCCTTTCGATTACAGTTTAGCAAAATCGAAAAGCAGGTGCGAGTATGCGAATTTTCAAATCGCAGATTTTCTAATTGACATTATTTACTTTCCAAGATATAATTTATGATGTAGGTTATGTTAAATTTGAAGTAATTTGTATGACGGAGCGACGAGAAATCCGAAAAGGACAAAGGACTCAAAACTTCTACAAGCTTAAAATATGTAATTCCAAGATACTATCAACGTCGATTAAAATTCTCGTTACGCCGTTGAGAACCCACAAGATAGGCTCCGGGAGATTCTCCTCTCCTTTGAGGTGGGCCCAGTTGCTGTATCAAAGCTTTACACCATACTTCTTAGATAGTCATTTAGGTGACCGTCTTGGTTGTTATGCGTGTAAAGTACCAATTCGGACAGATTGAGACCATACACGCATAATGTGTATGGTTTTACTTTTTGTCCGGATTGGAGGTGAAGGTAATGAAAATCAATAAATATAACGCTCTGCGATTTTGGGAAGAGTGCTACGGCAACAAACAGTATGCAGAGGATTTTCACGGGAATTTAATGTGTAAAGATGGCTATGGTAAAAATAACTTTTCTGTAAACTATCATGGGCAGAAAATATATTGTGGGTGGAATATTCATCATATATTGCCGTCAGCCTGCGGAGGAACAAACGAAAAAAGCAATTTACTCTGCACCAATATTGCAACGAATGAAGAAGCTGCGGATAGAATCACATTTTGGATTGACGAATCCCTGTATCAAGTTAGACGGATATACGGAACAAGAGAACACGAAATCACTAGAATTGAGTAAGGAGTTTGATTTATGGGAAAACACTTTTTTGACTACGATGACGGAGATTTTGCTCATACAATCTCAGACAATATGGCAATTGACTCTGACGGCGATTTGCTGATGCGTATGGGAGATAATATGGCAATGGATATGGATTCGGGTGAATTACATATCATATCCGGTTGGTCGGATGACGAAGATGATGACTAATTGATAAGCAGCCGCCTCTACGAAAATGCAGAGGCGGTTACTTTCACTTCTTCTGTTTCACCTTCCTTTGAAAATCGTTCAGCGTTTGGATATGCCACAGGCTTTTGCGGGTAACGGAACGGAAGGTCAGCGAACAGAAAAAGTCGATGAGAAAGATTTTCGGTATGTAAAAGAGTTGTCCTTTGCGGAACGATTTAAGTTCTCCACGGTTGCACCAACTATTGATTGTAGTTTTGGCGTAGCCGGTCAGGGCGACTATCTCCTGCACGGTCACGACATCCTTATATTTGCTGAGCAGTTTGGCGTAATAATCGTGCATTTGCCGGAGGACATCCTCGGGCAGTTCCTTGGAGAGCTTCGCCACATAATGACCGCCGTACCATCCCCTCGGTGCGGAATATAGCTCAGGGTAAACGGCTCGCTCCTCAAGGTACGCTCGGACATCCTCCTTCTTGATTTTATAGCACCGTGTTTTCTTGCCCGTCCACTCGCAGGGTACCTTGCCGCTTTTAAGCAAGTGTAGCGCAGTTGATTTGCTAATATGGCAAAGCCGATAAAACTGATCCTTATTCATCACATCGGGCACGCTGTCCCAATCAATCGGTAAATTCTTCATCTGATACACCTCAAAAATAGATTTCGTCGGTTTGAAGTCCTATTCTGCGGTGTATGTAATTTTGTATTGCCTTCTCTCGTGATTTCTCTCCTGTCTCCCCAGATTTCTCTCCGAAATCGGCAAAAATGCCGATTTGAACCCACTTTGAAAAAATGCAGTTGTGATAAGGCTTTAAGAGCGAAAAAGCCTTATTTTATGCGGCTTTAGGCTCAGACGAGACGACCTGAAATTGACACGAAACGACCGGAAGTTGACACGCTGACTAAAAGACTCGAAATGCTGTGTTCCCAAAAGGAACCTAGGGTTCGAATTCCTAACTCTCCGCCAAATTTCCAAAGATTTATGCACTTGGGAAATTTGCTTTTTCACTATTATCTTTTACTGTTAATACTTTCTCAGTCTTTTGCTTCGCAAAAGCCAGCTCCCCTCAGTGAGGGAACAAGGCAAAAAAGAACAATTAAGGCATTGTTCCTTACTCTTTTATGTTTCTAATAAATATATTGATAATTTTGCAGAACGCAAAATACGTTCCATTCTTATTTTATATAATGTAAGTAATATTTCATTATAATACAAACGAAAAAATAAAGGGCAGAAATCTGCCCCTATTTTCAGTTATTTAAAATTTTATCAAGTCCGCCGAAAAAATAAGAAAAAGTGAACACAAATACAAACATTACAACGCAAAAAAACCAATGAGCTAAGAAAAGATATTTCAGCCATTTGGGGACTATCCCCGATTTTACAAAAAACAGTTCAGACACTCCGAGCATTAGCAAACCGATTATGAAAATTAGTATCATCTGCTTTATATTTACTCTAAAAGTGAACATCTGTATCATTCCGAATGTACATAAAGCAGCAGCAACAGCAAATGCAATAATTCCGAGTATTATATATGTCCTTTTATTTTTCATAAATGCTCACCTAAAATTTAATATTACAGTTGATTCTACATCTGATTTAAATTTTTGTCAAGAAAGCGTGCTATGTGCAAATTATCCTAAGCAATGTTCTATTGACCGTTATGCTTAAAAAGTATATAATTTAAGAAAAATTCAGCTTATTCAAAATAAAAGACAGGAGTGTATTTATATGTCAGAATGGAATTCGGAGCAATATTTAAAATTCATAGTTCAAAGAACTCAGCCTGCTGTTGATTTAGTCAAACGAATTGGGATAAACAATCCTCAAAAAATTCTTGATATAGGCTGCGGTCCGGGGAACAGTACAAAGGTGCTGAAGGACACATTCCCCTATGCTGAAATTTTGGGAATTGACAGCTCTGAAAATATGATTAAAAAGGCTAAAGAAACATATCCGAATATTGATTTTGAAATAAAGGATATAACAAACGAAAGTCAAAATTTACACGGCTTTGATATTATTTTTTCAAACGCCTGTTTGCAATGGATACCGAATCACAGAGAGTTTATACCGAAAATATTCAGCAAACTCAATGAGGGCGGAGTATTGGCTGTTCAAATACCGATGAATTCAGAAGAAACGCTGTTTAAAATTATGAGCGAAACGGTCAATGAGGATAAATGGGACTTTTCTTCAATGAAGACTGAGCCGAATACAACGCTTGCTTGTGACGAATACTTTGATATTCTTTCAGCACTCACCGATAAATTTGATATTTGGGAAACAGTTTATTATCACAGTATGCCGTCGGTTGGCGCAATGCTTGAATGGGTAAAAGGAACTCGGCTTCGTCCTTACCTTAACGCTTTAAGCAGTGCTGACGGCGAAAAGCTCATAGACGAAATAACCCAAAAGGCATCGCTGAGTTATACAAAGCAGGAAAACGGTGAAACTATATTCAAATTCAGGAGATTTTTCTTTACAGCAATTCGGTAAAAATTTTTTTAATTTTAAATAGTCGAATACACAAAAGCAATGCAGTCGATTTCTCGGCTGCATTTTTTATAATTATTATTTATTTTCACACCAGTGACGAAGCTTCGGAATTTGCTCTTCAAAATATGCCCTTGCCTGCTCTTTTGGAAAGCTTTCGTTTGACATATGCTCTGTCAGGAAATTTATCAGCACATCAATATCTTTATAGACAAAATCTCCGTCAGTGTAGCACCATTTGCAGTATTCCTCGTTGAATGTCCCGTCAGGCTCACGGCTTAAATTGCTGTCGTCAAGGGGCATTCCGCAGCATTGGCAAATAAGATTTCGGGGCGAGCCTAAAAGCGTATTGATTGAAACATCAAACAGCTTTGAAAGGATTTTAAGCGTTTCTGTATTGGGGACAGAGTCGCCCGATTCCCATTTTGAAACCGCCTGCCGTGTTACAAAGGCTTTTTCGGCAAGCTCATCCTGAGTAAAATTATTTTTCTTTCGCAATTCAAGTAAAATTTCTTTAGTTTCCATATTTTTCACCTCGCAGACAGTATATAACAACTGCTGTCTTTATGCAAGCAACTGTCAGTTGCTTTAATAGAGTTCACCCATATAAATCTTATGTATATAAAAATAATCAAGCGAAATTACATAATACTTTATTTTAAAATTTGAGCTTGACGCCCAATAAATACACTAAATCCGCCATTTGAGACGAATCTATTACCGCTCCTTTTATATCTTCCGCTGAAATTACAATTCCCTCAATTTTACTGCTTGACAAATCGACGCCTTTTAAGCTTGTTTTGAAGAAATTTGCCTGAGTTAAATCTGCATTTTCAAAATAAATATTCTTAATTTTGCTTTCTTGGAAATAGCTGTTTTTAAGGGTTGTGTCTTTAAACAGAATATTCTCTATGCTTGCAAGGCTTAAGTTCAAATAACCCGCATTTGTGCCGAAAAATGTAACATTTAATAATCTGTTTTCCGCAAAACTGCATCCGGAAATTTTGCAGTTATTAAATTCACATCTGATAAAAGAAGATGAAAGAAACTGCGTGTTTGAAAAATTGCACTGTTCAAATATTACATCGCTGAACGAAAGTTTTTCCAACGCTCCGTTTTGCAAGCTTATACCGCTGAATCTGCAATGCTCAAATTCAATTTCATATAGATTAAGATTATTGCATTTTTCTTTTTCAAAATTACAAAAGCTTATTTTTTCATCTTCAAATAAGTCGCACAAACGCTTATTTCTCAGTGCTTCGATATGAATGTTTCTCGGCTTTAAAATATTCAACTGCTTGCTCCTTAAATTAAAAACAGATAAAATTATTTCTGATGACTTGCAGACAACGAGGGCAAAAAGCCGTCAACAGGCTTTGTAAGTTTTTCCGAAACCTCATTTTTTTGTTCTGCCGTAAAATCCGTCAGTCCATTGAAATGTATTATCGCATTATCATAAACCACTATTAAATTATTCCATTCGTCGCTAATTAAAACCTCTTTTGCGTTCCAAGACTCATTTTCCTGCGGCAGCCTAGTGTAACCAGTTTTATAATGCTTGTTATAATATTTTTTAATTATGAACTGCGAATTACTTTTAAAGGTTATATACCTAAAATCAAATTCATCATCGCGCTCGACCATAACCTCTTCTTCACTTGCAAGTATGCTTTTGTCTAAATAAATGTTATATGTATAATTCGGATTGGCTGCAAATGAAAAATTATCCGACGGTTTGTCTGTATCGTTGTTGAAAATATCGTCAAATTTCAGTAAAGCGAAAAACGAGATAACATACACCAAGATTACCGCCACAAACGTAATGAATACATAAGCCCCTTTAGGCACTTTAAATCTTTCCACAAGAGCATCTGCAAATGTGTAAAGAACTGTACTGAAAAGAGCCAATACGGTTATCGTCGCACAAAACCAATTTCTTGACACGACTGAAAATATCAACGGAATAAATAAGAATAAAATTATCACAAAAGAAGTTCTGACTGCAAAGATTTTTCTGCTTGTTTTTGAGCCGACAAATTGAATCTTTTCACCGTTTTTTACTCTTTTTTGATTTTTGACTTTCCAATGAAGAAAGCCGAAAAAGTCCGACAGACAGAATAACAGCATTCCGACATAAATAATCAAACAGCAAAGATTCATATTTGACGTTACCAGCGATTGGAAGCTGAATAGTTGCATTATTATACTAAACACGAAATACAAGGGTATTAAAAACCATGATGACCAATACGTTTTAAGCATTGATTTTTCCACTGCTTCAAGCCGTAGCTTTTCGTCGGTATGAATAGGAATGGCGTTTTCATTTTCAGAAACAAAAATGTGCATTGTGCCGTTCGAGGCAACCAATTCCCAGCCTGCCTGTCTGCAACACTCAATATAACTCAATGTTCCGCCCGAAGGTTCTGTGTCATATACAGACGCTTTCGGGAAAAAGTCCACAGTGTAAATAAGCTTTTTAGGCTCAATTCTTTCAAACTCATAACGCACACCCATACGCTTTAATTTCCAGCCCTTAAGTGCCATTGCCTCAAGCTCTTCTTTAATTGCGTCACACGCTGTGACGGGTAAGAACATAAATTTTTTAAGCGTAGTTTTCTTTTTCATTGCAGTTCCCCCTCTGCCCTCAGCTTGTCATTGCACATCGTCCGCAAGCGTAAAAATTCTTCGTCTAAAAGCGTTTTTCCCGTCTTTGTAATAATATACCACCGCATACGCCCGCTTGTTTTTGTTTCTGTGATTATTCCGTTATCGACAAATTTTTGCAGTAAAGCGTAAAGCGTTCCCGGTCCTATTACGACCCTGCCACCCGAAATTTCTTTTACCCTGTTCATCACATCAACGCCGGAACATTCGCTCCGTAATGCTAAAAGGATATAATACATCGGCTCTGAAAGAGTTTGAAACTGTTCTCTGGGCAAAATTTCCGCCTCCCGCAAAATAATATCGAGTGTCGATATACTAATTATAACATCGATACTCGATATTGTCAATAAATAAAATATCTTATTGACAAAAGCCATAAAAATATGATACATTGTAAGTACAAAGGGAGTAGCAAACACTGAAAATGCGTGTTTACTTTGCCGTCAGTACGATTAGTTTTAATCCGGCTTTGTAATGAAATTGCGAGACTTTGCTGTTATTTTTAACGGCAGGGTCTCTATTTTTATCTTTTAATATTTCATTGCATACTGCATAAAATAATATACTGTCTAAAACTTGTGTATAAGGCAAGGTAACACTTAATATATATAATTAGAATCAAAACGAAAGGAAAATACGGGGCGAAAATCCGTATCAAAAAAGAATGAATATCAATCAGTTAATAATGTTCGCAGTAAGGCTTCTTGCGGGAACGGGCGTATTTTTAGTCGGTGTGCACCTGCTCACGGCAAATATCGAACAGCTGGCTACTGACAGAATTAAATCAATTTTCAGCAAAACCGCTGACAGAAAGCTTACAAATGTTGCCATAGGCACTGCCGCCACAGCGATTATTCAAAGTTCGGGAGTAACAACCGTGCTCATAGTCGGCTTTGTAAACGTCGGTATTGTAAATCTTTACCAGGCAACGGCTATGATAATGGGCGCTAACATCGGAACAACTGTAACGGCGCAGATTGCGGCACTCAGTGCATTCCCCATTACAACTTATGTTCAAGCGAGCGTTTTTATCGGAATTTTGATAAATATGCTTTGCAAAAGCGAAAAGATTAAAAAAGCCGGCTTAATTGTGTCGGGACTCGGTCTGATTTTCATCGGACTTTCAATTATGTCTGACGCTATGAAAGTGAACAGCGATGCAATTCAGGTTTTATTTGAAAATGTAAAAAATCCGTATGTGCTGTTTCTAATCGGAATTTTGCTTACGGCATTGGTACAGTCAAGCTCGGCGACCACTTCAATAATTATTGCCATGTCCGTTGCGGGTCTTACTATCGGCACCGGCGGAAACGAAGTGCTTTATATTATTCTCGGAACAAATATCGGCTCCTGCGTTACCGCACTAATGTCCTCAATGACAGCAGGCACAAACGCAAAGCGAACAAGCCTTATTCACCTGCTGTTTAACTTATTCGGCTCAGTTATATTCTTCATATTGCTTATGCTTGTTCCCGATTTTACGGAGCTGACTTTCAGAAAATGGTTCGCCTCCCCTGCAACGCAAATAGCTATGTTCCACACCTTTTTCAATGTGACCTGCACTGTTATTTTCCTGCCGTTCTGTAATGTGTTTGTAAAAATATCACAAGTGCTTATAAAGGATAAAACGGACGAAAAGAAATCTTCAAATCTCGACGACCGTATTCTCTCCTCCCCGTCGCTTGCAATTTCACAGCTTGAAAATGAAACAATACTTTTAGCCGAACAGTCAATGGAAGCTTTCAGGACAGCCTATCGCTCATTCGACACCAAGGACAGGAAGCTTATTGAAACGGTGCAAAATCAAATAAAGAAATGCAATAAAACATACGGCTCAATAGTAAGCTATCTTATCAGGCTGTCTGCACAGAGCGAACAGCTTGACAACGAAAAAAGTATTTCAAACATCCACAGCAACGTAAGCAATATTATGAGAATTGCGGAAATTGCGGATAACTTTACAAAATATACCGTAAGCTCGATTGAAAACGATTTTGTCTTTTCAAATGATGTGCGGCGCAACGTAAACGATATGATAAACGCTGTTGAAGAGCTTTATTCAATCACGAAACGTGTTATTTCGGAAAAGGACGTTTCACTTATACCTAAAGCGGACGCCGTTGAAAACAAAATAGACAATTTCAGAAGCACTCTTATAGACGACCATATTGACCGTCTTAACAGAGGAATTTGCAAACCTGAAAGCAGCGGAGTATTCATTAACCTTGTTTCAAATATTGAAAGACTCGGCGACCATTTGACGTATATTGTTTACACTGTTAAATAAACTGCCGCCGCTTAGCCCTCAATGTATATTATCCGTTTTTACGGAAAAAATGATATATATTCGGAGGGTTAAAAATGGATATTATCAAGGTTATTTTAACATCGTTTTTCTCAGCTTTAATACTTTTTATTATTGCAAAAATTATGGGACACCGCCAGGTTTCTCAGCTTGATTTTTTTGATTATATTACAGGAATTACCATAGGCTCTATTGCTGCTGAAATGGCTACTGAGCTTGAAACTCCGTGGAAGCCGGCTATTGCTATGGTCGTTTACGGTGTAATCTCATTTTTGCTTAATCTTATTACAAGTAAATTTCCGAGAACACGCAAATATATCAACGGCTCTCCTGCAATTTTGATGAGCAACGGCAAGCTTTACCGAAAAAATATGAAAAAAGCCAAGCTTGATTTAAGCGAATTTCTTATGATGTGCCGTGAAGAAGGGTATTTTGATTTAAACGATATTCAAACGGCTGTTTTTGAAAATAACGGCAAACTCACCGTTCTGCCGAAAAGCCTGAACAGACCTGCAACGCCTGAGGACTTAAAGCTTAATCCGAAAGAAGATAATATAAATACCGAAATTATAATGGACGGACGTATTCTTGAGGATAATTTAAAGAGAATGGGACTTGATTTAACCTGGCTCAACAAACAGCTTAAAGCGCAGGGATACAGAAACGCAAAAGAAATATATCTCGGCCTTTGCGATAAAGATAATCAGTTGTCTTTATTTGCTTTACAGTAAAAGCGGGGAAACGAAATGAAATCTTTATGGCATTACACGGCATTGTGCGGCAGTTTTCCCGAATTAAAGCAAAATATTCAGACCGATATTTTAGTAATCGGCGGCGGACTTTCGGGACTTTTATGCGCATATTTTCTGAATAAAGACGGCGCTGACATTACAGTTGTCGAGTCAAACAAAATATGCGGCGGAATAAGCGGAAACACAACGGCAAAAATCACATCTCAGCACGGAATTGTTTACAGTGACCTTATTTCCCGTTTCGGAGTGAATAAGGCAAGGCTTTACCTTGAAGCAAATAACTCTGCTTTAGAGGAATACCGCAGAATGTGCACCGATCTTGACTGCGATTTTGAAGAAAAAGACGCTTATGTTTACGGGACACAGGACAATGCAAAAATAAAAAAAGAGTATGAGACCATAAAAGCACTTGGATATAACGCCGATTTAGTGACGGACACTCCCCTGCCGTTTTCCGTCGCAGGCGCAATACGCTTTAAAAATCAGGCACAGTTTAATCCTCTGAAATTTGCCTATTCGCTTGTAAAAGGGTTAAATATTTACGAACACACCAAAGTGCGTGAATTAAAAAGGACAGTTGCCGTAACAGATATGGGAAACATTACGGCAAAGAAAATAATAGTTGCAACGCATTTTCCGTTTATCAATAAGCACGGAAGCTATTTTATGAAGCTTTATCAAGACCGCTCTTACGTTATTGCGCTCGAAAACGCCCCGAATGTCGACAGTATGTATATTGACGAAGAGAAACACGGATTTTCATTCAGAAATTACGGCAATTTGCTGTTGCTTGGAGGCGGCGGTCACAGGACAGGAAAAGACGGCGGTAATTATGAAGATCTGCGCAAATTTGCAAGAAAGTATTATCCGCAGGCAAAGGAAAAATACTTCTGGGCGGCACAGGACTGTATGACGCTTGACGGAATTCCGTATATCGGGCATTATTCGGCACAAACAAAAAATATGTTTGTCGCAACGGGATTTAACAAATGGGGAATGACTTCATCAATGGCGGCGGCAAAAATTCTGCGCGATTTAGTTCAGGACAGGCCAAACAAATATGCAGAGCTTTTTTCACCGTCAAGAACTGTTTTGCGGCCTCAGCTTATCTGCAATGCTTTTGAATCGGTCTGCGGGTTACTGTCAATCGGCACTAAGCGGTGTCCGCACCTCGGCTGTGCCCTTAAATGGAACAAGGCCGAGCACACATGGGACTGCCCATGCCATGGCTCACGCTTTGATAAAGACGGAAAATTACTTGATAACCCCGCAACAGGAAATTTGAAAAGGAAATGACAAAAAATGCACCCCTTTTGAGGTGCATAATTTTTTATTTACAGTAAAGCTCAATTTTCTTCAAGGTCGCAATCCGTCTGTATGACGTAATTTTAACCTTAATTTTACTGGTTTTAATCGGTTTAAAACAGCAAATACGCTTAGCGCCTATCGTTTCGCCAACAGCAATTTTTGTAAATCCGTTATCCGTTTCCGCAAAAATTTCAAAGCTTTCAATTTGCTGACCCGTTTCAATATTTTCACACAGAACTATCTTGTCAATTTTAACTTGTTCGTTAAATTCAAGGGTTATTTCGGGGTTTTCGTCCCCCTCACCGCACTGCCAATAGCCGTTTTCGCAGATTACGTTTGAGGCATTATGCTCTTCCTTTTCAGTAGATGCTGTCGCACTCGCTTTAAATGCAATATTTTCGGAAAATTCCGCTCTGAGCCTGTCTCCCAGTTTTCGCAGAACACGTACATCGCTCTTCGCAATAAGCCCGTTTTTATCAGGCGGAATATTGAGAAGAAATGCTGAATTTCCGCCGACTGTGCCGTAATAAATATCCATCAGTTTTTTAACTGATTTTACACAGAAATCCTGTGATTTATGATAAAACCAACCGGGTCTTATTGACACGTCCGTTTCGCAAGGGTACCAAATGAAATTGTTAATGCCGTCTATTATTTCTCTGCTACCCAAATCACTTGACATACTGTCTATTTTCTTTGAAAAAGCTTTATCGTCTGTTTGCTGTGAACGCTCTGCGGTATACTCCTGATTACCGATAAACGACGGTACCACGCTCCATTCGGCGGAACGGTATTTACCTGCCTCGTTCCCGCACCAGCGAACATCGGGACCGCAAATATTCAGTACCGCATCAGGCTGTTTTTCTCTTATTAAAGTAAAATATCTGTTCCAATCGTAAACCTGCTTTTTGCCGTTTTTACCCTCGCCGCAGGCGCCGTCAAACCAAAAGCAGAAGATTTCGCCGTAATTTTCCGCAAGCTCCGTAAGCTGATTTACAAAATAATCGTCATACGCCTTGCCCTGACCGTAGGTTTTTTCGTGCCTGTCCCACGGAGATAAATAAACACCGAATTTAATACCGTATTTTTTGCAGGCGTCGCTTACCTCTTTGACAACATCGCCCTTGCCGTTTTTATAAGGGCTGTTTTTAACCGAATAATCAGTATATTTACTCGGCCAAAGGCAAAACCCGTCGTGATGCTTGCAGGTGAGAATAAGCGCTCTCATACCTGCATTTTTTATTTCCTTTACCCACTGTTCTGCGTCAAGCCTTTTAGGATTAAACAAAGACGGGGAGGCGTTACCCTCCCCCCATTCTTTTCCTGTAAATGTGTTAGTGCCGAAATGGCAGAAAGCATAAAATTCAAGCTTTTGCCATTCGAGCTGTCTTTGTGACGGAGTTACCCTTGACGCAAGAACAATGCTGTCATTCTGCATTGTTTGTGGCAACTATGTCAACTCCTGTTCCCAAAATATTTTTAATTACAACATCGCCGATTTTTACGGGTGCTTTAATTGAGGCTTCGTTAATAACCTTCATACAGTCAAACATCATGCCCTTCGGAACAGGGCCTGCGGATTTCACGGGAACGACATAAGCCTTGCCGCCCTCAACCCGTACAGTAGTAGTGAGTGAGCGTGTGGGAGCGGTGCATTCGCTTCTCGCATACGCGTCGCCGCGCTTGCAGGTGTTGCCTGTAACATCCAAAACCTCGCCGCTATCACCGAGTGTCACCGTAATACCGCAGCCTAAAGGACAAGCTACGCAAACAAGTTCTCTTTTTTCCATAACCTTATGCCTCCACTCTGACAGTAATAACAGAATCTTTCGGAAGATTTGCAATTACATCTTTCTTGATTAAAACATATTCCATTTCACCGGGGCAAAGCTTTTTCTTTTTCTTGGAAAGAATCGTTTCGCCGTTTGCTTCAACTACTATTGCAGCATTTTTGAAAACTGCGCCGACACGGAAATAAAGCTTAACGTCTGTGTCTGTTTCACGGTTTATTCTCTGCGGTACTATGTAACGCACGCCGTTTATGCCGCAAGTTTCGATGCAGTCGCCGCTTATTTTTTCGCCCTTAATGAATTTAGCCGCGCCGAGGCCAGCAATCTGGCTTTCCTCGGTTACATAGTCAACAAGGTCGTGTACCTGCAAAACATTACCGCAAGCAAATACGCCCTTGTGCTCTGTTTCACGGTATTCGTCAACCTTAGGTCCGTTTGTTATACGGTCAAGCGTAAGACCGGCATTTTTTGAAAGCTCATTTTCGGGTATAAGACCAACGGAAAGCATAAGCGTGTCGCAGGGAACATATTCTTCCGTACCTTTGATAGGCTGTAATTTTTCATCAACCTTTGCGATTGTAACACCCTCAAGTCTGTCTTTGCCGTGCGTTGCAACAACTGTGGTTGAAAGCTTAAGCGGAATATTAAAATCTTCAAGGCACTGAACAATGTTTCTTGTAAGACCGCCCGAATAAGGCATAAGCTCGCATACCATTTTAACCTTTGCGCCCTCTAAAGTCATTCGGCGTGCCATAATAAGGCCGATGTCGCCCGAGCCTAAAATAACAACCTCATGACCGGGCATATAGCCGTCAATGTTAACATATTTTTGAGCCGTACCTGCGGTCATTATGCCAGAACCTCGCGATCCGGCGATTGAAAGAGCACCTCTCGGTCTCTCTCGGCAGCCCATTGCAAGAACTACCGCTTTTGCTGAAATTTTAAGAAGCCCGTCCGTTTTATTAACGGCGGTAACCGTGTTGTCCTCCGCAATGTCAAGCACCATTGTGTCTGTTTTTACAACAATATTGGTATTTTCCAAAAGCTTTATAAATCTGCCTGCATATTCAGGGCCTGAAAGCTCTTCGCCGAAATAGTGCAAACCAAAGCCTGTGTGAATACACTGTTCAAGAATACCGCCGAGAGTTTCGGCGCGTTCAAGAACAACAATTTTTTCAATACCCTCTTCGTGAGCCTTAAGCGCCGCCGCCATACCTGCAGGGCCGCCGCCGACTACTGCTAAATCAAAATTTGTCATCTTCCGCACCTCACTTTGTCCTCTCATAAATTATTTTGGACTCTCCGCCGAATTTTGTTATTTCATTCATCGGAACGCCGAGTTCTCGTGAAAGGATTTCAACGACCTTGCTTCCGCAGAAGCCGCCCTGACATCTGCCCATTCCCGCTCTTGTTCTGCGCTTAACGCCGTCAACATCACGCGCGCCCGCAGGGGCTTTGATTGCGTCGATTATTTCACCCTCTGTTATCGTTTCACAGCGGCAAACAATTCTGCCGTATGCAGGATTCTTCTTTATAAGCTCCGCTCTTTCTTCATCATTCATATGGCGGAAACGAACGGGTGCTTCACGTGTTTCTGTATAAGACTCTTTTTCTGTAAGAGTCAATTTTTCGGAAAGAATTTCACGAACATAAAGCGCTATTGCGGGAGCGGCTGAAAGACCGGGTGATTCAACGCCTGCAACATTTAAGAAATGCTCGGACTTTTCGCACCAGCCGATTATGAAATCGTCGCAAACGGGATGTGCCCTGACGCCTGCAAAGGACGTGATGGCGTTTCTTTGAGAAACAATCGGTACTGATTTGAGTGCTTTTTCAACAATTTCCGCAAGTCCTTCGGGAGTTGTGGTTGTGTCGCTCTTATCATCAATATTTTTAGCGGTAGGACCTATGAGAAGATTGCCGTCAACCGTGGGAGTTACCAATATTCCTTTGCCCATTTCATTGGGGCACTGGAAAATTGTGTGTACCGCAAGATTTCCTACGGACTTGTCAAGCAAATAATATTCGCCCTTTCTCGGCACAAGGTCAATTGAATCGTCGCCGACCATTGACGCCAGCTTGTCTGAATAATTACCCGCCGCATTTATAACGAATTTTGCCTTTATGTCGCCTGCCGTAGTCTTAAGAGTGTATACATCTCCCTGCTCAATAGCCTCTACTTCACAATTGCGAATAAACTCTACACCGTTTGTAACCGCATTTTCAACTGCAGCAATTGTAAGCTCATAAGGACAAACAATACCTGCACTCTCGCAAAGAAGTGCGCCCACAGCCTCGTCACTGATGTTAGGCTCAATACGGCGAAGAGTATCACGGTCAATTACGGAAAGACCGGGAACACCGTTTTTAACACCTCTGTCGAAAAGCACTTTTATGTGCTCCATTTCAGAGTCCGAAAAAGCCACAACCAAAGAACCGTTATTTTTAAACGGAACGTGGAGCTTTTCACAAACTTCCGGCATTAAAGCCGTGCCCTTAACATTAAGCTTTGCCTTCAGCGTACCGTTCTGTGCGTCAAAGCCGCCGTGAACAATAGCACTGTTTGCTTTTGTAGTACCCATTGCAACATCATTGCACTTTTCAAGCAATGCAACCGAAATGTTAAATCGGCTCAGCTCTCTTGCAATAAGTCCGCCGACAACGCCTGTGCCTACAACTGCAACATCATAAGTCATACTTTCACCCTTTTTCCTCACGAATACAAGAAACTGCATCCGAAAAAATTTTAACAAGAACAATTATAGCACAATTGATATTAAATTAACATAGTTTTTACGGCAATTTGTAGTTATTTTTCATCTATGTAATAGATGTTTTTTATCTATTAAGCGTTTTTATCTTTTCGCCGAGCCTTTTAAGTATTTTTTTCTCAAGGCGTGAAATATAGCTTTGTGAAATGCCGAGGTTATCTGCCACCTCTCTTTGAGTAAGCTCCCTGCCTCCGCTGAGGCCGTAACGCATATCAATTATCGTTTTTTCACGGGGTGTCAGCGTTGCAATTACATTTCTCAAAACTCTTTTTTCGTCCTCTGACTCAATTTCGCTGTCAATTTCGTCAGCCTGACTTCCGAGCACATCAGAGAGCATAAGCTCATTGCCGTCCCAATCCACATTTAAAGGTTCGTCAAGAGAAACCTCAAGCTTTTGCGATGAAATTTTGCGAAGATACATAAGAATTTCATTTTCAATGCAACGGGATGCGTATGTAGCTATTTTTGTGTTTTTCTGAGGAGAAAATGTGTTGACCGATTTAATCAGTCCTATTGTGCCGATTGAAATTAAATCCTCAAGCGCTATTCCCGAGCTTTCAAATTTTTTGGCAACATAAACGACTAAGCGTAGATTATGTACTATGAGTTCATCTCTCGCCCTTTCGTTTCCCTGAGCCATACACTCTATAAGCTCATCCTCCTGCTCTTTGGTGAGCGGTTCGGGAAGCGACAGTGTGCCGTCCAGATAAAAAACATCCTTTTTAAACAGCTTTACGAACAGTTTCTTAAACAGATTTTTTATTTTTTTCATAAGCGTCTCCCAACAAATCGGGGCAAAGCAAAACGTCGCAATCCTGCGGAAGATTTTCGCCGCACCCCAAATAAATATTATGTATATTTTTTCCGGTAAAAACAGTGCCGTCAAGATGGAAAGCGGTCATTATGCCCTCTCCCTTGACCGTTGAAACGGGAATAATTCTTTCTTTGCAGTTATTGCCTGCGGAATACAGTTTCTTATAGATTTCTTCATTTGTCACAATCACGGGGGCAAATGAAAACGGCTCTTTAAGATTGTTTCCAGTATCCATAAAACCTCGCAGTGTGATTTTTTCATTCCCTGATATAAGAGTTATGGGATAATACTGTTTACTTGGCTTTTTCTTATCGGTCAGCCGCAAAATAAGAGATATTACAGCGTAGGATATTACTGTGCACACCGTTAAAAAGGTTATGTCAATGTCAAAATAAACCGTGCCGTTTGAATAAATCATTAAATCCGTATCAAATAACAGATATGCGGCAAGGCAAACTCCCGAAAAAACTGCGCTGATAATAAAAAGCCATATGCATTTTTTTATGTACGCCTTTGCCGACACAAATGGAAACGAAATCAAAATCATTAACGCCGCCGTAAGAATTTTAAGCAAAGTAACGAGAAATCCGAGATTTAAAAATACTGACAATGCGGATATTCCGCCAAGAGCCGCACCCAAAACAAGTCTATAACGTTTTGCCTGCGCTCCCGTTATCAGTTTTACTCCCAACAGCATAAAATAGTTTACAAGCGTGTTTATAAGTAAAAGCACATCTACATAAACCGTCAAGCTCTTTCGCCCCCTTATTTTAAAGAAAAAACCTGACACCATTATACAATGATGTCAGGTATATATTTTGTCATTTTGTGGGTAACCGCAAAGCAAAAATCAAAGCGTTTTAAGATATTCTTCCAATATAAGCACAGCAGAAACTGCATCAACAATATTTTTTCTTTTTTTTCCACGGACGTCATTACTGTTTAAAATGCTGTGAGCAGAAACGGTAGTTAAACGCTCATCACGAAACACAACGGGAATGTTTGTTGCCTTTTGGAGCTGTTCGCCGAATTCACGGCAGGCTTCGGCACGAAATCCAAGTGAACCGTCCATATTTTTCGGAAGCCCCACGCAAAAGCATTCCGCTTTTCTTTCCGCCGCTATTTCAGAAATCTTTTCAATAAGCCTTTCACGGTCTTTCTCGGCAATAACGCAAACGGGAGATGCTAACAACTGAAGCTTGTCACATGCGGCTATCCCCGTTCTTGCGTCGCCGTAATCAACTGAAATAATTACCATATCAAGACCTATTCTCCCTCAGCCGGCGGTGCTGACGAGGATTCGGGAGGCGGCGTATTGGAGGTAGGCTCAGGCGGCGTTTGTGCCGATGTAGGCTCTTCGGATGAAGATGTAGGCTTTTCTGTAGGTTCTTCTGATGGCGTACCTCCGCTGCAGCCTGCACAGGTTGCAGGAAGATTTGACATTTTATACCAGCCTACTGCGGTTGACGGGCAAGAGCTGCTTGCCAAAAGTCCCGTTCTTGTGCAATAGTTTCTTTGAACAACCTTATCTGAGAACTGGTCAAAGGATTTTTCTGCAAGTCCTTCGTGAACTCTGTCCATTATTGTTTTGAAAATTCTGCCCGCAGGGCTTCCGCTTGCCATAATCTGCTTGTTGTAATCGTAACCGAACCAGACAGCCGCAACATAATACGGTGTTCCCGCAACGCACCAACGGTCAAAGTTATCGGTCGTTGTACCTGTTTTGCCGAAGGTTGTAAATCCTTTAACTCCGTAACCTCTTGCAGTACCTGCCGAACCTGTAAATACGGTTCTGAGCAGTTGATTCATAACGTATGACGTTTCGGGCGAAATGACCTGTTCCGGCTCAGGGTTAGTTTTTAAAATAATATTTTCGCCTGAGCTGTCTGTTACCTCGTAATAGCAATACGGTTTGTAGTATTTACCGCCGTTTCCGAAGGTTGCAAATGCCGCCGCCATTTCAAGAGTAGTTGTGCCGCCTGATGTACCTCCTGTTGCCAAGGGAGACGGTGAATAACGGTCTTGGTCGCTAAGAGTTGTAATATGAAAGTTATCAGTCACAAAGCCGAAGCTTTTTTCAAAGCCCATCATCATAAGGATTTGTGCAGGAACGGTGTTATACGAAATTGAGAGTGCATACTGTGCCGTTACATACGAATTAGGTGAACCCTTATCTCCGCCGTAGTTCTGCGGCCAAAGCTCGCCGTCCCACATAATTCCGTAGTTTTTAATTTTTGACGACCATGTGATGAAATTTTCTTCAATTGCAGGAGCATAAATAGTTAAAGGCTTAATTGAAGAACCCGGCTGTCTTACAGCAGAAACCGCACGGTTATTGGAACGGTTTTCGGTCTTTTCGCCTGCTCCGCCGCAAATTGCAACTACTCTGCCGCTGTAATCCATAATTGTAATTGCGGACTGTGAAGCGTCCTTCGGGTCTTTTACCGCTTCCGTGGGGAAGTTTTTACGGTTCTCATAAACATCCTCGACAATATCCTGTATTTTCAAATCGACGGCCGAGTAAATTCGGAGACCTCCCGAATAAAGCATTCTTGTTGCCTCATAATTAGAGTAGCCTGCCGCCTTTAAATCTTCAATTACAGAAGAAATTACATAGTCAATGTAATAACTCCAAATCTCATCTTCCCCTGCGAGTTCTTTGTTTACCGTTATTTCCGCAGGAACATAATCCTCACTGTTTGTGAAAACAAGCTCGTAATTTACAGCCTCGTTACATTGCTCATTTGTAATTATTCCCTGCTCCAGCATCATTTTAAGGCACATTACCTGACGGTCCTTAAGGCTCATTGACTGCTTTTCGCTTGCCTTTTCATTTATCGGGTACATAAGCGGGTCATAAATACCGGGAGACTGAGTGATTGCCGCAATGCAGGCACATTCTGCAAGATTTAAGTCCTTAACATCCTTGCCGAAATACTTTTCAGCCGCAGTTTTAACTCCGTAACAACCCTCGCCCAAATAAATTGTATTAAGATAAGCCTCTAATATTGTGGGTTTATCATAGTGCTTTTCAAGGTTAAGTGCAGAAAGAATTTCATTATATTTACGGTTAATCGTCCTGCCGTTTTCGCCTGTAAGATTTTTGATAAGCTGCTGTGTAATGGTTGAGCCGCCCTGCTGAAACCTTGATTTTGCAACACCGCCTATTGTTCTTATCCAGTCAACGCCGCTGTGCTTTTCAAAGCGCTTGTCCTCCAAGGCGACAAAAGCTTTTCCTAACCATTCTGACATATTCTCACTTTCAACCCAAACCCTGTTCTCAGAGCCGTGAACACGAACAAACTCAACGGGGCTGCCACTTTCGTCATAAGCGTAAATAATGGTTGTCTGGTCTTGATTCTGCCTATAGAAGTCAAGGTCAATAAGACTTTCACCGTTCACCGTTTTTATTACATTATGCAAAACGTATGAACAGCAGATTACGCCTATCATTAAAAATGTGAAGCAAACAGCCAAAAACGCCAAAAGACCTCTTCTTTCTTTCAGCGGCTTTCTTTTAACTGATTTTGAAGTCTTTTTTCTCATAAACTTCCTCCGAAATAAACCGAAAATATACTTTCTGAGTTTATATATAAATGTATTGTATCACAAATTATCTGAAATGTTTAGTAGTTTTAGAAAATTTTTATAAATTTAATAAATTGTAATCAAATTGTAATAAT
>DKTZ01000009.1 GCA_002490425.1 Ruminococcaceae bacterium UBA7217
ATTTAAATTAAATGCGAAATATGTTATTATTAAGTGAAAAAATCGTGATGTCTTATACGCCGAAAGGAACAATAATGAAAAGCTTTACAATTAACAAAAACGATGCAGGTCAGCGGCTTGACAAGTTTGTAACCAAATCCGTTCCAATTCTTCCTAAAACTCTTCTATATAAATATATAAGAATTAAGCGTATTAAAGTTAACGGAAAAAGGGCTGAAATATCAACAAGACTTCAGGAAAACGATGTCGTAGAAATGTATATCAACGATGAGTTTTTTGAAGCGGCACCGCAAAAATATGACTTTTTAAAAGCATCGAAGAATCTTAATATTGTTTATGAGGACGAAAACATTATTCTTTGCGACAAAAAGGCGGGCGTTCTTTGTCACCCTGACGATAAAGAATATAACGACACACTCATAGACCGTATTAAACGCTATCTTTATGAAAAGGGCGAATTTAACCCTGACTTGGAAAGCTCATTTGTACCTGCTCTTGTAAACCGAATTGACAGAAATACAGGCGGAATTGTTATTGCGGCAAAAAATGCAGAGTCACTCAGGATTTTAAATCAAAAAATGAAGGACAGAGAGCTTCACAAGTTTTATCTTTGCATTGTTCACGGAACGCCGAAAGCCAAAAGCGGTCTGCTGGAAGGTTATCTTCTGAAAAACGAGGACAAAAACATAGTAAAAATATCTAAAAACAGATTTACAGATTCAAAAGAAATTAGGACGAAATATTCTGTACTTGACAGTAAAAACGGTTTAAGTCTTATAGAGGTTGAGCTTTTAACAGGCCGCACACATCAAATACGTGCACATTTCGCATCAATCGGTCATCCGCTTTTGGGCGACGGAAAATATGGTACAAATGCACAGAATAAAAAATACGGCTATAAAAAACAGTGTCTTTATTCATATAAGCTTGTGTTTGATTTTAAAAGCGACGCAGGAATTTTAGAATACCTGAACGGACGGGAATTTACAGTTCAGGATGTTTGGTTTAGGGACGCATTTTATAATGGCAGTTTATAAAAAATGAGGGTGACTTTCTTTAAATTTGAAAATCACCCTTTTTATTATTCTGCTATCATTTTTTCAAAATCGTCTTCCGAAATAACGGCAACGCCCAGCTCGTTTGCCTTGCGAAGCTTTGAGCCTGCCGCCTCGCCCGCCAAAACGTAATCGGTCTTTTTTGACACAGATGATGCGGCTTTTCCGCCAAAGGACTCAATAAGCGTTTCAATTTCCTTGCGACCGTACTTTGAGAGCGTACCCGTGACAACAAAGGTTAGCCCTTCAAATCTTGAGTCGGTCAATTCTGTTTTACTCTTTGTATTAACTCCAAGCGTTTCAAGCTGTAAAATCATAGATTTTGTTGTATCTAAAGAAAAATAATCTATAATTGAATCCGCCATAACTCCGCCCATACCGTCAATTGCGGTTATTTCTTCCTTGGTTGTGCACGCAAGAGCTTCAAGAGTTTTGAATCTGTCGGCAAGCAGCTTTGCATTTTTAGCGCCGATATGGTGAATACCCAATGCAAAAATCAGCTTTGACAAATCGTTATCCTTTGCTTTTTCAATGGATTTTTTTAAATTATCTGCACTTTTTTTACCGAATCCCTCAAGCTTAGCAATCGCATCATAGTCCAAGCGGAAAATATCAGGGATTGTTTCGATAAGTCCTGCATTTACAAAAGATACAACAATAGATTCACCCATTCCGTCAATATTCATAGCATCTCTTGAACAAAAATGTATGAGGATTCGCAAAAGCTGTGCAGGGCAGTCGGGATTGTCACACCGAATAGCCGATTCACCCTCTTCACGGAACACGGGTGCTCCGCAAGACGGACACTTTTTCGGAAATTCAAAAGGAACAGAGCTGTCTGAATGTGAAACGACAGAAACAACCTCAGGTATTATATCCCCTGCTTTCCGTAATTTAACCGTATCGCCTATTCTTATATCCTTTTCCTTTATAAAATCTTCATTGTTTAGCGTTGCACGGCTGACTGTTGTACCTGCAAGAATAATAGGAGAGAAAATACCCGTCGGCGTTAAAACGCCCGTTCTGCCCACATTGATTTCAACGTCAAGAAGAGTAGTTTCTTTTTCTTCGGGCGGATATTTCCATGCGAGCGCCCATCTCGGCACCTTAGCTGTTGAGCCAAGAGCTTCACGCTGAGAAAAATTATCAACCTTAATAACAGCTCCGTCAATGTCAAAGGGTAAGGTGTATCTGATACTGCCGATACGGTTAATCTCACCAAATACACCTTCAATACTGTCAAATCTGTTAAAAAACGGTACGGTTTTAAAGCCAAGTTCCTTTATAAACATTAATGAGTCATAATGACTGTTAAGCTCTTTACCCTCAATTTGCTGAATATTAAACACGAAAATGTCAAGATTACGTTTGGCTGTAATTTTTGGGTCTTTCTGCCGTAGACTTCCTGCGGCGGCATTACGGGGATTTTTAAATATTTTTTCTCCGTTTATTTCCTGCTCTTCAGCTATTTTGTAGAAAACATCTCTGGGCATATAAACCTCTCCCCTGACCTCAATGAACGGAAGGTCGGTTTTAAGGCGAAGAGGGATTGATTTTACAGTGCGAAGATTTGCGGTAATATCTTCACCAACATTGCCGTCGCCTCTTGTTGAACCCCTTGTAAACACGCCGTTTACATATTCAAGCGAAACTGAAAGCCCATCAATTTTAGGCTCGACAACATAAGTAACATTTTTGACAGCGTCAACAACCCGTCTGTTAAAATCCTCTACCTCAGAGTGGACAAATGCGTCCTGCAAGCTTTCCATTTTAACAGTATGAGTAACCTTTTGAAACTGACCGTCCGCCTGACCCCCTACTCGGTGAGTCGGTGAATCGGGAGTAATAAGCTCGGGAAATTCAGTTTCAATATTCACAAGCTCACGCATCAGCATATCATACTCAAAATCCGAAATATCATTCTCATTTTCTACATAATAACGGTAAATATGATGATTCAGTTCTTTTCTGAGTTCTTGGGCACGGGCCTTTTTTAAATCAAAATCCGACACTGTTTTTCCACTCCTTAAGTAATTAAAATCAAAAATCGGGTTACAATAACCTCGGTGATAAATATGAAAAATGCAGGAATTAATTTTACGGTATTTCTCTTCGGTGCTTCCCTTTACCCGATTATTGAGATAACAACAAGAGGTTACACACATTGGTCAATGATGCTGACGGGCGGTGCGGCGTTTTTATCCTTTTATATTATTTACAAATTTACGGAAAGAAAATCAAATTTTGTAAAAGCTTTTTACGGAATGTTTGCCGTTACTTCTTTAGAGCTTACTGTAGGTTTAATTGTCAACAGATGCTTTAATATGAATGTTTGGGATTACAGCGGTATGAAATTTAACCTGTTTGGACAAATTTCACTTGCATTTTCAGCGTGCTGGTACGCAATTTCATTCGTCTCATTCTGTTTATTTGACATTGCAGACTTTATTGCGTCGGAGCTGAAATTTTCCATACAGCAACGCCGTGACTTGGCACTTCAGCAGAAATAACATTTTCGGTTTCGGTTACTTCACCGCTCCAAAGTTCTTTACAAACATATTTGGGTGATTTCGGAAGAGTTACATCAATTCGATTGCAAAGCTCTTCAACCGTATATGAAAATTTCGCTTTGGCTGGACCTTTATTGAAGAAGCAAAGTGCAACACCGTTTTCTTCAAGAGGTTTCACGAGAATATCGGTAAGCGCATTGCTCTTCACTCTTTCGCACTGAATACCGAGAGGGTCTTGGTCAACTGCAATAATATCCTTATTTGTAAGTATTTTTAGGATTTTGCTGTCCTTATCAACAGTCCCGTCCGGCTTAATAAAGTTTCTCACATCGTTGCCGAGAATGAGCGGAGAAGCCATCATTGCCCAGAGTGTAAAATGGGATTTATTTTCTTCATAAGTTAAGTTGCCGTTGCCGACCTCAAGCATATCGGGGTCATTAAACGCACCCGGACGGGCGTATTTTTTAAGTCTTACATTAACCTCATAAATGCCCAAAACCGATGCCCAGCTCGGGAAAATATCGGGAGTTGTGCGCCAAATATTACCTGCACTGCCGCCCCATTTCCACGGCCTGTTTTTGCCCCATTCACAGATTGAAAATACAATTTTCTTTTCATTGCAATTATTTTTTTCGGCATATTCTTTAGTAGCTCTCTTTAATTCCCTGCCCATTCGTTCATAAAGAACAGCAGCGCTATCCTGCTCGGAGCCGACGGGATTTGTAAGAGAAATAATGTTTGCGCCTTCGTTCAAGTGAATTTTAATCTGAAATCTGCCTTCACGTGAAAAAGCCTTACTTTCGGGAACAAGAATCTCGTATTTGGCCGTTCCGTTAACCGTAGCTACGCAATATTTTGCATCGCTGTCATATTTTTTCATTATAAGAGTTAAAACATATTCTCCGCTCTTTGACACTTCAATATTATTGAATGTAATTGTACCTATGCCGCTGCAAAGTCCTTTTACATAAGAGTTTCCGTTATCCTCAAAAACAGCCTTTGCTTCACCTGAAAGAACAGCGTCTGCCGCCTTGTATACAGCCTCGGTTTTAATACCGTTCCCGCTTATTGCAACACTGTCAATATAAGGCGCGGCAGTGGGAAGAGGAACATTGTGGCAATAATCATACTTAAAATACTCTATTCCCCATTCGGCAAATGTATCAGCATCAATTTTTTCTTTACCGAGAGATGCAGGCAAATCCTCACATGTGAGCGTTCCGTTGGACGAATAAATACCCATTTTAAGTCCCAATTTGTTTATTTCCTGTGTAAGCCATTTTATTCCGTGAGGAAATGTTCCGAGGTCACCCTGTAATTTGCCGTTTCCGTCTCTCATAGACGACTGCCAGCAGTCATCTAAATTCACATAGACATAGCCTGCATCAGCAAGTCCTGAATCTTTAACCGCTTTTGCTATATCAAGAATTACATTTTCGTTGATTTTATTTCTGAAACAGTTCCAGCTTGACCAACCCATAGGCGGAGTCAAACAAGTTCCGTTATTATACGGTGAGTTGTTTACATAATTTCTATGAAGTCTTGCAACGGCTTTTTTTATTTCACATCTCGGGCAAATACCCTTTTTCTTTAAATAAGCTAAAGTCCCTGCCGCCGCAGAACCTACTCCTGCCGCAGCACTTGCGAAAATCAATAATCCCTTTTTCATAAATTATCCCTTTCCGTTTTTCAATAAACACCTATAAAAAAGCGGGTCAGAGTACACTTGGCATCATCTGACCCGAATTTTCTTTTTAGCAATAATGCCTTTTATTCTTCGGTAGCGGTTTCCTCAGCAGGAGCATCCTGTACATCAGCAGGAGCTTCTTCTTCAGTAACGACAGCAACCTCTTCAATTTGAGGTTCAGGGAGCAAAGCCTTGATAGAAAGACTTACACGTTTCTTGTCAAAGTCAATCTCCATAATCTTTGCTTTTACTGTTTCGCCAACCTTGAGTACCTCAGCGGGAGAGCCGATATGCTTGTAAGCAATCTGTGAAATGTGAATAAGACCGTCAACACCGGGAATTATCTGTGCGAATGCGCCGAAAGATGTAATACTTACAATCTTGCATTCAATTTCGGAATCAACAGGATAGTCACGCTTAAGGATCTCCCACGGATTGTCCTCAATTTTCTTATAGCCGAGTGAAATCTTTTTATTTTCAGCATCAAGAGCTTTAATATAAACCTCAACAGTATCGCCTACATTTACAACCTCTGACGGGTGCTTAATGCGAGTCCATGAAAGCTCTGAAATGTGAATCATTCCGTCAACTCCGCCGAGGTCAACGAATGCACCATAAGAAGTAAGGCTTCTTACTGTACCTGTATATGTATTGCCCTCTGCGGCATTTGCCCAAAAAGCCTCTTCAACCTCACGGCGTTTTGCGGCGATAACATCACGGATTGAGCCGACAACTCTTCTTCTGTTCTTTTCAACCTCAATAATTTTAAATTCAACAGTTTTGCCTACCAACTCTTCAAGGCTGTCATTTTTGCGTGCCTTTGCAAGAGAAGCAGGAACAAATACTCTGATAGCGCCGCTCTGAACGAAAACGCCTTTATTTTCACCGACAATACCTGTAACCTTGCCTTCACGGACAGTATCGTCAGCCTCAAGATCTTCCCAAATAGCATTTCTGTCTGCAAGACGCTTTGAAAGCTTCATTGTACCTTCAGCGTCATTTGTTGACATAATGATAAGCTTAATTTCATCGCCTACATTAAGTTCGGTTTTCGGATCCGCCGAAGGATCATCGCTGTACTCGTCAAACGGAACATAACCTGCGTGCTTCTTTCCCGGAATTTCAACCTGGATTTCTGTGTTTGTGAATCCTACAACTGTACCGGCAACGTATTTGCCTGTGCTCATTTTATCAAACGATTCATCGAGCATCTGCTGAAACTCGTCGTTCATCGGATTACTTTTTTCATTAAATTCGGACATTGTGTTTATTACCTCCTTAATTGTACTGTCAGGTGTAGAGGCACCCGCAGTCACGCCTATTGAATTGATTCCGCTCATGTCTATGTCCAAAAGCTCATCAGCAGTTTCAATCAAATAAGTCAGACAGTGCGGTTCGCACACAGCTTTGAGCTTAGCTGTGTTTGAACTTGCCCTGCCGCCGATTATTATCATAGCATCGTTTTTCTTTGACAAAACAAGTGCTTCTGTCTGCCTTTCTTCGGTCGCATTACATATTGTATCAAAAATCAAAGCATTTGTACAGAGTAAATTTGCAATTTCTACACATTTTTTCCACTCTTTTATGCTAAAAGTTGTTTGAGCGACAATAATTATATGTTCTTTTTGAAGAAAAGAGTTATTTTCAAGCAGTTTTTCGAGTTCTGTTGCCGAATTAAAAGTGAAATAACTACCTTTTGCTCTGCTTCTTATTCCGATTACCTCTGGATGGTTTTTATCTCCTGCAATTAAAAGCGGCGTATTTTCATCTGTATTTTCAAGAACGATTTTATGTATTTTTTTTACAAACGGACATGCGGCGTCAATATATTTTATATTATTCTTATCGCAATAATCTATGATTGACGCTTCAACGCCGTGTGTGCGTAAAACTACCGTTGTGCCGTCTTCGTGCTCGCTTATACTGTCAATGATATTTATGCCTTTTTGCTTAAAATGCTCAACGACCTGCGGATTGTGAATAATCGGTCCTAAGGTGCAAACCTTTTCACCGCATTCCGACAGCTTTTCAAGGGCTTTAACCGCTCTGTCAACGCCGAAACAAAATCCAGCGGTCTTAGCTAAAGTAATTTTCACTTACATTCCTCCCAAAGAGCGGTTATTCTGTCCATTATCATTTTTGCAGCAGCCTTATTTTCTCTTGATTTGCCGTTTTCGGTAAAGCCGAGAGAAGAATTGGGAATAGCTTCACCGATGTTAATTATAACCTTAGTGCCGCCGTTTTCGGTTTTCTCCTTGTAAATCGCAACGGGAACAACGTCGGCTCTTGTTGCTCTTGCTATGTATCCGACTCCGGATTTTGCCGTTTTAGGCGTGCCGTCGGGTGAGCGTGTGCCCTCAGGGAAAATGCAGAGAACCTCTCCCCTGCGAACTAGCTCAATTCCGTAATTTACTGCATTCATATCCCCTATACCTCTTCTTATCGGAAATCCGTTAAGGTGAACAAGAGCCTTTGACATAAGAGGATTTTCAAAAAGCTCTTCTTTTGCGATGTAGTGGAAAAGTCTTTTTGACGCCATTGCAATAAACATTGGATCAAGAGCTGAAATGTGGTTCGGCGCAATTATAAATCCGCCTTTTCTGTCAAGATTTTCAGTACCTCTGAATTCAACATGGTACTTTGCTTTGCAAAGAAACATACATAACGGACGAATTACATTCATCATTTTATAGTTTTGGAAAGATGAATAATCAAAATCAACCTTTTTAGCCATTTGTTTTCTCCTTTATAATGTTAATTACTTTTTCTACCGACTCTTCCAAAGAATTACCTGTTGTGTTATAAACAACAGAGTCCTCGGCAGGCTTCAACGGTGCAATTTCACGGTGAGAGTCCTGATAATCACGCACTTTTAAATCAGCCAAAACATCGTCATATTTCACATCAGGGTCTTTTACAATTAACTCTTTATATCTTCTCATTGCACGCTCTTCGGGGTCTGCCGTAAGAAAAATTTTAACTTGTGCGTTCGGTAAAACAACAGTTCCGATATCTCTTCCGTCCATAATACAGTCATTCTTGCCCGCAATATCTCTTTGCAAATCAAAAAGGAATGAACGGACAGACGGAATTGCAGATACGTTTGACGCCGCCATTGAAGCGTCGGGAGTTCTGATTTCTACAGATACATCTTCACCGTTAAGAAATACGTGCTGAACACCGTCAATAAATTTTAATTCTACATTTATTTCAGGCAAAAGTGCGGAAATGCCGTTTCCGTCTCTGGTGTCAACGCCCTGTCTTAAAGCATAAACTCCTACTGCTCTGTAAAGAGCGCCCGTGTCAACATAAATATATCCGAGCTTTGCGGCAACACCTTTTGCTACCGTGCTTTTGCCTGCACCGGCAGGACCGTCAATTGCAACATTAATCATAATAAAATCACATAGCCTTTCCTTTTAGTGTTATATTTTTTTGAATGTAAATATTGCTATCTGATGCAAAATTTCAAAGTTATTATTTGTAATTGATTTTGAATTATTTCGGATTTATTATTTAAATGCTGATTCCCGCAAGGTAACCTGTGGAAAAAGCGATTGTTAAATTAAATCCGCCCGTGTAGCCGTCAACATCAATTACTTCGCCTATAAAATAAAGGTCTTGAATTTTCTTTGACATCATATTTTTAGGGTCAATATCTTTAACGCTGACACCACCTGATGTAACAATTGCTTCATCAATCGGGCAAAAGTCCTTGACGGTTAAGGTTAAATCCTTAAGAGTATGCAAAAGCTGTTGTCTTGCCGTTTTTGTAATATTACCGCATTTTTCCGAGCCTGCAAGACCACTCTTTTTAAGAATTACACCGATAAGCGATGACGGAACAAGCGTTAATACAGCAGATTTTACTGCTTTTGCGCCGTTTTCGGAAAGCTCTCTTATAAGCCTTGCCTCAAGCTTTTCTTCGGAAAGCGCAGGCTTTAGGTCAATGTGAAGAATGTATCTGCCGTTTTCCATATTTCTAAGGTGGGCACTGCCCGAAAGAACCATCGGTCCCGAAACGCCCACATGGGTTATTAGCATTTCGCCGAAGTCACTGTAAACCATTTTTGATTTAACTGTGTCCTCAATCTTTAAAGCAACATTTTTAAGTGAAAGACCTGCCGCTCTCTCGCACCAACCCTCTTGGCATTTCAGACCGACTAAAGACGGACGAAGAGGTGTTACAGTATGCCCTGTTTTCTCTGCAAATTTATAGCCGTCACCCGTTGAGCCTGTAAGCGGATAAGAAAGTCCGCCTGTTGCAACAACCACTGCATCGGCATAATATGAACTGCCGTTTTCGGCTGTAACTCCTACAGCCTTTCCGTTCTCTGTTATTATATCTTTAACAGCCGAGTTAATAATGTTAACTCCTGTACTGTCGACATATCTTTTAAGCGCGTCAACAATATCCACAGCTTTGTCGCTTTCAGGGAAAACACGGTTTCCACGCTCAATTTTTAACTGCACGCCCATATCCTCAAAAAATGTCATAATATCGCAGGGCATACACTTACCGAATGCACTGTAAAGGAATTTTCCGTTTTCGGGAATATTTTCAAGCAATTCACTGACGCTTATGCAATAATTTGTCACATTGCACCTGCCCTTGCCTGTTATCATAAGTTTTCTGCCCACACGGCTGTTTTTTTCAAAAAGAGTGACAACGTGTCCTCTTTCGGCACATTTGCCTGCGCACATAAGTCCTGCGGCGCCTGCGCCGACTACAATTACTTTTTTACTCATAAGTTACATTACATATCATAGACCTGATATTCGTCCCAAATATGCTCCAATTCGTTAAAATTATTATAAGCTTCTTCACGCCGCGAAAACGTAACAGCCGCCACCAATGCATTAATAAGGCTTAATGGCGCAACAAGTGAGTCAACAACCGACACAATACTGCTTCTGGCAACAAGTAAAATATCGGCAAGTTTTGCTATCGGCGACTCGTCTGAATCTGTTATTGCAACTGTTTTTGCACCTCTGTCACTCGCAAAACGAAGAGCGTTAATTGTTTGATTTGAATACCGCGGAAAGCTCAATGCAATGCAAATATCCTCTTTACCTATTCTGAACATTTGCTCGAACATTTCGCCCTCGCTTGTTGTTTCAACCAAAACAACATTTTCAAAAACGGGATTAAGATAAAAATACATAAATCTTGCAAGAGCAGAGGAACTCCTTGCGCCGAGAATATAAATTCTTTTGGCATTGTTTATTTCGGAAACCGCTTTGTTGAAATCAATCTGAGAAACATTCTCTATTGTGTCCCTGATAAGGCCTATATCGGCATTCATAAGCTTTATTACAGCGTTTTCATCCGCTACAAGGCTGTCCGAGACCTCCATCCTTTGGACGGAAGTAAGCTTTGATTTGACCATTCTCTGAAGCTCTTTTTGAAGCTCAGGATAACCCTTAAACCCCATAATATTGGCAAATCTTACGACAGTTGATTCACTTAAGCCAACTTTTTCGCCCAATTTTGACGCTGTCATAAATGCCGCTTTATCATAATTTTCCGCTATAAATTTTAAAAGAGTTTTATGCCCTTTTGAAAGCTTCAAATCAGAAACATCGGTTTTTGCAAAAATAAAATTCTTCAAATAAACATCTCCGTAAAAATACTGCTATTATAATATAATTTTTACCATAAAAAAGTCAAGCGTTTGCAAGAAATCCTGCAAATTTATTCAACGACTGCGGGACTGTCCGTCATCTCCGTGCCGCAGTTTCTGATTTTCGGCAGTGTCAGGTTATAAATATCGGTTGACGTACATTCAAGCTTATAGCTTTGGCTTGCGACATAACCTAAATTTGAAATATCGCTGTGTCTTACAGCAATGGGAAGTGTTGCTGTTTTTACGGCATCATGCAAAAGACGTCTGCCGTTTTCTGAAAATCCTAAAATATGAATATACGGCATACCGCACGCAATATGCGGTTTTTTTATCCCTAAAAATGCACAAAGAACTATTCTGCGAATACGCGCGTGGGTGTATCGTTTAGTCTTTGCCCCGTCAAATACCTCTGAAAGTGTATTTGCATTGCGGACAGATGCAAGTATTCGGTTTTCTATCCCCTCGGAAACATCGGGAACAATCTTAAAATCCTCTGCGGTTGCCTTGCGAAGAAATGCAAGTATTGCAACCTCAAGCTTGACGTAATCGGAAGGAATTTTTCCCTCTTCTGCGGCTTTTTGCAAAACCTCAAATGCTTTGTCGGGCATAAACTCACGGTAATCTTCGCCGTTCCTCATTTTTTCACGGATAAGCATTGCCGAGGCAAAAGCTCCGTTGCACATTTTACTGTTATGAGATATGCTCTTTCGTGAAACAGCCTGAGGTTTGATTTTTGAGCGTAATAGATTCAGTGCGGAAATGTACTCTACTCCGAGAATGTCATTGGGACTCTTCAAAATATCAGCGATTTCGTCACCGAATACGTTTCTGACTGCGTTTTCACGGGCGGCGGCAAAGGTTATGCCTGTTTGCATAAAGCTGTTAATCTCGTTTTGAACACTTTTATTTTCTATGGCTTTAGCGGCTTTTTTTAAGCTTTCGGTGTCGCCGCATTCACTGCCAAATGCAATTTTATCAACGCAGCCAAGTGAATCGAGCAGTTTTACTCCGCCTCTTGCAAAGGTTTGAGCGCCCGAAACAGAAAAAGCAACCGGAAGCTCAATAACCAAATCAGCACCGCAAAGAAGTGCGGCTTTCGCCCGTATGCGTTTGTCGGCAATTGCACTTTCGCCTCGCTGAACAAAATTTCCGCTCATTACGCAAACTACCGTATCACCGTCTTTTTTTACTGAATCAATCAAATATTTATGACCGTTATGAAATGGATTAAATTCACAGATAATACCGATTACACTCATTTTTCCAAATCCTCTTTTATGATTTTCCAAGCTTTTATAAGCCGTTCTTTACTGAAAGTCGCATTTGCAGGACTTGTTGACGGCAATGCCGTTATTTCCTTGCCTGTTTGCTTCAATAAATATTTGTTATACAGCTTTTCGGCTGTTTTGCCGTTTGCATAAACCGTTTTTATATCGGCATTTTCAAAAATTACGCTCAAATCATTGGGTACTACATTTTTGATTGACGTATCGGCTGAATTTGATATTTCACAAGAGCCTACAACATCCCAAATCGCTATATTATTTTCTAAAAGCATCTGCCTTTTTTCAGGGATTGATTTCGGTATTTCCGTTCCCAGTATTTCAGCTAAAACAGACCAAAATCTGTTTTGGGGATGACCGTAATAAAAGTTATTTTCCCGTGATTTCACGGAGGGAAAAGTTCCCAAAATTAAAATTTTTGAATTACCGTCAAAAATCGGCTCGAATGTATGCGACTGAAATTCACGTTCCATTACTGCTCTCCCGAAAAGAAATGCGTTTAAGTTGAGGAGAGCCAAACACAATATGCAAAAAACTTGTTTTGCGGTTTCAGCGGAAAGAGGGCATTTTAAACCATATCAAGTTCGACTTTTCTCAACTTAATACTTGAAAATCTCTGATATAAAGTATATAATATTATCGTTTAAATTTCAATACATATAAAAATCGGAGGATAATTATGAAAGTACTCGTTATTAACGCAGGCAGTTCTTCACTTAAATATCAGTTAATTGATATGGAAAATGAAAATTTGCTTGCAAAGGGAATCTGCGAACAAATCGGCGATGACAACGCAAAATTCACACACAAGGTACCTGCCGACGAATCAAAAAACATTAAAGAGGCTCATCCGCTCAAGGACCACGGCGAAGCTATTCAGTTAGTTCTTGACACTCTTGTTGATGAAAAACACGGCGTTATTAAATCAATGGACGAAATCGGCGCAGTCGGTCACAGAGTTCTTCACGGTGCTGAAAAGTTCTCTTCATCAGTTCTTGTTACCGAGGAGATGAAGGAAGCAGTAAAAGAATGCTTTAAATTCGGTCCTCTTCATAACCCCGCTAACCTTAAAGGCATTGAGGCTTGCGAAAAAATTATGGACGTGCCTCAGGTTGCTGTTTTTGACACAGGCTTCCACCAGACAATGCCCGACTATGCATATATGTATGCTCTTCCATATGAATATTACGAACAGGACGGCATAAGAAAATACGGCTTCCACGGCACATCTCACAGATACGTTTCAGGCAGATGCATAGAACTTCTCGGCGGAAAAGCAGAGGGTACAAAAATTGTCACCTGTCACCTCGGCAACGGCTCGTCAATCTCAGCAATTATGGACGGCAAGTGCTATGACACAACAATGGGTCTTACCCCTCTTGAGGGTATTATGATGGGTACACGCTGCGGTTCAATTGACCCTGCGATTATCCCTGTTCTTATGAAGTCACATCACCTTTCACCCGATCAAATGGATGAAATTATGAATAAAAAAAGCGGTATGCTCGGCATTGCAGGCACAAGCGACAACAGAACAATCGAAGAAAGAGCTAAACAAGGCGACGCAAGAGCCAAGCTTGTTGAATCTATGCTTTGCCACCAGCTTGTTAAGGACATAGGTGCTTTTGCGGCGGCTATGGGCGGAATTGACGCTGTTGTATTCACAGGCGGTATCGGCGAAAACAATCCTCAGTACAGAACAAGAGTTGCTGAAAAGCTCAAATTCCTCGGTACTGATATTGACGAGGAAAAGAACCACATCAGAGGCGAAGAGGTTGAAATCTCAGTTCCCGGCTCAAAGGTTCGTATGTTTGTTATCCCGACAAACGAAGAGCTTGTTATTGCAAGGGATACAATGGAGATTGTAAATTCACTTTAATATTCAAATAAAAGTAAAGCTCCGACAGTGGATTCAAAAACTGTCGGAGTTTTTTATATCTTTCATAAATCTGATTTGCTGTTTTTCGTCACCGTAGCCTAAATTGCGGTAGAAAGAGTGAGCGTCTTTACGGCTCAAACCAGAATTAAGCCTTATTTTATCTATACCTTTTTGTTTCGCCCATTCTTCTGCTGAATTCATAAGCTCTCTGCCGAAGCCATTTCTGCGGTATTCTGAGGACACGACAAGTCCCTGAATATTAACGAGAGATTCAAAATAGAGAGTGTTATAAATCTCGCAGTGGACAAATCCGACCGTTTTTTCATCGACAACAGCAACAAAAACTGCTTCACGGTTACTGTCAAGATTTTCTATTCTGCTTTTCACAAGCATTTCATCTGCGCCATAGCCCAAATCGTTTTTACATATTTTTGCAATATCTTTATAATCCGAGATTTTAACCTTTCTAATCATTTGTTATTACCTTATCAATAAAAATATAACAATACAAAAATTCGCACTGTTACATATTATTTTTTTGCGTAAAGTATATGAGAAAAATGTATTCCGTCAACTGTGAAATTTGTCAGCTTTTCTGCTGCATAAAGCGATTTATCAAATTCAGGGAAAAATGTGTCCGCCTCGTTACACTCGCTGTCAATTTCAGTTAAATAAAGCTTATCGGCATACTTTAAAAATTCATTGTAAATCCTTCCGCCGCCTATAATGAATACGTTTTCATTTTTCGCCGTTTTCAGTGCTTCCTGAACGCCCGTCACAACCTGTGCACCGTCTGCAACATAATCGGAATTTGTTGTAATAACAATATTCTGCCTGTTCGGCAGTGCGTGCGGCAACGATTCAAAGGTTTTTCTGCCCATAATAACTGTGTTACCTGTTGTAGTTTCACGGAAGAATTTCATATCTTCTTTAAAGTGCCATATTAAATCGTTATTCTTTCCAAGCTCTCGGTTTTTTCCGACAGCGGCTATCATTGAAATTGTCATATTTTTCTCCTTTTACTGCGCAATCGGAAAAGAAATTTTACCCATATGCTTATAGTCAATAAGCTTTATATCCTTACAATCCTTTGAATTGTCAAATTTAAAGAAATCGTCAATTTCGGGATTAAGCCAAAGCTTCGGAGCGGGAATATCCTCATTTTCATCCTGACGTTTAATCTGTTCTTTTATTCCCTCAACCTGATTTACATAAATATGAGCATCCTTTATGCTCCAGTCAAGAGTTCCGGGCTTTAAGCCGCTTGTCTTTGCCAGCATACAAAGAAGAGCCGCATACTGAGTTACATTAAAAGGAAGTCCTAACGGCACATCGCAGGAACGCTGATGCACCCAAGCATTGAGCTTACCGTCGGTAACATCCCACTCGCTTGACCAAACACAGGACGGAAGAACGGCAGTGTCAAGATAGTCATTCTGCCAAAGTGTCATTATCATACGCCTGTCCTCAGGGTGATTTTTGATTTTATCAATTAGATTTTGCGTCATTTGGAATTTGTTTACAATATATCCGTAAGCAGTACCTATTGTGTGGGCGAATTCCTTGCCGAAATTCTTATGAACCTCGGTTTTTATAAGGTTTCCGTTTTCATCGGGGAGCATTTGAGTGGCGTTCCAAATACCGTTTTCATCTATTTCCCACTCATTCCAAATGTTTACGTTTCTCTCTTTAAGCCAGCGTACATCATTTGACTGTGCCTGATAAATCCACAGCATTTCAAGAATTGCCTGACGGATAAACAACTGCTTTGTTGTTAAAACAGGAAATTCCTCAGACAAATCGAAATGAAAATGATGCGACGGAATTTTTATCGTATTTATTCCTGTTCTGTTTTCAACCTCTGTCCCCTCGGACAGAATTTTCCTGCATAAATCAAGATAATCTTTATCCCACTTTGACATAATACCACCTAAAATCTTTTATTTAATCCGGTTTTTTTAAAACTGCCCAAGCAATGTTAGTTGCGTGGTCGCCTACTCTTTCAAAATCAGTAATTGTATTAACAAACAGCATACCCGCCTTTGTGTCGCAGGAACGGTCGTTTAAGCGGTCGATGTGCAGTTGCTCAAAGGATTCCTGCATCTGGTCAATAGATGCCTCTAAAGAATTAACCTTACTTGCTCCTTCAAAGGTGATTTCCTGATTTGTGAAAGAGTCAATAGCGGCATCAATAAGGTCAAGCGCTGTTTCATACATACATTTAAGCTCAGATTCAGCCTCAGATGAAAACTGAATGTTATCATTAACTCTCGACTGAGCCGCCTCGGAAAGGTTTTGCGCATGGTCTCCGATACGTTCAATATCGTTTATGACATGGAAAACACGACCTATGTATTTTGCATCGGTATAAGATAAATCAAGTGAATTAATTTTAACCAGAATCGGCGTTATATTATGGTTTAAGTAGTTAATTAAATCTTCGTTATGCTGAATTTCATCAAAATGCTCTGTCGAATTATTCAGCAAATCCTGTGCCGCTAAGCTGAAATTGTTACGCGCAATTAAAGCCATACGGTGAACCTCTTTTGCCACCTGAGCCACTGCAAAGGGCGGTGTTTTAAGCATAAGAGAATCAACATACTGCATTCTGAAATCGTCTTCGCCCTCTTCATGTTTATCGGGAATAATGAGACACGATAGCTTAACAAGAATTTTTGCAAACGGAAACATAATAACAGTTGAAACAACATTGAAAATGATATGAACCATTGAAAGCTGCATCATTGTGTTGTCTCCGCAAAGCTGTTCAATCCACCTTGTGTACGGTATGAACTGCGACACAGCAATGAAAAATACCGTTCCGAACACATTAAAAAGAATGTGCATAACCGCTGTGCGCTTTGAATTTTTCTTTGTGCCTATTGCCGAAATAAGAGCGGTAATACACGTTCCTATATTCTGACCGTAGATTACGAAAACAGCAAAATTTAACGGAATAAGCCCTTTTGAAGCCAACGCCTGCAAAATGCCTATACTTGCCGCCGAAGAATGAAGTACAGCGGCAGTAACAGCGCCTATAACAATAGCCAAAACATAATTGTTCTCGGCACTTAAAATCCAGTTTTTAAAAATTTCCGATTCCGCCAACGGACTCATTGAGGTTTTCATCAATGACATTCCGAGGAAAAGCATACCGAAGCCTGTGACAGCAAGGCCTAAATGCTTATGTAAATTCTTTTTAGCAAGCATCGACCAAAAAGCGCCGATACCTATTGCAATCGGAGCGTATTTTCCGATATCAAGAGAAACAAGGACGCTAGTCGTCGTTGTACCGATATTTGCGCCCATAATAACGCCGATAGCCTGCGTCAGATTCATAATACCCGTGTTAACAAAGCCGACAACCATAACCGTAGTTGCAGTTGAGCTCTGAATAAGAGTGGTAATTATAAAGCCTACAAGAACGGCAAAGAAGCGGTTTTTTGTCATTCTCTCAAGCAGCGTTTTAAGCTTTGCTCCTGCGGCAAGCTCTAAGCCCTCGCCCAAAATTTTAATTCCGTAAAGCAAAAGCCCCATACCGCTTAAAAGCATTGCTATATTTTCAAATCCCATATTCCACCTCTAACCTGTTCAGTCTTTCAGCGTTTCGTTGTATTTATACTCATTTCCTTTAACCCCCAGATGATAGCAGGAAACGTTTTTAATACCTAATTTTTTCTTTTCAAGACGTGAATAGTTAATGTTCTTAGATTTCATATACAGCTTAAAGAAATCCAGTCTCTTATAAAAATCCTTGAAATTTTTATATTTTTCTTTTGTCCACGCAATTTCAGCCAAAGCAAACATACGGGGATAAATTGAAAATTCAAGAGTTTCTCTGTCGGTTATCCATTCAGTCCAAGTTTCAAACTCAACGCCTAAAACAGAGCTGTCATTTGTAATCCCGAATTTTGACTCGTTAAATTTGTATGTCTTTTTTAACGGCATATGTGAATAAGACATATCAAAATAGAAATTTGTCACAGGAGAAAGAATGAATTTTCTCTTCTTAGACTCCTTATTTACCCAAAGCGGATTTCTTAAAATCCAATAATGACACACTATACCGCTGTCGGTTAAATCTGTCATACCGTCATTCCATGCAATGCAGGTTTTTCCCTTGGATTTAAGAAAAGCATTTATTCTGTTCATAAATACAGACTGTAATTCGGCAGCCGTTTTAACGCCGTTTTCCTCCATTGACCTTTTACAGTCGGGACAGTCGTTTTTCCAAACCTTGTGACCGAGCTGTGCTTCATCTCCGCCTATATGAAAATATTCATACGGGAAAAGCTCGGTTACCTCTGAAAGAAGATTTTCAACGAATTTATATGTACTTTCTTTGCCGGGACACAGAACGTTTTTAAATATTCCGTTTTCAGTTACAACCTCACAAGCCTCTCCGCCGCAGATAAGCTCAGGATAAGCGGCTATCATACATGAAGTGTGACCCGGAAGGTCAATTTCAGGAATAATATCAATATGAAGTCTTTTAGCGTAGGAGACAATTTCCCTGATTTCGTCTTTGGTATAATAATGAAAATATTCGCTTTCTTCACTTTCGTGCTTGCATATTTTAGAAAGAGGCAAATTCTTTCCATTCAAATGCTCATATTTTCTTTTACTGCCAACGGAATTTAAAAGCGGATAAACCTCGCTCTCAATTCTGTAGCCTTGGTCATCGCTCAAATGCCAATGAAATTTATTGAGCTTTAAAAGAGCCATATTGTCAAGCGTTTGCTTAATTGTTTCCGCACCGAAGAAATGACGGCTTTCGTCAATCATACCTCCTCTGTAAGAAAATCTCGGGTAATCGTAAATATCTGCACCAAGAAGCGTTGCTTTGCCGCTCTCTTTCTTGCTCTGCATAAGCATAATTTTAAGTGTAACTGCTCCGTAAAATGCTCCTGCGCTGTCAGACGCGGTGATAACAACGCCGTCACCGTAAATTCTCAGCGTATAGCCCTCATTCGGAACAGAAGAATCTTTGTTAAATTTAATTGCACCGTCAGATGCATTTGCTTTAGTCTTTAAATAATCTGTTAAAAACTTTCCCGCCTCAACAAATTCCGGAACACAAAGAACCTGTGTTTCGCTCGTTACCGTAAAGCTCGCGTCTACTGTGTCATACCTCTGCGGCTTCGGGATTATGCTGTATTTCGGTGCTTTCATTTCATATCCTCCAAAACATTTCTGCAAAAATCGGGTACATTTGTAATCAATGCATCACAGCCCATACGTGTTAAGCTGACTATTTCATCGTACTCGTTTACTGTCCACGGATTTACTGCCATTCCCTCTTTGTGAAGAGAGTCAACCTCTTCTTTTGTTATAAGAATTTTTTCGGGATGAGCGGCATCCGCCTTTAACTCTTTGCAGTATTTGGCTACACCGTATTTTCTTACCTCATCGGCTAAATCGCCTGTTTCATATAAAAAGCCTGTTTTTATTTCGGGCGCAATTTCCTTTGAAAGTCGGATACATTCCGGGTCAAAGCAGGAAATTATTACGTTTTCCTCCAGACCGAATTTATGTACCTCATCAAGCGTTCGCTTAACAAGGTCGTTTGCCTTTTTAGGAGGTTTAATTTCAATATTAACCATTGTCATTTTCTTTACAATTGGGAGAAGCTCTGAAAGAGTCGGAATTAAGGTTCCACTGAAATCCGAGCTGAAATAAGAGCCGAAATCAAATTTTCTGAGCTCCTCAAAGGTCATATCATCAATAAGACCCTCTCCGTTTGAAGTTGCGTCAATCGTGTAGTTATGGCAAATAACGATTTCACCGTCTTTTGAAAGATGAACGTCAGTTTCAATTCCGTCAGACAACAGCTTTACTGCCTTCGAAAAAGCAGGAAGAGTATTCTGCGGAGCGTATTTGTTTGCGCCTCTATGAGAAATAATAAGCGGCATAATAAACAACCTTTCATTTTTGTTTGATTAAGGCGAATAAGACCAAATATTATTTTATTAAATTTTTTACAAGTTGTAAATACTTATTTAAGTTTTTCTGAAATTTTTTCATATATTTCCACTATTTTGAATTTAAATTTATATTTACTACCACCCTCGACAATCCGAACCTCATCTTTTTCAAGAACGTCCGAAATCTCACATTCTTTTGTTGCCGCAGGCAGACACATTGGCGGAAACATTACGCACCACCAGTTATGCCCTTTTCCCTCGCCTATTATCACCTTAACCGCTGTGTAATCCCCTGCCGGCAGAGTTACAGAACTGTCATAGGTTCTTGTATTAAAATATTCATTTTCGACCGTTATTTTTACATCATATTCAAATCCTTCATTTTCAATGACTTTAAGCGCTGCTTTTCGGAGCCGCTCTGTTTCGGGAAGAATTTTAGCCTTTGCATCTTCGGCAGTTACCGACCCGTCAAAAATCTCTTTTCCTTCAGAAAGAACGGCATCACGTACCTTCAGCTTAAGCGCTTGGTCTTCTTCGGAATCTGAATTTGCAATTACGTGCATACGGAGCATTTTTGAACGGATATTTTTGCACTCCTCTGAAAATGACGATATATTCAGTACACAGCATATAAGCAGAGCCGCCAAAACCGACGCTTCAATTTTAAAAATTCTATTTTTTATGGTTTTGCTTTTTTTAATATTCATAAAATAACACTCCTTTTGTGGATTTCAAAAGGAGTGTTGACATATTTATTTAGTTTAATTCAATTTTAAATGTTGCCACTCAAAAAGCATAGTCGCACTGCTCAACTTTCGGCGTTTCGCATTGCTACTTATTTTTTCACCTCGCCGGATTGCCTATTTCTGCCACCGGCAGCGGCAATCACAACTCTGGCCCTCAGAAATATAGTCGTACTGCTTAGCTTTTGGCGCTGCGCATTACTCCTTATTTCTTCACCTCATTTTGCTCGTGCATTTCGACTATTGGACGGGAATCATAACTCTTCCCCTCAAAAACATAGTCGCACTGCTCGTTTGGAGCACTTCGCATTGCTCCTTGTTTTTTCACCTCGCCGGATTGCCTATTTCTGCCACCGGCAGCGGCAATCCGCCTCGCCCCGCAAAGTCGGTTACGGTTAATAATAAGAACCTGACACTTTGTGTCAGAACCTTGTTATCTTATAAATTTAATATACTTTATAAGTATTTTTCTAAACATAAAAATATCCCCCACAAAGTCGGTTACGGTTAATAATAACCTGCGTGTAAGCAGGTGGGTGTCATCTTGTTACACTTGTGCTCCCTTCGTCCGCAAATGCGGGAGGTCTGCTCCCATGCACCAAAGTACTGACTCCCTGTAAAAGTGTGTTGGGTTAATATTTACCGTAGTTGTCGGGCTTCGCAGGGTTATAAAATTTATATTGGAATTTTCAGTTTAAAAATCCGTCATCGGGTTCGGCTTCCCAAAGCTCCGAAAGACGCTCTTCAAAGATTGCGCTTATCTCTTCATACTCATTGTCGTCGTCAATCTGAACAAGATAAGTTTCGCCGTCCTCTTCACTTACTTTAAGGACTATTACCTCGCCGTCATCCTCAAGCATTTCTTCGGGATTTTCAAAATACGGCAAAAGTGCAACATAACGTGCCGTATCGGTTTCAATTCTGTCAAGCTCTTCAAAAATATGCTCATTACCGTCATCGTCAGTGACGGTTACCAAATCGGGATTGTACTCTTCACTCATAATTATTCTCCTAAACAAAAAAATTATTACAAAATATATATTCCTGATTCAAGCCAGACTATTTCTTTTCCGCAGGAACGTAAGTATTTATAAACAGGCTCGTCAAAAATGCGAAAATCTTTTACAGAATAGTCTTTGAGGCTTATAACTCTTACTTTTTTTGAAATTTCATTACAAATATAAAGCTCGTCGTTAAATTTTGAAATTGAAACAGGCTTTTGAAATGAGTCGGACTCTTTTGAGCCTATTCTCATACTGAATTTTTTGTGCGAAAGCGAATAGCTGACAACGCAGTTTTCATCCGGAACAACGCTCCAAATATACCTGCCGTCACATACAACGCCTGCAATTTCACTTTCATGGTATCGCAAATCGTTTGACCAAGCTATTGTGCCGTCCTGCGAAAAAACGCCTGTTTCACCGCTGGGATAGACAACAATTATCTGTTTTGACTCCGAAATGTCAGCGTCACAGGAAACATAATCGCCGAGCTGTTCAGAAATCTTTTTGTACTCCGCACCGTATTTATTAAGCAAATAAACGCTTTTTGTTACGGGCGTTTTCTGCATTCTCTTAATATCATAGCCGTAAAAATTAACACGAACTGCACCGTTCTGAGCTTCACTTTTTTTTGTATATATAATACCATTGGAAAATGCAATTATATCAATAATATCAGTATCAACTATCTTCTGCATATTCTCACCGTTAAATCCGTTTTTATTTATTATACTTGTTTTTTTATCTGCGGTCAATACGGTAAAAATTAATTT
>DKTZ01000035.1:0-6935 GCA_002490425.1 Ruminococcaceae bacterium UBA7217
TTTGCTTTTTTATTTTACTATATATTTATATATTTTTCAAGTAAATAATTCATTGACTTTATGCTCAATTAGTGTTAAATTCAATATAGAAAGAAAAATATTTAATATTTTGAGAGGAGCAGTCAATTGATAAGAGAATACCGACCGGAAGACAAAAAATTTGTTCAGGATATATGTATTGAAACTGCCGCTGAAAATTTAAAGGACAGCGAAGAAAAGAAAAATCTGCTTTTACTGCGCTACTGTAATTTCTACATTGAAAAATGCCCTGACACCTGCTTTGTTGCCGAGGAGAACGGAAAGCCTGTGGGCTATGTGCTCTGCTGTCCCGATTCTGTCTTTTTCAAAAGGGAATTTCCGAAATTTCTAAAAAAATACGGTCATCTGAACTTTTGGCAAAGGCTTCAGTGCTTTGGCGATACACTTGTTTACCAGCCGTTTAAAAATAAATATCCCGCGCACCTGCATATTGACATTTTACCCGAAGCACAAAGGCAGGGAAACGGTAAAAATCTTATTGACGCACTTTCAAAAAAGCTCAAAGAGCAAGGCAAATGCGGCGTGATGCTTGCAGTTTCCGAAAGCAATATAAATGCAATAAAATTTTACGAAGCGTTGGATTTCAAAATAATATTCCGCTTTTCGGGAACGTATTTATTAGGTAAAAAGCTGTAAGTTAATATATATTTTAACATTATGAAAGGACAGGAAATTTATGAAAATACAATTTTTAGGCGCGGCTCATGAGGTTACAGGCTCTGCAACGCTCATAACCGTTGCAAACAAAAAAATTCTTGTTGACTACGGAATGGAACAGGGCATCGACATTTATGCAAACTGTGAATTGCCCGTAGCACCATCCGAAATCGACTGCATATTTTTAACGCACGCACACATTGACCACTCGGGAATGATTCCGAAGCTCGTTAAAAACGGTTTTTCCGGTCCGATTTACACCACTGTTGCTACCGAAAAGCTATGCCGAATTATGCTTATGGACTCCGCTCACATTCAGGAATTTGAAGCAGAATGGCGGAACAGAAAGGCAAAAAGAAGCGGAGATGAGGAATATGAGCCTGTTTACACACAGGACGACGTAACGAAAACAATTCCGCTGTTTGTGCCCTGCCGATATAATATCGACTACAAAATCTGCGACTGCATTTCAGTTAAATTTATTGACGCAGGTCACCTTTTAGGCTCGGCAAGCATTGAACTTACTCTCACAGAAAACGGAGAAAAAAAGACTGTTCTTTTCTCAGGCGATGTAGGCAACATCGACAGACCTCTTATCCGTGACCCGCAAAAGCCTGAAAACGCCGATATTGTAATTATTGAATCCACCTACGGCGACAGACTTCACGGCGAAAGACCCGATTATATAAATCAGTTAACAAGCATTATTCAGCGCACCTTTGACCGTGGCGGCAACGTGGTTATCCCCTGCTTTGCAGTGGGCAGAACGCAGGAAATGCTTTATCTTATCCGTCAGATTAAAAATGAAAAGCTCATAAAAGGTCACGATAATTTTCCCGTATGGGTTGACAGTCCCTTGGCTGTTGAGGCAACGGGCATTTACAGCAGTGATTTAACGGAATTTTTCGACAGCGAAACGCTTGATTTACTTAATAAGGGAGTTAACCCGATTCATTTTCCGAATCTCAATCTTTCGGTTACAAGCGACGAGTCGAAGTTTATAAACGCAGACCCAACGCCTAAAATAATTCTTTCCGCATCGGGAATGTGCGAAGCAGGCAGAATACGACACCACCTTAAGCACAACCTTTGGCGGCGTGAGAGTACCGTTCTTTTTGTCGGTTATCAGTCCGAAGGGACGCTCGGAGCAAAGCTTTTGGACGGTGCGGCGGAAATCAAGCTGTTCGGTGAAACGGTTGCGGTAAATGCGGAAATTGCGCAGATGGACGGCATAAGCGGCCACGCAGACAGAGATATGCTACTTAATTGGCTCGGAAACATTTCACCGAAACCGCAGAAGGTGTTTGTAAATCACGGTGCAGACATTGTTTGCGACAGCTTTGCCTCGCTGATTACCGAAAAGCTCGGCGTTACTGCCGAAGCGCCCTACAACGAGGCGGTTTATGACCTTAAAACGGGCGAATTACTGTTCGAGGGCAACCGTGAGCGAATCGTTAAATTTAAGCCAAAGGAAAGCCGTGCCAATACGGTATTCCGCAGACTGCTTGATGCAGGCAGACGGCTTCTCACTGTTATTGAGCATAACCGAGGCGGCGCTAACAAGGACCTTGCAAAATTCGCAGACCAAATCAACTCCCTCTGCGATAAATGGGACAGATAAATATTTATAGATATAAACAATGCCGAGCAGATTAGGTGTAGTCTGCTCGGTTGTTGTTTTTATATTTGATTTTTGCGCGAGAGTAGGGCGGCGGCTTGCTGCCGCCGAAATAAATTTGCTACACCTTATCCAGCTTCCCCCTCGGGGGAAGCTGTCACGAGGAACGAGTGACTGATGAGGGGCAAATTATAAAATGGATAACGGACAGGCGTGGAAACCTGTCCGTACAAGACCATTTAAGTTTTTTCAGTGTTTCCTATCAAATAACAGTCTATGTGCAAAACTTAAAATAAAAAACAGTAAAAATGTTGCCATAATCATAATACTCCGTGTTGGCGCAGTTTTAATTTATAACTGTTTGTAAGAACTAATTCGCCACGCTCATTGTGTGCAATGTCAGCCCATTCAAGAACGGCAGCAAAAACAAATACGGGGTCAACGGTTGATTCGCCGTTTCTTTTACCGAAATAGTTATATCCTATTGTACCGACAATGGTTGTTTCATCGCAATTTGGCTCGCCCAATTTGTAGTTTCTGCCATTTCCCTTAGCCGCCCGTCCACCTTGTGATGTAAGCAGGTCAACAATAATGTCAAAAACTGCATACCGAAAAGGTGGTTTGATTGGCAATTTATCACTTGAGAAAGATATCCCGTCGGAGCAAGCCTCAATTTTGCAGGGAAGATTTCGTGTAGTATAAACAGTAACTCTTCCGCCGTTTTCAATTAGCTTTTGCTTAATTATGTCAGATGCCTTTATACTGTCTTTTGTATAAGTTAAATTTGACATATCAATAAACTCCTCTTCTTTATTTTGAGTATTTTCTGCAAGGTCAAGTGCCATAAGTAAATCGTCTAATTTCTTTTTTGCGGTAGGGTAAGATATTCCAAGTTCATCTTGAACTGCTCCCATATTTCCCCGATTTTTCAAAAATGAGATTAAAAATTCCGACTGATTTTCATTCAGCATGTCAAATTTACTTAAAGTAAAATCGTTGCGAAGCTCTAAATTGCAGTTTGAGCACTTAAGAGCGGAAATTTTTAAATCTGAATCACAAGCAGGGCATTTGGAAATTATTTTTATCATATTTATCTCTCCTCTTGACTACATTATAGCATAGAATTTGATTTTGTCAATATAGAACTTGAAATTATTAATCACTATTTTGAAAACGCAGTTAAAACAAACAACTACTATATAACAAATACATTTACATTGCCTGCCCCTCATCAGTCACTTTGTGACAGCTTCCCCCAAGGGGGAAGCCTAATTTCGCTCCCTCTTTACGGGAAAACTTTTTTCTTTACGGGCATAAAAACGGACAGCCGAAGTCGGCTGTCCATACAAATTGTGTTTATTTTTCTTATTTTATATTGTCTATGCAAACCTCATTTTCGCATTTGCCTGTTTTAAAATAAGTCAAAATGTTATTCACTGTTGTGGTTGCTATGCCCTCAAGCGCTTCTTCGGTCAGAAATGCCTGATGCGACGTCACAATGACATTCGGCATTGAAATAAGTCTTGCAAGAACATCGTCCTCAAGAATATGACCTGACGCATCTCTGAAGAAAAGGTCTGACTCCTCCTCGTAAACGTCAAGGCACGCCGCACCGATTTTTCTTGTTTTAATGCCCTCTAAAAGCGCCTCTGCGTCAATAAGCGCACCCCTTGACGTGTTGATTATTGCAACGCCCTTTTTAAGCTTACCCACAACCTCTTCGTCAAGAATATGATATGTGTCCTCGGTTAACGGGCAGTGGAATGAGATAACGTCGCTCTTTTCCCAAATTTCGTCAAGCGTAACATAATTAAGGTCGCTGTTCTTTGCAGGGAATTTATCGTAGCACAGCACATTCATTCCGAAGCCCTTGCAAATGTCAATAAAGCATCTGCCGATTTTGCCCGTGCCGACAACACCTACCGTTCTGCCGTGCAAATCAAAGCCTGTAAGTCCGTTAAGCGAAAAATTAAAGTCCTTTGTACGGATATAAGCCTTGTGAATACGTCTGATTGATGTTAAAAGCATTGCTATTGCGTGTTCTGCAACGGAATAAGGCGAATACGCAGGAACACGCACAACGGGAATTTTGCCCTTGCAAAACTCCAAATCAACGTTGTTGTAGCCTGCACAGCGCATTGCAATCAGCTTAACGCCCAAGTCCAGCAGCTTTTGAAGAGTTTCTTCGTCAAGCGTGTCGTTTACGAATGCGCAAACGCACTGTGCCCCTTTTGCAAGCTCGGCAGTATCCGAATTCAGCTTTGTTTCATAAAATTTAATGTTAAGGTCTTTGCCCTCTGCAACCTTTTTAAAGGATTCAATGTCGTAAGGCTTACTGTCAAAAAATGCTATTTTCAAATTTATCAGCTCCTGTAAAATTATATATAAAATTTATTTTTAATAAGCATCTTTGCTTATTTTATCCAAAATGAATGAAGATTATAGATTTTTGTAAAAAAATATGCTAAAATAGCGGACGGGATTTTTGCAAAGGGCGGTGAAAGCGTGTTTTCTGAATTTTTAAATACCGAATCCTCTTGGAAAAAACTTAAAAATTCAACCTACCCTGTTGCCGTTTACGGAACGGGAAACGGGGCAGATAAAGTATTTGCCGAATTTGACCGTCTTGGAATAGTTCCGCAATATGTCACTGCAAGCGACTCCTTTGCAAGGGAACGCACATTTCACAGCTATAAGGTTTTGCCGCTGAGCGAGCTTGAGCAAAAAGAAAGCAAATTTACCGTGGCGCTTTGCTTTGCAAGCGCTCGTGAAGACGTGATTGAAAACATAAAAAGCCTTTCCCAGCGTCAGCGTGTGGTTATGCCGTCCGTACCCGTTTACGGCGATGAAATTTTCAATAAAGATTATTTGAAAATGTATTTAGCTGAAATAAATAAGGCTTACAAAAGGCTTGCCGACGAAAAATCGAAAGAGGTTTTTAAGAATTTAATCGAATTTCAAATCACGGGCGACTTAAATTTAATGTTCGGCTGTGAAACTCCGAAAGAAGAAGCACTTTCCCTGTTAGGTCTTACCGATAACGAAAATTACCTTGACCTCGGCGCATACCGTGGTGACACTGTGGACGAGTTTGTAAATTTTGCAGGCGGATACGCTGAAATTACGGCAATTGAGCCTGATATACGTTCCTTCAAAAAGCTTTGCGAGCACTGTGAAAATATGCAGAATATCACGCTTTTAAATGCGGCGGTATCGGACAAATGCGAAACGCTGTTTTTCAGTGGAAACAAGGGACGGGGTGCTAGTCTTAATGCAAAAGGCAAGGAAATAAAAGCAGTGACCGTTGATTCGCTGAATAAGCCCTTTACATACATTAAAGCGGACACCGAGGGTGCGGAAATACAAATGCTTAACGGCGCTGTTAATACTCTAAAACACAAACCTAAGCTCAATATTTCCGCTTATCACCGAAGTGAGGATATATTCTCACTTGTTAATAGGATTTACGAAATAAATCCCGAATATGAAATTTACATTCGACACCACAGGCACATTTCGTTTTGGGACACTAATCTTTACTGCAAATAAAGACGGCTGAAAGCACAAGTATTATACCCAAAAGCTTTAAAACAGTTAAATTTTCGTGATAAACCGCAATGCCGATAACCGACGCCACAACGGGCTCTACCGCAACTATTACCGATGCTTTTGAATTTTCAACCTGCTGGAGCCCCTTTGTGTAAAGCATATAGGGCAGAACACAGCAGATTATGCCTATTCCGAGAGCGCAAAAAATGCTTTTACCGTTATTAAAAAGTCTTGAAAATTCAATAACATTTGCAAACGGCAGGCACGCGACACCGCAAATCAAAAATGTATAAAACGAAATTGTCATACTGCTGTACCCACGGTTCAGGGCAAATCTTGAAAAAATGCTGTAAAGCGCATATCCGAGTCCTGAGCAAATTCCAAGCACGAAGCCGAGGGGTGTCAGGCTCTGCGCACTGCCTGCTCCGCTCGCAAATGCACAGCCGATAACAGTTAAAACAATAGCTGTAATCTTTAAAACAGTAATTTTTTCTTTAAACAGTATTTTTGAAAAAATCATAACAAAAACGGGAGAGGTATAAAGCAAAATTACCGCTATGCAAACGCCGTTGTAGGTCATTGAATAAAAGTATGATATACTGAAAAACATCATACTGACAATTCCTGTGCCGAAAAAGCACCATAAATCTTTCAAAGCTATTTTAAACGCTTTTCGGTCGGAAACAAGCATTATAACGCCGAGCACTGCGGCGGCAATAAGACAGCGGACAGCTACAGTCTGAATTTGAGTAAATCCGCTGTCTAAAAGCGGTTTCAGGAACAGGCTTATAATACCCCATGAAGCACCTGCACCTAAAACATATATGTAATTGATTTTGCTTTTAATGTTTTGTAACATATAAACCTCACAAAGTGATTAAAGTATATAATAATTTCTTATAAAATCACGGGAAACCCCCGGCGAGGGTTTCCCCGAAAAATAATCCGCCGGATTATTTTTCTCCCTTTCCTGCGCTCATTTTAGAAATAAAGCTGTTGCAGTCTGCGGACTGCAAGGCAGGGGCTTTGCCCCTACACCCCACCGCCTTTTGAAAAAGGCGGGCGAAAACTT
>DKTZ01000035.1:7224-84340 GCA_002490425.1 Ruminococcaceae bacterium UBA7217
TTTTATTTTTTTGTAACCTTTTCATCGGTATATTTTATCATAAAAAACCAATTTGTAAATACGGAGATATAAAAAATGGCAGTTAAACTTATTATGACAGATTTAGACGGCACGCTTTTCAAAAACGACCACGAAAGCATTTCAGAAAGAAATGTAAATGCGCTGAAAAAGGCACAGGAAAACGGAATTAAAATCTGCATTGCGACAGGCAGAACAAAGTCTCTGCTTTTTGACGCACTTTCCTGCGTTCCCTTTGCGGATTACATAATCACATCTAACGGTGCGGTAACCTATGACGCAAAAACAGATGAAATTATAACAGCTCAGCTTCTCAGCGCCGAAAAATCCAAAAAAGTATTTGAAATTATAAATTCTCATTCGCTTACTCACGAAATCTACTTTGAGGGTGAATGTTTCCTTGACGGATATTCCGCAAAGCTTTACAATTACGGCAATATTTCGGCGCATTATTTAAAGGTTCTCAAGGACAAGGCGAATGTTGTTCCCGATTTGTCAGAGCATATCAGAAACAGGGGCGTTGAAAAAATCAATATTATGCATGTTGTGGGTGATGAGCTTCAAGAGATAAAAGACAGCTTTCTTGATATAGGCGGAATTTATGTAACATCTTCTATCCCTGAAAATCTTGAAATTAATAACATTAACGCTAACAAGGGTTATGCTCTCTCGGCACTTTGCAGAATTTTGGATATAAGCGAAAATGAGGTTATGGCATTCGGCGACAGCGGAAACGACTGCGAAATGCTTAGAACGGCAGGATATTCCTTTGCAACGGCAAACGCTTGGGATGAAGCAAAAAAAGCCGCAAAATCCGTCACTCTTTCAAATGAGGACGACGGTGTAGCGGTTCAAATTGAAAAATATCTTGAAAGTATAAAGTAAAAAATATGAACATAAAAGATTTTGACGGAATAATTTTTGACCTTGACGGCACATTTATCGACTCAATGGACGTCTGGCACGAGGTGGATGTTGAATTTTTCAAAAGGCGTGGAATCCCTTTGCCGCCCGATTACAAAGAAAAAATCAAAACAATGCATTTTGTTTCCGCCGCCGAATACACAAAAAAAGAGTTTAATTTGCCCGATTCCGTAGAGAGCATAATCGAAGAATGGCGAAGTCTTTGTATGGAGCAGTACAAAACCACCGTGTCTCTTAAAGACGGTGCCGGAGAGTTTATTGCATTTTGCAAGAAAAACGGACTGAAAACCGCATACGCTACTGCCTCGGACGATGATTTATGTAAAGCAGTTTTAGAGCACAACGGCGTTTTGCATTTATTTGACTCAAAAACATACGTACACGAAGTGGGCAAGGACAAAACCCACCCAGACGTATATCTTTTAGCGGCTGAAAAAATCGGCGTTGCGCCCTCAAAATGTATCGTTGTCGAGGATATACTTGCAGGTCTTAAAAGTGCAAAAATCGCAGGATTTACGGTTATTGCGATGTACGACAAAACATCAAAAAGCGACTGGGGCGAAATGTGCAAAATTTCAGATATAAATATTAAATCGTTCGCCGAGCTGATGTGATTTTTCTTTACACTTTACAAATGAATAAAAATGGAGTATTATAATACATTGTAAAAACAAATGAGAAGGAAGTACCATATATGGAAAAAACAGTTTTAATTGAAACGTCCGCAAGACACGTTCATGTTACAAAAGAAGCTCTTGCAATACTTTTCGGCGAGGGACACGAGCTTACAAAGAAAAAAGACCTTTCACAGCCCGGTCAGTTCGCTTGCGAAGAAAGAATTGCCGTGATAGGTCCTAAGGGTCAGTTCCCCGCAGTTTCAATTCTCGGCCCTGTAAGAGCCGCAAATCAGGTTGAAATTTCCGCTTCGGATGCACGTTCAATCGGCGTTGCCGCTGTTGTACGCGAGTCGGGCGACATTGCAGGCACACCCGGTTGCAGGCTTGTTGGCCCTGCCGGTGAAATCGAAATAAGCGAGGGCGTTATTGTTGCGAAAAGACACATACATATGACTCCCGAGGATGCCGCAAATTACGGACTCTCCGACAAGCAGATTGTTTCTGTTAAGGTTCCGTCAAACGGCAGAGAGCTTATTTTCGGCGACGTTGTTGTAAGAGTAAGCGAAAAGTTTAAGCTTGCAATGCACATTGACACTGACGAGTCAAATGCGGCTATGCCCAACGGCGAAATGGGTATTATTCTTTAATTCAAAGGCTTTAAGACCGAGATTGCGCAAAAATCTCGGTCTGTTTGTTTTAATGCAAAAATTCTTAACCTAAAATAAAAACTATCGGCTTATCGCTGAGCGGTTCGCTCTGTTTTTTCTTTTGCGGTTCACTGAAAAATACATATTTCGCACATTTTCGGTACGGCAAAACGTATATAATAGGGAATAAAAGGGAGCACAGCAAATCCCAGCCAAAAAACGACAAACGAAAAAGTGCATATTTTATCTGTTTTTCTTCCATAAGCTCTGTACTTTCCGCCAAAACCTTCACAGGGTTTGTTTCACCCGTTGTGAATTGTACAAAGCTCACTTTTGAATATCTCCCCCACAGCACCAAAAAGCAACCTGCACCGACTGAAAAAGTCACTAAGGAAGAGACGAACAGTGTTACTGCGATTTCACGGGGCTCACCGTTTGTACTTGCAAAATATGAGCTGTAAATGAGTACCGCTGACGGAAAAAAGAAAACGGCGCACCAAGAAAAGAACAGCAAAGCTTTTAATATCTTCACGGCAAATGAGCAAAATAAATCTTTTGCTCCCACGGGTGCAAACGAGTCGGTTGCCCGTCTGAAAAAATAATTTTCGCTTATAAACGAAACAGCATTTATCATAAACAGCGATATTACTGACGAAATTGCGGAAATTAAAATTTTTAAAAATAAAGGTATCTCACTATTGTTTTTAAGAAAAAACAGCAAATAATAATTAAGGCATAAAAGTGAAATTGCCATCAAATACGGTAAAATGCTTGCAAAAAACGCTTTCTTGTTTTTCCCTATAAGCATTTTTTGTGCCTTGAGTTTAATATACATCATTATAATCACCTCAAAAACAGTATTAACGTAAAATTAACATTCAATACAATTTTTTAACGGAGGATTTTTTATGTGCGGAATTGTCGGTTACATCGGCGAAAAGCAAGCCGCCCCTATTCTTGTCGAGGGGTTAAGACGGCTTGAATACAGAGGTTATGACTCGGCAGGCGTTGCCATTGCAGGGGATAAGGTAACCGTTGTCAAGGAAAAAGGCAGAATTGATAATCTTAAAGCGGAAATTGACAGGGTTTACCCTGTGGGCACAGTTGGCATAGGTCACACACGCTGGGCGACCCACGGAATTCCTGACCATATCAACGCACATCCGCACTCGTCTTTGAACGGCATTGTTACGCTTGTGCACAACGGTATTATTGAAAACTATATCGAAATTAAAAACGAGCTTGCAGAAAAAGGCTATGTTTTTAAATCCGAGACCGACACTGAGGTTATTGCACAGCTTTTTGACAGTCTTTTTAACGGCAACCCTGTCGAAACAATGATAAGCACTGCCGCCAGACTCCAAGGCTCTTATGCGGTTGCGATGCTCGTTAAAGGCTTTCCCGATAAAGTGTTCACAATGAAAAAAGACAATCCTATGATTATAGGCAGAGGTGATGGCGAAAACTTCATTGCGTCGGATATTCCTGCAATTCTGCCTTACACAAAGGACTGCTACATTGTAAAGGACAACGATTTTGTTGAGCTTTCTAAGGACGGAATCACCGTTTACGGCATTGACGGCAAGGAAAAGGAAGCCGAAATTAACAGCATAAATATGAGCGTGGATGCCGCTCAGAAAAACGGCTACGACTATTTTATGGAAAAGGAAATCTACGAACAGCCAAAAGCTTTCCGTGACACCGTTTCGCCGCTTATAAAGGACGGCAAAATCGTTCTTCCCTTTGAGTTTCCTAAAGGCTTCATTAAAAAAATAAACAGAATTCACATTGTCGCTTGCGGCAGTGCTTACCATGTTGGTATGACTGCAAAATATATAATCGAAGATATGGCTCGCATTCCCGTAATTGTTGACATTGCAAGCGAATTCAGGTACAGAAACCCAATACTGAATGAACACGATTTGTGCATTTTTGTAAGCCAGTCGGGTGAAACAGCTGACACACTCGCATCTCTCCGTGAATCAAAGGCAAGGGGCGCATTTACTATGTCGATTGTCAATGTGCTTTACAGCACTATTGCAAGAGAGTCGGACGGCGTTATTTACACAAACGCAGGCGCTGAAATTGCCGTTGCCACAACTAAAGCGCTTATGGCACAGCTTGGAGTTTGCTACATTTTAGCCGCTTTTCTCGCCCATGAAAAAGGTCTTATGGGTGACGATATTCTCCGGAAATTCACGGAAGAGGTTCTCACGGTTCCCGAAAAAATAGAAAGAGCACTCGGGACCTCCGACACTGCAAAGGAAATTGCAAGACATATCAAAGACCGTCAGAGTATGTTTTTCATCGGCAGAGGAATTGACTATCCCCTTTGCCTTGAAGGCTCGTTAAAGCTCAAGGAAATTTCATATATCCATTCTGAGGGGTACGGTGCAGGCGAGCTTAAGCACGGCACAATTTCGCTTATTGAAAACGGTACGGCAGTTGTTGCAATAGGCACGGACGACGCACTGCTCGGCAAAATGATTTCAAATATTAAAGAGGTGCGTGCCCGAGGTGCTTATGTAATTGCCGTTGTCAAAGAAGGAACGAAAGGAATAGAAGAGGTTGCAGATAAGGTTATCTATGTGCCTAATGCGTCACGCTACCTTATGCCGTCAATAACGGTTGTGCCGCTTCAGCTTTTGGCATACCACACAACGGTATTAAAAGGATTTGACGTTGACAAGCCAAGAAACCTTGCAAAATCGGTTACGGTGGAATAAATGCTAATGAATATTAAATTATGAAAAATGAATAATTTCAGTTGAAAATTATATGGACAGAAAGTCTGTGATATGCGCCCCAAAAGTTATACAGCTTATGGAGGTGCATATTTTTTATGGAAAAAAGAGTAAAAAAACAAAATTATATTTCGTAAAAATTCTCAAAAAAATTCATCAAACCGCATCTTTCGACAAAATTCTATAGACTATATATTGTACTATATCGCTGAAAGGATGTGAAAATATGAAATATGAGTTAATACTAAAAATATTGGCAGAGAAAAATAACTGCTCGCCCAAAGAAATTGAAGAGGAAATGATTAAAGCGTTACAGATTGCGATGGTTACTGCAACACCAAAATCTTTTATTACAACGGTTTCGCAGAAGGTAAAGACTATATATCATAATTAGTATATTTTATAGTCTATAAAGCTTTGGAAAAATTAGTATCATACTTTTATTAGGAGTGATACTTATGACTGTTTCCGAGGCGACACGGCTTAGAATTGAGGAGCTTTGCAACGAGAAAGGCATAAATTTTTGCCGACTTGCAACTGTTTGCGGTATTCCGTACACAACCGTTAAATCAATTATTTACAATCAAAGCAAAAATCCCGGAATTACCACTATCAAAAAAATTTGCGATGGACTTGATATTTCTATAAGTGAATTTTTTGACACCGAAACATTCCGAAATCTCGAACAAGAGATTAAGTAAAATAGCGGCATTTTTGCCGTTTATTTTTTCTCCGCAATGATTAAATCCGGCTTATAAAGTCCATAATAGTTTTGTACATAAAACAGCAAAGGAAGATTTGTGTGCAATACAGCAAAGTTGAAATCTGCGGAATAAATACATCTAAGCTTAAAGTATTAACTGAAAAGGAGAAAACTGACCTTCTTATAAAAGTCAAAAACGGCGACTCATATTCACGCCAAAAACTGATTGAGGGCAATTTACGGCTTGTGCTGTCGGTTGTTCAAAAATTCAGCGGCAGAGGTGAAAATCCCGACGACCTTTTTCAGGTTGGGTGCATAGGTTTAATTAAGTCAATAGATAATTTCGACATTACGCAAAATGTTAAATTTTCAACCTATGCCGTGCCGATGATTATCGGCGAAATCAGGCGGTATTTACGTGACTACAACCCCATAAGAGTCAGTCGTTCGCTCCGTGACACAGCCTACCACGCAATGCAGGCAAAGGAACGAATACAAAATAATTTAGGCAGAGATGCTACTATAGAAGAGATTGCAAAAGAGCTGTCAATTAAGCCTACCGACGTTGTTTTGGCACTTGAGGCTATTGTCGAGCCGATGTCTCTCTATGAGCCTGTATATTCCGACGGCGGAGATACCATATACGTTATGGACCAGGTAGGCGGAGCGGAAAGCGATGACGATTGGCTCAATGAAATTTCAATAAAAGAAACCATCAAGCACTTGGGCGAGCGTGAAAAGCAAATTCTGACTCTCAGGTTTATGCAGGGAAAAACGCAGATGGAGGTTGCTGAGGAAATCGGCATTTCTCAGGCACAGGTCAGCAGGCTCGAAAAAGGCGCACTGAAAAAAATCAAAGAAAATTAATAAAAATTAAGAGGTGTGCACAACGCCTCTTTTTTTGCATATACTGTAATAAAACCAAGGGGGAAGACTTGTGTATGAACTGTTACATCACTGATTTAAACGAAAAAGAAGTTATAAATCTTTGCGACGGTGCAAGGCTTGGCAATGTTTGCGACGTTGAAGTGGATACCTGCTCAGGCTGTCTTGTTTCTATCATCATATACGGCAAAGGGAAATGCTTCGGTCTTTTAGGAAGGGAAAACGATATAAAAATATGCTGGAATGAAATCAAGGTTATCGGCGACGACACAATTCTTGTTGATATTAAACCGCCGAGGCGTGATGGCAGGCAATCGGGCGGTCTTCTTGACTCATTTCTAAAGAACGGACATAATGCTTGAAAAGCGGCAAATGATATGTTACAATAGCTTTATAAAGTTTTGCCGCTAATTTTATATTCGCTTCGTGCAAAACGGAATTTTAAAATTGAGGTGTGAAAAATGGATAAAATCAGAGTTAAGCTTCATATCGGCGGAATCGATTACTATATCAATACTGATGAAACCCTTGAATATACTGTAGCTTTGGGAGACAAAATCAACAAGCGTATGACGGAAATTCTCCGCAGTAATTCTTTAATTACTGTTAATCAGGCGGCTGTTTTAACTGCATTGGAAATTGCCGACGAGCTTGAAAAGGCAAACAGGACGGCTGATAATTTCCGTACACAGATAAGCGAATATCTTGAAGAGGCAACCAAAGCCAAGAACGAAAGAGATTATTACAAGCGTGAGCTTGAACGTTACAAAACCGAAGTCAGCTTTAAAAATGACCAGATAAATCTTTTTGCGGGAACGAAAAATCAGAAAAACAATGAGAAAAAGTGAGATTCTTGCTCCTGCAGGCAGCAGGGAAGCTTTAAAAGCCGCAGTTCTTTCAGGTGCTGACGCGGTATATTTCGGTGTGGGTAATTTTAATGCACGCAAAAATGCGGACAACTTTTCCACTGAAGAATTGAGCGAAACAATAAAATACTGTCATTCAAGGGGTGTTAAGGTACATATTACTCTTAACACCCTTATAAAAGATACGGAAATAGACGAAGCAGCCGAAACGGTAAAAGCAATTTGCAATGCAGGTGCAGACGCTGTTATAGTGCAGGATTTAGGTGTGGCACGAATTGTAAGAACAGTTTGCCCCGATATAGCAATGCACGCAAGCACTCAAATGACGGTCGGCACAAAAGAGGGGTTACAGCTTTTAAAGAAAATGGGATTTTCCCGCGCGGTTCTCCCAAGAGAGCTGTCTCTTAATGAGATAAAAGCACTTGCCGAGGACTCGCCGATTGAACTCGAAATATTTGTTCACGGCGCACTTTGTATGTGCGTTTCGGGGCAGTGTCTTTTAAGCTCACTGCTCGGCTCACGAAGCGGTAACAGAGGGCTTTGCGCACAACCCTGCCGTCTGCCTTTTAAGGTGCTCGGCGGAACAGGACACGATTTAAGCCTTAAGGATTTATCGCTGATAAATAATATAAAAGAGCTTTCGGATTTAGGTATAAGCTCATTTAAAATTGAGGGCAGAATGAAACGCCCCGAATATGTAAGCGCCGCAGTAACTGCTTGCAAAGCATCACTTCAGGGCAGTTATAGCGAAAATATGCAGACTGATTTACAAAATCTTTTTTCACGTTCAGGATTTACGGACGGATATTTTAAAGGCGAGCTTGGGCGAAATATGTTCGGCTACCGTGAAAAGGAAAATGTTCAGTCCGCTACCAAGGAGCTTTTAGACAAATACGCTAAAATATATGAAAAAGAAAAGCCGAGATACAAGGTAAATTTTGATTTTCACGGAAAAATCGGTGAAAAGGCAGAGCTTACCGCCTGTTTTGAAAATACAAGCGTAAATGTTTTCAGCGAAAACAAGTGTGAAGAGCCGCTAAACCGACCGATAAGCGTCGAGAGGATAAACGAGGCGCTCTTAAAATGTGGAGGCACACAGTTTGAGGCCGGCGAAATAAAGACAGATACAAATATTGATTATACCCTGCCCGTTTCGCAAATAAATCTTATGCGAAGATCGGCTATTGAGGTTTTAGCTGATAGAATCGGTGAAATTCCGTCAAGAAAAATATTCCCCTGCCCTATTCACACGGAAATTCCTGCCAAAAACGCAAATGAGATATATTGCAGATTTGACAGTGCGGAAAAAGTTCCCGAAAATTTAGACGCAGACAAAATTTTTGTTCCGCTTAATACACCGAATGATGTTGTATTAAAATACGGCTATTCGGTGGAAATTCCTCACGGAATGTTCGGCAATGAAGATAAGGTTATTAAAATGCTGTCTGAATCCTCTGCCGAATATGCGTTTTGCCACACTCTTGACGCAGTGGCAATTGCAAAAAAATGCGGCAAAAAAATTGTAGCGTCAAGCAGTATGAATATTTTAAATTCACTTTCGGCAGACGAGGCAAAAACGCTTGGAATTTCGGAAATGATTTTGTCCTGTGAATGTGGTCTGGAGCGTGCAAATAAGCTTTCCGCACCGATTAAAAAAGGTGTTTTTGCATACGGCAGAATCCCGCTTATGCTCACCCGCAACTGCCCCGTTAAAAACGGCAAGACCTGCGACGAATGTAATCGGCAAAGCAGTATAACGGACAGAAAAGGTATTTCATTCCCTGTGCGGTGCAATATGGGTTATTCAGAAATACTCAATTCCCGTCCCGTTTTTATGGCGGACAGGCTCGGTGAGATTAAAAACAGCGACTTTTTATTCTTTAATTTTACCGTTGAAACGAAAGACGAAGTAAATAAAATTATGGAGTCTTATTATAACGAAACGGGTCCCGACGGCGACTTTACCAGGGGACTTCTTTACAGAGGTGTTGAATAATGGAGCTTAAAATCAAAAAAGTTAAAGAAGATGCAAAAATTCCCACAAGGGGGACTGACGGTGCGGCAGGCTTTGATCTTTACGCTTGCATTGATAAACCCATAACACTGAATAAAGGCGACACAGCTTTAATTCCAACGGGCATTGCAATTGCAGTGCCCGAGGGTTATGCAGCGTTCATTCACTCACGCTCGGGGCTTAGCATTAAAAGAGGCATCTGCCTTTTAAATTCAGTAGGCGTTGTAGACAGCGATTACAGGGGTGAGGTGTGCGTTGGAGTTATCAAAGCGACAGACGAACCTTATACAATAGAACCGTTTGAGCGAATCGCCCAAATGGTAATAAAGCAGGTGTGTATTCCCACGCTTGTTGAAACAGATGAGCTTGACGAAACAGACAGAGGCACCGGCGGCTTCGGTTCAACGGGGACGAAATAAGTAATCGAAAATTTTAAAGGCAGAGGTTTGCAATACGCTTTCCTCTGCCTTTTTGCTTTTGTATTTGAAATTATTCTTTATTTTATTTCCTCATACATTTCCGAGGCGGTTTGCTTTGTGGCGTATTCGGTGACATTCAGCACACGGTAACGGCTGATTTTTTCACCAAAACGGATTTCAAGAATATCGCCCATTTTCACATCGTAGGACGCTTTAACGGTCTTTCCGTTTGCGGTAACGTGTCCTGCGTCGCAAACCTCATTCGCAACGGTACGCCGTTTTATTATTCGTGAAACCTTTAAAAATTTATCTAATCTCATATTTTCTTACAGCACGGTGTTAGCCTGTGCCGTCCTTTCCTATAAAAAGAAACGGGGAGCTTTAAGCCCCCCGAACTTTCAAAAGTAAATTATTTAACAGCTGCTTTAAGAGCTGCACCTGCTTTGAATGCAGGAACCTTTGTTGCGGGAACTTTGATTGTCTCGCCTGTTCTGGGGTTGCGAGCCTCTTTTGCTGCACGCTCTCTAACTTCAAATGTACCGAAACCGATAAGTTGAATCTTGTCGCCTGCCTTAAGAGCATCTGTAACTGCATCGATAACTGCTGCTACTGCCTTGTCAGCGTCTTTCTTTGAAATTTCTGCTTTTGCAGCAACTGCTGCTACGAGTTCTGTCTTATTCATTGTGATTTCCTCCAATAAATTTTCTTAATTTATCTCCTAAAGGATTACTCCTTTTTTGAAGCCTTTGCTATTTCCCAAAGCTTGTCCAATTCGCTTATATCGGTATTCTTCATATCAATATTTCGCTCTGCGGCAAGCTTTTCAACAACTGAAAACCGTTCAATAAACTTGTCCGTCGCTTTGGTTAAACACTCTTCGCTGTCACATCCGATAAAACGGGAAACATTGACAACCGAGAAAAGTAAATCGCCGAACTCTTCTTCAATGTCCTTTTGCTCGCCGCTGTTTACAGCCGCTTTAAGCTCCGTAAGCTCTTCTGCAACCTTATCATAAGCGCCGTCTGCACTGTCCCAGTCAAAGCCTACTTTGCGTGCCTTTTTCTGAACCTTGTCCGCACGCATAAGAGCGGGAAACTCACGGGGAATTGCAAGCATTGAATCAGTCTGCGTTTTTTGATTTTTGGAATTTTTCTTAATAGCGTCCCAGTTAGTGAGTACCTCACCTGTGGAGCTGACTGTCACGTCACCGAAAACATGAGGGTGGCGCTCAATAAGCTTTTTGCAAATTCCGTCGCAGACATCGTCAATATTAAACACGCCCTTTTCGGTTTCCATTTCGGAATGAAGCGTTACCTGCAAAAGAACGTCGCCAAGCTCTTCACAGAGCATTTCGGGACTTTGTTTATTTATCGCCTCAATAACCTCATAGGTTTCTTCAATAAAATCACGGCGAATACTTTTATGAGTCTGCTCCCTGTTCCACGGACAACCGCCGGGAGAACGGAGAAGATGCGTAATGTAAACTAAATCGTCAAAATTGTACCTGTCTTTAAAAACAAAACCGTCTACCATTTGCGCACTCCTTAAAGGCATGGAAAGCCTTATGTATATATATTACCCTATAAATCCATATTTTGCAAGCACTTTTGCTATTTTTTCTCCTTTTGGGAGCATAATTACATCATCTTTTGCAATTCCTTTGACGAAAAGCATCGAAATTACATAGACAACTCCGCCCACAGCAATTGCAAGACCTAAACAAAGTATTGCTTTAAGGGAATGACCTGCAAGTGATAATTCGGGGATAAACCTGTTGCAGACAGCAAACGAGGTGTATGCGCCGAGTCCGCAAAGGAGTCCGCAAAAAGTAGGCTTTACGAAAACAGAGACAAAATTTATTCGTACTCTTGTGTATTTAATAAGTGCAAAAAGATTGATTGTATCAATAATTATATAGCAAACTACTGTACCGATTACTGCGCCGTTAACATTCATTTTCGGAATTGCAACGAGGACAAAATTCAAAATCACCTTTACGAGTGCACCTACAGAAAGAGAAATTATGGGTACATTCGTTTTTTCGATAGCCTGAAGCATATTGGTCATAGGCTGTGAAAGGGCTATCAGGAAAACCGTTGCGCCGTAAGCCGCCATTACGGGGGCCGCTATCGGAATTGAAGACGCCGCCGTGCCGCCGCCGTAGAAAATTGCAAGAATTGGCTGAGCGAGCACTGCCATACCTATTCCGCAGGGCATTGCTACGAGCATTGTAACCCGAAGTACAGATTCGATTGAAGTTTTTATCTGGCGTTTGTTTCTCATTGCCCATGCCGCCGAAATTGCCGGGATTGCACTGACACCGAGAGTCAGCGTTATTGACGGAATAAGGTTTTTGAAATCCACTGACAAAGAATATGCGCCGTAAAGGAAATCCTTTACATCCGCGTCCAAAACTCCCTGAAGCTCCGCTGAATAAAGCGAACGTATAAATGAAAGATTTTTTGACACAACATATTCCAATCGGTTCTGTATTGTAACCGCATCAATAACATTGGTTATGCTGAAAACAAGGGAACTGAAAATTACGGGGATTGAAAAGCTTACAAGCTTTCCTGAAATAGCTGAAGATTTTGCAGGTCTGGGAGATGCCGCAAGCTCAGCCTTTGTAATCCCGTCGCCCTTTATTTTGCCTAAAATTACAAGGTAAATCATACCGAGAACCGTGCCGAGTGTAACACCTGCGGTAGCACCCGCCGCCGCATAAGGGTAAATTCGGCTAAGTGCTTCCGTTTCAGTTGCTGCAACCTCCCCGAATACGGAAAGACCTGCATTAAATCTTGAATAGCCGTAGCTGATTACCGCTTTTGAACAAATAATACCGAAAATAAGCTTTCCGAGCGCCTCAAGAACCTGCGAAACCGCAGTGGGAGTCATATTGCGAAGTCCGTTGTAATAGCCTCGGTAAATTGACATTATACAGCAGAAGAAAATTGACGGCCCGATTATTATAAGAGAGGGAATTGCCTCAGTTGTTTTTATTGAAAGGGCATAAGGGTACATAAGAAGGAAGATTAACAGCGTACCTACGATACCCATCATTAAAAACAGTCTTTTTGACACCTTGTGAATAAGCTTTACATCACGGAAACGCCCCAGCGCCATTTCCTCAGACACCATTTTTGAAACAGCAACGGGCAGCCCTGCCATTGAAATGGTGTAAATCGGGACATAAAGACTGTACGCCGAGTCAAAATAACCCCTGCCTATTGTACCAATCATATTGGTAAGCGGTATTTTGTAAATAACACCTATAATTTTAACAATTATGGTTGAAAGACTAAGCACAAGCGCACCGTTAAGCAGCGACTGACTTTTTCTTTGTTTATTTGCCATTTTCTTCACCTCTCAGCCTAAAAACTCACGAAGAAGAGAACCTTTAGGAACTTGTGTCTCGTCAATATCTTCAAATTTATTAAGTGCGTCACGAAGCCTTTGAACATCGTATGCAAAATCGTCGGAAATTTCGCTTTGAAGAATCTCCAACGCCTGTTTTTTCAAAACACATGGCTCGTAAAGGTGCACTGTATTTATTTTTATGTCCGCATTGTCTCTGTACGGAAACAAATATTTATCCTCACCGTAGGTAACATTTCTCCAAAGAGAATATGTGTAATCTGCCGAGCTTCCTCTGAATTTAAAATCACGCACCAATCGCCTTACAAAGCGCAGATTTCTTTTATTAAGAATTATTTTACCCTTTTGATTGTAAATTCTTGATGAAACGCTGATATATATTTTAAAAAGATTTCCGCTGATTTTATCGGTAATAATCGGGTTTAATGCGTGAAGTCCCTCAATAATGACAACATCCTTTGAGCCTAATGTTATTTCGTTATATTCGTTTTGTTTTCGTGTACCCGTTACGAAATCAAAAATCGGCGTTTTAACGGTTTCGCCCCGTAAAAGAGCATTTACGATTTCGGTAAAATAATCCAAATCAAGAGCATAAACCGTTTCAAAATCTCTTGTACCGTCGGGTAAAAGCGGAATATCGTCACGGTTAAGGTAAAAATCGTCAAGGCTCAAAACAAATGTATGCACGCCGTTTTTCTTACATTCCTCGCTGATTTTTCTTGCGGTGGTGGTTTTTCCCGATGATGACGGCCCTGCAAGCATTACAACCTGTCTTTCACCCTTGTCGCATATTGTTTTTGACACAGACGCAATAATATTGCTGTACCTACTCTCGCATTTTTCAATAAACTCCTGCGGATTTAATTTTGCTTCTCCGTTTATATATTCAATTTCATTTGTAAGTTTTGCCATATCTACTCTCCACTTTTAAAAGTATGTATTGTAAAACTCTGTTATTCTTTTCTTTCGCTTTATAAGCTCTTCAAAACCCGAAATATATTCAAACGGATATTTAAAATTAAAAATACGCTCAATATAATCCCCGGACTGTGCCTTCAGCTTTGTTACCGCCCCTGCACCGACCGCAAAAATTGTGTGACATTCTTCCATCATAAAAATATTGTAAAGACATTCCGTATCTTTCTTGCACCAGCCTGTGTTTTCAAGACTTCCTACCGATTTTGACTGACGGTACATATAATAAGGAGCGTATTTTCCGTTCAGCTTTTCATAAGTATATTTTAACATTTCATTGACTTTTTTAGCATTTTCGGAGGTAACACGCATATCCTGCACGCCCAGATTTGACGAGCGTTTAAGCGCCAGAGTGTGCACCGTGATATTTTCAGGGTCAAGTGAAAAAGCCTCGTCAAGCGAATACTTAAACCCGTCCGCCGTGTCCCCGGGAAGACCTGCGATTAAATCCATATTTATGCAGTCAAAGCCGATTCTACGTGCAAGGTTAAATGCTGTTACCGTTTCTTCTGCGCTGTGACACCTGCCGATGTTTTTTAGCACTTCATCTGAAAAGGTCTGGGGATTTATGCTGATTCTTGTGACGGGGCTGTTTTTAAGCACCTTTAACTTTTCTTCCGTCACGGTATCAGGTCTGCCTGCCTCTACCGTAAATTCACGGCAACCGGATAAATCAAAATTATCCGTAACAGCTTTAAGCAAATCTTCCATTTGCTGTGCGGAAATTGTTGTGGGAGTGCCGCCGCCTATATAAACGCTTTCAAGGCGCAGTCCGAGTGCCTTTGCAATTTTGCCCGTTTCCTCAATTTCTTTCAGGAGTAAATCGCAATATTTCGGCACAAGTGCTTTTGCTTTTTCGGTTTGAACCGAATGTGACACAAATGAGCAGTAACTGCATCTTGTGGGGCAAAACGGAATTGAAATATAAAGACTGAACGAATTTTCTTTTGAAAGAGAGATTATTCTCTGCTCGCAGTCGGCAACACGCCGTGCAAGAGCGTACTTTTCTTCACTCACCAAAAGGTCACCCAAAAAATATTCTTTGGTTTTTTCTCTGCCGAGCCGTTTTTCCGTCGCCATTAAAAGCTTTGACGGTCGAACTCCCGTAAGCACGCCCCATTTGGGATAAATCTTTGTATATTCGCCAAAAATCGAATAAACCATTCTGCCCATTTGCATTTCGTTATCTTCGCAAAGGGGAGCAGTCAGCCGTTTTTCAAAATCTCCTGCCTTAAAGTTAACCGTTATTTCGTCGCTGACCTCTGTGTAAAGACCGTCGCCGTCCGAATTTTCTTTTGTAACCTCAATTTTTTCGTTAGGGAGAAAAAGGCGGACAAGCTTTTCCATTTCATAATGGTATTTATGATTTACAACCGTAATACGCATTCTGTTTCCGCCCCTTTCCTAAAAAATCAGTGTCTCATATATCTGTTATTCTCACGCTCAAACTGTAATGTCGTTTCTTCTCCGTGACCGGGGTACACTGTGTAATCCCCCGGAAGCTGTGCAAGTCTTTTAAGCGACGCTATTTCATTACGTCCTGCCAAAACAGGGCTTATGCCTGCTAAATCCGTCCTGCCTGCCGAAAGGCGGAAAAGTGTGTCGCCGGAGAAAATAATTCTGTCATTTTCAAGAATATAGCAAACACTGCCGTTAGTGTGCCCTTTGGTGTGCATTACACGAATTTTTGTATTGCCGAATTCCAATTCATCGCCGTCATTTAACAGTATATCCGCTTTAATCGGCTCTTGAATACCGCTGAAATGAGAATTGTAAAGGCTTTTATTCCCGTCAAGGAGCATTTCGCTGTCAAGAGAATGAGCACAAACCTCGGCTCCCGTTTCACGGACAACCGAGCTTACTCCTGAAATATGGTCAAAATGGCCGTGAGTTAATAAAATATATTTTACATTTTTACCTTTTATAAAATCCAAAAGCTCTGCATTTTCCAAAGCAGGGTCAATAACGGCAAAAACGCCGTCAGACTCTAACACATACGTATTTGTTTCAATTTCACCTATAACGAATTTTGTTACATTCAGCATCTTTTCACCCAAATTTCAGTGTCATAAACTATTGTTACAGGTCCGTCGTTTATTAAATCGACCTTCATATCAGCACCGAATACGCCTTTTTTTACGCATTTTACACCGTTTTCTAAAAGCTTTCGGCAAAATTCTTCATAAAACTCATTTGCTTTTTCGGGTTCTTTTGAACGGATAAACGAAGGTCTGTTACCTTTTTTCACATCAGCGCAAAGGGTAAACTGAGAAATTGCAAGAATTTCTCCGTCTATACTCTTAATATCAAGATTCATTTTGCCGTTTTCGTCCTCAAAAACACGAAGAGAGGCGATTTTTTTCGCAAGAATATCAATATCCTCCGCCGTATCGTCATCCATAACGCCTAAAAGAATCATATACCCTTTGCCTATACGGCTGATTTCCTTGCCGTCCACGGTGACTCCTGCATTTTTTACTCTTTGTACTACTGCTTTCATAATTTAACGCTCGACGTTTATTACGCCCTGTACTTTCTCAATTTTTGCTACGATGCTTTTAAGGTGCTCAATGCCCTCAACCTGAACGGTTACTTCAATAATACATCTGCCGTCCTTGGTATCGTGTGTGGCAAGCCCTGCAATGTTAACCTTCATATTTGATATTTGCTGGCTGACATCGGCAATAAGCCCTATTCTTTTAAGGCAGGTAACGGTGATTGTAGCACTGTATTTGTCAGTCGTTGCCGTATCCCAATGCACCTTTACCCAGCGCTCAGGCTCTGCACAGTGGGCTATATCCGCAGGCACGTTTACGCAGTCCGCCTTATGAACGGAGACACCGTGCCCTCTCGTTATAAAGCCGATTACCTTATCGCCCGGAAGAGGATTGCAGCAGCGTGAAAACTTAATAAGACAGTTGTCTATGCCGTCAACAATAATTCCGTCCTTGGATTTTCTTTTAACAGGCTGTTTAGCAGATATTTCCTCAATGTGACTTTTATCGTAATTTTTGTGATATTCATCTTTAATATACGGCATCTGCTTTGAAACGGAAAGTCCGCCGTAGCCGATTGCCGCATAAAAATCTTCCACAGAGTCCATATGTTGGCGTGCTGCAAGCTTTTTGACGAATGTTTCGTATTCTTCTTCTGTAAGACGAATATAATTGCGCCTGAACTCACGCTCAATCTCCGCCTTGCCCTCGGCAATATTTTCGTCACGCTTTTCGTTTTTAAACCATGAGCGAATTCGGCTTTTTGCCTTGCTTGATTTTGCAATGTTGAGCCAATCCCTACTCGGACCCTTACCGGGTTGAGAAGAGGTGAGAATTTCAACAATTTCGCCCGTTTTGACAACATAGTCAAGCGGAACTATGCGCCCGTCAACCTTTGCTCCCATCATTTTATGTCCGACCGCCGTGTGAATAGCATAGGCAAAGTCAATAATAGTTGACCCCTGAGGAACATTGATAACATCGCCCTTGGGGGTAAACACGAGCACCTCTTCGGGAACTAAATCAGTTTTAATTGAAGATACTATTTCCCTTGCATCGCCTGACTCCTCCTGAACCTCAAGCATTTCTTTAATCCAGTTAAGTCCGTCGTTAAAGCTTTGACCTTTGCCGTTAGTCATTCCGATTTTATATTTCCAGTGCGCCGCAATACCGAATTCAGCTGTACGGTGCATATCCCAAGTACGGATTTGCACCTCAAAGGGAATAGCATCCTTGCCGACAACGGTTGTGTGAAGCGACTGGTAACGGTTAGGCTTCGGCGTTGAAATGTAATCCTTAAAACGCCCCGGAAGAGGACTGAACATATCGTGAATTATACCGAGGCAATTGTAGCAGTCGCCTATTGTATCAACAATAATTCGAACTGCGTAAATATCGTAAATCTCGCTGAACTGCTTATTCTGCATATACATTTTGCGGTATATGCCGTGAACGCTTTTAATTCGTCCGCTGATTGCGGCATTAGGAACAGTCTCCCTGACGCGTTCTAAAATTCGCTTTTTAATGCTGTTAAGGAATTCGTTGCCCGACGCATTGAATTTGTGAAGCTGTTCTTCAATGCCGGCATAAGCCACGGGGTCAAGAAAGCGTATGGCTCTGTCTTCAAGTTCCTCTTTAAAGGAACGGATGCCAAGCCTGTGGCTTATAGGCGCAAAAATTTCCAGGGTTTCAAGCGCTTTGTCCCTTTGCTTTTGCGGGGCAACATATTCAAGAGTACGCATATTGTGAAGTCTGTCAGCAAGCTTAATTACAATAACACGAATGTCCTTACTCATTGCGAGGAGCATTTTGCTGATGTTTTCAGCCTGCATTTCTTCTCTTGAATCCCTTTCGGAATACTGTAAATGACCAAGCTTTGTAACGCCGTCAACAAGCACGGCAATTTCACCGCCGAACTCGGATTTCAGCTCATCAAGCGTATAATCGGTATCTTCAACAACATCGTGAAGAAGAGCCGCAACAATCGACTGATAATCCATACCGAAATCGACAAGAATGTCGGCAACGGCAATGGGGTGAATAATGTACGGCTCGCCCGAACGGCGCAACTGACCGCCGTGCTGTTTCTTTGCAACCTCAAACGCCTTATTGATTATATTTATTTCGTTTTCGCTTTGATGTACTTTTTTTATCTTTTCCAAAAGCTTCGCATAAAGAGCGTCAACATCTACATCCTCTACAGGGGTTTTATCAGTTTTGATTTCACTCATTTCCGTCACCTCCGTCAATAAAAGAATTTAACCTGTTCAGTATTTCTGAGCTTTCAAGCTCTACTTTTTGGTTATTGCCGTCAAATATTATTTTTCCGTCTGATATTTTGAGAAGCTCCAATTCGCAAAGAATATCAAGAGAGGTCTGCATAATACAGTAATTATGTACGGGACAGCCTGTACGTTTTACCAGTGTTTCAGTATCAAAGCTCCATTCTCCTTGCTGTTTAATAAAGCTGTATACAGCCAAAAGGAACTCCCTTGACGGTGTAATGAATTTTGCCTCTTTCGGAGAAAGGCTCTCGCCACGCTTGAATTTTTCGTAAAGCGAAAGCGAGCCGAAAAGCTTATCCTCATCCGTTCCCGAAAAACGGATATTCTTTATCTGAACAGAGGGCTTTACCTCACCTCTGTATTCGTTTTTATCAATCCTTACTGCTAAATCAAGCGTGTCGCCCTTGCAGTAGGGAAAATCCTCTAACGCAGTTGAAAATTTCATAGCAGTGAGCGGCGTTCCGCCCTTAAAGAAGGTAAGCCTTAAATGCTTGCCCTCGCCAACACTCTTTATATCGGAAAGAGTAACTCCGTAAATGCCGAACACAGGCTGGCTGTTACCTGCTCCGTACGGTTCAAGTGCCGATAAAGAAGAAAGTAAATCATTGTTTATATATGCAGGATTTAACTTGCAGTTGATTAAAAGCTCAGGGACAACAGCTGAAACGGACTGAGCGTATACATTTATTCTGTTAAAAAACTCATTTATATTATCTTTTTTAATACCAAGTCCGGCCGCCATTGTATGACCGCCGAAATGAGTGAGTAAATCGCCGCAGGATTTAATTGCGTCATAAATTGAAAAACCGTAAATGCTTCTTGCAGAGCCTGTGCCTTCATCGCCGTCAAAGGTGATTACTATTGCCGGTCTGCCGTATTTTTCGGTAATCCGTGCCGCCACAATGCCGATAACACCGTGGTGCCAGCCCTCACCGCAAACAACAATAACCCTTGCATACTTTAACTTGTCATCGGATTCAATGTGTTCTATTGCCGCTTTAGTTATTTCATTTTCAACGGTGTGGCGTTCCCTGTTACATTCATCAACATCTTTTGCAAGAGAAAAAGCCGAATCTTCATCTTCACTCAAAAGCAATTTAAGAGCTGTTTCGGCAGACGCCATTCTGCCTGCGGCATTTATTCTCGGCGCTAATGAATAAGTAACTCCCACTGAGCTTATATATTTATCACCCACGCCTGAAATTTGCTTTAATGCATTTATTCCGAAGCAGGGGTCAGAATTGATTTTAGCAACGCCGTACCGAACAATTGCGCGGTTTTCATCTGTAAGGTCAACAACATCGGCAATTGTGCCGACAGCAATAATATCTGCATATCTTGAAAGAATATCCATACAGTCGCCGTCATTTAATGCAGACACCACCTTAAAGGCAACGCCTACGCCCGCCCAATCCCGAAATGACAAATTGTCATCCTCACGGTGAGGGTCAACAACCGCCACGGCATTCGGCAACGTTTCCGAGGGCTTGTGGTGGTCGGTTACAACAACATCTACACCAAGTGTTTTAGCAAAATCCACTTCTTCTGCCGAGGAAATCCCGTTATCAACCGTTACAATAAGTTTTACGCCGCTGTCCGCAATTTTTTGGACTGCGCCATTGTTCATTCCGTACCCTTCAGTTATTCTGTCGGGAATGTAATAGGTAACGTCAGCACCGACAGACCTTAGAAAAGAGTACATAAGTGCAGTTGAGGTTACTCCGTCAGCGTCGTAATCGCCGTAAACGCATATTTTCTCAAAGCTGTCTATTGCTTTTTGTATTCTTTGAACCGCCCTGTCCATATCACGGATAAGGTACGAATCGCAAAAAGCAAAATCCGAATCAAAGAACTCCTCAATATCTTCATATTCGGTAATTCCGCGTGAGGTGAGAATAAGAGCTGTAAACGGGTCTAAGCTGTGTGTTTCGGCAATATCTGCCGCCGTGTCTTTATCAATATGCGCCAAAGTCCATTTTTTACGGCTCATACTCACCCTCACCTCCAAAATAAATAAATTAACCGATTTTAATTATAATATTATACTACTGTATACCTATAAAATCAAGAGTTACGGACAGCAAAAAAGCGGACAGGCGTGGAAGCCTGTCCCTACAAAATTCTAATTAATTGTCACCGTTTATCTGATTTCCCGACACGCTTTGACACTATATAACGCGGTCTGCCCTTTACTTCTTCATAAATTCTCGCAATGTAATAGCCAATAATGCCCAGCGCCATCATCAGAGAACCGCCTATCAAAAGTAAAAGAAGAATTACGGTTGTAAAGCCCTCAGCCGAAGAGCCGCAAAGATAACGCACAAGCGTTTGCACCGCCAAAATTGCCATAAAGCAAAGAAGAACTGCACCGATTACCGTTACAGCCTGCAAAGGGGCGGTTGTAAACGATGTTATGTTTGAAACAGCATATTTTGTAAGCTTTGTTAAATTCCATTTTGACTTTCCGTTTGCTCTTTTTTCTACCTTAAACTCAATCTGCGTTGAATTAAAGCCTGACCAAAACGAAAGCGCCCTGAAAAAGGTGTTTCTTTCTGGCAAAGAGATGAGCGTGTCGATAACCTTTCTGTCAATAAGCTTAAAATCCGACGTTGACTGCATATCCACCCCTACAAAACGGCTGATAATTTTATAAAAGCTCTTTGCGAACATATTATACATTGCAGAGCCGCCGCCACGGTCGCTCTTAATGCCCTCAACAACCTCAAAGCCCTGCTCCCAAAGTCTGTACATTTCAACAATTTTTGAAGGCGGAAACTGCAAATCACAGTCAAATATTACTGCGCAGTCGCCGCTCGCTTCCTCAAGTCCCGCAAAAATTGCAGACTCCTTGCCGAAATTTCTGCTGAACGAAATGCCCTTTACGTTTTCATCAAACTGTGCCGACTTGCAGATTTCAAGATAGGTTTTATCCCTCGAACCGTCGTCAACGAATATGATTTCATAGGAAATTTCTTCATTTTCAAAAAGCTTCGACAGCGTTTTTGCGGCAAGAGCAATATTTTGCTCCTCATTGTATGCGGGAATAATTACAGAAAGCATAGCGCACCTTCTTTTAAACTTAAAAATATTGCATATACTTGTATTATAATATCACCGACACACTTTGTTGTCAATAAAACCTACTATTGAAATAGCCGCAGAATTATGTTAATATAAACTCATATAAAATAAAATCGGAGGGGTATTTATGAATAAAAACGATATTGCCGTAATTATGGCAGGCGGAAGCAGCACTCTTTTAAAATCGGCTAATTCACCTGTTCTCGCAAAGGTACTCGGGCAGCCAATGATTCAGAGCGTTACTGAAGCGGCACTGCTTTCGGGAATTGAAAGGCTCGCAATTATTGTACCCTCGGGCGACACACAAATCCGCTCGCTTATTAAAAAAGAATTTCCCGACGCAGATATTGAGTTTTTTGAGCAATCCGTACCTCTGGGCACTGCACACGCTGTACTGGCGGCACAAGAATCAATTGAAGCCGTAAAAGACGGAAATGTGCTTATTTTAAACGGAGATACCCCGTTTATTGACGCTTCGACCATAAATTCCGCCTATGTTCTGCACACCGCTATGCAAAACGATGCAACTGTAATCACTGCAACAGTTACAAAGCCTTTCGGCTACGGAAGAATTTTAAGAGATGCAAACGAGCATTTTTCGGGAATTGTTGAAGAGGCTGATGCAGACAGCAGTACAAAGAAAATTACTGAAATTTCGTCAGGCACCTATTGGTTTAAGTCGGATGTGCTATTAAATGCTCTTCATAACCTCTCTCCCCGTGCAAACGGCCATTTTAACCTTGTAGATGTTATTTCAAATGTAATCCGTTCAGGAATGAAGGCAGATACTTTTTTTGCGCCTAACTCCGATATTATTCTCGGTGCTAACGACCGTATTCAGCTTATGGAGCTTAATGAATACGCAAAAATGCAGACTATACAGTACCACCTTTCGGCAGGCGTTGAAATTCCGTATTCAGACGGCGTTGTTATTGAAAAGGGCGTCCAAATCGGAACGGACACCTGCATTTTACCCGGCACAATAATTAAGGGGAAAACAGTTATCGGCAAAAACTGCGTAATAGGTCCTAACAGCGTTATTGAGGACTCGGTTATCGGCGATAATGTTAAGCTTAATCAGACCCAGTGCGAACAGTGCATTGTAAAAAGCGGTGCAAACATCGGCCCGTTTGTTCATATCCGTCCGAATTCCGTTATCGGCGACAGCGTTCACCTCGGCAATTTTGTTGAGGTGAAGAACTCAAATATTGATACGGGAACTAAGGTTTCGCACTTAACGTATGTCGGCGACTCAGATGTCGGCAAGCGTGTAAACTTCGGCTGCGGCACTGTTACGGTTAACTATTCGGGCAAGGCAAAATACCGCACTACCATTGGCGACGATGTATTTATCGGCTGTAACACAAACCTTGTTGCTCCCGTAACTGTGGGCAACGGCGCTTATACGGCGGCAGGCTCAACCATAACCGAAGATGTTCCTGAGGATTCACTTGGCATTGCAAGGGCAAGGCAGGTCAACAAAATCGGCTGGAAAGTAAAAAAATAAAATTAACCGAAAGGCATTAAAAAATATGTTCAACAGATTCAAAAATACTCCTACTGAATCTGTCGGCACACCTGAATTTATCGTGGCAGGGCTTGGAAATCCTGATAGGAAGTACACCTATACACGGCATAATTCGGGGTTTTTGTGCGTTGATATGTTATCGTCAAAGCATAATTTCAGTGTTGACAGATTAAAATTCAAATCACTTATTTGCGATACTGTTATAGCAGGACACCGCTGTATTGTAATGAAACCGCAGACCTATATGAACAACAGCGGCGAGGCAATCAGAGACTGCGCCGCATTTTACAAAATTCCGCCCGAAAAAATACTTATAATTTGCGACGACATCAATTTAGACATTGGCAGACTTCGTATCAGGCGAAAGGGCAGTGACGGCGGACAAAACGGTATAAAAAATATTATTTACCACATGAACAGCGACTGTTTCCCCCGTATTAAAATCGGCGTAGGCAAAAAGCCTCACCCCGATTACAATTTGGCTGACTGGGTGCTTTCGGAATTTACGAAAAAAGAGTTAGAATCTCTTGAAAGTGTACTTAAAAATGCCTGTGACGCTGTGGAGCTTATAATAAACGGCAAAACAGACGAGGCTATGAACCTTTTTAACAGTTAACGGAGCGTATTATGTCCGGATTCTCATCATTAAGTGAAAAGTCCTCCGAATATTCCGCTGTTGTAAGATGCTTTCAAAAAGGCTTTTTACCGCAAGGAATTTTAGGACTTTTGCCTGTGCAAAAAGCACAGATAATTTCATCACTCAACGAGAGCTTACAGCGAAAAGCTCTCGTTATTGTCCCTGACGAGTCTTCCGCCGCAAAGCTTTGCGACGACATAAGACCCTTCGGGGTTTCAGTGTTGCAATACCCCGCGCGAAGCTTTTCATTTTACGGTCAGGACGCACAGTCTCACGAATACGAACAAAAACGCATTAAAACCTTACGAGCAATGCTTGACGGCAAATTCCGGATAATTGTAGCCTCGGTTGAGGCTGCCGCAAGCTTTACAATTCCGCCCTGCGAACTTCTCCAAAAGTCCGTCATTATTAAACGGGGCGAGGATATTCCTCTCGAGAAAATTCTTTCAGCTCTTGAAAATGCAGGATATACAAGAGTTGACGCCGTTGAGGGCGTCGGTCAGTATTCTTCACGTGGGGGAATTATTGACTTTTTCTCGCCCGACAGTGAAAGCCCTGTACGAATTGAGCTTTGGGGCGACACCGTTGACACAATGTGTCAGTTTGACATTGAAACTCAGCGCCGCACTGTCAGCATTGACGAAATTATAATTGCCCCGTCAAAGGAGATTATTGCAGACCCCGAAGAGCTTTCCGAAAAACTTGCAAAGCTTTCCTCAGCACAAAGAGGGAAAAAAGCCGAAAGTATCAAGAAAAACATTGAAACCGACATTGAAAGGCTTAAAAGCGGTCTCAACGTAAGCTCACCTGACAGATATTTACCCCTTGTTTACTCCCCTGCCACTGTTTTTGATTATCTCGGCTCTTCGGATGCGGTTTTTGTGTCCGAAACGGGTGCTGTAAAAGAAAAACTCACCTCCTACGATAAGCTACTGAATGAAGATGTCAAATCCTGCTTTGAGGACGGAATACTTTGCAAGGGTCTTGAAAAATTTGCATTAACAACTGCCGAGCTTTTTGGTATCTATGAAAAATACCCGACCGCATTTCTTGACAACTTTGCAAGGGGTAGCTTTGACGTGCCGATTAAAAATCTTACAACCTTTTCGGCATCGTCTCTTCCTGTCTGGAACGGAAAATTAGATGTGCTGAAAGAGGATATTACACCGATTCTTTCTAAAGACGCAACCGTAACGGTGTTTGCAGGTACGGACAAGAGCGCAAGGGTACTTGCCGAAAATCTTAACGACGATAAAATCCCTGCTCTGTATTTTCCCGTAATTCCCGATACATTTCCGAAAGGCACTGTAACGGTGCTTCCCGGCTCGCTTTCTTCTGGCTTTGCCTACCCCTCACAAAAGCTCTATGTTTTCACATATTCCCGTGTATATACCTCAACAGTTAAAAGGCGCAACAAAAACTACAAGGCAAAGGATACAATCCATTCTCTTGACGAGCTTCACAAAGGGGATTACATTGTCCATTCCGTACACGGTATAGGCGTTTTTGAGGGAGTTACACAGCTCCAGAACGGAAAAATAATTAAGGATTACATTAAAATTAAATATGCCAAAAGCGATGTGCTGTATGTTCCCGTCACTCAGCTTGACCTTGTTTCAAAATATATCGGCCCTCACGAGGACGACGGCAAAGCAATAAAGCTGAACCGTCTCGGCGGCGGAGATTGGGAAAAAACCAAATCAAAGGTACGCTCCGCTGTAAAGGATATGGCAGACGAGCTTATAAAGCTATATTCAAAGCGAATGGAATCGCAGGGCTTTGCGTTTTCGCCCGATATTGATATGCAAAGTGATTTTGAAAGAAGATTTGAATATGAAGAAACGGGCGACCAATTAAGATGTATAGCCGAAATAAAGCGTGATATGGAAGAACCTCACCCTATGGACAGACTTTTGTGCGGAGATGTCGGCTTCGGCAAAACCGAGGTTGCACTGCGCGCCGTTTTCAAATGTATTGCAGACGGCAAGCAGTGTGCAATTCTTGTCCCTACAACAATACTTGCTCTTCAGCATTATCAGACTATTATGAAACGCTTTGACGGCTTCCCCGTTGAAGCTGAAATGCTGTCACGCTTCCGCACGAAAACACAGCAGGAAAAAATAATTAAGGGTATAAATTCAGGCTTTATTGATATAATAGTCGGCACACACCGTCTTATTTCAAAGGATATTAAGTTTAAGGATTTAGGTCTTTTGATTGTTGACGAGGAACAGCGTTTCGGAGTGGCTCAGAAAGAAAAGCTAAAAGAAAAATTCCCGAATGTTGACGTACTGACTCTCTCCGCAACGCCTATACCCCGAACGCTTAATATGGCAATGTCGGGTATTCGTGATATGTCCGTTATTGAAGAAGCTCCGTCCGACCGTTTCCCTGTGCAAACTTATGTTCTTGAGCATAATTTACCTCTTTTGTGCGAAGCTATGGACAAGGAGCTTCGCCGAGGCGGTCAGGTTTACTATCTTCACAACAACACGGAGGATATTGACCGCACTGCTAACAGCATAAAAGAATTTTTACCTGACGCAAAAATTGCTGTCGCTCACGGTAAAATGGACGAAGAAACGCTTTCGGGGCTTTGGCGTGACCTTATGGAAGGAAACATTGATATTCTTGTCTGCACAACAATAATTGAAACGGGCGTTGATGTGCCGAACTGCAACACACTTATTATTGAGGATGCAGACCGCTTAGGTCTTTCACAGCTTCACCAGATAAGGGGGCGTGTAGGCAGAAGTACAAGACGAGCATTTGCATATTTCACATACAAAAAAGACAAAAATCTTACCGAGGTTGCATACAAGCGCTTGCAGGCAATCCGTGAATACACCGAATTTGGCTCAGGCTTTAAAATTGCAATGCGTGACCTTGAAATAAGGGGTGCTGGCAACCTTTTGGGCGCACAACAGCACGGGCACTTGGCATCTGTCGGGTACGATATGTATATGAAGCTTTTATCCGAGGCAATCAAAGGCGAAAAGGGCGAAGAACCGAAGAATACAAAGGACTGCCTTATTGATCTTCAGATAAACGCACATATTCCCGACAAATACATCACTGCGCTCTCGGCAAGGCTTATGACATACCGAAGAATTGCAGATGTCAGAACTACGGAAGAGGCGGACGATGTGCGTGACGAGCTGCGTGACCGCTTCGGCGAGATTCCGCCGTCGGTAAACGGACTTATTGAGGTTTCGCTTTGCAGGAACAGAGCCGCTGAAATGGGCATTCACGAAATTGGCCAAAGAGGGAATACTCTCGCACTTTACTGCGAAAGCATCGAGCCCGCTCTCGTGCTGGAAATTTCGTCAGTTCTGCGTGGGCGTATAAGCGTAACAGCTTCAGGCAAGCAGAGTATAAATGTTAAAATGCTTCCAATGCAAAGTCCTCTTGAAACACTTACGGAAATTTTTGACGCGGCAAAGAGTTTTTCCGCCGATAAATTATAATTATTGTAATACAAGATAAAATGTGCTATATTATATAATAATATGGAAAAATAAAGGAGTGTTGAAATATGTTTTTAGTTTTAGGTGCCGTAATTTCGGTACTGTTCGGAATTGCAGATGCTTTTCTGTTTACTCCCGAACGCAAGATTTTTGCAAAAATTAAAACAGTTATCTGTTATTTGCTTGAGGCAAACATCTTTGCAATGTCCATTGCAAAATTCGTAATGAAGGTGCCTGATATTCTTCAGACTTCGCTTCACTCTTCCGGCTATAAATTCAAATATGCCGCTTTAGTGCTTGCAGTCAGCCTTATAATATTTGTTTTAAGAGGTTTTATTCTAAATGCATTGTCACTTCAAAAGTCCGAGCCCAAAAACAAGAAAAAGGCAAAAGCAGTAAAAATTGTTTCTATAATTCTGTTTTCACTCGGCACAATAGCTTACTTTGCTTCAGTTTGGGGTATGGAAGCATTCGGTAATCTTTCTCCCGACCAAATTCTTATTAACATCACCTCACCCGTTGCAGGTAATGAAGTAGGTGTTTACTATTCGGTATTTGAAGGGCCTGTATTAAAAGCCGCATTTGCAATATCTGTTTTTTCTTTACTTGTATTCTTCCCGTATAATATAATTTTTACTTTCAAAGAAAAAAGCCAAACAATTCTTTCGGAATTTTCTTTAAGAATTATCTCCCTTTTAATTGCAATTTCGGTAATTATCGGCGGATGTGCCTTCGGCATTACAAAGTTCCAATTGCAAGACCTTGTTTCTGCATATTTCTTTGATTCCGAATTTATTGAGGACAATTACGTTGCTCCCGCCGACGCCGGTCTTAAATTTCCTGAGAAAAAACGTAATTTAATAATGTTTTACCTTGAATCAATGGAAAATACTTTCCTTTCTAAGGATTTAGGCGGCTATATGAACGAAAACCTTATTCCCGAGCTTACTGAGCTTGCAAACGAGGGTTATGTTTTCTCTCATACCGACAATAAACTCGGCGGATTTTTACCGTCAACGGGTGCAGGTTGGTCAGTAGCTTCTATGGTCAATATGGGCTTCGGCGTTCCGATGAAGGTTCCGACAGACGGCAACTCTTACGGTACAGAGGGCAACTTCCTCCCCGGCGGCACATCGTTAGGCGATATTTTACACGAGCAAGGGTATGAGCAAACTTTAATGTTCGGCGCAGACGCAGCCTTCGGCGGTGTTGACCATTACTTTAATCTCCACGGCGAATTTAATATTATTGACTACAAAGCCGCTAAAGAAAAAGGCTTAATTCCTGACGACTACTATGTTTGGTGGGGTTATGAGGACGACAAGCTCTATGAATTCGCAAAGGATGAGCTGACACGTCTTTCCGAAACCGGCAAGCCCTTCCATTTTGTTATGGAAACAGCCGACACTCACGCTCCCGAAGGATATTTAAGTCCAAATGCTGAAAAGAAATTCCCTGACCAATATTCAAACACTATTTATTACAGTCAGGCGGAAGCAGTTAAATTTGTCCGTTGGATTCAGGCTCAGCCATTCTATGAAAATACTACAATCGTTATCATCGGAGACCATTTAACTATGGCTTCGTGTATTTCGGAAACAGTTAAGGATTATCAAAGAACCTGCTTCAACCTTATTCTTAACCCTGCCGAGGATTTGAGAAATCTTCCCGAAAACCGCTTCAGAAACCGTCAATGGGCGTCATTTGATATGTTCCCGACAATGCTTGCAGGGTTAGGTGTCCAGATACCTGACAATCACTTAGGCATAGGCACAAATCTTTTCTCAGGCGAAAAGACTCTGTTTGAAAAATACGGTGTAAGTGAAGTAAACGACAAGCTTACTCAAAAGAGCAATTTCTACAACGAAAACATTCTTATAAATCCAAATAAATAAGTAAATTGCTTCTGTAATATCCTGCGGAGCATATATTTACAAAGTAATATAAAAAAGTACCGTCAGGATATAATAAGTCCTGACAGTACGGCAAAACAGGAGGATACTAATGAGTAAAACGGAAATAAAAATCAAAAAACGCAAGAGTAAAACTGCGCTTAAGGTTTTGGGAATAATTGCTGCGGTTATTGCAGTTTTATCCTGCATAGGCATAATTGCAACTGCTGTTTCAAGCAAAGCAAATATGCAGTTGGCTTCGTCCTTCTCTAAGGTTGAAAATGAAGACCGAATAGTCCCCGTTTACAAAGACGGATATTGGACATTTACAACTGACAGAGATTTAAAAATTGTTCAGCTTACAGATGTACATATAGGCGGCGGCTGGATGTCGGCTGAAAAAGACTCCTTAGCTATTAACGCAGCAGCTTCAATGGTAACGGCTGAAAAGCCCGACCTTGTAATTGTAACGGGCGATATTTCTTTTCCCGTTCCCTTTCAGGCAGGAACTCTCAACAATAAAAATGCCGCTAAAATATTTGCCGCTCTTATGGAGTCGTTAGAGGTTTATTGGGTACCCGTTTACGGTAACCATGACACTGAAGCCTACAGCCTTTATTCCCGTGAGCAGCTTTCTGAATTTTACGGAAGCGACGATTTAAAATACTGCCTGTTCCAAACAGGCGACGAAAATGTTGACGGCTACGGAAACAGTGCAATCCTTGTAAAGAACAGCAAAGATGTTATTACTCAGTCACTTTTCCTTTTTGATTCGCATTCTTACACAGACGGTGACTCTTTCGGCATATTCTGGAAATATGACAATATCCACGAAAACCAAATTGAATGGTACAAAAAGCTTGTAGGCGAATTTAATGCTCAAAATGCCGAGGCTATTGAAAAGGGATATGACACAGAAGAGGAAAAAAATGAGGCAATAAAAAATTTCGGAACTGTACCATCCCTCGCTTTTTACCATATTCCGTCCGAAGAATATATGACGGCATGGAAAGAGTACTGTGCCAACGGCAGAAAAGACACGGAAAACGTTAAATTGCTTTACGGCACGGCGGGTGAAAGCGGCAAAGTAATCTGCATAGGAATTCACCCTGACAATCTGTTTGAAACTATGCAGGAATTAGGCTCAACAAAGGGTATTTTCTGCGGTCATGACCATTTGAACACATTTTCTCTTGATTACAAGGGAATAAGACTTACATACGGCTACAGCATTGACTATCTTGCATATTCAGGTATAAGCAAAATAGGCACTCAAAGAGGTTGCACTATTATTACCGTTTCACCCGACGGCTCGTTTACAAATGAAGGTTCGAGCTATTATCAGGATAAATATCAGATTCTGTCTGGCGGAACAAAGGAAAGCGTAACTATGCAGGACCTTGATAAAGAGGCAAATCCGGACGACCTGATTTTCAAAAAATAGAATATCAGCAAAAGTTATATCGGCAAACTAAAAAGAGGGCGAGAAGCCCTCTTTTTTAGTTTATGTGATGAATTTACAGCAGTAACCTGTAGGTGCAGGTTTCCAAGCCTGCCCGATGACAGATCGATTAGTATTTCGGTTTATTTATAATCGTATAGGTCGTCTACATCTACAATCTTGTAGGGTACGCCGACTCGGCGTACCGTGGGGAATGGCTTGCAAATTCAAGATTATACTCGTGATGATGTGGCAGCGTCCCCTATTACTACAACACATCATCCAATGCCAAAGTATTCATTACCTACGAATTTTAATAAGCAGTGCTTTGCCTTTTTTAACCGTTATTTCGGCTGTTTTTCCGGGTAGCGGCTCATTGCTTATTCCGTACTGATATTCGCAGTTGATTTTTGCATTTTCAAGCGGAAATTTTGCGTTTTTCTCAGTTATTTCCTCAGCCTCGCCAGTAATATTCAAAAGAGAAAAATATGAATATGAATTGTCAACGAATACTGTTTCGTTTGACACGATCTGCATTTCGGAAAAATCGTCTATCATCTCTGCCTTTTTTCCAAGCGAAAACAGATAAAGCAAAACGGAAACATTGCCGAGCGTGTGGTCAAGCCGTCCGCCGACAGTTCCTATTAAAATAAACTCATCAAAGCCACGTTTTACAGCTTCCTTTGCAGCAAAAAAAGTGTCGGTATCATCTTTTTCACAGGGCAAAACTATTGTTTCAATGTTCAAATTAGGATTTTCGTGCGAATCAAAATCCCCTACTATTAAGTTCGGTTCAACGCCGAGCTTTTCTCTGTGACGAATTCCGCAATCGCAAAAAATAAAGTAATCGTCTTTGCTGATTTTTCGGCAGACAGCGTCAAAATTTTCTATATCCGCTCCGCCAACTATTACACATCTTTTCATTTTGTCACCTGTAAACCTTAAGCTCCATAACGGCTCTGTCTTTTTTCGTTCTTCGCAGTTCCTGCACAACGGCAAACCTACCGAACCCCCTGACGGACACGCTGTCACCGTCCGAAACGGTATAAGATGCGCTTTTCAAGCTCCCGTTCACAAAAACCTTTTCCTTAGAAAAAAGCTCCGCCGCACTTTTTCGTGAAAGTCCGAAAACCGCCGCTGTTAAAACATCAAGCCGCCGTGACGAAACGATAAAATTCGCTGATTCGGGTTCGGGAACAGCAAAAATGGGTAATTCGCCGCATTTTTCTGTCTTTACCGTGGTGTGCTTAACCTCATTTAAGTTTTCGGTAATATAGTCCGCAATACTGTCAAGACAAAACATACAACCGCAGTTTTCATTTATAATAATGTCGCCTATAACATCTCTTTTTATTCCGAGACCGAGAACTGCTCCCAAAAAATCTCTGTGTGAAAGCTCGTCCGCAAATTTTTGGTTGACGGGTTTAACAGTGATAACGGAAATCGGAAAATCCTCATTTTCACATTCACCGAATGCGGCTACAACTCTTTCCGCACCCGAAAATCCGCCCCAAAAATGCGGAGCGGGAAAAATGTGCATCGCTTTAAGCTCCGAAACAGACGACATCCCGAGGAAATCGGAAAATACAGTCCTTCCGCTGTTTTCAGCTCGGCGCATTAAATCAGCAAAATGCTTCGTTTCAATACTCATAAATTACTCTTTTCTGCAAATACAGACATAAATCGACTTGATATTCTGCCATATTATTGCTATACTGTAATTAATTTCTAAAAGTTTGGAGGCTTATTAAATGAAAAATAATCTAAAAAAGCTGCCAAAATTACTATCTGTTATAATTTTAGTTGCTGCCGTTGGATTAACAATATTCGGCAGTAGCTTTAAGGCAGGTATTAAGAACAGCCCTGTAAATAATTCACAAAGCGATTCTGCCTCCACTGAACCTGCCTCGGCGACCGAAGCAGTCGAACTACCTGATGCCAAGGTCAACATCATAGCCGTCGGCGATGATTTGCTTCATTTAAGCCTTATTGAATCAATGGCTAAAGATGCGGACGGTCATTATGACTTTCATCAGATTTTTTCGGAAGTTAAGGAAGATATAAAACAAGCTGACATTGCTGTAATCAATCAGGAAACTATTCTCGGCGGCGAAGAGCTTGGACTGAGCGGTTACCCATGCTTCAACTCTCCGTGGTCTGCGGGAGACGCACTGGTGGACACCGGCTTTGACGTAGTTCTCGGAGCAAGCAACCACGCGCTCGATAAAGGTAAGCAAGGAGTGCTTAACACCGTTAATTTTTGGAAAACAAAGCATCCCGAAATCACCCTGTTAGGTCTTAACGACAGCGAAGAAATGCAAGATAAAATTAACATTGTTGAGAAAAACGGGATTAAATTCGCTATGCTCAACTACACATACGGCACCAACGGTATTCCCATGCCAAAGGACACGCCTTATGCTGTAAATATGCTTGACGACAAGGAAAAAGTTCTGTCAGATATAAAAAGAGCAAAAGAAAGTGCCGATGTTGTAATAGTATTTCCCCATTGGGGTGCCGAGTACACCTATTCGCCGAATGCGTATCAGGATGAGTGGACTGAAATCTTTTACGATAACGGTGTAGATATTATAATAGGCGGACACACCCATTCAATTCAGCCGCTCGAAATGTACAGTAAAGACGGAGGACGCAAAATGCCTGTTTTTTACAGCCTCGGTAATTTTGTTTCGGGGCAAAAGGAATGGCAGACCATGCTCGGCTCGATGGCAAAGCTCACCGTTGAACGCAAAAACGGTCAGATTGAAATAACATCGGCCTCAGCAGTTCCCGTTGTAACGCATTATGAGATTTATTGGAACCGTGACCCGTCTCTTAAAACCTACAAGCTCTGTGATTATACGGAAGAGCTCGCAAGCAAGCATTATTTACATATGAGCAAAAAACAGCTTGAGGACTTGGCAAAAGAGGTCTATGGCGAGTATTTGGAATATTAACGCTCTGAAAATATTATTTTTGAGCAGAAGATTAAAATTATGGGAAACACCCGGCGATGGATATTGCCACTCAAAAACAGTCAGCGAGAGATTCAACTCTCGCTGTTTTTTAAATGTCATAATATTTTTTCATTTTGCGTTTGTGAAGGGCAGCAATTATAACAACTACCGCAATTAACGTTATGCAAATAAAGAACGCAGTATATACCCATTCCGACTCATTACCGCCTTTAACCTTCATCCAAAGGGTGTTCATATACTGTAAAGTATCATTGGGAAGATTGTGAAATACCTGCGAATGAGTAATATCGCCGTCGTCAGGATAAACGGCTTTTGAATCGATAAGTGAATATTCACTGTTTTCCATAACTGCCTTATTAGGTGTGGCGTAATAAATATACTCTGCATTTGCAAGGGCAATTTCAGGCTCCATCATAAAGTTAATAAATGCCTCTGCGCCCTTTTTATTTTGTGCGCTTGCAGGAATACAGAATGCGTCGTAAAACGAGTTTACGCCCTCTTTCGGGAAAACGTAATCCAAATCCGGATTATTTTCAACCATTACCTCATAGTCGCCTGCATAATATGCCGCAAAATAATAATCGCCGCTTTCCATTTTAACGAAAACCTCATCCATAACGTAAGATGGCTGAACCTTTTCACGCTGTTCCTTTAAAAGCTCTGCCGCCGCATCCCAATCGGCTGTGTTTGTGCTGTTAAGATCCTGCCCAAGCATAAACTGAGCTATCGCAAAGGAGTCACGGGGGTTATTAAACATCAGCACCTTGCCCTTGTACTGCTCATCCCAAAGAACGCTCCAGCTGTCGGGCTTTTCTTTAACATATTTCGTGTTGTAAATAAGAACAGTAGTTCCGATGTTATAAATTACGGCGTAATCTTTAATTTTCTCACCGTTTACGGTGTCTTCAAGCAAATAGCCGTACCTTTCACTGTCAAAAAACTTTTCGTAATTGGGGATATTGTTAAAGTCAATTTTTTGAAGCGCACCCTCTGACATCAGCTTTTCAACAGTATAATCCGACGGAACAACAATGTCATAGCTGACTCCGCCGCCCGAAAGCTTGGAATACATATTTTCATTCGATTCAAAGGTGGTGTAATTTACAGAGCAACCTGTTAAATGCTCAAACTCTTTAATTACATCAATATCTTCATCGGAAATGTATTCGCCCCAGTTATAGACATTAAGCTTTGTGCCCTGAAGCCCTAAATTTTTATAATAATTTACCGTTTCTTCCGAAAACTCAATATAATCGTAAGCAAAGGCAGGAAAAATGCAAGCGGACATTAAAATCACAAAAATAAGAAGGAAAGCAAAAAACTTTTTCATCTGTCTTCCCCCTTTTCTTTTCTCTGCTTTTTGTCCGAATTTGACTGCGCAATGTTCATCAAAATAAGCAAAACAAGAATTACAACAAATATAAGCGTAGAAAGTGCGTACATATCGGGCTTTACACGCTTTTTTGTCATTGAGAAAATGTGTATGGGGAGCGTTTGAAAATCTGGTCCGTTTGTGAAATAGCTTATAATAAAGTCGTCAAGTGAAAGTGTAAACGCCATTATTGCGCCCGAAACAATCCCCGAACGGATTTGGGGCAAAACAACCTTGAAAAACGCCTTTACGGGGTGACAGCCCAAATCCTGCGCCGCCTCGAAAACACGTGGGTCAGACTGCCTGAGCTTCGGCAAAACGGAAAGAATTACATAGGGTAACTGAAATGTGATGTGCGCAATTAAAATTGTTGCAAAGCCCAGCACATTCGTCCTGTTCATCAGTACACCTGCAAACACAAACAGAAGCATCATTGAAATACCCGTTACAATTTCGGGATTCATCATCGGAATGTTTGTTGCAGTCATTACGGACGATTTCAAAAATTTATTTTTCATATTGTAAATTCCGACTGCCGCCGCCGAGCCTAAAAGCGTTGAAACAACTGAAGAAATCACTGCTAAAACGACAGTATTTTTAAGTGCGTTCATAGTAATGCTGTCATTAAAAAGGTGGCGGTACCACTGAAGTGAAAAACCATCCATAATATAAGTGCTTTCACTCCCGTTAAAGGAAAACACCGTCATTACAACCATCGGCGCATAAAGGAAAATAAACACAAGCGCTATATAAAGCTTTGAAAGAGGTGAAGTCTTTGTCACATCAACACGCTCCCTTCATCCTCACTGTCGGTAAAGTAGCCGAGCACACCGAGGCAGATTAAAATCATTACCATAAGAAGCAATGAGAGCGCCGCACCGAGATTATAGTTATTGGCAGTTTGGAACTGACCTTCAATAACGTCGCCGATAAGATTTATCTGACCGCCGCCGAGCTTTTGAGTAATGTAAAATGTGCTGACGGACGGAACGAAAACCATTGTAATGCCGCTGACAACTCCGGGAACGGAAAGCGGAATAATTACCTTTCTTATGCAGTGCATTTTACCGCAGCCCAAATCCTGTGCCGCCTCCAAAAGAGAACGGTCCATTTTTGTCATAACGGTGTAAATAGGCAAAATCATATATGGCAGGAAATTATATACCATACCGAGTATTACAGCGCCCGGAGTGTTAAGCATTGTGACTGGGTCTATTCCGAAAAGTCCCAAAAATGAGTTTATTACTCCCGATTCTCCTAAAATCGTCATCCAGGAATATGTACGGATAAGAAAGCTCATCCACATCGGTAGCATAACGAGCATTACTGCCGTTCTTTGAAAAGAAGTTCCCGTATGAGCCAAATAATATGCAAACGGATAAGCGATTAAAAGACAGATAAGCGTAGCGACAGCACCGTACCCTACCGAGAGAATAAACGTGCTCAAATAGTCGCCTATGCCCTTTACATTATCAAGCGTAAAAGCACCTGTTCTATCGGTAAAAGCATAGTAAATTACCATTATGAGCGGAGCTATAATGAAAAGCACCGACCAAAGAATATACGGTGCATTTATAAGCTTTGTAAGAAGTGGAGAACGCTTCATCACTCGCCCTCCTCCTCTGAAGAAACAGTCGGGTCGGAAAGCTCGTCAAACTCTTCGCTGAATGAACTGTAATCGCCGTAAAGTCCCGAATATTCGGACTTTTTCATTATGTGAATTTCGTCAGGCTTAATTGAAATACCTATTATATCTCCGACCTCTGACTTGTCGGTAGTCTGAATCATCCACTTAAAGCCGTTAATATCAACGATTATTTCATAGTGAACGCCTTTAAAGGTTACAGAAGTAACCTCACCTTTGAGCATACCCTCGCTTTCGGGCACAATGTCAACGTCCTCAGGGCGGACTACAACGTCAACAGGCTCGTTCTGTTTAAAGCCCTTGTCAACGCACTTAAAGCGCATACCCTCAAATTCAACATTGAAATCCTCACGCATAATTCCGTCAAGAATGTTACTTTCTCCGATAAAATCCGCAACGAATGCGTTTTTCGGCTCATTGTAAATATCTGTAGGAGAGCCGATATGCTGAATTTCACCGTTGTTCATAACAACAATGGTGTCCGACATTGAAAGAGCCTCTTCCTGGTCGTGCGTAACATAAATAAAGGTTATGCCCAGCTTCTGTTGAATGTTTTTAAGCTCAACCTGCATATCCTTGCGAAGCTTTAAGTCCAGAGCTCCCAAAGGCTCGTCAAGCAAAACAACTCTCGGATTAACCGCAAGCGCACGGGCAATAGCCACTCTTTGCTGCTGACCGCCCGAAAGTGAATTGATATTTCTTGAGCCGAAGCCCTTAAGATTTACAAGCTCAAGCATTTCACGAACCTTCGCCTGAATATCCTTTTCTTTCATCTTCTTAAGGCGCAAACCGAAAGCAATATTTTCATATACATTCAAATACGGAAACAACGCATAACGCTGAAAAATGGTGTTAACCTGCCTTTTGTAAGGCGGAACACCATTGATATTTTTACCCTCAAAAATCACATCGCCCGAATCGGGATTCAAAAACCCTGCAATTATCCTGAGGGTTGTGGTTTTACCGCACCCGGAAGGACCGAGCAGAGTTACAAATTCACCATCGTGAATCTGAAGGCTTATATTATTCAAAATTTTCTGACCGTCAAAGCTGACGCTGATGTTCTGCAAATCAATAATAACAGGATTGTTTTTCAATTAGCAGCCCCTTTCCAACCGATAGATATAGTCGAGCTTCGGGGAAAGCATTCCTATTGCTCCCCAGCCCTATTTGGTATGAGATAAATATAAAGTAAAAATTCAAAAATGTCAATAATTTCGACAAATTTTTTGAAGAGTTTATATGTTAAATTTTCCCAGTATATCACAAAGAATGTCGGGACGTTTTGTCGTAATATTGTCAGGACGAAGCTTTAACACCTTGTAAAAGCCGCATTTGCTGTTAACAGTCCACAAAGAAACAAGCAGTCCCTCAGCTCTGAAGGCGTTTGCAAGCTGTTTCGACGCAGTCTTATAATTGATATTTATACCAATTGCACCGCTGTTTTTTACAGTTTCGACAATGTGGGAAATGTAAGCCTCGTCATTGTTTCCGTTTAATGAAACACTGTAATTAAGATAGTAAGGAATTTGGGGGCAAAGACGCTCTACAGCCGAAACATCTTTTGCAAATATGCCCGTAAAGAAAATTCGGTCGGAAACTCCGTATTCCTTAGCATATTTCGCAACCGTGCCGAGGTTTGACGTGTCCTTTACATCTACATTAGCTTTTATATTCTTGTGTTCTGCAAGGAACTTAAAAGCCTCTCTTAAATGCACCGCACCCTCTTCGGGCTCATTATGCGACAAAACAGGTTCTCCGTTTTTATCAAAATTCAAGTCAAATTCGACAATGTCCGCCCCTGCCTTAACGCCTTTTTCCATAGCGTCAACAGTATTCGGAGCAGTTCCGAGGCACCCGGTGTGCGCTGTTACGGTAAAGCCTTTGGGCATAACGGGAGTATTCTTTTTAAAACATTTTATTTGAATTGTCTTTATCATCTGCGTAATTACTGCAAGCAAAGCCGCAAAAACAATAACAGTCATTATCGCAACAAAAAGTATATCCACAGTTATATCCCATTTCAAATATTATTGTTTATTTGCAGAAAAGGTCGTTGTCATCAGAAAACAGCTCTATTCCCCTGTAAGAAATTGAAAAATCTACATCAACGGGACTTCCGCCGAATTCTCCGTCCAAAGACCATTCAGTGGGTCTGTCAAAATGTATTTTAAGATTTTTTGTATGCAGGAACAAAATCTGCTCGCCGTCGTAATTATGCTTTTGAACCTTGCCGAGCAGTTTAAAGCCGTCGGGAATACCCTTTACACCACGTACAAGGAGCAATTCAAACATACCGTCATTAAGCTTTACGTCGGAACGGTCAAAGGTAATAAGCCCTGCAACAGATGTTGAGTTTGAAATTGCGCCGAAGCTGAAATCGTCTTCAATTATACCGTCGTCATACTCAATTCTTGCGTGAACGGGCTTAAGACCTGCGAAAAGCTTACGCGGATGAAAAACAAACGGGTCAATAAAATATGCAGCTTTACCTAAAATGTTTTTCATTTTCTGCGGAGTGGTATATGAAAATGAGCTTCCCACGCCGAAAGAGGCAACATAGCAGAAATGCTTGTCATTAAAATTACCTATATCGTAAGTATTTCGCTTGTCTGACATTATAAGCTCAACAGCCGAGCGAATATCCGACGGAATTTTAAGAGTTGAGGCAAGGTCGCAGGTTGAGCCTGTAGGGATATATCCGATAGGACGTCTTTCGGGAAGCGACATAACGCCGTTTATTGTTTCGTTAAGCGTGCCGTCGCCGCCGCAGCAAAGAATGACATCGTAGTTTATTCCGTATTCCTTTGCAAATTCAGTAGCGTCTCCTCTTTTGGTTGTGGTTTTTATATCGAAATCGTAGCCGAGGGTTGAAAGAACATCGACAATGTCAAATGTACCTCTCTGTGACTTAGTACGCCCTGCAGCAGGGTTAATAATAGCAAGTATTTTTTTATTTTCCAATATAATATCCTCCTTTTTTTCAAATCACGGCAAAGTTATAAATATTCCCGTGATATTTCCTATTTTAACCTTTATCGGAGCATAAATCAAGCACTTTTTTATATCTGCGCTTGCTTGATTTCTGTATGTGTTTATGATAAAATTTAATTACAGTCTTTCAGGAGATATAAAATGAAAAACCAGAAATTCCAGAAGCTTGCCGACATCATTATTTTCGCAATGCTCGGCACGATAATGTTTATTTCAAAAATACTTATGGAAGCATTTCCGAACATTCATTTTATCGGAATGCTTACTATGGTTTATACCGTTGTTTACAGGAAAAAGGCGCTTATTCCTATTTATGTTTATGTTTTTCTCAACGGAATTTATGCCGGATTTTCGCCGTGGTGGATTCCTTACCTTTACCTGTGGGCAATTCTTTGGGGCGTCACCATGCTTTTACCGAAAAATATGAAAAGAAAAACCGCAGTGCCTGTTTACGCAATTGTTTGCTCTCTGCACGGACTGTTTTTCGGCACACTTTACGCCCCTGCGCAAGCGCTTATGTTCCATCTGGATTTCAAAGCAATGATAGCTTGGATAATTGCAGGACTTCCCTTTGACGCGATTCACGCCCTCGGCAACCTTGCAGCAGGACTTCTTATAGTTCCTCTTTCTGAGGTTCTTAAAAAAATTCACAGTCCGAAAACGGCAAAGTGAATTTTACGCATATTTACCTTTTTAACTGATTGATTTTATTCGTCTGAAATACTATAATATTCAGTAACATAATGCTAAATAAACGGCGGTGAGAATTTTGAATATTTTACATATTAAATATGCGGTTGAGGTTGCAAAGGCAGGCTCGCTTAACAAGGCGGCGGAAAAGCTTTTAACTGCCGCACCGAATGTAAGCAGAGCCATAAAAGACCTTGAAGCAGACATCGGCATTACAATTTTTGAACGCACAGCAAAAGGAATGGAAGTAACTCCCGACGGCGAGGAATTTATAAGCTATGCCAAAGGAATTTTAAATCAGATTGAAGAGGTCGAGGCTTTTTACAAAAGCGGCTCGGCAAAAAAGCAGAAATTTTCAATTTCAGTCCCCCGTGCTTGCTATATTTCAGAGGCCTTTGCACAGTTTTCAAAATCGCTTACTAAAGATTCAGCCGAAATTTTTTATAAAGAAACAAACTCTCAGCGTACAATCCGCAATATACTCGAAAACGGCTACAAGCTCGGAATTATAAGATATGCTGAAAATTACGACAGATATTTCAAGGCAATGCTTGAGGAAAAGGGTCTTTGCTATGAGCTTGTTACAGAATTTTCATATTCGCTGATTATGAGTGCAGAAAATCCGCTTGCGAAAAAAGAAACGGTAACATTTGACGATTTAACCGATTTCATTGAAATTGCCCACGCTGACCCGTACGTTCCCTCAATGCCCCTTTCAAAGGTGGTCAAGGAAGAACTGCCCGACAACATTAACCGCCGCATATTCATTTTTGAGCGTGCAAGCCAATTTGATTTGCTTTCAAACAATCCCGAAACCTTTATGTGGGTATCCCCTGCTCCGGAAAAACTGTTAAAGCGCTTCGGACTTGTTCAAAAAAAATGTGTTGATAACAAAAAAATCTATAAAGATGTGCTGATTTACAAGAACGGGTACAAATTATCCTCTCTTGACAGAGAATTTATTACGGAGCTTTGCAATTCCAAAAGAAAATATATGTAATTTTTCTTTTTTTCAGGTATTATATATATTGATAATACCTCTTATATATTTTAAGAATTCCTGTAAAGTAAAAACTATGTTAAAATATTAACGAAGTCAAAAAGTAACAAATTGACTAATATGTAATACTAAATATATATTTTCAGGAGGACTAAAATGGAAGCTGAGAAATACGAAATCATTGACAGCGTTGAAAAGCTTGAAGAAGCAATAAAACGCACAAGAGAAGCTCAGGCAGAATTTGCAAAATTCACTCAGGAGCAGGTTGACAAAATCTTTCTTGCGGCGGCGTCGGCTGCAAATAAAGCAAGAATTCCGCTTGCAAAAATGGCTGTTGAAGAAACAGGAATGGGTGTTGTCGAGGACAAGGTAATTAAAAACAACTATGCCGCTGAATACATTTACAACGCTTACAAGGACACAAAGACCTGCGGCGTTATTGAAGAGGATAAGGCTTTCGGCATTAAAAAGATTGCTGAGCCTATAGGCGTTATTGCCGCTGTTATCCCCACAACGAACCCCACATCTACCGCAATTTTCAAGTGCCTTATCGCTCTTAAAACACGCAATGCAATTATTATTTCTCCCCACCCGAGAGCTAAAAAGTCCACTATTGAGGCGGCAAAAATCGTTCTTGAAGCCGCTGTCAAGGCAGGCGCTCCCGAGGGCATAATCAACTGGATTGACATCCCCTCTCTTGAACTTACAAATACCGTTATGAAAGAAGCGGACATTATCCTTGCAACAGGCGGCCCCGGAATGGTTAAAGCGGCTTATTCAAGCGGTAAACCTGCTCTGGGCGTAGGAGCCGGCAATACTCCCGCAATTATTGACGACAGTGCGGATATTCTTCTTGCAGTTAACTCAATTATTCATTCAAAGACCTTTGACAACGGTATGATTTGCGCATCTGAGCAGTCAGTCATTGTCCTTAAAGATGTTTATGACGCAGTTAAGGCGGAATTTGCCGCAAGAGGCTGTTATTTCCTCAAAGGTACTGAAATCGAAAAGGTTAGAAAGACAATCATAATAAACGGTGCGCTTAACGCAAAAATCGTAGGTCAGTCCGCCGCAAGAATTGCAGAGCTTGCAGGGGTAACCGTTCCCGAGGGCACAAAAATTCTTATCGGCGAGGTTGAAAATGTTGATATAAGCGAAGAATTTGCACACGAAAAGCTCTCACCCGTTCTTGCAATGTATAAAGCCGCAGACTTTGAGGACGCTCTCTCAAAAGCCGAGCACCTTATCGCTGACGGCGGCTACGGACATACATCTTCCGTTTATCTTAACGAGGTTACCGAGCAGGAAAAACTCCGTGAGTTTTCGGCGAGAATGAAAACCTGCCGTGTTCTTGTAAACACTCCGTCATCACACGGCGGTATCGGCGACCTTTACAACTTTAAGCTTGCTCCCTCTCTTACCCTCGGCTGCGGTTCTTGGGGCGGCAACTCGGTTTCGGAAAATGTCGGTGTAAAGCATCTTATTAACATTAAGACTGTTGCAGAAAGAAGGGAAAATATGCTTTGGTTCCGTGCGCCCGAAAAGGTTTACATTAAAAAGGGATGTCTGCCCGTTGCTCTTGACGAGCTTAGAACTGTAAGAAAAGCGCAAAAGGCATTTATTGTTACAGACTCATTCCTCTATGAAAACGGATACACTAAGCCGATTACGGACAAATTAGACGAAATCGGCATTGCACATACAACCTTCTTCAATGTTCAGCCCGACCCGACTCTTAAAAATGCTCAGGACGGCGTTGAGCAAATGAGAGCATTCAAGCCCGACACAATCATTGCTTTGGGCGGCGGTTCTGCAATGGACGCAGCAAAAATTATGTGGGTTCTTTACGAGCACCCCGAAGCAGACTTTATGGATATGGCAATGCGCTTTATTGATATCCGTAAGCGTGTTTACACCTTCCCCAAAATGGGCGAAAAAGCTTATTTCATCGCAATTCCCACATCGGCAGGCACAGGCTCAGAGGTTACCCCCTTTGCGGTTATCACCGATGAGAAAACGGGAGTTAAATACCCCCTTGCAGACTATCAGCTTATGCCCAATATGGCGATTATTGATACTGATTTCCATATGTCCGCACCAAAAGGTCTTACAGCGGCATCGGGTATTGACGCAGTAACACACGCTCTCGAAGCTTATGCGGCAATGCTTGCAACGGATTACACAGATTCACTTGCTATCGGTGCTCTTAAGAGTATATTCAAATATCTCCCCCGTGCTTACGACAACGGTCAGAACGATATTGAGGCAAGAGAAAAAATGGCTAACGCCGCAACAATGGCAGGTATGGCATTTGCAAATGCATTCTTAGGTGTTTGCCACTCAATGGCTCATAAACTCGGTGCATTCCACCACCTGCCCCACGGCGTTGCAAACGCACTTATGATTGAAGAGGTTCTGAGATTTAATGCGGCGGAAGCTCCCGCAAAAATGGGTACATTCTCACAGTATGACCACCCGCACACACTCGCACGCTATGCTGAAGTTGCAGACGCTTTAGGTCTCGGCGGAAAAACAGATGAAGAAAAGCTCGAAAATCTTATCAAGGCAATAAACGACCTCAAAGCAAGAGTCGGTATTAAAGAAACTATTAAGGATTACGGCGTTGACGAAAAGGTATTCCTTGACAGACTTGACGAAATGACCGAACAGGCATTTGACGACCAGTGCACGGGCGCCAACCCGAGGTATCCGCTTATGAGTGAAATTAAGCAGATGTACCTTAACGCTTACTACGGCGGCAGGCATTTCACCGAAAAAGCAATGCCAACAGCTTTAGATATTGAAGATGTAGCCGAAACAGATAAAGTTAAAAAGAATTACCGCAAAGGTAAAAAAGCATAAATAAGGGAGGGCGACACAATGAAACTTGACAGAGTAATAGCAGTAAGAAACAGTAAAACCGTTTACCGTGACGGCGACAGATGCATTAAAGTTTTCAATGAGGATTATTCCAAGGCAGATGTACTCAACGAGGCTCTCAATCAGGCAAGAATTGAGGAAACAGGTCTTAACATTCCTAAAATTCTTGAAGTCAGTATGATTGACGGCAAATGGGCAATTGTTTCGGAATATATCAAGGGTAAAACTCTTCAGCAGCTTATGGATGAAGACCCTGACAAGAAAAACGAATATATTGAGATGCTTGTTGACATTCAGCTCGGTATTCACGAAAAGGAATGTCCGCTTCTTAACAAGCTTAAGGATAAAATGAACAGAAAAATCTGCCAGAGCACACTTGACGCAACAACACGCTATGACCTGCACACCCGCCTTGAGGGTATGCCCAAGCACAAAAAGGTTTGCCACGGCGACTTTAATCCCTCAAACGTAATAATTACAGAGGACGGCACGCCCTATATTATTGACTGGGCACACGCAACACAGGGCAATGCCTCGGCAGACGCCGCAAGAACATATCTTCTCTTCTGGCTCGGCGGCGACATTGAGGGTGCAAAGACATATCTTGATATATTCTGCAAAAAAAGCAATACCGCAAAGCAATATGTTCAAAAATGGATGCCCATTGTTGCCGCTTCACAGTCAGTTAAGGGCAATCAGGCAGAAAGAGAATTCCTGCTTTCCTGGGTAGATGTTGTAGATTACGAATAAGGAGTTAAAATTATGAAGGTTACGGTTTGCATCGGCAGTTCATGCCACATTAAGGGTTCAAGACAGGTTGTTGAACAGCTTCAGTATCTTATCAGCGAAAACGGTCTCGGCGATAAGGTTGAGCTTGGCGGCACATTCTGTATGGGCAAATGCCAGCAGGGCGTCTGCGTTACCATTGACGGCGAGTTTTTCTCAGTTTCACCTGAAACAGTGGAAACATTCTTTAATGACAATATAAAAGCAAAGCTTTAATACTGCGTAATTTTTAAAAAGGGTTACATCTGCCGGAAAAAACGGCGGGTGTGCCCGATTTGACGTTTTTATACATTTCAGTTACAATGATATTAAAATAAATTGAGAGGATGTAACGGATAATGCCGAACTGTTTAACATTAAAAAAATCCAACTGCAAAAACTGCTATAAATGTATTCGCCACTGTCCCGTAAAGGCAATCCGTTTTTCGGGAAATCAGGCTCATATCATCGGCAACGAGTGTATTCTTTGCGGTCAGTGCTTTGTTGTCTGTCCTCAAAATGCAAAGGAAATTGTTGACGAAACCGAAAAGGTTAAGGTTCTTCTTCAGTCGGGCGACCCCGTTATTGTCAGTCTTGCACCGTCATTTGTTGCCAATTACGACGGCACGGGAATAAATTCAATGAGAAAGGCACTTAAAAAGCTGGGCTTTTACGATGTTGAAGAAACGGCAATCGGTGCAACAATAGTAAAAACAGAATACGAAAGAATGATTAAAGAGGATGAGAGGGATCTTATAATTTCCTCATGCTGTCATTCCATAAATCTTCTTATTCAAAAGCATTACCCCGCGGCGCTCCCGTACCTTGCGGACATAATGTCCCCAATGCAGGCGCACTGTACCGATATAAAAAAGCGTTATAAAAATGCTAAAACCGTTTTCATAGGACCTTGCGTTGCAAAAAAGGACGAGGCAGAGCATTACGAGGGAATTGTCGACGCAGTTTTAACCTTTGAGGAACTAACCCAATGGCTGAAAGCAGAAAACATTGAAATTGAGTCGGAAACAGACAACGATGTTTGCAGCCGTGCGCGTTTCTTCCCGACAACAGGCGGTATACTTAAAACTATGGCTCAGGAAAACACGGGTTATACATATTTAGCAATTGACGGAGTTGAAAACTGTATTGCCGCACTTAAAGACATCGAAAGCGGTAAAATTCATAACTGCTTTATTGAAATGTCAGCTTGTGTCGGCAGCTGTTCGGGCGGCCCCGTTATGGAGAAATACCACCGCACAGCGGCAGTTAAGGATTACATTACCATTGCAAATTATGCAGGTCCTAAGGATTTTGAGATATCTCAGCCTGCGGCAAAGGACCTTAAAAAGAACTTTGAATTTATTGAACAGCGTCTTCCGCAGCCGAGCGAGAGTGAAATTAACGCAGTGCTTCGTCAGATGGGCAAATTCAAGCCCTCACAGGAGCTTAACTGCGGCTCCTGCGGCTATAATACCTGCCGTGAAAAGGCGGCGGCGATAATTCAGGGTAAGGCTGAAATTTCAATGTGTCTGCCTTTCCTTAAGGATAAAGCCGAGAGCTTTTCCGATACTGTTGTCAACAATTCACCAAACGGACTTATTGTACTTAACGAACAGCTTGAGGTTCAGCAGATTAACAAAGCCGCAAAAGAAATTATGAACATCCGCTATGACTCGGATGTTCTCGGCACGCAGGTTATAAGAATCCTTGACCCTGCGCCCTTTATGAAGGTTCGTGACACAGGCAGAGGAATACACAACGAGCGTGTTTACCTTGCCGAATACAAGCGTTACGTTGAGCAAACCATTGTTTACGACCGTGATTCAAGAATGCTTGTGGGCATTATGCGTGATGTTACCGACGAGCAGTATGAGAGAGAAAAGAAAGAGGATATAAGCAAGCAAACAGTTGAGGTTGCCGACAAGGTTGTTGAAAAGCAGATGAGAATTGTTCAGGAAATAGCATCACTTCTCGGTGAAACCGCCGCTGAAACGAAAATTGCACTTTCAAAGCTTAAGGAGTCAATAACCGATGAATGATTTATGTGCCGATATTGGATATAAAAGTATAAATCATTACGGCGAAGAACTTTGCGGCGACCATGTTGACATTGTTGAGCCGAATGATGAATCAACCGTTATTGTGCTTTCGGACGGTCTTGGAAGCGGCGTTAAGGCGAGCATTCTCTCTACTCTTACGTCAAAAATTATTTCTACTATGCTGTCCGAAGGCTTATCGCTTGAGGAATGTGTTGAAACCATAGCCGCAACCTTACCTGTTTGCTCGGTAAGGGGCGTTGCTTATTCGACATTTACGATTATTCACCTTAAGCAAAACCAAACCGCTGAAATTATTCAGTACGATAACCCCCATGCAATTATTATCCGTGACGAGAAAAATTGGGACTATCCCAAAACGGAAATGAATATAGGCGGAAAGAAAATTTTTAAATCCGTTATCAAATTGCAGGAAAATGACATTTTTATCGCAATGAGCGACGGCTGTCCCCACGCAGGCATAGGCACTGCCTACAATTTCGGCTGGAAGAGAGAGGATATAATCACCTTTATGGAGGCGCTCGCACACGTCGGATACACTGCGAAAACGCTTTCCACAATGCTTGTTGACGAATGTGACAATCTTTACGGTCACGAGCCGGGCGACGATGCAACAGCCTGTGTTGTAAAAATACGAAAAAGAGAGCCGATGAATATTCTGTTCGGCCCGCCCTCAAACCGTGACGATGCAGACAGAATGATGTCCCTGTTTTTCGGGAAAGAGGGCAAGCACATTATCTGCGGCGGAACAACCTCGTCAATTGCCGCTAAATTTTTGAGAAAGCCTCTCAGAGCATCGCTTAATTTTGAGCAGAGCGACATTCCCCCTATTGCGGAGCTTGAGGGTGTTGACCTCGTAACCGAGGGCGTTATTACTGTCAACAGAGTACTTGAATACGCTAAGGACTACCTTGCGGAGAATAAGCAGTACGAGCATTGGGGCTTTAAAAATGACGGAGCGTCTTTAATTTGCCGTTTGCTTTTTGAAGAGGCTACGGATATAAACTTTTATGTTGGCAGAGCAATAAATCCTGCTCACCAAAACCCCGACTTGCCCATAAATTTCAGCATAAAAATGAATCTTGTTGAAGAGCTTTCAAAATGTCTTAAACAGATGGGCAAAAAAATCAAAGTCAGTTATTTTTAAGTCGGCGAGTATAATCAGATAAAAAACTGTTTCGGATTGTATTTGTCAACTCAAGGAGAAAGCAGTATGAGAAAATTTGACACCAAGGTTCAGTATTTGAAATATAAGGTTTTAAGAGAAGTGGCTAACCGTGCGTGGAACGACACTTTGCTTCCGACCTTGTTTGATATACCAAAGGCAATAGTTCCCGGCAAGACCTCGACCATGCGTTGTTGTGTCTACAAAGAACGCGCAATTTTGGGCGAACGTGTAAAAATCGCAATGGGCGGCAACAAGGAAAACCCAAATGTTATTGAGGTTATTGACATTGCCTGTGATGAATGTCCTGCGGCAGGTTATGAGGTAACCGACTCGTGCAGAGGCTGTCTTGCCCACAGGTGTGAGGACGTCTGCAAAAGAGGAGCTATTTCATTTGACCACAATCACGTGGCACACATTGACAAGTCAAAGTGTGTTGAATGCGGTCAGTGCGCAAAGGTTTGCCCATATTCGGCGATTATTAACCGTAAGCGCCCCTGCCAAATCGCCTGCAAGGTAAAGGCAATTTCGATAAATGAAGAAAATGCCGCCGCTATTGACAATAACAAGTGTATTCAGTGCGGTGCTTGCGTTTACCAGTGCCCGTTCGGCGCAATTACCGATAAATCGTACATCTTGAATGTAATTGATATGATAAAAAAGAGCGAGAACAATCAAAAATACAAGGTTTATGCCGTTGTCGCTCCGTCAATTTCAAGTCAGTTTAATTATGCAAAGCTCGGTCAGGTTATTTCGGGGCTTAAAGAGCTTGGCTTTTTTACAGTTGTTGAAGCGGCACTCGGAGCGGATATGGTAGCAATGGCGGAATCAAAAGAACTCAGCGAAAAGGGCTTCCTTACAAGCTCATGCTGTCCTGCATTTGTGCAGTATATAAAATCCTCATTCCCTGCTCTTTTGCCCTTCGTTTCTCATAACCTTTCCCCCATGGCAACGCTTGCGAAATACATAAAGGAAACAGACGGAAATGCAAAGGTTGTGTTTATAGGTCCGTGCACAGCTAAAAAAGCCGAAGCACAGCTTGACAGTGTGAAGCCTTATGTTGACTCAGTGCTTACCTTTGAGGAGCTTCAGGCGCTTTATGACAGCAAGGATATTGACATTACAACGCTTCCGGAAGATGTGCTTGACAATGCCTCTTATTACGGCAGAATTTTTGCCCGTTCCGGCGGACTTTCCGATGCAGTGGCACAGGGACTTAAAGAACAAAATATTGACTTTACTGTAAAACCCGCAGTTTGCGACGGAATTGAGGCTTGCAAGGTGGCTCTTCTCAAAAAAAGCAAAAATGTGCTTGATGCCAACTTTATTGAGGGTATGGCGTGCATTGGAGGGTGCATCGGCGGCGCAGGCTGTCTTACCCACGGCGAAAAGAACAAGGCTGAGGTTGACAAATATGGCAAAGAGGCTTATGAAAAAACCATAGGCGATGCCGTATCTTTTATTAAATAATCCAAACAACTAAAGAAAAGGGCAGATACTTTTTTTGTATCTGCCTTTTTGTTATGTCAGTATTTACTTTTCTTCAATCAATCAGCCTGTTTCTTCTTTTTCATTACAAAAGCGGTTGAAGCAATAACGCCGAGGGATATTACCGCCACAGACAATACCGAAAATCCGCCGTCCGTATTGGGAATATCGGGATTTTTATCGACACCGCTGTTGCCGTTTTCCGTGCTCGGTTCTGTAACATCAGGTGTATTGGGCTTTGTATCGGGATTGTCGGGAGTGACATCGGGAGAATCGGGAGTGTTTTCGGGCAAAATGCTGTAATATGCAGAAAGTCCCTTTATTGCATCCGCCGCTGAATATTTGCTTTCAGCGCCGTCATAAGTGTAGCTTCCCTCTGTTTCGCCCTTAAACGCCAAAAGTGCATTATACAAACCGGTAAGCTCTGAAAGATTTTCACTTACAGTACCTTTATATGTGTAATATGCACATTTTGCCATTAAAGCAAGCGCCGTTGAGTTAACATTGGGCGCTGTGCCGTACTCAGGGTTATAGCAATATCCGCCCTCTGTTTTGTATGTGTCAAGTACCTTTGCCGCGTCATCAATATAAGCGTTATAACAGTCAAGTCCGCTCTGCGAAATTGCCGAAAGGAACATTGCCGTATTGTCACAGCCATAACCCCAGTAATCCATACCGCTTCCCATAGTGTAATAATTCTCAATAAAGCTGTCACAAAGCGATTTTACAAAAGCTTCGCCGCAATACTTTGCCGCAACGGGAATAATGAAATTATAGAAATAAGGACTTGAAACCTCTTTGTTATCAAGCTTTTCAAAAAGCTCAACAAGGTTTACGGAATTCACATTTGTGGGGTCGCCGCCCATAGCGTCAAGTATGCCGATTACAGCAGCATAAGAGCTTATATTTTCGCCGTAAGCCGTAACTAATTTTCCGTCGTTATCGTCAAGATTTGCCTTTACACTTGCAAGAAATCCGTTATAAAACGCATTTGCGCTTTCGCTCGTACCTACAAGATAGTAATAATCCGCAGCGTTGTCTGCCGTATAGCCTGAAGCCGCACTGCTTACATAGCCGACCGCATTATCAATTTCTTTCTTAACGCTGTCCTTGCTCGTTAAGCCGACTGCCAATACCGACAGCGAAAGTGACAAAGCGAGAATAAGTGCTAAACAGATTGATAAGGTTTTTTTCATTTTTTATTGCTCCTTTAATTTTTATTCAAAGACAGCGGTTTTTTCTAACAAACATAAGAAAGAACTATGCTGTCTCCGTTTTTTATTTTATAATTTCCGAGTCCCACGCTCGGAGATTTACCGTTAACGGTATAAACCCAACCGCTCTGTGCTCCGCAGTCCTTTTCTTCAATACCACCGATGCCCACAACATAAACACCGAAAGAAGATTTTTGTGCGTTAAGAGCTATACCTTTTTGGACGCAGGCCTTTTGCAAAACGTCAAAAGCCGAAGCACCGTCATCGAAATTCACGCTTACAGGCGAAAGAATTATTCCGTTTGACGGAACAAGGGAAATATCCTTTTTAAATTTATTTTTCTTGCTGAGTATTGATTTACACTCTATTTCAACGGTACAAACCGTTTTTGGCTGAGGCTGTGTAGATTTTTCGGTAGTGGTTACCGTAGGTACCGTGCTGATTTCGGTTTTTGACGAGGGATTTTTCGTTTCCGTATTTCCCTTTTCGGTACTGCCGTGAGTCTTTGTGATTTCAGTTGAATTTGTTTCACTCGAATTTTCAATAGAAATGACACTTTCTTTTTCCGAATATTCCGATGTGTTTTCTGCCGTGCCTGTATTTTCACCGATTGCACTTACATTCAGTTCTGCATTCGGCGATTTTCCGCAGGCAGAAAACGAAATACATATTATTAAGGATAAAACAACTGCGATAATCTTTTTCATAAGCAAAAAACCTCTGCTTTTGGGCAGAGGTATAGTGTAAAGATAAGTTTCTTTAACTCTCCCGCTTGCCCAAGAGTTTAACAAAATTTTAGCTTAAGGCAGGTCTCCCGACTTGAGACAAAGCTGACTTTTAATCAGCGCATAAGCACGCCTTCTCGAAAAAAATCCAATGGCAATTGTGCTTAATTCATCTGATACGGTAATGGCGGTTGCTCAGGATTCTGACCTGATTCCCTTTTAATTTCGGTTTCCCGAAAACCGTTAAGCAAATATTTAATTGTATTTATTTTATATCAATATATTTTAATTGTCAATAGCATAAAAAACACCCGTGATATACACGGGCATCGGTCTATGATAAACTATTTTGCAATAGAAAAATAATCAAAAGTTTTCGCCCGCCTTTTTCAAAAGGCGGTAGGGCGGTGGGGCAAAGCCCCGCCTTGCAGTCCGCAGACTGCAAAATTTCTTTACTCACAAAAGCGCAGGAGGGGAGAAAGAACAGTCCGGTGGACTGTTCTTTCGGGGAACCCTCGCCGGGGGTTCCCCATTGACCTGTTCTTTTGTGCACATTATCGAATGATATATATTTTAGAAAAGAAAATACCCGTGATATACACGGGCATTTAATTTAAAATCTTTACTCTTGTTTAAATAATTTACGCTTTGTAATCCGTCGCATAGGTGTCTGCAATTGACTGAACCTCATCTTTTGAAATAACGCCGTCAATTGTTATGCCGTCTGCTCTTTGAAGATTTACCTTTTCGAGTGTGTCACGCTCAAGCAGGTGTCTTAAGGCAAGTCTTGCGTCAACAAGGTCAATGGTGCCGTCCATATTAACATCACCGTATTTATCAAGATAAACAGACATATAGTCAGCGTCAATATTGTAATACAGGAACTGAGTGAACAGCGGATTTGAATGAACGGTATACTGTTTGTCAGCCGTTATAAGCCATGCGTGAAGCGCCGCTGAGCTGTCGCTGTAAAACTTAACGTGATCCAAATTCTTAATAAACCATGTGCACTCGGGGAAAGCGCAGGTAGAAGCATCAACCACTGTGTCGGGTGAAACGTGATTGTGCCCGTCGGAATTCTTCTGAGCATAATTTTCACCGAGAGTTGTGTTTCTGTCTGCAACCGTTGCGCCGTAGCTTGTGTGTGCTGTTTCGATTATGCCGTCTGAGTTCATTGTGGACGACGGTGTTACGGGAGCTATCTGGCGGTTATAGTTTGAAACTATGCTGAAGCAGATATTTTCATCCTTATAATACTCGTCACAACGCTCTTTAAGTGTTGCCTGAACCTCATCGTGATAAGCCGTCAGCTTTTCAATGTAAGAATCAGACGGGCGGAATGAGAAAGTATCGTTGTTATACATATAGTTAATTGCTTCGTCGAATTTATCTTCGGGGACAAATGACCAAACGCCGGCATACATTCCGAAATACGGAATCAAAAGCTCATCATAAAGTCTGTCCTTATATTCGCCTTCATTAAGGAGCGGAGCAAATTTTTCAATAACCTTTTCAAAAAGTCCTGTGTATTTTAAGAGCTCACCTAAAGCATTTTTATCGGGACTGCCGTTAATTGCCTGAACCAAAATGTCGGTAAGTCCGTCAGCGTCAACGCTGAGTTTGCCTGTGAAAAGGTCACCGCACATTTCAAGTCCTGTAAATGCTCCTGAGAACATACCTATATTTTTAATATCTTTTGTTCCGTACTGCGCTAAATATGCCTGAACAATGCAAGTACCCATTGACTGACCGTTTATTGACACCTTGTCGTGGCCTGTTGTTTTCTTTACCTTTTGAATATAATCGTTAAGGTCTTTAGCGGTATCCATAGGGCTTCTGCGCCAGTCATGGCTGAAAATAAACGTGTGGTCGCCGCCGACTGTTTTGGCACATTCAAGGGAAAGTCCGTCCTGACCGTCGCCTTTGATTTTGTAATCGTATGTATCGCAGCTCTCTTCATAAAAGCGTTCAACCGTAACCGTCGGGTCAACCGAGTCGCCGTTTTCGTCACATTTAATCGGGTCAAAAAGCTGTTTTGCTGCAGGAATAACTGAGTCAAGCAAAGCGCCTGCGTCACCGTCCGAAAGGAACTGTAAAAGTGATGGAACACAAGGCAGAACCGCCTCAACTATTGTTTTTGCCTCAGGAGCAAAAACCTGAGTTCCCTCGCCGTTAACAAGCGGAACATGACCGAAGCCTACTACGGAAACTACGGGAGTTTTACCGCAGTTGCACTTTTTCTCTGCCGCAAACGACGGAGCAAGCATTGAAAACATCATCAATGCGCAAAGTATTACGCAAACTATACGTTTTTTCATTTCAAACATCCTTTCCCAAATTGAAACAATATATAACCGAATTTATTTTACCATAAATCTCCTTTGAAATCAACTGTGTTCTTTTAACAAAATCAAAATACGCTTTCTATGACTTTTTCCGAAATATCAGGGGAATAGCGCCAGTAATCCATATGCTCTCCGTCAAAATAATATTTAAGCGGAATGTGCTTAGGTTCGGCAGGAAATGTATCTACAATTGCAAGCTTAATTTTCATTTTCTGAGGATTTACGCTCTTAATGTATACGCTTGCACTGTCGCCCGCACGCACATTTTCCGAATATTCCGCAAGCCCCGCCAAATTTGGGGCAAGCTCTATAAATACGCCGTATTTTTCAACGGAGCGAACAATTCCCCCCACTGTCTGCCCTGCTTTAAATTTTTCGGCATTTTCCTCCCACGTTCCAAGAAGCTCTTTAAGCGACAGAGTAACTCTGCCGTTTTCATCAATACTTTTTACAATAGCATTTATCTGCGTATTCACCGCAAAGCGTGCTTCGGGGCTCGGTATTCTTGAAACGGATATACTGTCTATGGGCAAAAGCGCCGAAATTCCGCAGCCGATGTCGCAGAAAGAGCCGAAATGCTCATTATGAGTTACCTTTGCCGTTATAATATCGCCCGAAGTGAGCTTTGCTATGTAGTCACGGGCACACTCCTCCTGCACGGCTCTTCGGGATAAAAATGCTGTGCGGACGCCGTTTTCATCATCTCTGAAATCTGTTATCTTAAATACAACAGGTTTGTTAACTCTCGAAACTATTGCAATATCCTTAGTTGTGCCCTCGGCTATTCCGAGCGCACACTCCTCCCTCGGAATAATCCCTTTTATTCCTCCTAAATCCACATGCAGATTATGCTCCCCGTCGCAAAGAGTGGCTTTTGCCTCTAAAATTCTGCCCTCAAAAAAGCTTTCACGCAAAGCGGGCACCGATGAAATGCTCCGTTTATTTTGCTTTGTTTCGTAAATTACACCTTCAGGGTAATATTTTGTCATATCTCTCACCTTTATTTTTTTAGTTTGCAGAATTTCCTGCCTTAAAAGATATGATTGATTTTGCAGAAATATAATGTAATTATTATATAATTTGTATTGTTGATATTATTTACAAAATGTGGTATGATAAAATATTATATAATGTGATAAAGTTGTAAAAGGATAATGAATATGGATATACATGTTAACGACGATATAATTATGAAAAAAGCCCACCCGTGTGGCGGAAACGAATTTACGGTTCTGCGTGTGGGTATGGATTTTCGTATTCACTGCAAAAAATGCGGTCGCGAGGTTATGGTGCCGCGTGCCAAAATAGAGAAAAATATAAAAAAGATTATCAGAGACGGAAAAGAAATGTCAGCAAAGGAGAAAATTTAAATGCTTGATAAGCTTGCAGGTATTGAAGAACGGTTTGAAAAAATAAATGAACAGCTCTGCTTGCCCGAAACGGTCAGCGACCAGGAAAAGTACCCCAAACTTATGAAAGAGCTGCGCAGTCTTACTCCCGTTGTTGAAAAATACCGTGAATACAAAAAATATGACGAAACCCTTAAAGAATCAAAAGAACTGCTTGACGCAGGCGGACTTGATAAGGATTTTAAAGAGCTTGTGCAGGAAGAATTTGAACAGGCTAAAGCCGATATTGAGCGGTGCTCGGAGGAATTAAAAATTCTGCTTTTGCCAAAAGACCCCAACGATGACAAAAGCGTTATCGTTGAAATCCGCGGCGGTGCAGGCGGAGAGGAAGCGGCTCTTTTCGCAGGTGAGCTTTACAGAATGTATTCAATGTATTCGGAAGCAAAGGGATTTAAAACCGAAATTCTTTCAGAAAATCCCACAGAACTCGGCGGATACAAGGAAATTGTATTTAATGTTGAGGGCGAGGGCGCATATTCACGCTTTAAGTTTGAAAGCGGCGTTCACCGTGTTCAGCGTGTTCCCGAAACCGAAAGTCAGGGACGAATACAGACCTCAACCGTAACAGTTGCAGTGCTTCCCGAAGCTGAAGAGGTTGATTTTGAGCTTAACCCTGCCGATTTACAGATAGATGTTTTCCGCTCTTCGGGTGCAGGCGGTCAAAAGGTTAACAAAACCTCGTCAGCTATCCGTGTAACACACCTGCCCACGGGTATGGTGGTTGAGTGTCAGGACGAGCGAAGCCAATACAAAAACAAGGATAAAGCCTTAAAGGTACTGCGTTCACGCCTTCTTGAAATTGAGCAGGCAAAGCACGATGCTGAAATTGCAGGCACAAGAAAATCTCAGGTCGGCACAGGCGACAGGAGCGAGCGAATCCGCACCTACAACTTCCCTCAGGGCAGAGTTTCAGACCACCGAATAGGCTTAACTCTTTACAAAATCGACGCAATTATGAACGGTGACTTAGACGAAATTATTGATGCGCTCATTACAGCCGACACCGCCGAAAAGCTTAAAGCAGAGGAATAATTATGAAAGAATTCAAGCTGAGCGCATTTGAAAAATTTGTTATCGGTCACAAAAAAGTGCTTATTCAATTCTTTTCAACTATTTTGCAAGATTTGAAAACACCGAAAAAGCGGTTTACTACGCAAACGAAATTGTAAAAATCGGTAATGACTCTCTGTTTGAATACCGCAAGGCAAAGGAATATTTAGAAAAATGCAAACAAATGTAATTGATATAAGATTAGAATATGAAAGGGCGCTGAATGAAGCGTCACAGCTCATAAATGACGGCGAGGTTGTGGGGATTCCCACCGAAACCGTTTACGGTCTTGCCGCAAACGCATTGGACGAAGAGGCTGTCAAAAAAATCTACATAGCAAAAGGCAGACCGTCCGACAACCCGCTGATTGTGCATATAAGCGATATTTCGGAGCTTTCCCCTCTTGTTAGAGAGATACCTGAAAAGGTTAAAATAATGGCGGAAAAATTCTGGCCCGGCCCTTTAACAATGATTATGAAAAAGAGCGATTTAATTCCGTTTAAAACTTCGGGCGGACTTGACACCGTTGCAATAAGAATGCCCTCAAACAAATATGCACGGGCAATCATCAAAACAAGCGGCGTCCCGTTGGCCGCACCGAGCGCCAATCTTTCGGGAAGTCCAAGCCCCACAAACGCAAAATATGTTTATGACGATATGAACGGGCGAATCCCCTTAATTATTGACGGCGGTGCATCAAAAATCGGCGTTGAGTCAACTGTTATTACATTTGTAACCGAAATACCGACCGTTTTGCGCCCGGGCGGCATAACTCTGGAAGAAATAAGAGCCACAATAGGTGAAACAAGGCTTGCCGACGCAGTTCTGCACGAGCTCAAAGACGGCGAAGCTGCCGCCTCCCCGGGAATGAAATACAAGCATTACGCTCCGAGGGCGAATATAACCATTCTCAAAGGCAGTTTGGACAAATTTGTTGAATACACTAAAGGCAAGGATTTCTTTGCGCTTGTTTTTGAGGGCGAGGAAAAATATTTTGAAAATGCCGTTACATACGGAAAACCTCTTGACGGAAAATCCGAAGCGAACAGGCTGTTTGACGCTCTTCGTGAGCTTGACGAAAAGGGAGCCAAAACCGTTTACGCACGCTGTCCTGAGCTTTCGGGTGTGGGTCTTGCGGTTTACAACAGACTTATTCGCTCGGCAGGATTTAATATTATTGAGCTGTGAGATGAAAAAAATGCTTATTATCGGTTTAACAGGTCAAACGGGTGCGGGAAAATCCACCGTATCCGAAATTTTGGAAAAATACGGCTGTTACCACATTGATGCTGACAAGGTTGCGCACGACATTCTTGAAAATGACAAAGAAGTGCAGGAAAAGCTCAAAGAGCGTTTCGGCGAAGATATTACAGATACAGACGGCAAAATCAACCGCAAAATTTTAGCCGCCCGTGCATTTTCCGATAACGAAAGCACGCTTTCCCTCAATGCCATAACCCACCCTGCCGTCAACAACGAAATTCAGAATATTATTCTAAAGCAAAAGAAGTACGGCACAAAGGCTGTTATAATCGACGCAATAGCTCTGTTTGAAAGCGGAGAGGCAAAAATATGCGATTACACCGTTGCCGTTACCGCTCCGAGGGAAACCCGCCTTGAACGGATTATTGCTCGTGACGGTATTTCTCTTTCCCGTGCGAATGAGCGGATAAACGCGCAAAAGGACGAAAGTTTTTTCACATTAAACGCCGACTACATAATAAACAACTGCGAGCCGTATAATATATACGATGAAACAGAAAAATTAGCATATAAGCTTAAACTAAAAAAGGAGTAACAATATGAGCGAAAAAAATATTATTAAAGAGCTTCAGGAGGAGCTTTTCTATTCACCTAAGCACGCTTCCGAAATCATTTCCGATGAGGAGCAAAAAAACGCAGACAGCTTTGCCGAGGGCTATAAATACTATATGAACAACGGCAAAACCGAGCGTGAATCAGTAAAATTCTTTATCAAAAAGGCTGAAGATTTAGGCTATACTCCGTTTGACCGCAGTAAAAAATACAATGCAGGCGACAAGGTTTATTATAACAACAGAGGAAAGTCGGTTATCCTTTGCGTTTTCGGCAAAAGGCCGATTTCAGACGGCGTTAAAATCTCCGCCGCGCACCTTGACTCTCCCCGTCTTGACTTAAAGCCTAATCCCCTTTACGAGGACGGAGAAATGGCATATTTCAAAACTCATTATTACGGCGGTATTAAAAAATATCAGTGGACTGCAATCCCTCTTTCACTTCACGGCGTAATTGTAAAGAAAAACGGCGAAAGTGTCGAGGTAAATGTGGGCGAAGATGAAAACGACCCGCAATTCGTAATCACAGACCTGCTCCCGCACCTTGCAGGCGAGCAGATGAAACGTACAATGGCCGAGGGCGTTAAAGGCGAAAGCCTTAATATTCTTATAGGCTCACGTCCGTTCTCTAAGGATGAGGGCAGCGAAAAGGTTAAGCTTAACATAATTAAGCTTCTCAATGAAAAATACGGCATTACCGAAAGTGATTTCCTCTCTGCCGAGCTTGAAATTGTACCTGCCTTCAAGGCACGTGACATCGGCTTTGACAGAAGTCTTATAGGCGCATACGGCCACGATGACAAGGTTTGTGCATACCCCGCCGCTGAAGCAATTTTTGCAGTTGAAAATCCGAGCTACACTGTTCTTACCGTTCTTACGGACAAAGAGGAAACAGGCTCTGACGGCAACACAGGGCTTAACTCTTCTTACCTTAAATATTTCATTTCAGACTTGGCGGTTATGGGCGGCGAAGAGCCGTGGAGAGTTCTTAGCGCCAGCGAATGTCTTTCGGCAGATGTAAATGCGGCTTACGACCCGATGTTTCCCGATGTAAGCGAGCCGAAAAACGCCTCATTCGTTAACAAGGGCGTTGTTATTACTAAATACACAGGCGCAAGAGGAAAAGGCGGCACAAGCGACGCCTCGGCTGAATTTATGGGCAAAATCCGCAGAATGCTCGACAAAGAAAACGTTGTATGGCAAATAGGCGAGCTTGGCAAGGTAGACATCGGCGGCGGCGGAACAGTCGCTATGTATATTGCAAATCTTGACATTGACGTTGTGGATTTGGGCGTTCCCGTTCTTTCAATGCACGCACCATTTGAGGTTATTTCAAAGCTTGATTTGTATATGGCTTTCCGTGCATTTAAAGCATTTTTCGAGCAGGAATAAATTTTTACTCTCTAATTGAAGTACGGAACTCTCGGCTCCCCTGAAAGGGGAGCTGTCGAGCGTTAGCGAGACTGAGGGGTTAATTTCTTTAGCAAAAAACTTTATAACCCCTCTGTCACTTCGTGACATCTCCATTACTCGCCTGCCGGCTCAGACAGCGTTAATTCGGCATCCGCCGGATGCCCACGCCCTTTCAGGTGCGACAAGGATTTTGTAGGGACAACCGCGGTCGGCTGTCCCTACCGCGCTCATCTCTATGTCAAAAAAATAAACAATTTTTTGTTAAATTCGCATATTGTTAAGACTAAAAGATAAGAGTAAAATATCTGTAATAAAAAAGAGCATTTTTTGATGCTCTTTTTAATTTCTTCAAATTTTTTCAGAAAGGAAATGTTTATGAAAAAGTATATGAAAAAGTCCGAAATATGGACTTTCGGCATCGGTCTTTTCGGCGTTGCCTTAATGACAGGCTGGATGCCTGATTACACTGCAACTTTCTTTGCGGATTTTGCTTTTAAGGGCAAGGGCTTTGACCCTGACACTATGGCAAATGCCATTTCGGCAGTGTTCCTTGTTGCAGGTATTGTGGGCGCTGTGTGCGAGCTTGTTATCGGATATCTTGTTGACAACACACGTACAAAATTCGGCAAGGTAAAACCTTGGTTCGGCTTCGGCGTTATTCCGCTTGCTCTCGTTGCAATGCTCGTTTTCATTGCGCCGAACACAAACAGCCAAACTGCTGCAATTATTTGGATGTTCGTAATTTATTCACTTTACACGGCGTTCAGCTGTGCGGTTGAAAGCCCGTCAAACTGCTTCGGCTCGCTTTGCTCGCCCAACCCCGAGGAGCGTTCAAGCGCAATTTCAATTGCGTCATTCCTGCGCTCTGTCGGTCAGTCCGGCGGTATGGTTGTGCTTATGGTTGTTGCCGCAATTATGAAAGCCGTTATGGGCAAACAGCAGTATCAAAACGCAGAAGGCAGAGGTCTTGACCTTTTAATTTCCACCGCGGTTTGCGCTTTGGGACTTATTCTTTTTGTTATGATATTCTTTACCAACAACAAAGAAAATGTTCCCTATACAAATGAAAAGGTTAATCTTAAAGACGCAATTAAGGTTGTTTTCACCTATAAAAACCTTTTAATGGTTTCTCTTACAAAGCTTTGCGGCTTCGGCAGAGGCGTTTACGGCACGGTTTCTCTTTACATAGCAGTTTACCTTTTAGGTTCAAAGGACTTAAAGCTTGCTTTGCTCCTGCCAATGGGTATCGGCACAGCTGTAGGCACACTGCTTGTAAACCTTGTTCTTAAAAAATTCTCCACAAAGCAGACATTTATTTTGTTCTGCATTTACGGTGCGTCATCAATGGGCATTCTGTTCCTTGTTTCAAGAGGAATAGGCTTTAACGACGGACTTATTATTCCGTTCCTTATTCTCAACTTCTTCTGCGGACTCCAGCACGGCAACACAAATGTTACACCCAATATTATGATTGCCGACTGTGTTGACGAAATCGAGTACAAAACCGGTAAGCGCCAGGACGGTCTTGCTTATGCAGGCTACGGTCTTTTCTCAAAGGTTGCATCTGCATTTACAAAGGGTCTCGGCCCGTGGCTCCTTTACACATGGTCAGGCTATATGGTTTCAACAGATGCAAACGTTGCATACGCTCAGCAATCCGACGCAACGCTTAATAAAATGCTTGCGATTTACACAATTATTCCCGCAATCTTCGTTATCTTGCAGGGTGTTCCGATTTTGTTCTACGATATGGTAGGTGAAAAGAAGGAAATGATTGTAAAAGCGCTTGCCGAGCGCCGCGAAGCCGCAAAAGCAAACGAAGCGAATGCCGAAACGGCAGTAGAAGGCTGAGGGGGTAACAGATATGAAAGAAAAAACCTTTAATCTTAAAATATACGGTGCGATTGCTTTCTTTGCGGTTGCCGCCGCCCTTGCACTTATGGTTGTATTTACCTTCAAGAACAAATACACGGCATTCCACCCCGAAGAGGTAGCAAAAAACTATGCCGACACAATAGTTCAGACAGGTGACGGCTACAACGCTTATAAAAATGCGCTTGTAAGCAAAAGCTCAAAATACGGTGACTTTATCCGCAAGTACTATATGTACCCTGTAATTTACCGTGAAACAAATTACAAGCCTGGTGACAAAACAGACGAACTCAAAGGCTTTAACGACGAGTCATATATGAGCGACAAATCCAAAAACGATGACGGCTCACTTCAGGGTAAGGTTATCGAAAAGATGTACCCCTATTACGTTCAGCTCGCAGAAAACGGCTGGGACAACTACGATGAAATTTTCAAAAAATATTTTGAAGAGCTTGTACGTGTACGCAAAGAGATTTTCGGCGACGACTATATGACAGACGAGATTATGTTCACAGCCCTTGAAAGCAATGTTAAGACATACGGCGAAACGCTGACAGGTACTGAGGACGAGTTTGACAAAAACACCAAAAAGCAAATTTCATTCAAGAGCATAGGCGAATACGAAAAGGTGTACGGCGAGGATTACAAATTCACATCTTCTGTTGCAGGCGAAAAAGCGATTGACCTTAATACATACAAAGCAAATATTAACGCAGATAAATTCGCTGAATACGGCGTTTCGGCAGACGATATTTCAGATGTTAAGTGCTATACCGTTGAAGTAAAAACGGCTGACGGAAAAACAGTTACAAGCGCAGATGTAACCGTTGTAAAAATCGGCAGCTCGTGGTATGTTGACTCTGCAGCAACTAACACTTCTCCCCTTTATTCGTTCTATAAATAATTCTAAATTACTTCGTAGGGTCAGGTTTCCATGCCTGACCCTTTTTTGTTCTCGCCATTTAGTAGGGAATGTAATTTTCCGTTTCATACCCCTCATAAGTCGGCTGCGCTGACAGCTTCCCCCCTCGGGGGAAGCCTTTTTATGCCTTCCCCTCAAGGGGAAGGGGGACCGCATTAGCGGTGGATGAGGTGTAACGAATTTAATTCAACAGAAAACAGTCGTCGCCCTACAAATTAAATTTACATATTTACTTATATATACAGCGGTTCATTTTGCTTTCCGTTTGTTAAAACGAAATCCAGTGTTTCAGGTATTTTCGTAAAATCCGCCACTATTGAATTAGGCTTGTTCAGGGGGTCATCCTGCCGCATCGGAACAAAATAAATATTTTTGCTGTTCATTAAAAGCCCTATGTTCTTTGCCGCAGCGCCCAGTGCGTCATTTGTCGAAACCGCAATTATAATCGGTCTGCAATTCCGCAGGTGTGCCTTTGCGGACAGAGTAACCGATGTATCCGTTATTCCGTTTGCCATTTTACCGAGAGTGTTGCCGGTACAGGGCGCAATTACGAGCGCATCCAAAAGCATTTTCGGCCCTATCGGTTCTGCACCGCAAATTGTATGGATTATTTTTTTACCCGTTATATCTTCAATCTGCTTAATAAAATCTTCTGCTTTGCCGAAGCGGGTATCAGTTGAATATGAAACACCCGACATTATGGGAATTACATTGTACCCCAGGGAAACAAGCGCTTCAATCTGCGGGATAACCTTTTTAAACGTGCAAAACGAACCGCACAAAGCAAATCCCACATTCGATTTACTCATCTTTCTCCTCCTCTTGTAAAGTTTTAACTATCTTCTTTCCGATAAGCTCCCCTGCCGTTTTTGCCGTGTATTTTCCAGGAAGTCCCGGCGCTTTTATTACACTTACCGAATATTTTTCCGCTTCTTCGGGGTTTACCCCGAAAGGTGCTGATGCAAGCTCGATTATTTTACAGTCGGGTCTTATTTTCCTGAGCGTTTCACTGTCAATTACTCTTTGCGGCACAGTGTTTATAATAATGTCGAATTTGTCGGCATACTCTGATAATTTATTCAGTTTTTCCGCTCTGCACCCTCGCAAAGAAGCGCCTGTCAGCGCCTCTTCGCTTCTTGCAAACACTGTCACATCGCAGGAAAGTTTTTTAAGCAAGTCTGCTGTTTCCCGACCGACTCTGCCGTAGCCCGTAATTGCAAATGTGCCTAAAGACGCGGCAAAATCAATATGCTCAAGTATTATTTTTAAAGTACCGAACGCTGTCAAATAAGCGTTTTCGGATATAAACGTGCTGTCGTAATAATCGTAAAAGGGTATATGCTTTTCGTTTAAAGAATTTGAAAACTCGCCGCTGAACATTCCGCCGAAAACCTTATTTTCGGAGCCGATAAGATTTAAAAGCCTTATAAGCGGCAGCTCCCGTTTTGAAAAAGGCATAAAAACAGTTTTTCCGTTTTTGCTGACAGGCAACGGAAGAATTATTACGCTTTGGGGCGTTATTAAGGCTTTTAGTCTTTCCGAATCGTCATCCCAATCGTAAAGACCGTAGCAATCAACCGCTTTTCCGCACATTTTCAGATATTCTCCGAGATATTTTTGGCGTTTGTCACCGCCGATGATAACAAAATTACTGTTTTTCACCTTTTTCTCCCCTTTCATCTTGCAATAACATACTATGATTTTCATAAAAAATGGTGATTAGGTCTTTTATTTTAATTAAAATTGCAATATAATATATGTAATACTACAATTTGGAACGGCGGTTATTATGGCTAACATTTCGGAAATATTAAAAAATGCAAAAAGAATTCATTTTATAGGAATAGGCGGAAGCGGAATGTGCCCTCTTGCGGAAATTCTGCACGCAAAAGGTTATTCGCTTCAAGGCTCTGACAATAACGAAAGCTCAATAGTTGACAGAATCAGAGCTATGGGCATCCCCGTTATGATGGGGCAAAAGGCAGAAAACATAAAGGGCGCTGATATGATAGTATATTCGGCGGCAATTCAGCGCGGCAACCCCGAGCTTGAAGCGGCTCTTTCAAGCGGTATCCCCACATTTCAGCGAGCGGAATTATTAGGCGAGGTTTCCCGTCACTTCAGCAATTGTATCGGTATTTGCGGAACACACGGCAAGACTACCACTACCTCAATGACCGTGCAGACAATGCTTTCGGCAGGGCTTGACCCGTCGGCTGTAATCGGCGGAAAATTGCCCCTTACAAACAGCTACGGCAGAGTCGGAAACACCGAAACTATTGTTATGGAATCATGCGAATATCAAGATACATTTCTTCATATGTCCCCCGATGTTGCAGTTATTCTTAACATTGACGAGGACCATATGGAATATTTCAAGACTCTCGACAACCTTATCCTGAGCTTTACAAAATTTGCAAATTCCGCCGCAAAAGCAGTCATTTACAACGGCGACGATGCCAATACTCTTAAAGCCGTTGAGGGAATAACCGGCAAGGAAATGATTTCATTCGGATTCCAAAATACTAATGACTACTATGCCGAAAATATTGAAGAAATTAGCGGTGCGTACACCCGTTTTGACATTGTGCACAAAGGTGAAAAGCTCGGAACGGTTTCTCTTTCAGTCCCCGGAAAGCACAATATTCTCAATGCTTTGGCATCAATTGCCTGTGCTCTTTATTCAGGTGCGGAATTTAAAAACTGCATTAAAGGACTTGAGGAGTTTAAAGGTGCAGGCAGGCGGTTTGAGCACCTCGGCACATATAATGGGATTGATTTTATTGATGATTACGCCCATCACCCGGCAGAACTTAAGGTTACAATTGAAGCCGCAATGAAGCTTGGCTACAAAACGGTTTGGGCAGTTTTTCAGCCTTTCACCTATTCAAGAACGGTAATGCACTTTGACGAATTTGTAGATGTTCTCAGTATTCCCGACAGATGCGTTATGACTGAAATTATGGGTTCCCGTGAAACAAACACCTATGGTGTTTATACCTCTCAGCTTGCTGAAAAAATTCCGAACTCCGTTTGGTTTAATACGCAGGAAGAAGTTGCGGATTATGTTGTCAAAAACGCTTCGGCAGGCGACCTTGTTTTAACAATGGGGTGCGGAGATATTTATAAATCCGCTCATATGATGATAAATATGCTCAAATAGCCGTTAGTCAGGAGATAATATGGTTACATTCGGAAATAATTGGGATATTTTGCTTGAAAATGAATTTAAAAAGGATTACTACATAAATTTGCGAAAATTTTTGGTGTCCGAGTACAAAACGCAGACAATTTACCCTGATATGAATAACATCTTTAACAGCCTGAAGCTCACCGACTACAAGGATGTTAAGGTTGTAATTTTGGGGCAGGACCCGTACCACGAACCGGGTCAGGCGCACGGGCTTGCCTTTTCGGTAAAAAAAGGCGTTCAGCCCCCGCCGTCACTTCAGAATATTTACAAGGAAATTCACGCAGAATTGGGACTGCCTATTCCGCCCCACGGTGAGCTTACCGACTGGGCAAAACGGGGCGTTCTTCTTATGAACACCTGTCTGACAGTCCGCAGAGGGCAGGCAAACAGCCACAAGGGCTGCGGCTGGGAAATATTCACCGACAATGTTATTAAGCTTCTGAACGCCCGTCCTGAGCCTATTGTATTTTTGCTTTGGGGAAGAAATGCGAGGGACAAGGCGAAATTCATTACGAATCCCGTTCATTTGGTGCTTGAATCCGCCCACCCAAGTCCGCTTTCGGCTTATAACGGATTTTTCGGCAACGGGCATTTTAAAAAAGCAAACGATTTTCTCCGCAGGACCTACGGCGAAGAAATTGATTGGGAAATTAAATAGGAAAGGCAGCGAATATTATGATTAGAAAAGAATTTAAGTTTCCGTCCTCTTCGGGACTTTGCGACATTTTTGCACAGAGCTTCACTCCCGACGGCGGCAATGTAAAGGCGGTAATTCAGATTTCACACGGAATGACAGAACACAGCGACCGTTACATTCCGTTTGCCGAAAAGCTTTGCGAGGCAGGCTATGCCGTTTTCACAAACGACCATTTAGGTCACGGGCGTTCTGTAAAGGATGACAGTATGCTCGGCTTTTTCGGAAGTGAAAAGGGCTATATGAACATAGTAAACGACTGCAAAAAGCTCACCGAAATCGCAAAAAAAGAATATCCAAATGTGCCCTATTTCTTTTTCGGGCACAGTATGGGTTCATTCATTGCACGGTGCTACACAAAATATTACGGCGACGGAATAGACGCGGCGGTTTACTGCGGAACAAGCGGTCCGAACCCCGGGGCGAGCGTGGGAATTGCTATGGCAAAGCTTATAAGCAAAACAAAAGGCGAAATGCACCGTTCAAAGTTTATAAATTCAGTTGCTTTCGGTACATACAACAAAAAGACCGGCAAGAAAACCGACTGCGACTGGCTGACTAAGGACGAGGCTATAGTTAACGAATACATTGCCGATAAATACTGCGGATTTATCTTCACGGCGGCAGGCTTTAAAGACCTTTTCAGCGTTCTCAATGAAGTAAACGCAAATGATTGGTACTTATCATTCGACAAAAAGCTCCCCGTTTTGCTCATAGCCGGCGAGGACGACCCCGTAGGCGCATACGGCAAGGGTGTTACCGCAGTTTACAATAATCTTTTGAAAACGGGTCACGAAGATGTGAGTCTTAAGCTGTACCCAACAGACCGCCACGAAATTCTCAATGAAACAGACAGAGAAGACGTTATGAAATACCTCATAGAATGGTTTGACAGTAAATTAAAATAATATTGGTAAAAATATGAAAAATTTTTTTCTTAAAATTTACATTGTGTTGCTGACAGTTTTAATAAATATAAATGTTCTATACAGACTCGTGGGTTATGTTATATTTTTCTTGAATGCAAATAACCTTTACTACTTTAAAAACGATTTATTAAATCTGCTCTACGCTGAAGAAAAATCAATTGTATTTATCTTTATTTCTGCTTTTTGCTTTATTGTATTTGCTGTGCTGTCATTATTCCTGCGCGGTATTGTGTCAAAAAAAGAACGAGCGGTTTACACCCTAAGTGCTTTAATTCCGTTTGTTATTCCACAGGCAATACCGTATCTAATCCCGCCTTTAGTGTGGAATATTATTCTCGTTTTTGGAGCACTTGCATTGACGACATATTTTATTTATCTTATATATTTGTGCGTGTCCGTTATCAAAAGATAAGATAACCATTAAAAATTTTATACCGATTTTATTAAAAGGGGTGCTTCGGCGCCCTTTTGTTTTGGAAGTAAAATATATGCTGTATGCTGCGAAGCGTTGCTTTGATGAAACGGAGGATTTCTTGATATTGCGCAGAGATACCGCTATAATAAAACCGTCAGCTGAACAACTCACAAAATTCGGAGGATTGCAATATGGAAACCAACGGCAATGTAACAAACACATTCGGAGAAAAGCTGAAATCAGCAAGGAAAAAAGCGGGCTTTACGCAGGATGAGCTTTCGCAAAAACTTGCTGTGTCACGGCAGGCGGTCACAAAATGGGAATCGGACAAGGGATTACCCGATATTGAAAATTTAAAGCGTATTTCTAAGCTTTTAAATGTAAGCATTGATTACCTTATTGACAGCGGAGAAAGTATAGACTTATCTGTTATAAGAGAAGAAATCGACCTTGACAGTTACACCTATGACCCCAAAATATGTAAAAGACTTATTAAAAAAACAGGCAAAAAGGATATGGCGGTAACGGAAAAATATCCCGATGCCGAAATTCATTATCTTATGGGAAAACAACTTCTTACCAAAAAAGAAAAAATCACCGATAATGCGATAGGCTTTTTAACTGATGCACCGTTCGGCTTGCCCGATTTTATCAACGGCATTAAAAATACGGACAAGGAATTTTATCTTGTAAATTTGCCTGACAGGCAGTATTTGGTAACTGTAACAGACGAATTTATTGAGAGCAGACAGCTCGCAGAAAAAATCACTGATAAAAAATTTGAAATAGGAAATTTCTCATTCATTGACTGCCGTATTATTTCAGATGGTAAGAAAAAAAATCATAAAACATCTCATTAAAAAGTAAAAAACAGAGCCGAAAGTATGTGACGTCCACATCTATCGACTCTGTTTTGTTTTATATAATTATGTATAAAAGAGAATTTGCATTACACTATATGACACCTCATCCACCGCCACGGCGGTCCCCCTTCCCCTCAAGGGTAAGGCATAAAAAGGCTTCCCCCTTGGGGGAAGCTGTCACGGGGCGAAGCACTGTGCCGCCGCCAGTGGCGGAAAAAGGTACAGTGCTGAGGTGAAAAAACAAGGAGCAATGCGAAACGCTCCAAGTAAGCAGTGCGACTATGTTTTTGAGGGGATACGAGTGACTGATGAGGGGAGGCGGGTTGCCTGTGGCAACCTTTGAATACAAAGTATTCAAAAGCACCGACCGAGCCGGCAGGCGAGATAGCTGTCACGAAGTGACAGAGAGGCTGTTTTGGCTCCCTTGTGCAAAGGGAGCTGGATTTTGCGAAGCAAAAGCCTGAGGGATTGTAATATAATTTCAATCCAAAATTATTCATAAAAACAATCCTCCCGTCAGACTTCGTCTGCCACCCTCCTTTACACAAGGAGGGCAGAAAATTGGCGGATGCCGTACCCCCTACATTTTTGATACATTTTATAATATTATACACAAAAGTCCGTTACAGCCTTCGTTGATAACTCTTTCAAGGGTTTCCTGGAATTTTTTTCTTGCGTCGTCTGGGATATGGTAAAGTTTATTCCGTAGCCCCTCATTCACAAGCTCATTTAAAGGCTTGCCGAAGATATTTGAATCCCAAATCTTTGTGGGGTCTTCCTCAAACCCTTCCAAAAGATATTTTACAAGCTCCTCAGACTGGCTTTCACTGCCCACAATGGGAGCTACCTCAGTCTTGATATTCGCTTTCATCATATGAATTGACGGAGCAGATGCGCAAAGCCGCACACCGTATCTCCCACCCTGCTTTACGATTTCGGGTTCTTCAAGAGTCAGCTCATCAATGGTCGGCATAACTATTCCGTATCCCTTCTCTGAAACATCATTCAAAGCAGCCTTAATCCGCTCATAGTCTTTTTTCATTTGGGCAAGCTCTTTCATTCTCTTTAAAAGCGTCTGCTCGCCGTCAATTTCAATGCCCGTACTCTCAGCAAGAATTTTATAGAACAAATCGCCGTTCATATTTACCCTAATCCATGCACTGCCCACGCCGAGGTCCATTCCCGTGATACCGGCGTCAGTAATGTATTCGCATTTTGAGAGTGATTCGGTCATTAAACTTATATCACGTACATAGGTAATATTTTCAAGCGCCTCGGAAACGGATTTATAGGTTTCGGCGCGAACAGGATGCTCTTCGGGAAGATTTACAAGCCACTGCGGCAAATCAATGCCGATTTCCTTTACGGGAAATTCAAACAGCACCTGCGTAATAATCTCTTTTATCTCCTGCTCGGAAAGCTCAAGACAGTTGACCGCAATTACGGGCACTTTGTATTTTGAAGACAGTTCCGAGGAAAGCTTTAATGCATTCTCACCCTTTGGATGCATACAGTTAAGAAGAACTACAAACGGCTTGTTAATCTCTTTAAGCTCGTTTATTACTCTTTCTTCGGCTTCCTCATACTCATCTCTCGAAATATCGCTGATACTGCCGTCGGTCGTTACCACAAGACCGATTGTGGAATGTTCGGTAATTACCTTTTTAGTGCCGATTTCCGCCGCTTCTGAAAATGTCATTTCTTCCTCAGACCACGGGGTGCGAACCATTCTCGGTCCGTTTTCCTCAATATAGCCGAGAGAACCGGGGACAATGTACCCTACGCAGTCAATCATTCGCACATTAAGCTCCGCATTGTCGGGGAGCTTTATTCTGACGGCATTTTCAGGAATAAATTTCGGCTCGGTTGTCATTATCGTTCTGCCTGCGGACGATTGGGGCAGCTCATCTGTTGCCCGTTCTCTTACGGAATCGTCCTCCATATTGGGAATTACAACCGCATCCATAAACCGTTTGATAAAGGTTGACTTACCTGTTCTGACAGGCCCTACAACGCCAATGTAAATATCGCCGCCCGTGCGTGCCGCAATGTCCTTATAAATACTTGTACTACTCATATTGCTTCCTCCTATATTTTCGGTATAAGCAGCTTGCAGCAGTGAGTTATTTCCTCATTTTGCATACGGTTCTCACGCAAAATTGCTTCGACTGTTGTATTGTAATGACGGGCTATATCCCAAACGCACTCATTTTCATCAGCAAAATAGACCGTAAGGGACGCCGTTTTAACCGATTTGCATTTTGATTTGTCAATAGTTATTTCCGTAACCGCTTTTTCCTCGGTTCCGCAAAAAACGAGTCCGTTAACGATAATTTCAATTCTGACATCCAGCGCACCGCCCGTGCCCAGCGCATAGTTATAGGCAGAAACAGCGACCGAAATACTGCTTGACGACATATTCTCATAAACCGTCGGGTGCTTGTATTCAAAAGGAATTTGCCTTGTAACATAATAAATCTCGCTGTTTGTGTCCTCAAAAATACAGTCCGCCGTAATACTTCCCGAAAGGGATACCGCTCCGTCATTTACGGAAACACTTGACACAATATTACTGCACTCAAATGACAGAACCTTCTTAATACCGACAGAAGAAATGTCAATGCTTTCACGACAAAGGAATGTATCGTACAGCTTTTCACACGAGGTGTTTATCCCCACGGTGCGCATTTCAGTTTCCGTTTCGTATTTGGTTGAATATGCGTCATGTACAATTGCCATTTCTCTCATTTCATACGCACGAACACTTATGTAAAGCGTTGCCTCAATTTCAAGAAGTCTTCTGTCGCCCGTCTGCTCCGCACGCGGTCTTACGCTGACAGATGTAACATTTATGTCTGTCTGAATAATATTTTCTTCCGCAATATCAGGCACATCAACAATCTGATTTACTGGAACTGAATTTTCAAAACAGCGAATTTCGCAAGTCTCGGTAAGGCAAACCGTTCGAACTGACATTTCACCCCTTATAAACAGCTTTCCGTGAATGGCTTTCGCTTCATCAGTCCTGATAAAATGGTTTACCGACAGCACCGCCGCTATTTTTTCACTGCAATTTATCTCACAGGTTTCGGATACCTGAAAGGCTTTTCCCGCAAAGGAAGAGAGCGTACAAACATTCATATTCTTCGCACGCACCGTCATTCCGTCGCCTTCGGCACAGGAAACTATTTCCTTTTGTCGCTTTCCGAGTCCTACAGCCGCAAGCGACACTGCCCCGTGAATTTCAACCTTTCTGCTGCTTGAAACACGGTAGTTTACAAATTCCGTTTTAATGCCGACTGACACACTGTCCTGATATTCTCCGTTAAATTCAAGCTGTTTTCCGAAATGCTCCGTTTGCTCAAAGCAATGAACCTTTCCCTGCTCGCAAATGTAAATTACAGAGGCTGTGCAATCACATTCTGTCATTATTCTGTCACCGCTTATTTGCTGTGAGGCAACCGACGGTGCAAGACAGCACCGCAGAACTCTTACCACATCTGGCATATATTCCGGAAGCGTTATGTCACAGTCCACCGTGTGTTCGGCAGATGAAACGGTGTTTGCTTCACAACCGTTAATACTGTCTTTTTTTACGGTAAAATCCATTATTATCTCTCCTTTTGCTTTTTCAGTTTCAAAAAACTATATGACAAAAGAGAAAAGATTATGCTAAATCTTATCAGTCTGTTGACAACTATTTTTGCTTTTGTACGGTAGAGCATCGTACCCTACTTGTAGGGTGCATCGATCCGATGCACCGTGGTGAAAAATCAAATTTTTACATCTTTTTTCGGACAAGTCGGCTGTCCCTACAAAATTCCACTCACCCTTTGAGGGAGAGAAAAACGGCGGGAGCAAGCCCCCGCCCTACTCTATTTTGCGGTATTCTGAATCGGACCCCTCTGCAACTCTAATGTTTTTGAAAATAATTTTTATGCTAAATCTTACTTGTTAATCTCATTCATTTATGATAAAATAACCGACAGAAAAGTTTTCGGGAGGGTATGCAATGAAAATCGGTAACACTGAAATACACGGCAAAGCGGTTTTAGCGCCTATGGCAGGTGTTGCCGACCGTGCGTTCCGTGAGCTGTGCGTTTCTTACGGTGCGGCTTACGTTGTAAGCGAAATGGTAAGCTCAAAGGGACTTCAAATGGGCGACCGAAAATCAAAATCTCTGTCGTTTTTGTCCGATGCCGAGCGCCCTGCCGCAGTGCAGATTTTCGGCAACGACCCGAAAGTAATGGCGCAAAGCGTTCACACCGTTCTCGAATATAATCCTGAAATAATCGACATAAATATGGGTTGCCCCGCACCAAAAATTGCAGGTAACGGCGGTGGAGCATCTCTTATGAAAGACCCGCTTCTTGCCGAAAGCATTATCCGTGCGGTTGTAAAAGAATCAACCGTTCCCGTGACGGTAAAAATCCGCAGCGGCTGGGATGAAAATTCCGTTAACGCCGTTGAAATGGCAAAGCGTGCAGAAGATGCAGGAGCATCTGCTATTACTGTTCACGGCAGAACAAGAGCGCAGATGTATTCCCCCCCCGTTAACACGGATATTATTGCAAAGGTCAAGAAAAGCGTTTCAATTCCCGTAATCGGTAACGGCGACATTACTGACGAGCAAAGTGCGGCTCTTATGCTTGAAAAAACGGGGTGCGACCTTATAATGATTGGCAGAGGGGCTCTGGGCGCACCGTGGGTTTTCTCCCAAATAAACGCCTATCTTGAATACGGGCGTGTTCTCCCCACTCCCCCTGTTTCGGAGCGTATGCGTGTTATGATTAAGCATATTGAAACGATTTGCGAATATAAGGGCGAAAAAGTCGGAATAAGAGAGGCAAGGAAACACGGTGCGTGGTACACAAAAGGACTTCGGGGTGCGGCTAAATACCGCAAGGAGTTAGGTTCTGTTTCATCTCTTGAAGAGATACGTGAAATCGCATTCAGAATTTGCGTTGAAAATCAGTAAAAATTTAAGTCCAAATATAAAAAACGGCTGTATGAGGTTTTACCCTGATACAGCCGTTAAGTTTTATTAAATTTTCAGTGAGTTTTTATGTGCCGTTCATTTTCCATTCGACAAACCGTGACTGAAGATAATCACTTGGGTAAACACGGTCAATAATTCTTTCTATTGCAGTTCTCGGGTCAGGATTTTTCACTCTTTGCCCCCAGCGTGTGAATACCGCAACACTGAGCACAAGATTTATGCACATAAACACCGTTACTATTTTAGAAAGCTTTTGCCACCGCTTTGACCCCGTGTGCTCAAAGCATTTGCTGATAATCGGCATTAAAAATTTCATAAACATAAGTCCCAGAAGTCCCCAAGCCAGTGCAAACGGAACGCTTAAATATTTGCCGATTGAAAGTTTTCCGTAGACCCATGAATAAGAATTGAACATCTTATCCTGAATAAAGCCCATAAGCCATTCCACTGCACAACCCAAAACGGAAAACCAAACAAATTCTGTAAATACGCTTTTACCGTCAAGGGAAACAGACGCTAAATACATCACAACAGCGCCAAGCCCGTAAACAATATTAAACGGTCCCCAAAGAAACGTAACGTGCGTTTCCCACTCGCCTCTGCGAAAATAGCAAAACAAACCCTCAAGAATTACGCCGAGCACACAGCCGACCATAAACAGAATTAAAACATTTTGGTATTTAATCTCTTTCTTTGCAATTGTCATTTTTGCTATCCCCCTTACAGCAAAAACATCAGCTCTTTTGAGTTTTTCCTTTTTTAAGAAATATAACGGGAATTAAAATGAGAACGCTGACTGCCGCCGCCGCAAAGAACATTACAGCTCCAGGTGCGGACTGTACTACTCCGTACTCATTTGTGTATGTAATTGCAGAAATTTTGCAGATTTCTTTTCCGATAACAGGCCCTATTATCATCGGCAAAAGCACTATGAAAATCATTCTTATTCCTTGGAACATTCCTGTTTTGTCCTCGGGTGTGTAATCACGCACAGATGCGCCGAACAAAATCATAAAGCAACCGTAGCCCGCCATTGTTATGAGCATTCCTATTCCGAAGCCTGCAAGGCTTTTATCGTTAAGCCCCGTTACAACAAGACCTGCAATATAAAGTATTACCGACAGATATATAAATTTATCCTTGCCGATTTTGTCCATAAGTCTGCCCAGTGATATTATCGCCGCAACAAGCACCACTACGCACACAGCCGCAATGATAATTATTTTCGGCGTAAGCCCTGCAAGGAGCTTGTCAAAGGTGAAATTCATTGAATGTTGAAGGTAAATGAATATATACGGGAAGAATACCTGATACGCAATGTTGAAAAGCGCCATTGCACAAAGGGACAGATAAAGATTTTTATGCTTTTTAACAACCGACGGTCTGAAGCCGTAAATAAACTCTGCAAAAAAGTTCTGCTTTTCGTGAGTTTTCTTTTCTTCACGGCTGTCCTTAACGGTGAAAACACCGATTATTCCGCAAACAGCAACAACTGCACCGAGAGCTATGAAGAATGTTGGATATCCTATTGAGCCAACAAGTCCGCCGAGAGCCATAACAATACCCATTGCAAAAACAGGCATAAGCGCAAGAACACTCTCCGTTGTTGCACGGTTTGTAACATCTGTAATGTCCGTTACCCATGCGTTAAATGCCGAGTCGTTGCTCGTTGAGCCCATAAATGTCATTACACAGTCCATTACAATAACTGTTACTACGGTCGCCGTAAGAATTTTAACCTCATCTTGGAGTGAGAAAAGCAAAGCAATATTATCTCTCGTGATAAATCCGAAGCAGGCGGTAATTATACCCCAAATAATATAGCCGATTGAAATAAACCATTTTCTGTTGTTCACCCTGTCGCTGAGTACGCCCATTATAAAGGTTGTGACAACCGCTGTAACTGCGCTGAATGCAACCATTCGGCTGATAGCGTCCATTACGTCAATTGAACCGTTAACAGCAGTTTGGCTTGCGCCGTTATAAACGGAATTGTAAAGAAATGTATTGAAATACATATTCTCAACCGCCCACGCAATTTGCCCCATAAGACCAAACAGAATGAGATTGAACCACTGAATCCCATTTAATTTACTTTTAGTATTCATAATTTTAGTAACGGAATTTACCGTTCCTTTCTTTAAATTTTACGGGTAATATTATTTGAAATAGTAAACGCGTGTTTCATAGGGTCTTGTTACAAAACCGTTATTTTTTGTTGGGTTGATTTTGTAATTGTTAAGAACCAATTCACCCTTGCTCAAATCGAACCCCTCGGGAGCGGTAAAATTAACATTTTTCTCTGTAAATGAGCTTACAACAAGCAGTCTTTCGCCGTCAAGATTTCGCTCGTAAACATAAAGCTCACGGCTGTTTTTTAAATGCTCTTTATAGTCGCCGTAAACCGCTACCTTGTGATTTTGACGGAATGCGAACAGCTTTCTGTAATAATTGAGAACAGAATCGGGGTCATTTTCCTGTTTTGCCACATTGATTTCTTTATAATTCGGGTTTACGTAAAACCACGGTTCGGCAGTAGAAAAGCCCGCATATTTACTACTGTCCCACTGAACGGGAGTACGTGCGTTTTCACGTGTTGTTTTGTTGGCGATTTTAAGATACCGTTCATCCGAAAAGCCGAGCTTTTTAAATATTTTCTGATTGTTAAAGGTTACAACGTCTTTAAATTTATCAATACTGTCAAGTTTAATATTAGTCATACCGATTTCCTGACCCTGATAAATAAACGGCGTTCCGCACTGCATATAGCACATTGTTGCGAGCATTTTTGCACTTTCATCATGATATTTTTCACTGCCGTAACGGCTGACAATTCTGGGGTGGTCGTGATTTTCTATGTAAAGGCAGTTCCAAGCTTTGCCTGCCAAGTCATTCTGCCAATGAGTAAACGCCTTTTTAAGCTTTTTAAGGCTGAAAGGTGTCGCAATTGTGTCCGTCATAAAGCAGTCTGCCTGCATATGTTCAAAGCCAATCATCATATCAAGCTCATGGTCTTCGCTTGCCGTAAACTCAATGCAGTCCTGCGAATTTGACATCGGCGACTCGCCCACAACAAAGCAGTCGTACTTGTCAATGACATCGTGGCGAAATTCCTTAAGGTATTCATGAATGTGAGGACCTTTTTTGTAATGCTCAATGCCCGTTGCAATAGGAAGCGGGAAACCGTCGGGCAGTCCCTCTTTTTTGGAAAT
>DKTZ01000035.1:84608-85386 GCA_002490425.1 Ruminococcaceae bacterium UBA7217
GGGCAGTCCCTCTTTTTTGGAAATAAATGTGATTACGTCCTCTCTGAAGCCGTCGACGCCCATATCCAGCCAAAACCTCATTATGTCCTTAACCTCTTCACGAACCTTCGGGTTATCCATATTAAGGTCGGGCTGTTTCTTTGCAAATACATGAAGATAATACTGATTTAATTGTTCGTTGTATTCCCATGCTCCGCCCTCAAAGGTTGAAAGCCAGTTGTTGGGCGGTTTTTTGCCGTCCTTACCCTTACCGTCACGCCAGAAATAGTAGTCGTGATAAGGATTATCCTTGCTTTTAAGTCCTTCCTTAAACCATTCGTGCTCATCGGATGTGTGATTGACAACCAAGTCCATTATAACCTTCATTCCGCGCTCGTGCGCGCCGTCAAGCACCTTTTTAAAAAGATCCAAATCACCGTATTCGGGATTTATATCCTTGTAATCGGCAATATCGTACCCGTAATCCGCATTGGGTGACGGATATATCGGTGAAAACCAAATTGCGGTAGCGCCGAGGCTTTTTATGTAGTCGAGCTTTTGAAGCACTCCCTCAAGATCGCCTATTCCGTCGCCGTTGCCGTCCTTAAAGCTTCTGCACCAGATTTGATAAACCACCAAATCCTTGTACCAGCTGTTGTCGAATTTTTCCCTGTTTTCCATTTTTGACACCCCTCGTTAAAAAATTATCATATTTAGTATAACACAACAAAAGATTTAATACAATATAAAATTTATTAAGTATTTTGAATAAAAATTAAGTCTTTTATAAAAAAATCAC
>DKTZ01000039.1 GCA_002490425.1 Ruminococcaceae bacterium UBA7217
TGAAAAAAATTTTTTGGTATAATTTTATCGTGAACAATGATTCACTCAAGAAAAGGAGGAGAAAAGTTGAAAATATTTATCGACAAAATTGAAAACGAATTCAAAGACGTTAAATACAGCGAAATTCTTTATCAGTATAAAAGACGCTTGCTTGACGAAATGAATGACCGTGCCTGTGATGTAAGGCAGGCAGGACTTCAGGATGAAAGCGTTATTGAAGACTTGATTTTATCCGAATATCCGAATATCAGAGAGGATTATAACCGCTACTATGCGGCGGAAAAAAGACGCAGGAAAGAGGCATTGGAGCATAAATTACTCCTTATCGGCACACCGCTTCTTATAATTCTTTCGGTTGCGGTTTACATAGTGCTGGGTATTCTGTTTAAGGCTTGGAGCGGCAACTGGCTCATAATTGTGGGCACAGTTTTCACAATGTGTATTTTGTGTATGCTTGCAGGTATCAGAAAGCTTATGCGCCTTAAAAAGATTTTCCACCCGATTGCCCGTCTTTTGGCGGCAGGCTGTGTAATGCTTGTTGCAGTTTTTGTGTTCCTTTTGTGCGGTGTAACAATCGGCTGGAGCGCAACGTGGCCCATTATTCCCGGCGGCGTTATTGCGCTGCTTCTCGGTGACCTTGCCTTTGCTTTCCTTACGCACCAGAAATTCGCAATGATAAATACTTTTATTTATCTTCCGGCAATATTCACAATGCTTTACATTATTTTGGCAGCATTTAATATTGTATCTTGGGGCAGAGGCTGGGCGCTCATATTCCTCGGAATTGCCGTTGACGCAATCATTGGTTTGCTTATTCTTCTTAATAATGCAAAATATAAATATAAGCAGGAGGTTGAAGACGTATGGAAAGAAAATTAAATGCCGAGCTTTGGGATAAGATGCATTATCTTTTCCGTGACTTCAACGACAGAATGGTGCACGTTGAAATACGTTATGATTTTGAGATTGACGTTGACGCGCTCAAGACTGTTCTTATCTGCTTTTTTGAGAAAGCTCCCGTGCTTCACTCACGCTTTGTTGACAACCATTTAAGCACTCATTGGGAGGTTATGCCTTACAATATTGACGATGTTGTAACCGTTGCATACCCGGAAGATGTTGACAGGGCAGTTGACGAGTTTTTAACTCAGTACATACCGCCCGAAAGCCATCTTCAAATGAAGGTTGCGGTTTTCTTTAAGGACGGCACAACAACAATTTGCATAGTTGAAAACCATATGTGTATGGACGGCGGCGATCTTAAGTATTTTGTTAAGGCGCTTTGTCAGAATTACAATGACTATGTAAATGAGCACAAAAGTCCGATTGCTCTTCGTACAGGCTCTCGCTCTTATGAAGAGGTTTATTCAAGCTTTTCGCCGACTGAAACGAGAATGGCGAAAAATCTTTACAAAAACGTATGCGCTAAGGACGACCATACTTTCCCCCTTACAAACAACAGCATTGCTGACGCTTCGTTCATTGCACGCCGCAAAATTGACGAAGAGCGTTTTATGAAAATTAAGGCTGTAGGCAAAAAGCATGGCGCAACAATTAACGATATGCTTGTTGCCGCATACTTTTATTCACTTTATGAGCTTGCGGGCTACAACCCTTACGACAGCGTAACAATTTCCTGTGCTATTGACCTTCGCCGTCACGTTAAGGATACTTCTGAAATGGGTATTACTAACCATACCGCATTTATGCAGTGCAATATTCCCGAGCGCGGCCGTGACATTTTCCAAACGCTCAATTACGTTGTAAGAAGCGTAAATAAATTTAAAAATGACAAATTTATGGGGCTTTACGGCTTGCCGCTTCTTAAATTCGGATACAGCATTTTGCCGCATACAGCTTCCGAAGAGGTTATTAAAATCGGCTATTCAAATCCGCTTCTTGCAATGAGCAATATCGGTATTCTTGATGCAAAGGGACTTTCTCTTTCAGGTCACGAGCCGACAGACGCATTTATGACAGGTGCGGTTAAATACAAGCCCTACGTTCTTCTTTCTGCAACATCATATAAGAATGTTGTTACCCTTTCAATGTGCGTAAGGGGCAACGAGCAGGACAAGAAGATTGTAAACGATTTCTTCGATTTAATGGAGAAAAACCTTGATGTGCTTATCGGTGACACAGCGGAATAAAAGCAAATAAAAGTAAAATTAACAGGGGACGAATTTTCGTCCCCTGCATTTTTATTATTTTATTCTTCTCGGTTTTCTTTGCTTTGCACGGAGTCTGTTTTTGCGTACGATGAGCAAAATGTAAACTACAATAAGCAGAACAGCAAGGCAAATAAGAATTTTCATAACAGGCGTGCGGAAAAGCGTTCCTAAAAAACCCGTAATTTTGAGGATTACCGAACCGCTGACATCCTCGCTTGCAACAAGATTTACGGTTGCAACAACACTGTCGCCGTAAAGCACCTCTGCCTTGCCGAGAACATCACCTTTTTTAATGGGAGTATTTACTGTTTTCGGCGTTTCATTTTCTACGGTGCGGATTTGCAGACTGCCCGTTTCTGTTCCCGTAGGAACGAGGGCTGACAGCTCCTGTTCGGGCACAAGAGACAAATGGTCGGTTTTCCAGTTGTATTTAACGTCAACCACCGTCACAATATCGGTTTTTGACGTAACCTTTGTAAGAACTATGTTGTCGAATGCCCATTCGTAAATCTTTTTGCTGTCGGTGAAAGCAACATTTTCTTCAACCTCGTCACCGTCAATGTCGTACTGCGGCGCATTGAGGACAATTAACATATAGTTGTATCCGTTTTTTGATGCCGTGGTGATAACGCAGTGACCGGCAAGATCTGTTGTACCTGTTTTAACTCCGAAAACATAGGGACAGTAATAATCCTTATAAGCGGGATTGAGTATTTTATTTGTGTTATTCAAATATCTGATATGAGGATATTTTTCCGTCGGCTCAATTTGATAACTTAAAATGCTGCAAAGCTCTTTAAACTGTTGATTTTGAAGAGCATAGGTCGTGATTTTATAAAGGTCCTCAGCAGTTGTATACATATTTGTGTCACCGTTGTCAAGCCCGCTGGGGTTTATGAAATTTGTGTTTTCACAGCCGAGCTTTTTTACAAAATCATTCATCATAATGACAAAATTATCCATATTTCCGCCGATGTAATCTGCAAGAATATTTGCGGCGTCTGCGGCAGAGGGAATCATTAAACAGTGCAGAAGCTCGTCCACCGTGAGCTGTTCGCCTGCAAGAATCCCGACGGTTGCGGCATTGAGCGCATAAAGCCCGTCAAGACACTCGAATTTTGCCGTTACGGGAGTATTTAAATCTTCGCAGTTTTCAAGTACAAGCATACACGTAACTATTTTGGTAAGAGATGCAGGTGCGGTTTTCTTTGTAGAATTTTTGTCGAATATCACATCGCCCGTGTCAGTATTTACAAGCATAACAACGTCAGCCTCGGTTTCCAAAAGCGAGTTAAACGAGGCGTACGACGGAACACCGCACGAAAAAAATACAGATAATATTAAAATTCCGGAAAGAAGAACACAAAATATCTTTTTCAAAAGCTTTTCCTCCACTTGAAAGTTAGCGTTAAATATATTACAATATATAAAGTATAACACAAATTACGGGAAATTCAAACATAAAAATGAATTTAATAATTCGGACGGTGAAATTATGATATATGTTACGGGCGATACCCACGGCGACCGTGAACGGCTTTCTAAAATAAATCTTATGAAGCTAAAAGAAGGCGATACGCTTATTATTTGCGGAGATTTCGGCTTTCTTTGGGATAACAGCAAAAAAGAACAGCGGTTTCTCAAAGATTTGGGCAGCAGGAAATACAATATTTGCTTTATTGACGGCACTCACGAAAACTTTGAGCTTTTAAACAATTACGAAATAAGCGAATGGAACGGCGGTAAGGTGCACAAAATTTACGGCGGTCTTTACCATTTGCTTCGCGGACAGATTTTTGAAATCGAGGGCAAAAAAATATTCACCATGGGCGGAGGAGAAAGCTCCGACATTGACATAAGGCGTGACGTGGACGCTTGGCAGAAGGAGGAAATACCCACTCAGGAGGAGCTTTTGGAGGGTGCGGAAAACCTCGAAATTGCAGGGTATAATATGGACATAATCATAACTCATGAGCCGCCCTTAAAGGTTAAAAGCTTTTTAAATCTTAATGACAGTGAAATGCTCCGTGTTACTGCTCTTAATGCATATTTTGAAGAGCTTTCGGGCAGCTGTAAATTCAAAAAATGGTATTTCGGCTCGCTCCACAGAGATATAAGAATTTCATCCTCGCACAGAAGTCTTTTTACCGATATTGTCAATGCCGAAACAGGCGAAAAAATATAGAGGAGAAAATAATGGAACGACTTAAAGAATATATTAAACTTTTTAAGGACAACGGCATTTTTCTTGGAACGAAAGCAGATGAAAATACAGAAATAATTTTCATTTCCTACGATTCAAACAGAGTGGAAAACGGCACGCTGTTTCTTTGCAAGGGCGCTCATTTTAAAGAGGAATATTTAAAATCCGCCGAAGAAAAAGGCGCTGTCGCTTATGTTTCCGAAACGGATTATAATATAGGCATACCCTGTATTTTGGTGTCGGACGTACGAAAAGCTATGTGCCTTATGGCAGTATTTTACTACAAAAAGTGCTATGAAAAATTCACGCTTGTCGGCATCACGGGCACAAAGGGCAAAAGCACGACGACATATTTCCTTAAATATATTCTTGACCTTTACCTTAAAAGCCAAAACGAAAAAATGTGCGGAGTTATCTCCTCAATTGACACCTTTGACGGAATCGAAAGCTTTGAAAGCCATTTAACAACTCCTGAACCGTTCGACTTGCACCGCCATTTTGACAATGCGGCTCGCTCTGGACTTAAATATATGGTTATGGAGGTTTCCTCGCAGGCGCTGAAATACGGCAGGGTTTACGGCGTGAATTTTGATGTGGGCTGTTACCTTAACATAGGAATTGACCATATAAGCGATGTTGAGCACCCCACCTTTGAGGACTATTTTGAGTCCAAAATGAAGATTTTTTCACAGTGCAAAACAGGCGTTGTGAACCTTGATTCCGACAAAGCGGACGAGGTTATGGAATATGCAAAGAATGCACCGAAAATAATAACCTTCAGCATTAAAAATGAAAATGCCGATGTTTACGGATATAACATTCACAAATCGGGCAGTGACACAATTTTTACCGTCCGCACCAAAGATTTTGAACGGGAAATCACATTGACAATTCCGGGACTTTTCAATGTTGAAAATGCACTTTGCGCAATAGCGGTTTGCGTATCTCTCGGCATACCCGAAGAGTTTATTGTAAAAGGTCTTTACATTGCAAAGAGCAGCGGGCGAATGGAGATTTACGAAAATGCCGACAAATCAATTACTGCTATTGTTGATTACGCTCACAACCGTCTTTCCTTTGAAACACTGTTTAAATCAGTCGAAAAAGAGTATCCCGGTCGAAAGGTTGTAATTGTTTACGGATGCCCCGGTAAAAAAGCGTTTATCCGAAGAAAGGATTTAGGCGAAATCAGCGGAAAATATGCTTATATGTCATATCTTACCGAAGAGGACGCAGGAGAAGAGCCTATTCATCAGATTTCCGAGGAAATTGCAACGCATATTGAGTCTGTCGGTGGTAAATACAAAATAATCGACGACAGGGGCGAGGCTATCCGCACAGCAATTTTCGACTGCGGACAAAACAGCGTAATCCTCATTACCGGCAAGGGCAACGAAACAAGGCAAAAGAGGGGAACGCAGTACATCGACTGCCCAACGGATGTTGAATATGCTGTTTCTGCTTTAAAGGAATTTGACGAAATTAACGGAATAACGGGGGAACAAAATGAAAAGAGATAACGGAAAAAACAGAAAGAGCTTTTCAAAGGCAAAGCTTTTATTCGGCATAGGTCTTACCGCATTTACGGTAATTTCAGAGGGCTATTTAATTTACAAAGAAAAGCAAGGCGAACTGACCGCCGCTTTTCCTGAAGCAGAAAATGAGATAAATGAAGTAATAGACAGTGTAGTGCGTGAAAAGGAGGTAGAAGCAGATGAATAAATCTACTCTCGGAAAAATCGGCAAATACTGCCGTTACGGCGTGGGAGCTATCGGACTGGACCTTAGCTACGGTATGTTTTACACCTACCTTTCCTATTACCTTTCAAGCGTGCTACACATTCCCGAGGCATTTTTGCTTATATTAACGCCCATTGCCCGAATTTGGGACGGCATTAACGACCCGATGATGGGCACAATTGTTGATAATACAAGAACAAAATTCGGTAAATACCGTCCGTGGATTCTTATAGGCGCTCTGTCAAATGCAATTGTTCTCAGCCTTTTGTTCACGTCCTTCGGAATGAGCGGAATGCCCCTTTACATCTACATAGCCGTAATGTATATCCTTTGGGGTATGACTAACACAATGGCGGACATTCCTTTCTGGTCAATGGTTCCGTCGTTTACAAGCGAGGAAAAAGAGAGAAACCTTGTAGCAACGGTTGCACGCACATTTTCAGGCGTGGGTCAGGGCATAATTTCAATTTTAACTCCCATAATCTGCCCGCTTCTTTCAAGCAATTTGGAAGAAAAAACCGACAAGGGCTATTCAGCCTCAGGCTTTTCAAGATGGGCAATAATCTGCGGCGTTCTGCTCGTTTTCTTTGCACTTATTTGCGTTCTGACTACCAAAGAAACAAATGTTGTGTATAACGAAAAGCAAAAATTCAGCCTCAAACATATTTTTAAGGTAATCAAATCAAATGACCAGCTCGTTGTGTTTATGATTTTTGCAATGCTTTCAAATGCAGGCTGGTACCTTACAAGCTCAACCGCAACCTATTATTTCTCCGATTCTTTGGGCGACCCCGCAAAACAGTCGCTTTTCGGCACAATCGGCGCTGTGGGTTCAATCCTCGGTCTTTTGGTTGTGCCCGTGCTCTCGCAGAAATTTTCAAAGCGTACAACCTACACAATTTCGCTGTCAGCGTCAATTGTGGGTTATGCGTTAATGCTTGTTTTCGGCGCGGTAATAAAAATCCCGATTGTGCTTGATTTCTGCTACATAATCGCATCAATCGGCATATCCTCAATGTTTGTTTCGCAGACAATTTTCCTTGCGGACATCGTTGACTACGGCGAATACAAAAACGGAATAAGAAACGAAAGCATAACCTTTTCAATGAAAGGCTTTTTGCAGAAAATGGCATACACCATTCAGACAATTGTGCTTTTCGGCACACTTTGGGCAATGAATTACAACGTGCAAAGCAAGGCGGGTGCTCTTTCCGAGGGCACAAAAACGGGCATAGGTATTCTCGCTTTCGGCGCACCGATTATTTTTCTTACTGCGTCGCTTATAGTATTCAGAAAGAAATTCAAGCTCTACGGCGACCTTGCCGACAGAGTCCATGACTATATAATTTTAAAGCGTCAGGAAAGCGAAAATAACGGAACAGAAAAATAAGGTGAAAATATGGGGAAAACGGTTTTAACCTTTATCGCAGATACCCACCACTACTCAAGAACACTCGGCGACAGCGGAAAAGCATTTGCTTTTCGCAGTGACTCTGACCAAAAGTGCCTTAAAGAAACAGGTGCAATAATTGACTCTGCATTTGATTATCTCGGCAAATCGGACTGTGACGCAGTTTGCATTGCAGGCGACCTTACGAATGACGGCGAAAGGGTTTGCCACGAGGAATTCCGTGAAAAGCTATATAAGCTCCGAGAAAATAAAAGGGTGTATGTTGTAACGGCTACCCACGATTGGTGCTGTGACGGAAATCCCCGAAGATTTTCGGGAGAAAATGTATACACTGATGTTTCGACCCTTAATCATAACGATATTTACGAATTTTATAAGGATTTCGGGGTAAATGATGCATTTGCCGAATACAAAACGACCTTAGGTCCTGCATCTTATGCCGTAAATGTTGGTGAACACATAACGCTTTTGGGGCTTATTGACGACAAAAACGGCAGAAATTCGGCAGGCTATAAAAGCGCACATCTTGACTGGATTTGCGAGCAAATAAAGCTTGCAATTGAAAACGGCAGAGTACCCGTTGCAATGGAGCATCACCTTTTAATTCCGCATATTACCCCGCTTTTCACAAAGGGCTGCTGCAGTCCCGACCGTGAAAAAATAATTAATACATTTGCCGACGCAGGTCTTAAAATTATTATTGTGGGTCACAGCCATTTACAAAGAATTGACAAACACGTTTCGCCAAACGGAAATGAAATATACGAAATAAACGTAGGCTCACTTGTGGGGTACCCTGCGCCTATGGTCATGGTTACGGCAGATGAAAATAAAATTTCCGTTAAAACCGATTATCTTCAAAAATTTACGCTTGACGGTGAAGAGCTTGACGCTCAAAAATATCTTGCAAACCATTCGGCAAAGGTTATATCCGTGCTGTTCTCCGCCGCCGCACAAAACGACAGGGAGCTTTTCCGCCAGCGGCTTGAGGCTCTCGGAATAAACACCGAAAAATTAGGTAAGGCATTTACACCGTTGTTTCTTGTTTTCAAAAAGCTTTCAAAAATGACTGTTGCACAGGCAGGAGCATACATTAACAAAATACCTTTTGCGAAAAAGATACCGCAAAAGAGCATTGAAGCATATTCTTCATATACCGTTCAGCAGATAACAGAAACGGTCTTTCTCAATATTTTGGACGGTGCAAGAGAAAAATACACGACTGATTCAGATTTTTATAAAATTGTTGCAGGTGTTTTCAGTGTTCCTGTGTGCATTTGCAATCAAATGAATATAAAGGGCAAGCCCTTGGAGCTTTTTTCAGAGCTGCAAAGAGCAATTGACGAAATTCTTACGGGCGGTACGCTGTCAAACGAAACACTTAAAATTTTTTATAAAATATAAAGGGGCGGGGAAATGGCAAACGAACTTAATTTTTACCTTATCACCGATTTGCACCATTATGCAAAATCCTTGGGAACAAGCGGAAAAGGATATGAAAAGGCGCTTGCAGGCGACCAGAAATGCCTAAAGCAAACAGGCGCAATCATTGACGCATATATCGACAGAATTTTAGAGGACAGTGACACGGGTATTGTGCTTGTTGACGGCGATGTTTCCTGTAACGGTGCTAAGGAGAGCCATCTTGACTTGATTCCCCGTCTTCGCCGTCTTAAAGAAAACGGCAAAAGAGTATTTGTCATAACCGCAACGCACGATTACTATGTTGAGGGAAATGAGGTCGGAAAAGGGTACAAATGTGTGGGCGACGAAATCTTGCCTGCTACGCAAACAACGCGCGCGGAGCTTGTCGACCTTTATTTTGAATTCGGAATGAATGAGGCTTTATCAATTCATAAGGAAAGCCACTGCTACAGCGTGAAGCTCAAGGACGGTTACCGTCTTTTGTGCCTTAATGACGACGGCGACAGAGTTTTTTGCGGATATGATAATGATACGCTTCGCTGGATAGACGAGGAAATTGACAAGGCACATGCGGCGGGCGATTACATTTTTGCGATTACGCACCACCCTGTATTGCCGCCCTCGCCGATTTATCCGATTATTTCGAAGCGTGATATGCTCGGCGATTGGGAAAAAACTGCCAAGCACCTTGCCGATAAGGGTATAAAATTCATTTTTACGGGTCATGCCCATATGATGAACATCGCAAAGCTTGTTACCGAAAAAGGAAATGAGCTTTATGATATAAACACAAGCTCGCTTGTGGGCTATCCGTCTGTTATGCGTAAGGTTGTGTTTGATGAAACGCAGGTTCACATTTCTTCAATTCAGCTCAAAGATTTTAATGACGATTTTGACGGAATGGACCCGACGGATTATATGAAAATGCGTTTTGACGCTTTCCTTAACAGGGCGTTTGATACGGTTGCATTTGATTATGACTCATTTGCAAATGACGTTGCGCCAAGCTTTTCCGTAACACCCGAGCGAGCATATAAGCTTAAATTTCCTCTTAATTTTCTCGGTAAAAAGCTTCATACGCTGACTTTTTATAAGCTCGGCAAATTACTCGGCGTAAGCAAAGCCGTAGCTCCCGAAATAAGAAATCGAAATGTTAAGGATTTTGCGATAGAGGTTGTAAGAAATCTTTTCTACGGTGACGAGCCTTACACTCCCGACACACCTGAATACAAGGCGTGTATGGCGGCAGTTGAAAAAATTCAAAAGCTTACAAAGCCTATTAAAAAACTTCGTGAACCTGTTTCATCTCTCGGCGAGCTTCTCGAAGGTGTGCTTTATGACGCTCCTCCGGCAGACTGGGAAGGCACATTCTTAAAATAAAAATTTTAAAACAGTTTTGTTACATAAAAACGCTCCCCACATCTCAGTGACGTGGGGAGTTAATTAGTTAATCAGTTGGTTATTCAATTAGTTGTTTAGTTCTTTATTCAGTAAGCTAAGGGAAAGATTTTTTAATCAAGAACTAACAGTTATTGATTTTCTCTTAGTAGAGCCAGCAGTTAACGTAAGCATTGATTTCATCAGCTGTAAGGGTTCTGATGCCTGTGTTTTCGCCGTCAGCGTGAACCGTTGCAGCACCGCCGTTTGCATAGTAGTCAGCATTTACAAGCTGAATATTTGTAAGGCTGTCGCAGTAAGCGAATGCGCCGTATTCAATAGTTGCGTCTTCAGGGATTATGATTGAAGTAAGGCTGTCGCAGTGTTCGAATGCACATTCTCCGATAGTTTCAATTGTTGACGGAAGAACTACTGTTTCAAGGTCTGCACAGAAAAGGAACGCTGCGTCAGATATGTTAGTAATGCCTTCTTCAATGATAACTGCTTTGGGTGAGAACTCAAGCAAATCAGCAGGGTTAAGGTTATCGCGCATCTCATCTGTTACGAAAAGCTCTTCGCCTGTCTCGTGGTTGATGTACTTGGTGCTTGAGTCAAGCTCAACTATGTCTGTAACCGTCTCGTCGTATACAAGGTCTACATCTACTCCGTAATACTCTTCAAAAAGTGCTTTTGCTGTTGCAAGGAATTTCTCTGCTGACATAAAGTGGCTGTAAACTGCTTCTTCCATAGCTCCTGTGCCGCGGATATAAACAGTGCCGCTCTGTGTGTCGATGTCTACCTGCTCTACTGCTCTTGCCTCTGTAGGCTCTGCATAGAATGCCATTGCTACATCGTCAAACTCTGTTGCCGATACGTCCCATACCATTACGGGCTCTGCATTTTCTTCGGGAATTGCTGTCTCTTCTGCCTTTACTTCGGGAGCCGCAGCCTTAATCTCTTGAGCTGCTTCAGGTGCCTTTGCCTCGGGAACCGCTTGCTTCTCTGCGGCCTTCTCGGGCTCTGCTGCCTTTTCCGCCGGAGCTGCTTTTGCTGTTTTTACTTCAATTGCATTTTCTTCAATTATCTTTTCCTCTGCAAGGTCAAGTATTGTTGGAGCTTTTACTGTTTCTTCCTGTGCTGGTCTTGCGTTGATTTCCTGTACGGGAATTTCTTTTTTCGGTGCAGTTCCTATTGCTGCTGTTGCTACTAATGTGAGTGCGATTGTTGATGATAATACTTTCAATAATGTTTTTTTCATGGTTGTTTTTCCTTTCTTTCTTGTAAAGAACGCCAACCGTGAATCGCATTGTTGATTTTTATTTTAATATAGATTTACGACATCTAAACGGCAGCTGGCTGACATATTCTCTTTCTGAGAACTTAGTCCCTTTAGTTTTGCGTCGCCGGTTTTCACCGGGTTTGCTATTGGTGTTCTTTAATTGTTAATGATTTTTTTAATAAATTTTTGTTTGTTTTTTCTTTTGTGTTTAGTTTTTGATTTTTGGGATTTTGATTTACCTCTTCATATGAAGGTCTTTCCTTTCTTTTATTTAAGAACCCAAACCGTTACTGATTTTAATATATAGATTTACGACATCTTTAAACGGCAACCGGCTGACATATTCTCTTTATCAGAACTTAGTCCCTTTGGCTTTGCGTCACTGATTTTCATCAGTTTTGCTTTTGGCTTCTTAAGTTTTATTTTTTACTTTGATTTTGCGCAATAAAAAATGCAGCCTCATCTCCTTATCTTTAGGGAGCCGACTGCTATATCAAGAATCCTTTTCACACTCTGAAAATGTAATTCTGAACCCAATCAGTCTTTTCAGGTATGAAAAAAAGAATTACGATTCTTTAACGGCAGCTGGCTGACATATTCTTTTTCAAGAACTTAGTCCCTTTAGTTTTGCGTCACTGATTTTCATCAGCTTTGCGATTAGGAAGTGTATTAACTTTTCCTTACAGCCATATATTAGCACTATAAGTTAATTTTGTCAACACTTTTTTTAATATTTTTTTAAATTTTTTTGATTTTTTTATTTTTCAAGCTTTCTAAATTACGCCAATCCCTTTATTTTTCAATGGGTTTGACGTTTTTTACCTTTTAAAAAATTTTTCCCTCTTTTGTGAACTTTTATAGTAATTTTTATCTTTTTAGCTTAATTTCTCCGTCCAAAGGCTTACACAATTTATTTTTATTTTGCATAAATTGTGAATAGCAGAGGGCGAAAATATTTTTTTGCTCTTTGCTTTTCGCAACGAAAATTGTAAGCAGATTAACAGAATACGGAGGTAATTATTATTAATATTTACAGTCAAAACGGCAGAAGAAATGACGGATTAGGATGTAACTGCGGCTGCAACGAACAGCAATCAACGGGTCAGTCATGCGGCGGATGCAATTCGCCAATATTTATTCCTATATTTTCGGGCTCTTCAAACGGATGCTGTAAGGGCTGTCCAGTAGGTCCGACGGGTCCAACAGGACCCACCGGCTCGTTGGGCCCAACCGGGCCACAGGGTGTTCAGGGAATTCAGGGTGTGCCTGGCGCTAACGGCGCTGCAGGTGCAACAGGACCCACCGGTCCCCAAGGCATTCAAGGTGTCGCAGGTCCCACAGGACCGACAGGCCCACAGGGCATAGCAGGTGCAGTCGGCGCAACAGGTCCTACAGGACCGACAGGCCCACAGGGCATAGCAGGTGCAGTCGGCACAACAGGTCCTACAGGACCGACAGGCCCGCAGGGCATAGCAGGCGCAGTCGGCGCAACA
>DKTZ01000050.1:0-9823 GCA_002490425.1 Ruminococcaceae bacterium UBA7217
AAAAATAATTCACTTTAATTTCAATTTTAATTATAGCGGATATAAAAGAATTTTAATAAAATTCCTTGACAAATGAAATGTATTGTGATATTATACTATCAACTTAGCACTTTAGCAAATTAAAGTGAATTATTTTTTAGGAGAGATTACATATGAAAATGAAAAAAATTCTTGCTGTAGTGATGGCTTTGCTTATGGTTGTTACTTGCTTTGCCGCCTGCGGTAAAAAAGAAGAGGAAAACAAAAATCAAACTAAAACCGATATGGAGTATGTAAAAGAAAAAGGTACACTCGTAGTTGGTATCACCGAATTTGAACCTATGGATTATCAAAAGGATGGCGAATGGGTTGGCTTTGACGCTGATTTGGCAAAAGAATTTGCTAAATATCTCGGCGTTGACATTAAATTTAATTTGATTGACTGGAAATATAAAACTACTGAACTTGACGGCAAAACTATTGATGTTGTATGGAACGGTATGACCTTGAATGATGAAGTAAAGGCTGCTATGGACTGCACAAACGCTTACTGCCGTAATAAACAGGTAATTGTAGTTCCTGCTGATAAGGCAGAGCAATACAATACTGTTGAGGCTTGCAAGAGTTTAAAGTTTGCTGTTGAAAACGGTTCGGCAGGAAAAGAAGAAGCAGATGCAAACGGATTCAATTATATAGAAGTGGAAGACCAGGCTACTGCACTTCAAGAGGTTGCGGCAGGAACGAGTGACGCTGCAATAATCGACCTTCTTATGGCAGGTGCTATGATAGGTGAAGGCACAAGCTATGCAAATCTTGCTTATACGGTTGAACTCAGTGATGAGGTTTATGCTGTTGGTTTCCGCAAAGGTTCTGACCTTGTTGCTCAGTTTAACACTTTCTATGCAGCAAAGGTAGCAGACGGAACTGTTGACAAGATTGCAGAAAAATATGGAATTACGCAAGAATTACTTGTAAAATAATTACGCTTTTATAGAGCAGAGAGTACGGAAAAGTACTCTCTGTTTTTGGCGTTAAAAAGAAAAAAGGATGTCGTTTTAATGTTATCGTTTCAAGAACAGTTGCCGATAGTTTTAAATTCATTAAATACAGGATTTTTGAAAACATTGTATTTGTTCTTAGTAACTCTTGCGGGTGCAATTCCGCTGGGGCTTATTATCTCTTTTGGCTCTATGTCACGGTTTAAACCTCTTGCGGTGCTTACGAGAACAGTTGTTTGGATAGTTCGCGGCACGCCGCTTATGATTCAGCTTCTTATAGTTTTCTATTTTCCGGGGTTGGTATTACATAATCCAATTTGGGGCGGCGATGAAAGCGGACGTTTTTTAGCAGCGGCAGTTGCTTTTATTATCAACTATGCCTGTTATTTCTCCGAAATTTTCCGAGGCGGAATACAGGGTGTTCCTTACGGCCAGCAGGAAGCTGGGCAGGTTTTGGGACTCTCAAAGCGGCAGATATTTTTTAAAATTACACTTTTGCAGATGATAAAACGTATTGTACCGCCTATGTCTAATGAGATTATCACTCTTGTAAAGGATACATCGCTTGCAAGAATTATAGCCTTACAGGAGATAATTTGGGCAGGTCAGTCATTTATGAAGGGCTCACACGGTATATCAGGCCAAATTTGGCCCTTGTTCTTTACAGGTATTTATTACCTTGTTTTCAGTGGAATTTTAACAGTCCTTTTCGGTAAGCTTGAAAAGAAGCTTGATTATTTTAAGACTTAAGGAGGTTTTTGTAATGGCTTTACTTGATGCAAAAAACATATATAAAAGCTTTGGCAAAACCGAGGTTTTAAAGGGAATTGACTTAAGTCTTCAAAAGGGCGAAACACTGGCACTGATTGGTTCTTCAGGCAGCGGTAAAACCACGCTTTTAAGGTGTCTCAACTTTCTTGAAACGCCTGATAAGGGTACAATTACGGTTAACGGTGAAACACTTTTTGATGCTTCGGTTCAGAAAAAAATGAGTGATGAAGAAATCCGTCAAAAAAGACAGCATTTCGGACTTGTTTTTCAAAATTTTAACCTTTTCCCGCAGTATTCTGTTTTAAAGAATGTTACGTTGGCACCGACACTTCTCAAAAAAGGTACTGCTGAAGAAATTCACGATAAAGCGGTTTCGCTGCTTGAAAGCGTTGGATTAAAGGATAAAATGAATGCCTATCCCTGTGAGCTTTCGGGCGGTCAGCAACAGAGAGTCGCTATTGCCCGTGCACTTGCAATGTCGCCTGATATTCTTTGCTTTGACGAGCCGACAAGTGCCCTTGACCCTGAGCTTACGGGTGAGGTTTTAAAGGTTATTAAACAGCTTGCGGAAGAAAATATGACGATGATAATTGTTACTCACGAAATGGAATTTGCCCGTGCAGTTTCAGACCGTGTAATATTTATGGACGGCGGTGTAATTGTTGAAGAGGGCACCCCTGAGGAGGTTTTTGCTAACACCAAAAACGAGCGTACAAAGCAGTTCCTCCAAAACTACAGGCAAAACGAATATTGATTTAATCTATCGGCTGAAATTCTTTTCAAAAGGACTTCAGCCTTTATTTTTAATGAAAACTTATATTTCAAGTTGGTAATTTCTCTTGTAAAGATTATCTCTTTATGTTAAAATACATTTGGTGATAAATATGAAAAAAATAATTTCGGTTTTACTTGTTTTAGTTATATCGGCAATGTGCACAATGCCGTCTTTTGCGGAAAAAAACGTTAAATTTACCGTGTCGGACAGTGAAGTATTTGCCGGTGACGAATTTACGCTTGACATTTTTGTAAGCGATTATTCACAGCTTAAATCGGCAACGCTTTTGCTTGAATATGATAAAGATGCGATGCAGTTTCTTGATTTGAATGTCGGTCCAATTGTAACAGCGGGCAGTAATGCGGTTTCATTTAAAGATGTTAAAAACGGCAGTAAATCTTATATTCAAATTGATTATAATGATTCTTCCGCTTCGCTTTCTTCAGCCGGCAAATTCCTTTCGCTTACATTTGTAGCCGGTGATACAGCAGTCGGCGAAAAAAATATAAAGCTGTCTGTAAGCGGTAATAAAATTACAGCAAAAACAGGTTCTGTTACTCCCGAATTTAAGAACGGTAAGATTAAAATAATCAATAACAATCCCGTTACTGATACAAAAACTGAGCCGTCATCAGAGTACAGCACTGCTTCTGAGTCTTATACTCCCGAAAATACCGAAAATGTACAGAACACAGTACAAAACACAGTTGAGAATCCGTCAGAAAACAAGACTGAAAATTCATCGGCTGATAAAAATAACAATAAAGAAAAAACAAATAAACGTATAATTGTTGGCTCCGTTGTGACTGCAATTATTGTGATTGCGGCGATGCTTTGTGAAATGAAAGGAAATAAAGGTAAGCGGAAAAAGAAAAGCAGGAAAAGCCAAAAAAGAAAAACAAGGAGATAAGCATTTATGAAAAACATTATAATCAAAGAATGCCCGTATTGCGGTTCTTCCAACCTTACAAAAGGTTATCAATTGGGCAACGGAATGGTTTACAGAGATAAAGCAGGCGCTTTCGGAACGGTAATTGAGCACACAATATGCAAAGAGTGTGCAAGCATTGTTTACAGCAAAGTTGAAAAAACCGAAATACTGAAATAATTATTTTGCTCTCCGTCTTTTTGGAGAGCTTTTTATTCTTAATGTAATATATTTTGCCTGTTCGTCATATCATTTATCGGTGATGATATGAATAACAAACAGTTAACAGAAGAACAAATTAAAATTATTAAAAGGTTGATTGAAAAGGGGATACTGACAGAAAATCAAATAAAACGGTTAAAACAGCAGGGAGTAATATAGTTGAAAAGAATATTTGTAATTTGTGTAGCAGTCATTTTTCTTTTTTCATCATGTACTGTTCCGCAAAAGGAAAACCCGAATATGTCGGAAGAAAATACTCAAAATGCTAACATTGCAAAACGTATTGTTGCGGCATGGATTTATTACAATGAGATTGAGAATTTTGTAAAGAACTCGAATTCCGAAAGTGAGTTTACGGAAAACATTGAAAATGCAGTTGACAGGCTCACGCAGTATGCTGTAAATACGATTGTTCTCCACGTAAGAGCCTTTGACGATGCATTTTATAAATCTGATATTTTCCCTGTAAGCAAATATTGTGCTGACTCTAACGGCAATCTTAAATTTGATGTGCTCAAATGCTTTGTTGAGGTTTGCCGAGAAAAAGGTGTCAAGCTTTGGTGTTGGATAAACCCTTACAGAATCAATAAGGCTGACGATACATCTGTTATAAAAAAAGGATATTTTCAGTATGATGCTTTAAATTCCGAAAATAAACAAATGCTAATTCATTCAGCAAACGGTGTTTATTACAACCCTGCCGACGGACAGGTTAAACATCATATTATTGACGGAATACGTGAAATCCTCGAAAATTACGATGTTGACGGAATACATTTTGATGATTATTTTTATCCGAGAACGGACAAGGATTTTGATTCCTCGTATTATGATAAATATAAATCCGACGGCGGAATTTTGTCGCTCTCCGACTTTCGCCGTGAAAATGTAAATTCACTTATTTATTCCGTTTGTGCGCTTACACGAAAATACGGTAAAGTGTTTTCAATAAGTCCAATAAGCAACATTGAGCAAAATGTTAACAGTTATTATGCAAACGTTAAGCTTTGGGCAACATCCCAGTCTTATGTTGATTACATAATTCCGCAAATTTATTTCGGATTTGAAAATTCTGTTCAGCCGTTTGCCGAAACACTTAAAAAATGGATTGAATTGACGGGTGACAGCGGAAAACTGCTTATAGGTCTTGCTGTTTACAAATCCGGTACAACTGACAGCTACGCAAAGACAGGTAAAGATGAGTGGAAGAGCCGAGATGTCATTTCGAAGGAAATTGATTTTATTTGTAAAAACTATAAAAATGTCGGTTTTGTTTACTATTCTTCCTCTTTTCTCTATAATGACGGCGATGAAGGTATCGAAAAAGAAAAAATTAATATATTAAATGTATTAAAAAGTCATTTTCCAGTATCTGCAACTTGACGAAAATGCATTTTTTTGATAATATATAATCGTATATTATCGAAAAGGATGCGATATAATGGATAGGAGATTTTGGCACAAGATAATTGCAGTTGTGCTTTGTGTTTCTTTCATTATAGGAATGTCCTGTTTTTTTGCTGTTTCGGCTGAAGAATCCAAGGGCACTGTTTCAGCTGACAGTGTGCGCATCCGCACCGGCGCAGGAACTGATAATTCACAGTTGAAGGACAGCAACGGCAATTTGATTTATATTTCAACAGGGCATAGGGTAACAATCCTTAAAACTGTTAATGCACAAAAGGATACAATAAACAAAACGTGGTATCAAATTAAATTTACATACAGCGGTAAAGAGTATACAGGCTACATTGCAACCCAATTTGTAACTGTTGACCCGCCTGAGCAGGACTTTACAATGCCCGAGGGTGTTCCCGAAGAATACAAATCTTACATAGAAAATATTTTGAAATATTACCCTAATTGGAAATTTGTATTTTACGATACAGGTCTTGATTGGAATTCGCTTTTCGGCACTGACCAGCAGGGGTACCCAGGAAGAAGCCTTATACCTGCAAGCGACCCGATTTATTATCGTTCAACTGCTTCCGGCTGTTATGATTCAAGAACAGGTACGTACATTATGCAGGACGCAGGCGGTTGGTATCAGGCAAATACTGAAACTATTGCTTATTATATGGACCCGAGAAACTTTTTGAATGTAAATGACGTGTTTATGTTTGAAAGTCTTTCTTACGATAAGGATACGCAGAATCTCAACGGTGTTGAAAAAATTCTTGACGGCTCTTTTATGGACGGCGTTAAGATAACGGATACAAACGGCAAATCCATTACATACGCTGACGCTTACATTAAGGCCGCTGAAAGCACAAATGTAAGTCCTTACCACCTTGCCTCACGTACTATTCAGGAGGTAGGTGTGAACGGTAGTGACTCAGTTAAAGGGCAGGGTACAAAAACTGATGCCAACGGAACTATAGCATACAAGGGGTATTATAATTTCTATAACATTGGAGCTACTCAAGGATCGTATCCTATTGCAAACGGACTGAGATATGCTACGGGTACAACGTCCTCTGATGCGAATAAGGCTAAATATATGCTCCCGTGGAATTCACAGTACAAGGCAATTGTTGGCGGAGCAATTTGGATAGGCAACGGCTATATTAACAGCGTGTACAAACAAAACACTATGTATTTCCAAAAGTTCAACACATCTGGCGGAAACCCCGCTCATCAGTATATGGGCAATATTAAAGCGCCGTATTCTGAGTCTCATTCTATTAAAAAGACATACAATGCTATGGGAATGCTTAACAGCAGCTTTACTTTTATCATTCCTGTTTATAAAAATATGCCGAAAACTGCTTGTCAACTTCCAAGCTCCGGCAGTCTTAGCTCGGACAACCGCTTATATGCACTCTATTTTATTGATAATTCGACAGGTAAGGATTATATTTCAGGCTTTAACAGCGATAAGCTCAATTGGGATATTGGCACGGTTAATTCAAGAAGCTTTACAGTTAAAGCTACTCCTGCTGATTCTAAAGCAACAGTGAGCGGAACAGGTAATATAACGCTTAAAGAGGGGACAAATACAGTAAATGTAGTTGTTACCGCTGAAAACGGAAGTAAACGGACTTACACAATTACTGTAAATGTACCGGTAACGCAGACTCCTGACCCACCAAATCCGCCAAGTATTACTCTCGGTGATGTTGATATGGACGGTAAAATCACAATATCTGATGCGCTGTTGATTTTTAAGCACAAATCAGGTGAGAAAGCGCTGTCTGCCGACGGACAAAAAGCGGCTGACACAAATAAAAACGGCAGTGTTGATATAGCAGACGCTTTACTTATTTTCAAATATAAGAGCGGAGAAATATCATCATTTTAAGGTTTAACGTAAAGTCTACGGATTATATATAAGTTTAAGAAAGGTGCGTATAAATGAAAATTGATGTGGCTGTTTTAGCTCTTGTAAATTACGCCGAAAAGGCAGGGCTTATCGAAAAAGAGGACAAAATTTACTCTGTTAACAGAATAATCGAAGCCTTGGCTCTTGACGGTATTGAGGAGTGCTCGGTTCCTGAAAATGTTGAGCTTGAAGAAATCTTAAAGGCAATCCTTGACTATGCCTGTGAAAACGGTCTTTGTGAGGACTCAGTTGTTTACCGTGACCTTTTCGATACAAAAATTATGGGGCTTTTAACACCCAGACCGTCTGAGGTTATAAAAAAATTTTTCTCGGAGTATGAAAAATCTCCAGAGGCGGCAACATCATTTTACTATGATTTCAGCCGTAAGACTGATTATATCCGTGACTACCGTATTAAAAACGATATAAAATGGGTAACAAAAACCGAATACGGCGATATTGATATTACAGTTAATCTTTCAAAGCCCGAAAAGGACCCAAGAGCTATTGCGGCGGCTCTTAAATGTAAGCAGGCAAGCACTTATCCTAAATGTGCACTTTGCATTGAGAACGAGGGGTATGCCGGCAGAGTCAATCACCCCGCAAGGCAGAACCACCGTATTATTCCTTTAACATTGGGCGGTAAGAATTGGTTTATGCAGTATTCACCTTATGTATATTACAATGAGCACTGCATTGTTTTTGACGGTGAACACGAGCCGATGTCAGTTTGCTATGAAAATTTTGTCAAGCTCTTTGATTTTGTCAAGATGTTCCCGCACTATTTCATAGGTTCAAACTCAGACTTGCCGATTTCAGGCGGTTCAATCTTAACTCACGAGCATTTTCAGGGCGGTCGATATACATTTGCAATGGCTAAAGCACCGATTGAAACCAAAATTGCTTTTAAAGGCTTTGAGGATGTTGAAGCAGGCATAGTTAAATGGCCTATGTCCGTTATTCGTCTTAGAGGTGACAGCGCAGAAAGGCTTTGCGAGCTGGGCGGTAAAATTTTAGCAAAATGGCGCGGATATACTGATGAGGATGCATTTATTTTAGCTGAAACCGACGGCGAAATACATAATACTATAACTCCCATTGCACGCTTCGCAAACGGAAAATATGAGTTCGATTTGGTACTCCGCAACAATATAACAACGAAGGATTATCCCGACGGGTACTATCATCCGCATCCCGAATATCATCATATTAAAAAAGAAAATATCGGTCTTATTGAGGTTATGGGACTTGCAGTTCTTCCGTCAAGGCTTAAAACGGAAATGAGTGCTTTAAAGGATGCCATTCTTATGGGCAAGGATATTTCAGCTGACGAAACCATTGCAAAGCATAAAGATTGGGCGGATATGCTTGTTAAAAAGTATGATATAACCGCCGAAAACTGTGACGAAATCTTACAAAAAGAAATAGGTATCGTATTTGCGGCAATCTTAGAGCAGTGCGGCGTTTTTGACAGAACCGAAAAGGGCAAAGAGCAGTTCCTTAAATTCATTGCATCGGTTGAATAATAAAGCAGTAAGGTGCTGTATAGAGTGAAATCTTTTACAGCACCTTAAGTTTTGAATGACGCAAATGCTCGCAGACACAAACGCCATTGAAACAACAGCAAAGCTTCGGCGTGTAATGGACGAGCCGACACAGAATAAGTTCATCGGTAAAATAAGAAAAGCAAAAAGCGAGATAAAGACTTACCTTAAGAATATCTCTGCATCCAAGAAAAATTTGGTAAAAGATATATCTGCCGTTACAATGCAGCTTGACTGCTTGCAGAATATTGCGGATCTTTGGGCAAAAGGTGTCGCAAACTCAATGAATGAGTTTGAAACGCTCGAAAAGTCCGAAAATGCGGACAGCAATAGTGCTACTAACCTTGAAACTAACAATGAAAAAGCATATAGTAAAAAGTATTCAAAAGGATTATTTCCGCACGGGCATTTTCCTGATGTCAGAGCAAGTGAAGGCAGTAATGCACACGAAGAGGCGATAAAGTGGGCAAATAATTCAAAGGTTAATGTCGGTGACTGGAGACTTGCAACATATAAGGATAAATGGTACATAATAGAAAAATTTGATACGGTAGATTTAAAGTATCAGGTAACTGAAAAGGTTTCGGCAAAGCAATATAAGTTCTTTAGAGAGGAATGGTTAAAACAATATGGCAACCAAGAAACAATGGCGAGAGTCTATAACGAAATTGATAGTTTTGATAGGCAGACAACTAAAAATGAGCGAGGAAGACCAAATCTTGATGATGATGTCTTTGAATACTCCAAGGAAGATATTAGCATTCAAAGAATGGTCAGAAGCGAGAACAGAGAACAATCAAATCAACTCGACACAGGAAGCGGTTCTGTCAGCAGCAACGAGAATCGGCAGGGGAATGAAACCTTTGGATTAGATAAAAAGTCTAACAGTGAAAAATTTTCATTAAAATCAATTCCCAATAACAGAGTATTACTTGCCAATGCGCTTGAAACCGTTACGCAGAACGATATTGAGCGAAAGTACATAAGGGATTACAAAGCTCATATTTTAATGCTCGAAGAACAGCGGGAAAAGCTTAAAAAAATCAATGAGGAAATAGGAGCTCTTTCTTTTGCCACCGGCAAGAGGGATACTGCAAGGCTTAAAGCGCTTACAGAAGAGCGAATCAAAACTCAAAACCGCATTAACATTTACGACAAAAAGCTTTTAAGACTTGAAGCGTGCTTATTTTATCCCTTTGTGTTATAAAAAAGAAAAAAGTCTTGAAATACCTTGTAAATCAAGGATTTTCAAGACTTTTTATCTGGTCCGAGTGGCGAGACTTG
>DKTZ01000050.1:10096-21604 GCA_002490425.1 Ruminococcaceae bacterium UBA7217
CGGCCTCTTGACCCCCAGTCAAGCGCGCTACCAGCTGCGCCACACCCGGATAACCAACGGCTAATATATTAACATATAAATTCTGTTTTTGCAAGTCTTTTTTCAAATTTTATTACAGCTTTTTTATATTTTTTATTTTGCATTTTGCCGTATTGTATGATAGAATATTTTTGTGAGGTGTTGTATATGAAAAAATCTGTAAAAAAAATTATTGTAAGAATTATTCTTTCTGTATTGGCGTTGCTTTTTGCGGTAGTCATTGTTTGGGGCGGACTTATGTTTGCGCCCTATTCACATTACAAAAAAGCAAAAAAAGTGCTGAATATTGAACAGACCGCGGACAGCTTATCCAACATCAGCGTAATGAGCTGTAATGTCCGTTGTTTAAATCCCACTGATTTAGGCAATAAGAGTTGGTTTAACCGTGCAGAGCTTATATTGAACGGCATTGAATCTGAAAAACCGAGTATTATCGGCTTTCAGGAGGCGACAAAGTGGCAATACAGCTACCTTTGTGACACTCTGCCACAGTACGATTCAGTAATTACATACCGTGACAATGCGTTTAATTCAGAGGGCTGTCCTGTATTTTACCGAAAAGATGTTTATAATTTGATTGATAAAGGCTCGTTCTGGCTTTCTGAAACGCCTGATGAAATGAGCAAGGATTGGGGTGCGGCTTGCTACAGAATTTGTACCTATGTAATTTTAGAGGATATTGAAACAGCCAATCAGTTTGTAATATTTAATACGCATCTTGACCATATCAGCGATGAAGCAAGAATTAACGGTATAGGCGTTGTGCTTGACAAAATCAAGGAGTTTGGTTCTTTGCCGTCGCTTATTATGGGCGACTTTAACTGCGAGGAAGGCTCTGAAACCTACAACGCAGTTACGGAAAATTTCCTTGACGCCAAATATCAAACCGAAAACACAATGACAAGCTGTACTTATCAGGCTTTCGGCAAACAACTCGACAGAAACTGCATTGACTATTTTATGATTTCAAAAGAGGGCTTCACCGTAAATTCCTATAAGGTTTTGACTGATACCTATGACGGAGTTTACTCCAGCGACCATTTCCCGATTGTTACAAATCTGACGCTTGATTAAAAATAGTTTTTAAGAGTCGATTATTTCGGCTCTTATTTTTTACTTGACAAGCGAACAAATGTTCTGTATAATTAACTCATACAAGAGGTGATACTTACGGAACGAACAATACTTCACTGTGATTTGAACAACTTTTATGCATCTGCCGAGTGTGCGAGAAATCCTAAGCTTAAAGGAAAACCTTTGGCGGTCGGCGGCAATGAAAAAGACCGCCACGGAATTATATTAGCAAAATCAAATGAGGCAAAGCGGTTCGGCGTTAAAACAGGTGATAAGTTTTCCGAGGCTTATGAAAAATGTAAAAATCTTATAATATTAAATCCCGATTTTGATTTATATTTAAGGCTTTCAAAACAGGTTCGGGAAATATATGCGGAATACACAGATATGATAGAGCCGTTCGGGATTGACGAAGCATGGCTTGACGTTACGGGGAGTATGCGCATTTTCGGAAACGGAGAAACAATTGCAAACGAAATCCGTGAACGGGTGAAAAAAGAAACGGGGCTTACAATTTCCGTCGGAGTGTCGTTTTGCAAAGTCTTTGCAAAGCTCGGGAGCGATATGAAAAAGCCTGACGCTGTTACCGTTATTTCAAAAGAAAATTTTAAGGAAAAAATTTGGACTTTGCCCATAGGAATGTTGCTTTTTGCAGGATGGAGTACGGTTAAAACGCTGAACAAGTACGGGATATATACAATCGGTGAATTTGCATCGGTTTCTCCTGATTTTGCAAAAAAAATTCTCGGCAAAAACGGATACGGTCTTTGGCGTTCTGCAAACGGAATTGACAGCTCGCCGGTAGCATTGTACGGAGAAAAAGCGCCGATAAAAAGCATCGGCAGAGGAATTACCTGTATTGACAATCTAAAAGACAACGAAGAGGTTTTAAGGGTAATCAGGGAATTGTCATTCGCTGTTTCCGAAAAGCTTATTTCAGAGGGATTGGAGGCAAAATCACTGCATTTGGCTGTAAAGACAAACGACCTTCAGGTACAGGGTTATTCAGCACATTTTATTTTCCCGACGGATAATGCCACGGAAATATGTGAAAATGCTTTTAAGTTGTTTAAAAATAACTTTGAATGGAGAAAAAAAGTCCGTTCAGTAACAGTCCGTACATTCAATCTTATCGGCTGTAAAAGTGTGTGCCAAATAGAAATAGGATATAATATGGTGCACCGTGAAAAGTTGAATGAACAAGAAAACGCCTATATCGGAATAAAGAATAAATACGGTAAAAATGCAGTCTTTTCTGCCGAACGTCTTAAAGGCACAAAAATGCCGTCGAATAAACCTGAATATTCGGTTCTTCCGACGGCATTTCAATAAGCTATATTTTAATTTATGAGAGCTCAAGCCATTGTGTTTCAAGCAAATCAAGCTGTGCCTGTTTAGTTTCAATTTCATTAAGGATTTTCGACAGACGAACATAATCGCTGGCAGTCTCTTCTGAAACGGATTGAGTTTTAAGATTGTCAATCTCATTTTGCAAAGCACTCATTTCTTTTTCGATATTCATAAGTTTTGCTCTGCGCTTTCTGTCCTCAGCTTTATTTTTGCGGTTTGCTTCATATTCCTTTGCATTTTCGCTTTTTTGTTTAACATTGTTGCTTTGCGTTTGGGATGTGACTTTATGCTCCTTGTAATAAGAGTAATTACCGTTATAAATGACAACTCCTGAATCGGTCATTTCAACAATTTTACTCGGCACACGGTTAAGCAGATACCTGTCGTGTGAAACTGCTATAACGGTGCCCTCGAAGCTATTCAAAGCCTGTTCAAGAGCCTCTTTAGCCTTGTAATCAAGATGATTTGTAGGCTCGTCAAGCACAAGTACATTTGAGCGTTCAAAAGCAATTATGCAAAATACAATTTTTGAACGGTTTGCTCCCGACATCTCTTTTACACGCTTAAAAACATCCTCGTCCTCAATAAGAAAACGTGCAAGCATACTGCGGATTTCATATTCAGTTTTTGACGGAAACTTTCTGTGAACAGAGTCCATTACCGTTGCGTTTAAATCAAGTGAGGAAAGCTCTTGGTCAAAATATGAAATTTTTACGTTTCCGCCCCATTTAACAGAACCGCTGTAGGGAATTTTCTTGAGAATTGCCTTAAGAAAAGAGGATTTGCCTATTCCGTTTCTGCCGACAAAGGCAACCTTTTCGCCCTTTAGAATTTCTATATTCAAATTTCTAAAGAGTGTTTTTGCATTTTCGCCTTTGCCGACAGTCAGAGACATATCTTTACAATCAAGAACTGTTTTATGAGGTTCAATGTCAAAAGAAAACGAAATAACAAGGTCTTTTGGCTTAGGGTTCGGTTTCGCAAGCAGTTCTGCCTTTTCAAGAGCCTTAACTCTTGACCCTACACTGTTAATACTGCTTGATTTTGCAATATTTCTGCGGACGTATTCACGAAGATCAGCAAGCTCTCGCTGCTGTTTTTCGTACTCCCGTGAAAGCACCTTAACTCTTTCTTCCTTTTGCTTTAAAAACGAGGAATAACCGCCCTTGTAACGCACTAATTCGCCGTTTTCAAGCTCGCAGATGTCCGACGAAACTGCGTCAAGAAAATATCTGTCATGGGAAACTACGATTACCGCACCTTTGTAAGAGGAGAGATACCCTTCAAGCCAGCCGAGCATTTCAAAATCAAGATGGTTGGTCGGCTCGTCAAGAATTAAAAGCTCAGGATTTTGAAGAAGAATTTTGCACATAGCAAACCGCATTTTTTCTCCGCCGGATAAAACAGCAATTTTACTGTTCATATCAAATGAGCCGAAGCCCATACCTTCAAGAACTGTGTTGATTCTGACCTCTGCATTGTTACCGTCAAGTGCGTTGTATTCGTTGGTAAGACGGTCATATTCGGCAGAAAGAGTTTCGTATTCATCTTTCAGTGCACTTGCCATTTTCAAGGTGACCTTTTCAATAGCTTTTCTCGTTTCGTAAACAGCCTTTAAAGAGTCCTCAATTTCTTCTTTAAGAGTATTTGAAGAATTTATAGCCTCATTTTGTTTAAGATAACCTATTCTAAGTCCTTGCTTTGAAGAAATTGTTCCGTCGTCGTATTCAATTTGACCTGAAATAATATTTAAAAGAGTTGATTTGCCGATACCGTTAATTCCAAGCAGACCTATTCTGTCCCTGTCGTTTACCGAAAGAGAAACGCTTTTTAGTATAGTTTTGTCAAGAAAAGTTTTTGATACTGAATCCAAAGTCATTAACATAGTTTTTCGCCTTAAAAAACGGGACTTTCAGCCCCGTTTTATTTTATTCAAAGAGTGTTTAAAATGCTTCGCGCAACGCTTATTCCGTTTGATGATGCCTGCATAAGACCTCTTGTTACAGACGCTCCGTCGCCGATAGCGTAAAGACCGTTAACGCTTGTTTCAAAATCTTCATTAACGACAACTTTATTTGAATAAAACTTGACCTCAACACCGTAAAGAAGCGTTTCATCGCTTGCAATGCCGGGAGTTACTTTGTCAAGCGCTTCGAGCATCTCGTGAATGTCAACCATTATTCTGTGGGGGAATACAAGTGATAAATCACCGGGAACAGCGTCTTTAAGTGTGGGGATAAGGTTGTTTCTGCAAAGACGTTCTGGAGTTGTTCTTCGACCTCTCTTAAAGTCACCGTAGGTTTGAACAAGAATTTTGCCGTCGCAAAGCATATTGCTCAGTTGCGCAATGTGCTTGCCGTATTCAATCGGCGATTTGAACGGTTTTGTAAAATTCTTTGATACAAGAAGAGCAAAGTTAGTGTTATTTGTCTTATATTCTGCTGATTTATAAGCATGACCGTTTACAACCGCAAGCCCGTTGTCGTAATACTCGGTAGCAACCTCGCCTGAGGGGTTGGTGCAGAATGTGCGGACTTTGTCGTCAAAGGTAGGGGAGTAGTAAACAAGCTTTGCTTCGTAAAGATTTTCATTTAAGAATTTCATTACTTCGTCTCGAACTTCAACTCTTACGCCTACGTCAACAGTGCCGACCTGAGTTTCAATTCCGTGATTTTGACAAATGTGGCTGAGCCATTCAGCGCCCTCACGGCCGACAGCGGCAACAATTCGGTCTGAGTAATAGGTTTCGCCGTTCGCTTTTATACCCTTAACGCAGTTATCTTCGATAATAATATCCTCTACCATTGTGTCAAAGATGATATTACAGCCTTTTTCTTCGAGGTAATGCTGAAGCCTGCCGTAAATTTTGTAGCCTTCTTCAGTACCTAAGTGGCGAATAGGACATTCAATAAGCTTTAAATTTGCGTTAATCGCTTTTCGTCTGATTTCTTCAATTTCCTTTTGCTTGTTAACGCCGTAAACATTGACATCTGCTCCGAAATCGAGGTAAACCTTGTCGGCTTCCTTTAAAAGCTCCATTGTTTTCTCATAGCCGAGAATTTCAGGAAGATTACCGCCTACATCGGGAGAAAGAGAGAGCTTTCCGTCAGAGAATGCGCCTGCACCGGCAAAACCTGTAGTTATTGAGCAGGGGTTACAACCGACACATTTCTTCGTTTTACGCTTGGGGCAGGCTCTGCGTTCAATAGACCTGCCTTTTTCAATTATAAGAATTTTTGCGTCGGGCTTCTTGTTTAAAAGCTCGTATGCACAGAAAATACCTGAAGGACCTGCGCCGATTATAATTACATCATATTTATTATTCATAAATCTTAACTCCGTTTTATCTTTCTTCTCGGAAATATGTTACTCCGAGTGCATTAGGCGGTTGATTTTCACGCTTTTTACGGATACTTGTTGCAATAAGAACAAGTATTGTAACTGCGTAAGGCAACATTTGAATAAGAGGAATATACATCATCGGAACATTGATATAATTGAAAAGAATATACAGCGCACCGAAGAGATATGAGCTTAAAATTGAAAGGCTCGGTTTCCAAATCGAGAAAATAACAATGGCAATTGCAAGCCAGCCTCTGTCACCAAAGCCGTTATTTGACCAAATTCCGTTGCTGTAATCCATAATGTAGAAAAGACCGCCGAGTCCTGCGATCATACCGCCGACAGACGTTGCAAGGTATTTGTAGAGTGTAACATTTATTCCGGCAGCGTCAGCAGTTGCTGGGTTTTCACCTACTGAACGAAGGTGCAGACCTGCCCTTGTCCGTTTCAAAATAAATCCCGAAACAAGAGCAATAATAATTGCTAAATAAACCATAAAGCCGTGTGAAAAAATCATTTTTCCAAAACTGCCCATATCCTCAGAGAACGGGAAAACAGTTGTCTTAAATGCTTTTGCAATTTTAACAAGAGAAAGGTAGGGTACATCGCTCTTTACAATTTTAATCAGTGAACCGCCGAAAAAATTACCGAATCCAACGCCGAATGTCGTAATTGCAAGACCTGTAACATTCTGATTTGCTTTAAGCGTAACTGTCAAAAAACAGTAGAGAAGCGATGTTAAAAGCGAACCCAAAAGACAGCACAAAAGGGGAACAAGAACTGCAAGAATCGGTTCAACTGATTCTGCTTCGTTTTGATAGAAGAAACCGCCTATAACACCCGATATTGCACCTATATACATAATGCCCGGAATACCAAGGTTTAAATTGCCTGATTTTTCTGTGATTATTTCGCCTGTTGCACCGTAAAGAAGGGGAGTTCCCTGCAAAATTGCACGGGAGATAAATTGAGCAATTACATCCATCTTATTTCTCCTCCTTTTTGTTGTTTTTACTGTGGTTAAAGTTGATTTTATAGTTAATGAAGAACTCACAACCGATAATAAAGAAAAGAATAATACCGGTTAGAATTGCTGAAAAGTCTGCATTTAGTCCGAATTTCGATGCAACCTCATCAGCGCCTCTTTCGAGGAAAACAATGAGCAGTGATGTTAAAATCATTGTAACAGGATTAAACTTTGCAAGCCACGAAACCATAATAGCTGTAAATCCTCTTCCGCCTGCTAGGTTTGCGTCGATTGAATGTGAAGCACCGCCGACAAGTAAAAGACCTGCAATACCGCAAATTGCACCTGAAACCGCCATTGTGCGGATAATTACTTTTTTAACGTTTATTCCGATATATTTTGCAGTATTCTCGCTCTCGCCTACAACGGAAATTTCATAACCGTGTTTGCTGTAATTTAAGTAAATGTAAAGAACGGCAGTGAGTACAGCGACAATCAGTATATTAAGTAAATAGTTAGTGCCGAAAAGCTTCGGAAACCAACCGTGAGTTAAAAGGTCTGGTCCCACGACATTGGAACCTGTTTTGTCGGCAACCTTTAAGAAAAATTCGATGAGTTGAATAGCAACATAGTTGAGCATTAGCGTGAAAAGTGTTTCGTTTGTTCCCCAATGAGCCTTGAAAAAAGCAGGAATAACTGCCCAGATAATACCTGAAACAATTGCAAAAATTGCCATAATTAAAATAAGAACACCGTCGGGAATTTTTGCGCCGAGGTAGAACATACACATAGCTGTTGAAAGACAGCCTATAAGAACCTGTCCTTCGGCACCTGTGTTCCAAAATTTCATTCGGAATGCAGGTGTAACAGCAAGTGAAACACAAAGAAGAATTGCTATTTCGTGAATTGTAACAAGCGTTCTTCCTGAACCGAATGCACCGAGATAAATGGTTTTAAAGATTGAAACAGGGTCGTCGCCCGTAAAAACTTTTGTGACAATTCCGCAAACAATAAGCGCCGCCAGAATTGCAACGATTCTGATAACTATTCCTCGGGAAATGGAAATATCGGTTCGCTTTGAAATATGGAAAAGAGGTTCGTGAGTTTTATTCTTTTTATTCTTCATTCTCTTTTGCTCCTTTCGCCTTGGTCATTAAAAGACCGATTTCTTCTTTCTTTGCTGTTCTGCCGTCTACAATTCCCGAAACAGCGCCCGAGCTTATAACAAGAATTCTGTCGCAAAGCTCAAGTAAAACATCTAAATCTTCGCCGACAAAAATTACAGCAACGCCGTTTTCCTTTTGCTTATTCAATAAATTATAAATTGTATAAGATGAGTTAATATCAAGTCCTCTTACCGGATATGCCGCCATTAAAACAGTAGGTGCAGCGGCAATTTCTCTGCCGACAAGGACCTTTTGAACATTACCGCCCGAAAGCCTTCTTACGGGTGTTGTTGCGCTCGGAGTTACAACCTCAAGCTCATCAATTATTTTATTTGCAAGCTGTTTCGGTGGCTTTTTATCAAGGAAAATCGAATGACCGTTTTTATAGCTTCTGAGCATCATATTATCAATAATGTCCATATTTCCGACAAGTCCCATACCAAGTCTGTCCTCAGGGACAAAGGACAGGCGAACACCCATTTCACGGATTTGGACGGGTGTTTTCTTTCTAAGGTCAACATTATTACCGTTTGACGGGTCGATATATGTTATATTTCCTTTTGACGAATTTATAAGACCTGCAATAGATTCAAGAAGCTCCTTCTGACCGCTTCCTGCAATGCCTGCAATACCCAAAATTTCACCGCTTTTAGCAGTAAATGAAATATTGTCAAGCACTTTAATGCCTTCTGCGTTAGTTAAGTTCAAGTTTTTAATTATAAGTCTGTCAGTCGGTTTTTTCGGCTCAGTTCTGTTTATATTGAGTGAAATTTTCTTACCTACCATCATTTCTGTAAGCTCTGCCTCATTTGTTTCGGCAGTAACTACGGTATCTATATATTCACCGCGGCGAAGAATTGCAACTCTGTTGGAAACTGATAATACCTCGTGCATTTTGTGCGTTATTATGATAATAGACTTACCGTCTTTTTTCATATTTCTGATAACATTAAATAGCTTTTCTGTTTCCTGAGGAGTTAAAACCGCAGTGGGTTCATCCAAAATAAGTATATCTGCGCCTCTGTAAAGCACCTTGACAATTTCAACTGTTTGCTTTTCAGAAACAGACATTTCGTATATTTTCTTTTTGGGGTCAATGTCAAACCCATATTTAGCCGAAATTTCAGCAACTTTTTTTTCGGCATCTTTAAGATTAAATCTATGTCTATCATGAATTCCAAGCACTATATTTTCGGTAGCGGTAAAAAGGTCAACAAGTTTAAAGTGCTGGTGAATCATACCTATTTTAAGGTCAAAAGCATCTTTGGGAGAACTGATGGTAACAGGGTTTCCGTTTACAAAGATTTCGCCTTCGTCAGGATAATAGATGCCGGCAATCATATTCATAAGAGTGGTTTTACCGCTTCCGTTTTCGCCTAATATTGCAAGGATTTCACCGGATCTGACAGTAAGATTGATATTTTTATTTGCGATAACATCACCGAATCGCTTTGTAACATTTTTTAATTCCAATGCGTTCAAAATCAAAGTCCCCCTGTGTTAGATTTGCCTGCAAAAACAGCACACAAGGGGACATAAGGTAATGCCCCCTTGCAGTTTGTACAGGACTATAATTAAATTACTGTTTAAAATCAGTCACCGTAGTTTGTGTTAAGGTTTGTAACGCCGTCAATGATAATGTCAAAGTACGGAGCAGAACGGAAATCCTTAGCATTTGACTCGTCAAAATAACCGTCGTGAATAACGTTTGTTTCACCCTTGAAGTCGCCGTCAACATCTGCTAAATACTCTGTAAGGTTTTTGCCTTCAACAGTGAATTTGCTTGTATCAAATACATGAAGAGTGCCTGCTTTGAATTCTTCAATTGCTTTGTTGATAGCGTCTGCGGTACCCTCTGCGGCAACATCTTGGTTAATACCTGAAAGAACAACAGAACCTGTTGCGATTGTGCCTGTCCAGTCAGTATCAATTTTTTCACCCTTAACTGTTTGCTCAATGATGTACTGGAAGTAAGGAGCCCAGTTAATAGCTGAAGAAATGATGAATGTGTTTTCACCTGCTGAATATGTGCTGCCGTTGTAAGAAACATTGGGAACATTCTTAAGCTCACAAGCTGTGGGTGCACCGAGTGAGTCAGCGTGCTGGCTGATAAGTACGCACTTATCCTGCTCAATAAGAGCTGTTGCAGCTTCCTGCTCTTTAGCCTGGTCATACCAAGAACCCGTGTAACGAACCTTCATTGTAGCTGACGGGCAAACTGAGCGTGCACCGAGATAGAAGGAGGTCATACCTGAAACAACTTCAGCGTATGTGAATGCGCCTACGTAGCCAATGATTGCCTGCTCAGCAGTAATTTTGCCGGCAGTAATCATTTCGTTAAGCTTCATACCTGCTGCAATACCTGCAAGGTAACGACCTTCATAAATGCTTGCAAATGCGTTATGGAAATTCTCAATGCCTGCTGTTTTTGATGAAGTACCTGTTGCATGGCAGAACTGAACGTTGGGGAATTCCTTAGCAGCTTGTTTCATAAATGATTCGTGACCGAATGAGTCAGCAAAAATTACAGAACATCCTTTATTTTTTGCAAGGTCAACTGCTGCATCATAACAATCGGTATCTTCGCCGATGTTAGGAACGATAATTACCTGATCGTCGGTAAGACCCATACCTTTTGCTGCTGCTTTGAGTGAATCGATGAAGTTCTTGTCGTATGTGGAGTTTTCATCATGAAGACAAATAAGTCCGATTTTGAATTCTGCAGGAATTTTAACATCGGTCTTAATCTCCTGACGGGGAAGAAGGTCAGCGCTCATACCTGTTTTCTCTGCCGGCTTATTGCCGCCCTCTTCTTTTTTCCCACAAGCTGCAAATACTGTTACGATAAGAGCAACAGCCATAAGCACTGCAAGAACTTTTTTTAGGTTTTTCATAGTGTTTTCTCCTTTGTTTTTATTTTAACAGCCGAGGCTGTCAGTTCCTTGTGCCGAAAGTAAGCGTTCCGTTTTCACAATCCATTTCTTCGATAATTGCCATTGACTCAACTCGGATTCCCCGTGCTCTGAGCTTGTCCCCACCGCCCTGAAATGCTTTTTCAATTGCAATGCCGCAGCCTGCCAAATGTGCGCCTGACTGATTAACAATATCAATAAGTCCGTTCAGCGCATTTCCTTTTGCAAGAAAATCGTCAACTATTAAAACATTGTCCTGAGGGGAGAGAAAATCTTTTGAAACAATTATATCATATGTACACCTGTGTGTAAAGGATTCAACTTTACTGCTGTAAACATCGCCTTTAATGTTGATAGTTTTAGTCTTTTTGGCAAATAAAAGAGGACAATTAAAAAACTGCGCCACCATACAGCCCACACCGATGCCTGAAGCCTCAATTGTGAGTACCTTTGTAATGTCGCAGTCACTGTATTTGTTTTTAAGTTCAGCACCGATGGCGGAAAGCAGCTTAATATCAAGCTGATGGTTTAAAAAACTGTCAACTTTTAGGACATTTCCCTCGAAAATTTTACCATCTTTTAAAATTCTATCCTCTAACAGTTTCATACATTCATCCTCATTCGTCAATATAATATTGATTATAATTCAAAATGTAAA
>DKTZ01000024.1:0-201 GCA_002490425.1 Ruminococcaceae bacterium UBA7217
CTATTTTGGATTTTATTTTTATCGGAATATGTTGTGAAAAATTAAATTTTTTAAATACATTGACTTTTTGTCCGAAAATATTGTATAATGTCAGTCCGCAGGTAATTTTTGAATTTACCTTAGAGTTAATATTAAAACAGAAACGGAGGAGCAGTAATGAAAAGAACTTATCAGCCTAAAAAGCGTCATCGCAAGATGGAA
>DKTZ01000024.1:503-12186 GCA_002490425.1 Ruminococcaceae bacterium UBA7217
AAAAAGCGTCATCGCAAGATGGAACACGGCTTCCGTAAGAGAATGTCAGACAGAAACGGCAGAAAGGTACTTGCCCGCAGAAGAGCTAAAGGCAGAAAGCAGCTGACATACTGATTTTGTCGGTTTAGGTTTGTATTTTGAAACAGACGGTAACTCTTAAAAAAAATTTTGAATTCCGTAGAGCTTACGGCAAAGGTAAATCGTTTCAGGCACCTGCACTGGTTTTGTATGTAATAAAAAACCGTGCGGGAATTTGTCGTGTCGGAATTACTACATCAAAAAAAATCGGAAACGCCGTTGAGCGAAACCGATGCCGAAGAGTTATACGTGCTGCTTACAGAACACTCCAACCGAAAATCAACGGAAATTACGATTTTGTATTTGTTGCAAGAGGTAAAACAAAATACATTAAATCAACAGACCTTGAAAAAACGATGGCCGATTTATTTTTGCAGGCGGGAGTTATTTCTTTATGAAAGACTTTCTGATTCGTTTATTGAGGTTTTATCAGCGCCGCATATCTCCGCTTTTCGGTCCAAGGTGCCGTTATTATCCGACCTGTTCACAGTATGCAGTTGAGGCTATTGAACGGTTCGGTGTGCTTTACGGTACATTTTTAACGGTTAAAAGGCTTTTGCGGTGTAACATTTTTTTCCCCGGGGGTTACGACCCTGTTCCGAAAAAAAGAAAGAAAAAATGAGCTTCTGACAGTTTGGAGGACAAAATGGAATTTATCAGAGAAGTATTTTCAATTCCGTTCGGTTATTTGATAGGATTTTTCTATAATCTTACGGATAACTACATTTTATCCTTGTTGTTTATGACGATAACCGTCAAATTGGTTTTACTCCCGTCCTCGATTAAGCAACAAAAAAGCACGGTAAAAAGTCAGCGACTTCAGCCGAAAATCAGACGTATAAAAGAAAAATACGCAAACGACCAAAGAAAACAGCAGGAAGCTATGAATGAGCTTTACTCAAAAGAGGGCTATTCGTCAATGACGGGCGGATGTCTTCCTATGCTCATAACTTTTCCTGTTATGATGGGTGTTTATGCGGTTAACTACAAGCTTTTGTCTTATGTTCTCAGAATTCCCGATGAGGTTATCACAAAGCTTACAACACTTGCAAAAGCACTTCCTAATCTCGGAACCTATGAGAAACAGGATTTCAGAGCGGAGCTTACTGTTATCAGCCATTTTAATGAGCTTGATTTAACGGGAATCCCTGCTGAATATGTTGAGAAAATTTCGGACTTTGCAGACAAATTCAAGTTTTTGGGAATGAATCTTGAGCAGACACCTCAGGCTAAAGTGTTTAACGTACTTTGGCTTATCCCGATTTTAACAGGTATTGCGTCTTTGGCAATGGCACTTTATTCATATATACGTCAAAAAAAGACCAATCCCGAAATGGCAAAAAATCCGTCAATGGGTTGTATGACGTTTATGTCACCGGCAATGAGCATTTGGTTCTCATTCTTATTCCCGGCATCTGTCGGCGTTTACATCATTATGTCAACAACGCTTTCTTTTATTCAGATGATTGTGCTGAATCACACACATTCACCGAAAAAGATGCTTGCAAACTTAATGGTTGATGAAACGATAAATCACCGTGCTAAAGAAAATATTTTGAAAAATGTTGCGGAAACATTAGATAACAGCGAAGAAAACGAAAAGTAAGAGGAATACATTATGATTAAAGAAGAAATCGGTACAGGCGCTACCGTTGAAGAAGCGAAGGCTTCTGCGCTTTTAAAGCTTGGAATCAGCGAATATGACGAATTTACCGTTGAGGTACTTCAAAATCCCACAAAGAAAATTTTAGGACTTTTCGGCGGCTCTCCAGCAAAGGTAAAGATTACTACAGAAATTTCCGATAAAAAAGAAGAAAAAAGAGAAAAGAAACCGAGACAGGAAAACACAAGAGCTCCGAAATCTTCTCAAAAACAGGACAGAAAGCCTGAAAATAAAAAGAGCGCTCCTGTTAAGGCAGAACCGATTAAAGAATCTGTTCCCGAAAAGACGGAATTGCCCCTTGAAAAAACAAACAATTACACTGAAACGGCTAACTATATTAAATCAATGGTATTGGCTCTCGGTATGGAAAAATGCGAAGTTACCGAAATGTCAAATGAAGAGGAGATTTACTTTGAGCTTGACTGCGGCGACGATTACGGAATTATAATCGGCAAAAGAGGTGAAACTCTTGACGCATTGCAGTACCTTGCAAGAATGGTTGCAAATAAGGGAAGACAAAGCTATAAGAGAGTTTCAATCAATGTAGGCAATTACAGATCAAAAAGAGAAGAAACACTTAAATCGCTTGCTCATAAAACAGCGCTTCGTGCAGTAAGACAGGGAAGAAGTATCTCTCTTGAGCCTATGAACCCCTATGAAAGACGTGTTATTCACACTGCTGTTCAGGATATTGAGGGCGCAACCTCACATTCAGTTGGCTCAGACCTTGACAGACGTGTTGTAATTGCTCCCATTGACGGCGGAAGAACGGGCGGCGGCAGAAGAAGCGGCTATAACCGTGACAGGGGCGGCAGACGTGAGGCTTATAAGCCTGAGGTTTCTTCTGACAGAGCACCTAAGAGCGATATGGACGGATTCCTTTACGGACCTATTGATTTTAAGGCAGCTGACAACAGCACAGAAGAATAAAATAAAAATGTAGGGGACGACGACTCGGCGTCCCTATAAAAACTCTAACGGCGGTAAATCCGCCGTTTTTTGTAACATATATATTGTAGGTTTTGATTATGGAATACTTTGCAAAAAAATATGATATTGCCGTTATCGGCGCAGGTCACGCAGGGATTGAGGCGGCTTTGGCTGCTGCTCGCTTGGGCGCTAAGACTGTTTGCTTTACCGTGAATTTAGACTGGGTTGGAAATATGCCCTGCAATCCGTCAATCGGCGGTACTTCAAAGGGACATCTTGTCCGTGAAATTGACGCACTCGGCGGCGAAATGGCAAAAGCGGCTGATAAAAATTCCATACAGATAAGAATGTTAAACTTGGGCAAAGGCCCTGCTGTTCATTCGCTCAGAGCGCAGATTGACCGAAGAGAGTATTCAAAATATATGAAGCATACTCTTGAAAAGCAGGAAAATCTTGATTTAAAACAAGCTGAAATTATTGACCTTAAAAAGGACGACGGACTGTTTTATCTTACAACTCAGCTTGAAGCGGTTTATTCCGCAAAAGCAGTTGTGCTTGCAACGGGTACGTTTCTCGGCGGAAGAGTTTACATAGGCGACGTTTCCTATGAAAGCGGCCCTGACGGAATGTTTCCTGCCAACCGTTTGTCTGATGCTCTCAAAAAGATGAATATTCCGTTAAGGCGGTTTAAGACGGGTACTCCGTCAAGAGTTAACCGGCGGAGTGTTGATTTTTCAGAGTTAGAGGTTCAGTACGGTGACGAAAATCCCGTTCCGTTTTCATTTGACACAGACGAAAAAGACCTTAACAACAGCTCAGTTTGCCATATTACATACACAAATGAGGAAACAAAGCGAATTATCCTTGAAAATATTCACCGCTCTCCTCTTTATTCGGGTAAAATTGAGGGTGTAGGTCCCCGTTACTGTCCCAGCATTGAGGATAAAATCGTCCGTTTTTCCGAAAAAGAACGGCATCAGCTTTTCATTGAGCCTTGCGGTGAGGATACGGAAGAGCTTTATTTGCAGGGTATGTCGTCTTCACTTCCCGAAGATGTTCAGCTTAAATTTTTAAGAAGCATTAAAGGACTCGAAAATGTTGAGGTTATGAGAACGGCGTACGCTATTGAATATGACTGCGTTGACCCGCTTTCGCTTAAATCATCCCTTGAATTTACAGGGATTGATGGGCTTTTCGGCGCAGGGCAGTTCAACGGCTCGTCAGGCTATGAAGAAGCGGCGGCGCAGGGACTTATTGCAGGAATTAACGCCGCAAGAAAAGTAATGGGAAAAGAGCCTTTGCTCCTTGACAGGGCAAGCTCATATATCGGCACACTTATTGACGATTTAGTCACAAAGGGCTGCTCCGACCCTTACAGAATGATGACCTCACGCAGTGAATACAGACTGTTATTGCGTCAGGACAATGCGGACATCCGCTTAATGCCTTACGGCTATGAGGTAGGACTTGTTTCAGAGGAACGCTATGAAAAGCTTCTCCGCAAGCTCCGTTTAATAGAAGAAGAAAAGAAAAGGTGCGAATCCGTTACAATAGCGCCTAGCGAGGAACTTAATAAAATCCTTGTTTCACGTGAAACAGCGCCGATGAACACTGGGATTAGGCTTTCAGAGCTTATAAAAAGACCTCAGCTTGACTATGCGGTTTTAGCTCCCTTTGACAAAACAAGACCCGCTCTCCCCCGTGATGTGGCGGAGCAGGTTGAAATCGAGCTTAAATATGAGGGGTACATTAAACGCCAAAACGCAAAGGTTGAGGAAATGAGGCGGTTAGAGGTTAAGAAAATCCCACCGGATATTGATTATGACGATGTTTATTCTTTAAGACTTGAAGCACGCGAAAAGCTTAAAAAGGTGCGTCCCGAAAGCGTGGGACAGGCTTCGAGAATTTCTGGAGTTTCCCCGTCAGACATTTCAGTGCTGATAGTTTATTTGAGCAAGAAATAAAAAATATATCAAAAACGGGTCATAATGTAGGGCGGGGGCTTGCTCCCGCCGCAAATTACGGTGTGAATATGCTTAACAAAAAACTTTTAACTGACACAATTGAAAAATTCGGACTTACCGTTTCGGATGAGGTGTTTTACCGTCTTGACAAATATGCCGAAATGCTTGTAGAAACAAACAAAAGTTTTAATCTTACAGCCATTACCGATGCGGACGGCGTAACGGTCAAGCATTTTGCCGACTGCCTTTCGATTTTCGGATATGTGGATATTCCCAAAAATGCAAGGCTTATTGACGTTGGCACTGGTGCAGGCTTTCCCGGACTTGTAATAAAATTATTCCGTCCTGACATTGACGTTACATTTCTTGACAGCACAAAGAAAAAACTCGGATTTATTGAAAATGTTTTGAATGAAACAGGACTAAACGGCGAAACAGTTCATCTTCGTGCGGAGGAAGCAGCAGTTTTACCGAAATACCGTGAAAAATTTGATTTTGCGACGGCAAGAGCAGTCGCTGCACTCCCCGTTCTTTCCGAATACTGTCTTCCGTTTGTGAAAATAGGCGGAAGCTTTATTTCAATGAAATCTGCTGACATTGCAGAGGAAATTAAAGCGGCAGACGGTGCAATTAAGACGCTGGGCGGAGAAACAGAGAGTGACAATTTGTTTTCTCTTGTCGAAAATATGCCTCGCAGAATAATTGTTATTAAAAAGAAATCGCAAACTTTGACAAAGTATCCGAGAAAAACGGCACAAATCGCTAAAAAACCTTTAAAATAAACTCGAAACCCTTTGAAAAATAAGGGTTTTTGACAATTGAATTTTCTTTACAACAAGCCTTCGCAGTGTTATCATTAAGTCAAGAAAGGACAAGCACTGCGGAGGTTTTTATTGTGAGAAAAATAAACAAAATACGTCCTGAGGATAAAATAGTACATATCCCTCAAAATAAAATTTTATCGAATCCTAATCAGCCGAGAAAGCGTTTTGATTTTGACGAGCTTGAGGGGCTTGCCCAAAGTATTCGTGCAAACGGAATAATTCAGCCTCTTATTGTACGGCAGAATGAAAATGAGCAGTACGAGCTTGTTGCAGGCGAAAGAAGACTTCGCGCGGCAAGACTTATCGGACTTACCACCGTTCCCTGTATTGTAACTGAAATTTCAGAAACGGATTCAGCAGTATTTGCTGTTCTTGAAAATCTTCAAAGACAGGACCTTAATTATTTTGAAGAAGCAGAAGCGCTTGCCTGTCTTGTGAGCGATTACCATTTAAGTCAGGAGGAGCTTTGCAAAAAGCTCGGAAAAGCTCAGTCAACAGTATCAAATAAATTAAGACTTTTAAAGCTAAGTGACGAAATGAGATTTAAAATCAGCCGTGCGGGACTTACTGAGCGCCACGCAAGAGCATTACTTGCAATAAATGACGAAAATCAGCGTGCCAGGGCGCTTGCAATTATAATAGACAGGCATTTAACGGTAAATGAGAGCGAGGCGCTTATTGAGCAGATGCTCCGCAAAAATACCGCTCCCAAAAAGCAAATGCTCCAAGGCTTTAAGGACATTCGCATTTTTATAAACACTCTTAACAGCGCCGTTGACACAATAAGGCGTGCAGGAATTGATGCTGATTCAGTAAAGACCGAAACCGACGAATATGTTGAATACATAGTACGGATTCCCAAGCTTGACGACAAGCCGGTAGGAATTGCGACGTAACGGTTTATTATCTTTGTTAAAAACGCATTATTATCCCCCGATAAACTGCGTTTTTATATAAAGTGGCGAAAGCCACCCATATCCTTCTCTTTCACACCCCACATCCACAGCGAAAGGCTCCTCTTAACGAGGGGTCTTTTGCTGTTTTCGGATAATTTAATCCAAATAATTTTGAAAATGTTTCACGTGAAACATTTAATTTATGTCAAAACCGTAAATTTTTAGATTTACTCTTTAATTTTGTGAAATAATATGATATACTAATTGCATTATTGAGTTAAGGAGGGTGGATTTTGGCAAAAGTAATCTCAATTATTAACCAAAAAGGCGGCGTAGGAAAAACAACAACCGCCGTATCGTTAGCTGCCTGCGTGGGCGACAAGGGTTACAAGGTTCTGCTTGCCGATATTGACCCTCAGGGAAACTCCACAAGCGGTTACGGAATAAACAAAAGAAAAATTACTGCATCGTCTTATGATGTTATGATTAACGGGGCAGACCCTGAAGATGCTGTAATTAAAACGAATTTTAAAAATGTTGATATTTTACCCTCTGACTTAAATCTTGCAGGCGCAGAGGTGGAGCTAATTGAGCTTCAAAACCGTGAAGCAAGGCTTAAGTCTGCCGTTGCAAAGGTGTGGGACAAGTATGATTACATTTTTTTTGACTGCCCCCCCTCTTTGGGCCTTATTACGATAAATGCGCTTACAGCGTCAGACTCGTTTTTAGTTCCCGTCCAGTGTGAATTTTATGCACTTGAAGGACTTGCCCAGCTTATGGCGACTGTTCGGCAGGTTAAAAGGCTTTACAATCCGTACATTGAGCTTGAGGGCGTTTTGCAGACGATGTATGACGGCAGACTTAATCTTACACAGCAGGTTGTTACCGAAATTAAAAAATATTTTCCGAATAAGGTTTATAAAACTACAATTCCGAGAAATGTCAGACTTTCGGAGGCTCCTTCCTTCGGCGAGCCGATTATATATTACGACAGAAATTCAAAGGGCGCTAATGCTTACAGAGAATTTACGGAAGAATTTTTATCACAGCAGTAAGGAGTGCGGATATGGCGAAGAAAGGCGGACTGGGAACGGGGCTTGACGCTTTGTTTCAGGATAATTCCCCGATAGAGAGCGAAAAATCCATAATAACGCTCTCAGTTAATGAGGTTGAGCCGAACCGTGAACAGCCTCGAAAGGAATTTGACGAAAAGGCTCTTTCAGAGCTTTCAAAAAGTATTGAAAAGAACGGTGTTATTCAGCCGATTTTGGTAAGACCTGTTACAGGCGGAGCTTATCAAATAGTTGCAGGCGAGCGCAGATGGCGCGCGGCAAGAATGGCGGGGCTTACGGAAGTTCCCGTTGTTATCCGTGAAATGAGCGACGAGGATGCCGCAGTTTTTGCGCTTATTGAAAATTTACAGCGCGAGGACTTAAACCCTGTTGAAGAGGCAGAGGGAATCCGTTCGCTTATTGAAGAATTCGGTATGACTCAGGAAGAGGCGGCGGACAGAGTTGGCAAATCAAGAACCGCTGTTACAAATACACTGAGGCTTTTAAAATTACCTGCGAATATTCTTTCAATGGTTGCAAAAGGTAAAATAACCGCAGGCCACGCAAGAGCGCTTATTTCCCTTGAGGATGAGGGCGAAATGATGAGGATTGCAAATGCGGTAACAGACAATAATCTTACTGTGCGTGAGGTTGAAAAAATCGTTAAAACATCACTTGCGGGTGAAAAATCAAAGCCTTCAAAGCGTGAGAAAAAGCGTGATAAATATTATGACGAGGTTGAGCTGGCACTTACGCAGGCTCTCGGCAGAAAAGTAAAAATATATCTTTCGAAAGGCGGAAAAGGTACTTTGGAGTTTGAATTTTTCGGCAAAGAAGACTTAAATAAGCTTGCGAAAGAGTTTGATAAATAAAATAAGGAGATAAAAAAATGCTTGATATTAAATTTTTGAGAAGCAATCCTGACGTTGTCAAGGAAAACATCAAAAAGAAATTTCAGTTTGAAAAAATTGAGCTTGTTGACAAGGTAATTGAGCTTGATAAAGAGTACCGTGACGCAAAGAACCGTGCGGACGAGCTTAGAGGACAGAGAAACTCAATTTCAAAGCAAATAGGTATGTTTATGGCAAAGGGTCAGAAAGATGATGCCGAGAATGCAAAACAGCAGGTTAAAGATATAAACGGTGAGCTTGAGGCGCTTGAGGTAAAAGAAACCGAGCTTGAAGCTGAAGTTCGCAAGATAATGCTTGTTATTCCGAACATTATTGACGAAACAGTTCCCATAGGCAAGGACGACAGCGAAAATGTTGAAATTGAAAAATTCGGCGAGCCGTTTGTTCCAGATTTTGAAGTCCCCTATCATGTTGACATTATGGAAAGTCTTAACGGAATTGACCTTGATTCTGCAAGAAAGACAAGCGGCAACGGCTTTTACTATTTAAGCGGCGATATTGCAAGGCTTCATTCTGCAATTCTTTCATACGCAAGAGATTTTATGATTGACCGTGGCTTTACCTATTATATCCCTCCGTTTATGATAAGGAGCGAGGTTGTAACGGGTGTTATGAGCTTTGCCGAAATGGAAAATATGATGTATAAAATCGAGGGCGAGGACCTTTACCTTATAGGTACATCCGAACATTCAATGATAGGTAAGTTTATTGATAGCATCATTCCCGAAGAGGAGCTCCCGAAAACTCTCACAAGCTATTCCCCCTGCTTCCGCAAAGAGGTAGGCGCACACGGAATTGAAGAGCGAGGAGTTTACAGAATTCATCAGTTTGAAAAGCAGGAAATGATTGTTGTTTGCAAACCTGAGGACAGCAAGGCTTGGTATGACAGGCTTTGGCAAAATTCAGTTGATTTCTTCCGTTCGCTTGACATTCCCGTAAGAACTCTTGAATGCTGCTCGGGTGATTTGGCTGACTTAAAGGTTAAATCTTGCGATGTTGAGGCATGGAGCCCACGTCAGAAGAAATATTTTGAGGTTGGTTCCTGCTCAAACCTCGGCGACGCTCAGGCAAGACGTCTCGGAATAAGAATTAAAGGCAAAGACGGCAACTATTTTGCACATACGCTTAATAATACCGTTGTAGCACCCCCGAGAATGCTTATTGCGTTCCTTGAAAACAATCTTAATGAGGACGGCAGCGTTAATATTCCCGAACCGTTAAGAATGTATATGGGCGGTAAATCCAAAATCGAAAAATAATATCGGCGCATATGCAGATATATTTTTATAAATTTTAAATTCAGCAAAACAAGAGGTATTATTGAATATGAAAAGCAAACTTTTTAAAATTTTAAGCGTAATGCTGGCAATTGTCTTTATGACTCTTTGCTTTGCAAGCTGTAAAGGAAAAGAATACGACAAAACAGGCGATTCGACCGGTTCGCCGTCGGCAGAGCCTTCAACAGACGCTTCGGTTCCCTCAAATTTAAGTCCTTTGACAGGTCTGGAGATTTCAGAGAACGCAATAGGCAAGCGTCCCGTTGCGGTTATGGTCGAAAATTCACCGGCGGCACGTCCGCAGTGGGGTCTTTCAACTCCAGACATTGTTCTTGAAGGTGTTGTAGAGGGCGGAATTACAAGAATGATGTGGATTTATTCCGATGTTACTCAAATTCCGAAAATCGGCCCTGTAAGAAGTGCACGTCACGACTATGTTGAAATAGCATACGGAATGAACGCCGTATTTGCTCACTGGGGCGGCAGTAATCAAGCGTACAGTTTACTTGGAACGCTTGCGAATAAAGGTTATGTTGATCTTGACGGTAAGGTTATCGGCACAAACGGTAATGAGTCGAACAAGGGATATTATTTCTTTAAAGACCCGTCACACAGCAACGCTACGGAGCATTGCGGATACACTAAGGGTACATATCTTCAGGCTGCAATGGAAAAGAAGGGTATAAACGCTGAACAGACTAAAACAGACTGGGCACCTTATACCGTTATTGCAAAGGGTGAGCGAGTTCCGTTTGCATCTTCAACGGCAGGTACTTGCAAATCAATCACAGTTACATTCTCAAATGATTATAAGCACACCTTTAAATATGACGATTCAACAGGTCTGTACCTTAACTTTATGAACTCTTCGCCTATGCTTGACGGCAACAATAATAAGCAAATGGCGGTTAAAAATGTAATTGTTATGTATACAAATGTTGATGGATATAAAACAAGCAATAAGAATGATCAAAAGCTTCGTGAGTGGGATCTTACAAGCGGCGAGGCACTTTATATCACAAACGGTTACGGCGAAAGAATAACCTGGAAAAAGGGAGATCAGTCCTCTCCCCTCAAGTTCTACGGTCAGGACGGCAAGGAGCTTACAGTCAATAAAGGACAGACTTGGATCGGCGTTGTTCCTACTGCCAACAAAGAGTTAACCAAGATTGTGACCGCAGGCTAATTTGCATATTAAAAATTCATTGGAGGAATTTTTATGAATAAAAAAATTATAGCAGTTTTCTGTGCAGTAATTCTTATGGCGTCGGTATTTTCCGCCTGCGGAAAGAAAAAGCTTTATACTTATGAAATTGCCGGAAAGCAAGAGCCTGTTGTAACAGATGAAAATAATGCTCTTGTTACAAATGCTCAGGGCGAAATAGCAGTTTATGTTACAGACGAAAACGGCGAAACATTAACCGCCTCAAACGGCGACCCCAACATTAACTATATAACTCCCCCCAATGCGCTTGTTCATCCTAATAACACTCTTGTCACTGAGAATTTTACATTTAAAATTCCCGACGGATGGTACGGTGATGAAAACGGCTCGCTTTATAAAAAAGATACTGATATGAAATGCTATATAAAAGCAATTTATGCAATGACAGCAACAACTGAAAATCCTTTTGAAGCTTATATTGATGCAGTGCTTGTTAATAACAGAACAATTATTGACGCAATCAATAACGGCTCTGACGAAACAAAGCAAGCGGGATATTATTCCGCCGAATGTTCACAGGATGAATTTGAATTTCAGGATTACAGTGGTCAAAAGATTTTTTACACAATTTACGGCGACAAGGGGCAGGTAGTCCATTACGCAGAAAATCTTTACTTTATGCTTGACGACGGCACTGTTTATTTGATGAACTATGTCTGTGAAGACGGCGTGGGCTATGACAGCTCATTTAATTTCGCAGAATGGGCAACAAACAATATAACATTTAAAGCACCGGCGGCTAAATCATAAAATTTAATTGAATTTTGCGGCAGTTTGTTTTTTCAGACTGCCGTTTTTTGTTTATATGTATATTTATTATATATATTGTATAAGAACTTTTACGTACCACAAAATATTGTAAA
>DKTZ01000016.1:0-565 GCA_002490425.1 Ruminococcaceae bacterium UBA7217
GATAAGGAAAATATAAATTATTTATATTATATAATATTACATTAATATTATATAAAACATTGCGGAGAAAGCTTATGGATAATCTAATTATACGCCGTGCGGTAAAAAATGATGCTGATGCAATAAACAACCTGCTTTTTCAGGTCTTGAAGGTGCACAGCGACGCAAGGCCTGACCTTTTCAAAGCGGGCACAAAAAAATACACCGACAGCGAACTGCTTGAAATAATAGACGACGGCAGCCGACCGATTTTTGTCGCCGAACACGGCGGCAAAGTACTTGGCTACGCCTTTTGCGTCCACACTCAGCTTATAGGAAACAACAATATGACCGATATTAAAACCCTTTACATTGACGATTTGTGCGTTGACTCTTCTGCCCGCAATATGCATATCGGCACGGCTCTTTACGAATATGTCATAAAGTATGCCAAAGAGAACGGTTATTACAATGTGACCCTAAACGTTTGGGCGGACAATGTTAATGCCGTTAAGTTTTACGAAAAGCTTGGATTGAAAATTCAAAAAATAGGTATGGAAAAGGTGCTGTAAAAAATCGCGCAGAC
>DKTZ01000016.1:836-74666 GCA_002490425.1 Ruminococcaceae bacterium UBA7217
GGTGCTGTAAAAAATCGCGCAGACCAAAAGCAAAACAAAAAAGATAATGGAGCTTTGGTTGATGTTTCAACTTAAAGCTCCGTTTTTTATCTTATAAATTTAAAAACTAAAATAATAAGATTGATATTTAGCTTTTTACAGATTTTTTTGCCCTCTCGATGTACCTTTGTACACCTTCGGGGCGAAGAAAAGCTCTTCTGCATCAATTTTTTACAGCCCTTTAATTCGATGTTTTTAATAACGAAAAAAACCGACAGATTTCTCCATCGGTTTAATTTCCATTGGGTTTTTTGCTTTTACAAGCTTTAATAGGATTTCAGCTTAGCAAAAGCTGAATTTTTTAATCATTGAGTCGGGTACCTCATCGATTGATTAAAATATATCATATGACTTTGTCAAAGTTTGTACGGAATTGTGAACAAATTGTTAACATTTTGTGTTTTTTTGGTAAAAATAGGATTTTATTTGGAATCTATTAAAAAAATACTGTTGACAGTTGCAATTCTGTAATGTATAATACAAAATGTATCCCAATATAAAGGGAGGGATTTACAGTGAGTCAGGTAAAAGTTAAAGAAAATGAATCTCTTGACAGCGCGCTCAGAAGATTCAAAAGACAGACTTCTCGTGACGGCGTTATTCAGGAAGTACGCAAAAGAGAGCATTACGAAAAACCTTCCGTAAAGAGAAAAAAGAAGTCTGAGGCTGCACGTAAGCGTAAGTTTAAATAAGACTTTCGCTTTAGTTTCGTGTTTGTTTTTGAAAATTAGCGGACAAGTTTCTTGTCCGCTGTTTTTTTAGGACAACAGATAATTAGGTGATATATATGTTTATTCCGAAAATTGATTACAGATTTAAGTGTGTTACAGACATAACTCCCGAAGCTCTTCATAAAATGGGCGCTAAGGCAGTAGGTCTTGACATTGACAATACAATTTGCTTTGACGGCACAATGGATTTTGCCTACGGTATTCATGAATGGATTACCGAAATTAAAAATGCAGGCTTTCCAATAATGATTATAACCAATGCAACAAATCCTAGAGCAGGCAGAGTTGCAAAAGCGCTGAGTCTGCCTTACGTTCACCTTGCAAAAAAGCCGTTTTCATATAAACTGAGAATTGCCGCAAAAAGAATGGGCGTAAATGTAACAGAAATGGCTATGCTCGGTGACCAGCTTTTTGCCGATGTAAAAGCCGCCAACAAGTGCGGCGCTATTGCAGTTCGCATTGACCCTATGGAGGGCGAAACAAGATTTCCGAGATATTATGCGAAACGCAGACGAAAAGAAGCGCCGATACTCAAAGAATTTGAAAAAGAACACGGTTACGGAGTTTAATTAAATGAAAGATTTACAAAGAGAGCTTGGACGCTTGGGTGACACCTGTGCGGCACTCATAATTTCACCCGAAAACAGAAGATATTTTACATCGTTTCCCTCATCTGACGGATTTTTAATAGTAAATGCTGACAGAGCGGTATTTATTACCGACGGCAGATACATTGAAGCGGCGGAGAAAAAGGCGAAAAACTGCGAAGTGGTTTTGCAAAAACGCATTTTTCCGCAGATAGCCGAAATTCTTAAAGAGATGAACTGTCGGTATCTGCTTGTAGAATCGTCAAGAATGACACTGGATTTTTATAATTCTCTTAAAGGCTCAGCAAAAGATGTTAAAATACTTACGGACACATCTCTCGACGGTATGATTAACGCTTTCCGCTCCGTTAAGAGAAAAGAAGAACTTGAATACATCAAAGCGGCGCAAAAAATCACCGACGACGCATTTTCACATATATGCACATTCATTAAAGAGGGCATTACAGAAAAGGAAATCGGCTTGGAGCTGGACTTTTATATGCTCTCACACGGGGGCGAGGCTCTTTCATTTGAAACAATTGCCGTCAGCGGTGAAAACACATCTATGCCACACGGCGTTCCGGGTGAAAGACGGGTTCAAAAGGGTGATTTTATTACAATGGATTTCGGCACGGTTGTGGGCGGTTACCACAGCGATATGACCCGCACGGTAGCTCTCGGCTTTGCAACGGACGAGATGAAAAATGTGTATGAAACAGTTAAAAATGCACAAATCACCTGCATAAACGGACTTCAGGCAGGGCTTACGGGGATAGAGGGCGACGCACTTGCAAGAAATGTGATAGCTGACAGTGGATACGGCGAATATTTTACCCACGGCACAGGTCACGGCGTGGGCATTGAAATTCACGAATTTCCGAATCTTAACAAGGCGAATGACATTCCCCTTATTCCGGGGCAGATTGTAACGGTTGAGCCGGGGATTTACATTCCGAATAAATTCGGTGTCAGAATTGAGGATATGTTTCTGATTACGGAAAACGGCTGTGAAGATTTAACTCATTCAGAAAAAGAACTGATTATTTTATAATGAGTGCGGTTACTACTGCGCCTGCCCCTGCGGACACAAGTAATTCGACAAACAGGGCAATTTTGCTTTTAACTTTTTGACGGCGGCTTTTCGGCACCCCTAAACCGTTGCTGACTGCCCTAAGTGCGCTTTGACGCAGGACCGATTCGGACTCTCTGCTGTATTCGGGTTTCACAAAGAAAAAGGCTTTTTCAAAATATCTTGAACCTGTTTCGTTTAGTTCCAAAACCTGACGGTTGATTCCTTTTACCATATATTTTTCCTCACAAGAAAAATTAAATTTTGAATTTAATTTTATTGTAGGAATTTATAGTAAAAAATATACTGTTTAAGTCAGTTTTTTTCTGGGAAAATTTGTCAATATGGAATATTAACCAAAAATTATTACATTCAAAATTATACCCATTGTATAAATTATGATTGACTGCAATTGTTGAAAACTCTGTTGAAAATGTTAAAAAGTCGGCTAAAAAACCCACTGTTTCAACGAAAAACCGAGTTTTAGACAAGCTGTTGAAAGTCTTTGTGAAATATTTAACGAATACGGAAAGTTGTATATGCTTAACATTTTATACAAAATGGAACTGTTCCGTTAGGTTTCCGTCCAAAATTTTTTGTGAATATTCACAAGGTAAAAAATAAACCGCTTTTTTTAGCGATTTTTACTGAGGATTTGGTGAGTCATATGAGTGATTACAGAATTAAAAAACCTGATGTATTTAATCTTCCACTCTGCCTTGACTGCGGTCAGGCGTTCAGGTGGGAACAGCAGGAAAACATTTTTTGCGGAGTTGCTTTCGAAAAATACCTTAAAGTAGAGGAAACAGAAAGTGAAATCATCTTTTACAGCACAACAAAAGATGATTTTGAAAACATTTGGAAAAGTTACTTTGACCTTGACACAGATTACAGAAAAATCGTGGACACTTACGACGAAGAAAACCTTGTCAAAGCTGTAACCGAGTACAGCGGCATAAGAATTTTGCGCCAGGAGCCGTGGGAGGCGCTTTGCTCATTCATTATTTCGCAGAACAACAATATTCCGAGAATTAAGGGTATTATTTCAAGGCTTTGCGAAAACTTCGGTGAAAATATCGGCGGCGGATTCACTTTCCCGAGCGCTGAAAAGCTTGCCGATTTAACTCCCGAGGATTTAGCGCCCTTGCGGGCAGGATTTCGTGCAAAATACATAATTGACGCCGCAAGAAAGGTTACGGACGGCACAGTGGATTTCAAGAAAATTGATGAAAATCCCATTGAATTCGGCAGAGAAGAACTGATAAAAATCAAAGGCGTGGGCGCAAAGGTGGCTGAATGTACGCTCCTTTACGGTTTTCACAAGCTGTCGGCATTTCCTGTGGATGTTTGGGTTAAGCGCATTATGGCAGAAATGTACCCACAGGGCCTTCCCGAATGTATGAAAGGTACAGAGGGCATTGCTCAGCAGTATCTGTTCCATTACAGACGGAATTTGGAAAAATAGAAATAGGATTTAACAAAATACAAAAAGGAGGGCTTAAAGCTCTCCTTTTTACTATAACATATTTAAATTTATAAAACCTTTGAAAGGAAGTCCTTAAGACGGGGATTCTGGGGACTTTCGAAAATTTCTTCGGGAGCGCCCTCCTCCAGGATTTTGCCGTCATCCATAAAGAGAATTCTGTTGCCGACCTCTCTTGCAAAGCCCATTTCGTGAGTAACAACAACCATTGTCATTCCGTCCTCGGCAAGTTCCTTCATAACGTCAAGAACCTCACCTACCATTTCGGGGTCAAGGGCCGATGTCGGCTCGTCAAAAAGGATTACATCGGGATTCATTGCAAGCGAGCGCACAATGGCAACTCTCTGCTTCTGACCGCCCGAAAGCTGTGACGGGTATGCGTCAGCTTTATCCTCAAGCCCTATTCTTTTAAGAAGAGCCAACGCTTCTTCCCTTTTCTGTGCCTTAATTTCCCTTACGGATTTTCTTTCTGCTCTCTTAAGCTTTTTATTGGCTTTTTTTGCAACAAGCACAGGTGAAAGCATAATATTTTCAATAACAGTTTTATTGTTAAAAAGGTTAAAATGCTGGAAAACCATACCCATTTTTTGACGGTGAACATTTATGTCTACCGACATATCGGTAATGTCGACACCGTGGTACATAATTTTACCCGAGGTTGCATCCTCCATACAGTTAAGACAGCGAAGAAATGTACTTTTACCCGAGCCCGAAGGGCCGATAACAACAACCTTGTCACCTTGATTTATTGTAATGTTGATTCCCTTAAGAACCTCATTATCACCGAAGGATTTATGTAAATCAATGACGTCTATCACTTCTGTTCAGTCTCCTTTCGGTAAATTTAATCATAACCGTAATTATAAGGACAAGCACTATGTATATAAGCGCCATAACAAGATAGGGCACCATAAATTCATAGTTGTTTGTACCTATATACTTAAACGCTACGTAAAGGTCGTTTGCGCCGACAAAGCTGACGATTGACGTGTCTTTAATAAGCGCTATAAACTCATTGCCGAGTGTGGGCAGAATATTTTTAACCGCCTGAGGAATAACTATTTTTACCATTGTGGTAAGATAGCTCATTCCCACGGAGCGTCCGCCCTCCATCTGACCGGGGTCAACCGAATTGATACCGCCTCGCATTATTTCCGAAACATAAGCGCCGCTGTTCATACCGTAAATTATGATACAAGACCCCAAAGCGGAAATTGACAGTCCTAAAAGCGGGCGGATTACATAATAACCGACCAAAAGCTGAACAACAAGCGGCGTACCTCTGAAAAAGGCAACATATACTTGGCAGATTTTGTCAAGTATTCGGGGAATAACCCTGTATTTAGGCATTACCTCAACAGACGCAATAATTATGCCTATAAAAATACCTATTATCAAGCCAAGTACTGCTATGATAATTGTATTCTGCAAGCCCTCAAGCACCATTTTGTATCCGCCGTAATCAACGAATGCTCTTGTAAAGGCTTCCCATTTCACTTCAAAATTTCCCATTTCCGGCTCCTCAAATAATTGTAAACTACCCCGTTCGTCAAATAAACGGGGTAGCATTCTTCATCGTTTTAAGCAAATTTTACTGCATCGCATTAACTGCTTTTGTAATACGTTTTGCAGGAGCTTCGTCAATGATAACATAATCAACATCGCCGTTAAGCATAGCCGTTACTGCAAGTGAACCGTTTGTATATGGCGTTGCTTTTGCGGTAAGACCATCAAAGCCGAGGTCTTCACTGCCATCAACATAAGCGTTGCCTGTTGTGCCGCTCTGAACGCCGATTTTTGTTGTTTCAGGAAGCTCTTTAAGAAGCTTAGCAACATCGTCTGCTGTTTTGCAGTTGTCAAATTTGGTATCTGTGCTCTTAACAATAAGTTCCTGAGAAGCATTGTAATAAGAATCAGAGAACTTAACAAGCTTTTCACGGTCGGGGCTTACTGTGATGCCTGCCATACCGATGTCAGCACCGTTTGTGTTAAGCGTTGAGAAGATTGAATCAAAATCAATAGTCTTAATAACAAGCTCTTTGCCAAGGCTGTCTGCAAGTAACTTCGCAATTTCCATATCAATACCTGCGAACTTGTCGCCGATTGTGTACTCAAAAGGCTCAAAGCCCGGCTCTGTAACAACTATCAGCTGATCTTTTGTCTTGTCTTCAACTGCTGAAGTAATTTCAACGGGTTTACCGTCGCCGAAATAATTGTTGATAACTTCATCGAATTTGCCGTTTGCCTTGATTTCTGCAAGGAACTTGTTAACCTTTTCAAGAAGCTCTGCATTATTGGGGTTAACCGCAAATGCATACTGCTCGTCTGAAAGCTTAATGTCAATAACCTTTGCAGTTACCTTTCCTTTCTCCTCACCGTCTGTTTTCTTACCGCAAGCGGCAAAAACGGTGCCGATAAGTACAAGTGCCATTACTACTGCTAAAATTTTAAATGCTTTTTTCATTTTTATTATCTCCTTTCGGAATTTTCTTCATTATAAATCCATTTTATTCAATTGTCAATATGTTTTATGCAAAAACATTTATATTTTTTCAATTTTGTGCATTATTATTCGCGTTTAGTGCATATTTTGAATGATTTTTGAATATTTTTGTTATAATCAACTCATTATGCACAAATTATGAGTATATAATGTATATTTATTCACGGTTTTTCTTATTAAAAACAAGAATTTTGCTGAATACATAATTGAGTATAACCACCGCTGCGCTTATGGTAAGCTTTGAAAGCATACCCTTAATGCCTAATACCGTTTGATTAAGTCCGAGATAAACCAAAAACGGAACTCCGAACCATTCGAGCGCCCCCGTTAAAAGCCTTGCCGCAACAAATTTCCACAGCTCTGACAAAACATCTTTTACAGCACCCGTACGGCTTTCAAAGACCCAAATCTTATTGGTAACAAATGCAAAAAGCACTGCGCAGACCCAAGAAATCACGTTTGAGACGGCAATTCCCGCAATATCACTTTGCATTTGTATTAGCTTTGTAAGTATTCCGTATGAAACAAAGCTTACGGCTGTGGTCAGCACACCGAAAATAATATATAAAATAATTTCTTTGTATTTAACCAAAAGTTTTTTTACCTTTTGCATAAAACATCTTCTTTCTAAGGTAAATATCATATTTTTAATTTTAGCATAAAAAAGTATTATTTGCAAATTCAATAAATCTTCTCATATTTCTTGACAAAGCGGTAAAAAGTTTGTATAATGTCACTTGCAATTCATTATACTTATTTGCTGCTATGGCTCAGTTGGGCGAAGTTGCGAGTGCCGTCCGGTGGACGAAATGCACGAGCAAAATGAGGTGAAAAAACAAGGAGCAATGCGAAGTGCTCCAAACGAGCAGTGTGACTATGTTTTTGAGGGAAACGCAATCTCCTAACCGCAAAAACTGTAAGCGAAGCGTAAAAAATTAAATATGCTGCTATGGCTCAGTTGGTAGAGCACGTCCTTGGTAAGGACGAGGTCACCGGTTCAAATCCGGTTAGCAGCTCCAAAAAACGGCAAGTCCTTTCGGGTCTTGCCGTTTTTTACTTTTTCACTTTTCACTAAATCCGCTCCCTATCCAAGGGAGCGTACGAAACGGAACGATGAGGGCACCGTTCCCTACAATTTTGCGTTACCTACAGGGTGAGTTGCAAAAAAACGGACAGCCGAGGTCGGCTGTCCATACAAGTTAAAACAATTTTTCACAGAAAATTTTGCTGTAAGTATTAAAACTTATTTTATACCGTCAAGATACGGTGAACCTTTGGGGACTACAAATGTAATCGCCTTTTCCATCATTTCAAAGGTGCGTTTATTTACATATTCGCACTCGCCGTCCACATTGACTGCTGCAGTCTTTTTACTTTCGATTACAACCTTTTTAGCTCTGCGGAAGGTGGTAATATCCCAGTCAAGGTGCTCGCCTGCCTTGTATTTACTTATGAGCGGAAGAAGCTTTAAACGGCTTCTGTCCAGCTTAATCATAACAACGTCAATAAGACCGTCGGCAGGGTCTGCAAGTGGAGCAGCTTTGTATCCGCCGCCGTACCAGCGTGAGTTGCCTACATAGCAGAAAAGGAATGTATCTTCAAATGTTTCGCCGTCAACAGTAACCTTAAATTCGCTTTTGAGCTTGCCTGCCATACAGTAAAGCAGTGACAAATCATAAGCCGCCTCACCGCTTACAAGCGGAAGCTTTTTAAAGTCTGCCTGCTTTGCGCAAACCTCAGCGTCAATGCCCATTGAGCATTGGTTAATGGCAACCTTTCCCTCGGTAAAAATCAAATCGAGCTTTGTGGGCACTCCGTTAACATGATTTGCAATATCGGTATCAGCGCCGAAAAGCCGTATAAAGTCATTGCCCGAACCGAGGGGAATACACGCAATCTCGCAATTCGGATATTTATAGCAGCCGTTAACGATTTCATAAAGCGTGCCGTCGCCGCCGCAGGAATAAAATCTTACAGGCTCGCCTTTTTTTGCTATCTCTTCAACGTACTTTTGACCGTCACGAAACGCCTTTGTAACGTAAATTTCGGCGTCAAGACCCTTTTCGCCGATATATTTTTCAATTACGGGAATGTAGGCCTTTGCCGCTTTTCCTTTTCCGGAAACGGGGTTAACAATAAAATAATGTTTCATTTTGTTGCCTCCTTATTTAAAGTACATATACAGCTGACATTTAATCATACCGTTGTAAAGCTTTCTGCGCTTATCTGCCTTTCTGCCGAAAACTGCTTCAAACTCCTCATCCGGAGTAATAATGTAATAAGCCCAGCCTCGTTCGGGAGTAAATATTTTACCCATTGTTCGGTAAATATCCTCTGCATTTTTTATGTCAAGCATTCTCTCGCCGTAGGGCGGATTGCAAATGACCGTTCCCTTTTCGCTTTTACGCTTAAAGTCCTTAATATCACGCTTTGAAAAGTCAATCTTCATTGCAACTCCTGCCCGCCTTGCATTTTCCTGTGCAATTTGTAAGGCGTTAAAATCAATATCCGAGCCATACGCTTTAAAGTCTGCGTCACGAATAACAAGGTCGCCTGCTCTCGCTCTTTCCTGTCGCCAAACAGATTCGTCTATCATCGGAAATTTTTCACAGGCAAATGAGCGGTGAATACCGGGGGCAATGTTAAGCGCTTTCATAGCTCCCTCAATTAAAATCGTTCCCGAACCGCACATTGGGTCGTAAAGCGTGTGGTAATGGCGAACCCTGGCAAGCTCCGCCATTGCGGCGGCAAGCGTTTCTTTTATGGGAGCGGCGTTGGCAACGGGGCGGTATCCTCTTTTGTGAAGCCCTGCGCCCGTTGAATCAATAAACAGCGTGACTGTATCCTTCATTATCGAAAACTGAATTTGATAAACCGTTCCCGTTTCCTCAAACCAATTAAGATTATATTTTGCCTTGAGCCGTTCAACTACGGCTTTTTTTATGATTGACTGACAGTCACTAACCGAAAAGAGCTTTGAATCAAGCGAATAACCCTTTACGGGGAAAGCGTCTTTTTCACCTATGAACATTTCCCACGGGATTTTTTTAACGCCCTGAAATAATTCTTCAAAGGTTTCGGCACGGAAACTGCCCATTCGGATTAAAATTCGCTCGGCATATCTTGAACAAATATTTGCACGGGCAAGAATTGATTCATCGCCTTCAAAATCGACCCTGCCGTTCTGTGCGGCAACATTTTGTGCGTCCATTCGCCGAAGCTCATCAGCAATAAGTCCCTCAAGCCCTAAAAGACAGGGAACAGAAAATTTCATTTGCATAATCTATCCTCATTGTTTACAAATAACTTAATTAAATAGTATATATTATTTTTATTTGAAAGTCAATTTATTAGTTTTTGAGTGCAAATGCGTGTATTTTTGCATATTTCACCCAAAAAAATGTTTAACATGTCAAAGTTTTGTCAATTTTCCTATTGAAAATGTTGTCCCGTAAATGTATAATTTAAAAGGTTAAACCAAATTAAGGAAAATCAAGTAAATTCAGAAAGGAGTTTATCTTTTATGATTAACTATTCACATGAAGTAGAAACTATGTGCTGTGTTAAAAAAGGTCCGCATCACGACCCGGCTCCCATTCCCGAAGAGGGCAAATGGATTGCTTCAAAGCAGATTACAGATGTTTCGGGCTACACACACGGCATCGGCTGGTGCGCACCTCAGCAGGGCGGCTGCAAGCTTTCACTCAATGTTAAAAACGGTATTATTGAGGAAGCTCTTGTCGAAACAATCGGCTGCTCAGGTATGACACATTCAGCTGCTATGGCTGCTGAAATTCTTCCCGGCAAAACAATTCTTGAGGCTCTTAATACAGACCTTGTCTGCGACGCTATCAACACTGCTATGAGAGAGCTTTTCCTCCAGATAGTTTACGGACGTACTCAGTCTGCATTCTCTGACGACGGACTTGTTATCGGCGCAGGTATGGAGGACCTCGGCAAGGGCTACCGCTCAATGGTCGGCACAATGTACGGCACAAAGGCAAAGGGCGTTCGCTACCTTGAAATGACAGAGGGCTACTGCACAAGAATGGCTCTTGACGAGAACGATGAGGTTATCGGCTATGAATTCGTTTCGCTCGGCAAGATGACTGACTTTATCAAAAAGGGTATGGAACCCAACGAAGCATACGAAAAATCAATCGGCACATACGGCAGATTCGCAGAAGCTGCAAAGTATATTGACCCGAGAAAAGAATAAGAAAGGGAGGATTTCACAATGGCACAGTTTGAAGGTTACGAAAGACGTGAGGCTAAAATCCTCGCAACTCTTAAAGAATACGGCATTTCATCAATTGATGAGTGCAAGGATATTTGCGCAGAAAAAGGCATTGACCCTTATACAATTGTTCAGGAAACACAGCCTATCTGCTTTGAAAATGCAAAATGGGCTTACACAGTAGGCGCCGCAATCGCTATTAAATCAGGTTGCAAAAAGGCGGCTGACGCTGCTGCCGCAATCGGCGTAGGTCTTCAGAGCTTCTGCATCCCTGGCTCTGTTGCTGAAAACCGTAAGGTTGGTCTCGGCCACGGAAACCTCGGCAAAATGCTTCTTTCAGAAGAAACAGAGTGCTTCTGCTTCCTTGCAGGTCACGAGAGCTTTGCCGCCGCTGAAGGTGCTATCAAAATTGCTCTTAACGCTAACAAGGTTCGTGAGAATAAGCTCCGCGTTATCCTTAACGGTCTCGGCAAGGACGCCGCTTATATCATTTCAAGAATAAACGGCTTCACATATTGCGAAACAGTATTTGACCCCTACACCGAAACAGTTACGGTTACTGAGCAGAAGCCCTTCTCAAACGGTCCGAGAGCAGATGTTAAATGCTACGGCGCTGACAATGTTCCCGAAGGCGTTGCAATTATGAAGCTTGAAAATGTCGGCGTTTCCATAACAGGTAACTCAACAAACCCGACTCGTTTCCAGCACCCCGTTGCAGGCACATACAAGAAATGGTGCGTTGAAAACGGCATTAACTATTTCTCAGTAGCATCGGGCGGCGGTACAGGCAGAACGCTTCACCCCGACAATATGGCGGCAGGCCCCTCAAGCTACGGCTTAACTGACACAATGGGCAGAATGCATTCAGACGCTCAGTTCGCAGGTTCTTCTTCAGTTCCCGCTCACGTTGAAATGATGGGACTTATCGGCATGGGCAACAACCCCATGGTCGGTGCAACAGTTGCAGTTGCGGTTGCTGTTGAAGAGGCAATGAAAGCATAATTTGACTTTTTGTCAAATACAGTCTTTATAAAAAAACAGGACTTTCGACGTAAAAATCGGAAGTCCTGTTTTTTATGATACAATGTTACGCAATTTAATATATTTCAAGTTTTCCTTTGGGACGAAGTGGGCTTCGTCCCCTACCGTGTGGAGCAAATACTGAGAGTTTGTCTTTTAAATTTCAACCGAAATTATTCATCCGTGCAGGGACAGTTTACAGCCCGCTCTCCGTTACAAATTTTAATCTTTCGTTTTATTTTTCACGGTACGCCGAGGTCGGCGTACCCTACAAGTTTTTTACTTATTTATGAATATCTTTGAATAATACTTTCTGCGATTTCACGCTTAGTTCTTGACGTATCCATAGCCTGTTTTTCTATGTAGCGGTGTGCGTCGGGTTCAGACATATCCTTATTGTCAATGAGCAGCCACTTTGCCCTGTTAACAAGCCTTATTTCTTCCATTTTCTCTTCAATGGTCACAGTCTTTTTGTCAAGACGTCGAAGCTTTTCACGAGCGGACACCATCCAAATTATGCCCTGCATTACCAAAGCGGAGGATGTTGGCTTTGACAGAGGGAATACGCCGTACTGCGACACCTGTGCACAAATATCTTCAAAAAGCTCAGCTTTTACAAGCTGCATACAAACGGTATTTTTCCCCGTTGAAACATCAATTGCAAGCTTTGTTCCGAAATCGTCAGGCAAGGGCGAATTTATTATTACAAAATCGTAGCTGTTTTCAAGCAGAAGTCGGTTTGCAGACGACACATTGCCTGCAAATGTCACTTTTTTTATATTTCTGCCCGAAAGCAACGGCTTTAACGCCTCATTCATCTTTTCAGAGGATGAAACAACCAAGACGCAGTATGAATGTCCCTCGTAAACCATATATGCTTCATCCCCCTTTCAAAAAATTCAGTAATTATTTGCAGTATGTTTTAATCATCATTTCAGGTAAATGGTCTGCTATAAATCTGCTTGACCCTGCTATTTTAACGGCCTCGCTCCTTGTTCTCGGCAGCCGCTTATATTCTGAGAGCGTTTTTTCATCCGCTTTGTAAAAATTGATATTAGCAGGTCTCGGAAGCTCGGCATTATTTTTTATTCCGTCAAGCCCTGCATATATAAGCAGTGCAAACGCTAAATACGGATTAGCTGACGGGTCAGACGAGCGAAGCTCAGCACGCTTATACTCACCGTAAGCGGCAGGTATTCTTACAAGCTGAGAGCGGTTTTCGCTTGACCATGAAATGTACTTAGGCGCTTTGTCACTGCCAAGCCTTTCATAGGACTTTTCGGTAGGATTTAAAAATGCCGTCATCTCGGAAATGTGCTCCAAAACACCAGCTATCATTGAGGTCTTTCGGTCAACGCCGTCTTTGCTTTTCACGGAAATGTTAATATGCAGTCCGTTGCCCGGCTTATCTTTGAGCGGTTTCGGCGAAAACGAAGCATAAAGCCCGTTTCTTGCGGCGATAGCGCTTACAACGTTTGCGAAAGTGATTGTGTTGTCAGCGGCGGAAAGAGCGTCTGAATATCTGAAATCTATTTCATTCTGCCCCGGACCTTCCTCGTGGTGCGAGCTTTCGGGGTGAATACCCATCTGTTCAAGAGTTAAGCAGATTTCACGTCGCACATTCTCACCCTTATCGGCAATTGCAACGTCCATATAACCTGCTTTGTCGTAAGGAATGTCGGTAGGCTCGCCGTTTTCGTCGAGCTTGAACAGATAAAACTCCATTTCAGCACCGAAGAAAAACTCGTAGCCCTCTTTTTTCGCATCTTCAACAGCTTTAATCAAAATGCTTCTTGTGTCGTTTTCAAACTGTCTGCCGTCAGGGTAATTTACAGTGCAAAACATTCTTACTACCTTACCGTGCTCAGGCCGCCACGGCAAGATTGAGAGCGTGTCGGGGTCGGGGTGCAACAGCAAATCGGAATAAACTTCTCCGCCGAAGCCCTCCACGGCAGAAGCGTCAATCGCAATTCCGAAGTCAAAGGCACGGGAAAGCTCATCGGGCATAAGCGAAATATTTTTCTGTTTTCCGAACACATCGCAAAATGCAAGACGGATAAATTTCACATCCTCTTCCCTTACGAACTGCATTATTTCCTCTTTAGTATATTTCATAACGCACCTGCTTTCTGATTTTTTAAAAATAAAACGTCCATCTTGACAAATTGAGAATCAAAATGAACGCCATTGCTCATATATCTATATGAAATTATACATAATATATAATAAAAAGTCAATAACCGTATTTGAAAATCGGTGCCCTTCACAAATTTTTCCGATACTTGAATTTTTTGTTGACAAATTAAAAATACAAATGTATAATTATTCTCAATAAAGGCAATGGCGTCTTTGAGTCACAAGGCTCAATGGCGCCTTTTTGCGTTTTAGGAGGATATGAAAATGTCATACGTTGACGAAGCAATTGAAAGAGTAATAAGAGAGAATCCTGGTGAACCGGAGTTTCACCAGGCGGTAAAAGAGGTTTTGGAATCTCTTCGCCCCGTTATTGAGAAAAATGAGGAAAAGTACAGAAAAGACGCTTTACTTGAAAGACTTGTTAACCCAGAACGTCAAATTAAATTCAGGGTTCCGTGGGTAGATGACAACGGCAACGCACAGATTAACACAGGCTACCGTGTTCAGTTTAACTCGGCAATAGGTCCTTACAAGGGCGGTATCCGTTTGCACCCGTCAGTTAATATCGGTATTATTAAATTCCTCGGCTTTGAACAGATTTTCAAGAATTCACTTACAGGTCTTCCCATCGGCGGCGGTAAGGGCGGTTCGGACTTTAACCCCAAGGGCAAGTCAGACCGTGAGGTTATGGCATTCTGCCAGAGCTTTATGACAGAGCTTGTTAAGTACATAGGACCCAACGCAGACGTTCCCGCAGGCGACATCGGCACGGGTGCACGCGAAATCGGTTATATGTTCGGTCAGTACAAGAGAATCAGAGGTCTTTTTGAGGGCGTTCTTACAGGTAAAGGTCTTTCATACGGCGGCTCTCTTGCAAGAACTGAGGCTACGGGCTACGGTCTTCTTTACATAACAGAGGAAATGCTCAAATCAAACGGCATGGACATAAACGGCAAGACAGCATTGGTTTCTGGCTCGGGCAACGTAGCAATTTACGCTATTGAAAAAGCACATCAATTAGGCGCAAAGGTTTTGACCTGCTCCGATTCAACAGGCTGGGTTTACGATCCGGACGGAATTGATGTTGCGGCTCTTAAAGAAATTAAAGAGGTTAAACGTGCAAGACTTACGGAATATAAAAATTACAGACCGAATTCGGAATATCACGAGGGCAAGGGTGTTTGGAATATTAAGGCTGATATTGCTCTTCCCTGCGCAACGCAGAATGAACTTTCGCTTGAAGATGCGAAAATGCTCGTTGCAAACGGTGTAATTGCAGTCGCAGAGGGTGCAAATATGCCCACAACCGAAGAAGCAACAAAATATTTGCAGGAGAACGGCGTTTATTTCGTTCCCGGCAAGGCGGCAAACGCAGGCGGCGTTGCAACATCTGCTCTTGAAATGAGCCAGAACAGCGAAAGAATAAGCTGGACTCTTGAAAAGGTTGACAAAAAACTTCAGGGCATTATGGTTGATATTTTCCATAATATTGACGATGCGGCAAAGAGATACGGCTTTGACGGCAACTACGTTGTAGGCGCAAACATTGCAGGCTTTGAAAAAGTTGTAAACGCAATGGAAGCACAGGGTATTGTATAATATCCCGATAAAATCAGTATAACCTCCTTTAGGGGTTAGAATCATAACAGCATAAAGGCAATGACGTCTTTGATTTTTTATATCAAGGTGTCGTTGCCTTTATGTATTCTTAAAAGCTTTAACAAATAAAACGGGAGGCGCAGTATGAGCAATGATGACAATAATATAAATATACAGTATTTTTACATTAAAAGTCCCGATTTGACTTTTAATGCGTACAATGCAGAAAGTGCATTTTCAGACAGCTGTTCAAAGCTATGCGAATACTGCGAAGATGTAACTTCTTACGATTATTGATATACAAAAGCGTTTGAGAAAAGAGAAGTAACAAAGAAAGCCGCTTTCAGAGAGTGCCGTTTGCTGGAAAGGCACAGCGGGCGCTTTGCGAATAACACTTTTCGAGCTGCAAGCTGAAAGGCTAAAAGCCGAAGAGAGCCGATTAAGCGAGCCGTACTCCGTGCGTAAAACGGTAAAATCTTTTTATAGATTTAAGAAAAAAAATAGGTGGCACCGCGAGAACAGCACTTGCCCTATTGAATGCTGATTACTATTTTTAGGAGTGATATTTATGTGTTCAATTATCGGCTTTTGCGACGGCGGCGCCACCTTTGATTTATTTAAGGAGTGCTTTGATAAAACTAAGTCAAGAGGTCCGGACGACAGCAGAATAATAGATACGGGAAAGGGTCTTTTAGGCTTTCACCGCCTTGCAATTATGGGGCTTACAGACGAGGGTATGCAGCCGTTTAAATTCGGAAACAGCTACGTTGTCTGCAACGGCGAAATTTACGGCTTTCATTCTCTCAAAGAAGATTTAATCAAAAAAGGATATACATTTGTAAGCGACAGCGACTGTGAAATTCTTCTTCCTCTCTATAAGGAATACGGCACTGATATGTTCAAAATGCTCGACGCCGAATTTGCACTGATTATTTATGACGGCGAAACGGAACAGTACATTGCCGCCCGTGACCCGATAGGAATCCGTCCGCTTTATTACGGATACAGCGAAAACGGCACAATAATTTTTGCAAGCGAAGCCAAAAACCTTGTAAAGCTTGTTAAAAAGATTATGCCTTTTCCGCCCGGACATTATTATAAAGGCGGTAAATTCATTTGCTACTGTGATATTACAAAGGTTGAAAAGGTTTGTTATGACTCTTTGGAAACCGTATGCAAAAACATTCGTGAAAAACTCGTTGCAGGCATTGACAAACGCCTGATTTCAGACGCTAAGGTAGGTTTTTTACTTTCGGGCGGACTTGATTCCTCGCTTGTATGCGCCGTTGCTCAAAAGCAGAGCAAATCGCCCATTAAAACCTTTGCAATCGGTATGAGCGAGGACGCTATTGACCTTAAATATGCAAAACAGGTCGCAGACTACATCGGCAGCGACCACACAGAGGTTATTATCACTAAGGAAGATGTTTTAGAGAGCCTTGAAACGGTAATAGCTCTTCTCGGAACATACGATATTACAACAATCCGTGCGAGTATGGGTATGTACCTTGTGTGCAAATACATTCACGAGAACACCGATATACGTGTTCTGCTTACAGGCGAAATTTCAGATGAGCTTTTCGGGTATAAATATACCGATTTTGCACCCAGTGCAGCCGCTTTCCAAAAAGAGGCGGAAAAACGCGTGCGTGAACTGCATATGTACGATGTTCTTCGTGCCGACCGCTGTATTTCCGTAAACTCCCTTGAAGCAAGAGTGCCCTTCGGCGACCTTGATTTTGTTCATTACGTAATGTCAATAGACCCCGAAATGAAACTGAACAAATACGGCAAGGGTAAATATCTTCTCCGTCACGCTTTTGAGGGCGATTACCTTCCGCACGACATTCTGTACCGTGAAAAAGCCGCTTTTTCGGACGCAGTAGGTCACTCAATGGTTGACGATTTAAAGGAATATGCGGAAAGCTGTTATACAGATGAGGAATTTGCGGAAAAGAAAGAAAAGTACACCCACGCAAAGCCCTTTACGAAAGAGTCTTTACTTTACAGAGAGATTTTTGAAAAGTATTATGAAGGTCAGTCCGAAATGGTAAAAGACTTCTGGATGCCCAACAAGGAGTGGGAGGGCTGTAACGTTGACGACCCGTCGGCACGTGTGCTTTCAAACTACGGAGCGAGCGGACAATGATAGGTAATATTCACGAGGAATGCGGAGTTTTCGGAATTTACTCTCCGAAATCAAAAGATGTTGCGCAGATTACCTATTATGCTCTTTTTGCTTTACAGCACAGGGGGCAGGAAAGCGCAGGAATAGCAGTCAACGACGACGGCGTTTTCACTGTTAAAAAATCTCTCGGTCTTGTCAGCGAAGCATTTTCACAGGAAGATTTAAAGAGCCTTGGAAACGGAAATATCGCCGTGGGACACGTAAGATATGCCACAACGGGCGGCGACAGTGCAGAAAATATTCAGCCAATCGTTATTAACCACAGAAAAGGCCGAATGGCATTGGCTCACAACGGAAATCTTACAAATTCCTACGAGCTGCGTGAAACACTTGAAGAAAAGGGCGCAATCTTTCATTCAACAACAGATTCAGAAATTATTGCATACACAATAGTACAGGAAAGGCTTAAGCGCGGCTCAGTTGAAGAGGCGGTTTCCTCGGCAATGGATATAATTAAAGGCGCTTATTCGCTCGTTATATCTTCTCCGTCAAAGCTTATTGCGGTTCGTGACCCCAACGGTTTCCGACCTCTTTGCTACGGTCAGATGCCTGACGGCAGTGTTTGCTTTGCCTCGGAATCCTGTGCTCTTGACGCCGTAAATGCAACGCTTATACGGGATTTGCTCCCCGGTGAAATTGCAATAGTGGAAAACGGCAAAATCCGCTTTGACACTTCACATTGCAACAAAGTGCCCAAGAGCACCTGCGTTTTTGAATATATTTACTTTGCCCGACCCGACTCGGTCATTGACGGCGCAAGTGTAAGTGAGGCAAGACAGCAGGCGGGCAGATTTTTAGCACAGGAATACCCCGCAAATGCCGATGTTGTAATAGGCGTGCCTGACTCGGGTCTTGAAGCGGCACTTGGATATTCAAAAGAATCGAATATTCCGTATGCAATAGGCTTTACTAAGAACAAATACATAGGCAGAACATTTATTGCCCCGGACCAAGCCCTTCGGGAAAAAAATGTAAATATTAAACTTAATCCCATAAAAAGCGTTATTGAGGGCAAAAGAATTGTTTTGGTTGACGATTCAATTGTAAGAGGAACAACAAGCAGACGGATTGTTGACCAGCTTTGGGAAGCGGGAGCTAAGGAAATCCATTTAAGAATCAGCGCTCCGCCGTTCGTTTCAGCTTGCTATTACGGAACTGACATTGACAGTAAAAACGGTCTTATTGCAAACGAGCATACAACGGAAGAAATTGCAGATATAATCGGAGTTACCTCGCTCGGCTATTTAAGTATTGAACATGTTTTACTGCTTACAGGTAAAAACACAGGCTTTTGCACAGCGTGCTTTGACGGAAAATACCCCGTAAAGCCGTCTGACCATTCGGAAAAATCAAGATTTGAAAGAAAAATAAGCGAAGCTAAAAAACATAAAAATTGAGATTATGCAGGAGGGAAAAATTATGACAAAGTACATTTTCGTTACAGGCGGTGTTGTTTCGGGACTCGGAAAAGGGATAACCGCCGCATCGCTCGGACGGCTTTTAAAGGCAAGAGGCTTAAAGGTTGCCTCGCAAAAGCTTGACCCATACATCAATGTAGACCCCGGTACAATGAGCCCCTACCAGCACGGCGAGGTTTACGTTACGGAGGACGGCGCAGAAACAGACCTTGACCTCGGACACTACGAAAGATTTATTGACGAAGACTTAAATAAATTTTCAAACCTTACAACAGGCAAGGTTTATTGGAATGTGCTTAACAAAGAAAGACGGGGCGAATACCTTGGCAAAACCGTTCAGGTAATACCCCACATCACAAATGAGATAAAAGAATTTGTCTATTCCGTCGGCCAAAAAACGAATGCCGATGTTGTAATAACCGAAATCGGCGGAACAATAGGCGACATTGAAAGCCAGCCGTTTATTGAGGCGGTACGCCAGATTTCACTTGAGGTCGGCAGAGAAAACAGTCTGTTCATTCACGTTACCCTTGTTCCTTTCCTCAGCGGTTCTGACGAGCATAAATCAAAGCCCACACAGCACTCCGTAAAAGAGCTTCAGGGAATGGGCATTAACCCCAACATTATAGTTCTTCGCTGTGACGAGCCTCTTGAAGAGTCCATATTCCGAAAAATTTCGCTTTTCTGCAATGTTAAGCCCGACTGTGTAATTGAAAACATCACGCTTCCATGTCTTTACGAAGCACCGCTGATGCTTGAAAAATCCAACTTTTCAAGTGTTGTATGCAGAGAATTGGGTATAACGGCAAAAGAGCCTGAGCTTTCTGAGTGGACTGATTTAGTAGCGCTTATTAAGGACGACAAAATTCAGGTTGAAATCGGTCTTGTCGGAAAATATGTTCAGCTTCACGACGCATACCTCTCCGTTGCCGAGGCTTTGCGCCACGCAGGCTACAGCCATCACGCACACATTAACATTCATTGGATTGACTCAGAAAATATTACACCGCAAAATGCAAGCGAAATTCTCGGCGGTCTTGACGGAATTATCGTTCCCGGCGGATTTGGCGGAAGAGGAATTGAGGGTATGATTTGCGCCGCGCAGTACGCACGTGAAAACGGTATTCCCTATTTCGGAATTTGCCTTGGTATGCAGATTGCAGTTATTGAATACGCCCGTCACAAAGCGGGAATTTCGGACGCACATTCAGGTGAATTTGACGAAGGCTGTCCGCACAAGGTAATTGACTTTATGCCGGGTCAAAGCGATGAAATTGACAAAGGCGGCACACTGCGCCTCGGCGCATACCCATGCGAAATACAAAAGGGTACAAAAATGGAAGAATTCTACGGCACAAGCGAAATTTCCGAGCGCCACAGGCACCGTTATGAATTTAACAACGATTACAGAGAAGTGCTGACAAATGCAGGTCTTACCCTTTCGGGACTTTCACCGGACGGAAAGCTTGTAGAAACCGTTGAGCTTACCGACAGACCGTTCTACATCGGCGTACAGTACCACCCCGAATTCAAATCCCGTCCCAATAAGCCCCACCCGCTTTTCAAGGGCTTTATCGGTGCGGCGGCAAACATCAGGAGAAACAAACAATGATACCTCAGAAAGACAGAAAAATTATTTTGGAAAACGGTTCGCAGTATTTCGGCACAGGATTCGGTGACAAAAGCGAAAAGCTAATCGAAATTGTGTTTAACACTTCACCTGTCGGCTATCAGGAAATTTTATCTGACCCGTCATACACCGACCAAGGCGTTGTATTCACATATCCGCTTATCGGCAATTACGGTATGGCAGACGACGATTACGAAACAGAAAAACCGAGTATAAGTGCGGTTATTGTCAGAGAAGTAAATTTTGAGCCGTCAAATTTCAGGAGCACAAAAACTCTTGACGAAGTGATGAAGCAGTACGGAATTGCGGGCATAAGCGATATTGACACAAGATGTCTTACAAGGGAAATACGGAATTTCGGCAGTTGTAAGGCGCTGATTACAGATATAAATACGCCGTATGAAAAGGCACTTGAAATACTCAAAAATACGGATTTACCGACTGACGCCGTAAAAAGAGTAAGCCGAAAAGAAAAAGTGCAATACGCCGCTCCCGACAGCAAATTCCACATTGTCGCAATTGACTGCGGAATGAAGCAAAACATTGTGCGCGAGCTTTTAAAATGCGGTTGCAGCGTTACCGTTGTACCGTTTGACACAACTGCCGAAGAAATCAAGGCAATGCGCCCTGACGGAGTGTTTATTTCAAACGGGCCCGGAAACCCTGCCGATGTGCCCGAAACTGTAAAAACCGTGAAAAATCTTCACGGCTTTTGTCCTATATTCGGAATTTGTTTAGGACATCAAATAATTGCCCTGTCATACGGCGCAAAGACATATAAGCTGAAGTTCGGACACAGGGGCGGCAACCACCCCGTTAAAAATCTTTTGACGGATAAAATTGAGATAACTTCGCAGAACCATTCCTATGCCGTATCACTTGACAGCATAAAAAATACGCCCCTTGAAATAACTCATATAAATTTGCTTGACAAAACCGCCGAGGGAATTGAATGTAAAAAAGATAAGGTTTTCGGTGTGCAGTACCACCCTGAAAGCGCCCCCGGGCCGCAGGACAGTGCATATCTTTTTGACCGATTTATTCATTTGATGGAGGGAAGCAAAAATGCCTAAAAGAACCGACATTAAAAAAATTCTTGTCATAGGCTCAGGGCCGATTGTTATCGGTCAGGCGGCTGAATTTGACTATGCGGGCACGCAGGCTTGCCTTGCTTTAAAGGAAGAGGGCTACGAAGTAATTCTGTGCAACTCAAACCCTGCAACCATAATGACTGACCCGTCCATAGCCGACAAGGTATATATGGAGCCGCTGACACTTGAATACGTAGCAAAAATCGTCAGAAAAGAACGCCCCGATGCAATTCTTCCCGGAATAGGCGGTCAAACAGGTCTGAACCTTGCAATGCAGTTAGAAGCAAAAGGCATTTTAAAGGAATGTAACACCGAGCTTCTCGGCACAAAGCACGAAAGCATTGAAAGAGCGGAGGACAGAGAAAAATTTAAGGAGCTTTGCCTCTCTTTAGGCGAGCCTGTTTTGCCGTCCGAAATTGCAAATTCAGAGGACGAGGGTTATGAAGTAGCAAAAAAAATCGGCTACCCTGTTGTGCTCCGACCTGCATTTACCTTGGGCGGCACGGGCGGCGGCTTTGCCGAAAACGAAGAGGAATTGTCACAGCTTTTGAAAAATGCCCTTGCACTCTCCCCTGTTCATCAGGTGCTGATTGAAAAGAGCGTTAAAGGCTACAAGGAAATTGAATACGAGGTAATAAGAGATGCAAATGACACGGCAATAACTGTCTGCAATATGGAAAATTTTGACCCCGTCGGTATTCACACCGGCGACTCAATCGTTGTTTGCCCGTCACAAACGCTTACCAATAAAGAATACCAAATGCTTCGCAGCAGTGCTCTTAAAATTATCCGTGCGCTGAAAATCGAGGGCGGCTGTAATGTTCAGTTCGCTCTTGACCCAAACTCTTTTCAATATTATTTAATTGAGGTAAATCCCCGTGTTTCGCGTTCCTCGGCATTAGCGTCAAAGGCAAGCGGATACCCAATAGCACGTGTTTCAGCCAAAATCAGCGTAGGACTTCGACTTGACGAAATAAAGCTTGCAAACACGCTTGCATCCTTTGAGCCTGCGCTCGATTATGTTGTTACAAAAATGCCCCGTTTTCCCTTTGACAAATTTGCCGATGCTAACAATTCACTCGGCACGCAGATGAAAGCCACGGGTGAAGTAATGAGCGTAGGCAGAACACTTGAGGAAAGTCTTTTAAAGGCAGTGCGCTCGCTTGAAATCGGTGTTTCGCACATTTATATGAAAAAATTTGACAAAGAGAGCACCGAGTCGCTTAAAAGCTATATTAAAATCGGCACGGATGACCGAATTTTTGCAATCGCAGAGCTTTTAAGACGAAATATAAATGTAGATGAAATTGCAAAAATCACTCAAATCGATTTGTTTTTCCTGAGAAAAATCAGAAATATTATTTCAGCAGAAAATGAAATTAAAAGTAATAAAAACAGCATTGAATATTTGAAATATGCAAAAAAAATAGGATTTTCGGACTGTGAAATTGCCTCTCTTTGGGGCGTGAGCGCAAGAGAAATCTTTGATATGAGAAAGTCAAACAAAATTTTCCCCACATACAAAATGATTGACACCTGCGCCTCCGAATTTAAGAGCTATGTGCCGTATTTCTATTCAACCTATGAAGAGGAGAACGAATCCTTAATTTCAGACCGTAAAAAAATTATCGTTCTCGGTTCAGGGCCTATCCGCATCGGTCAGGGTGTTGAATTTGACTATTCAACGGTTCACGCTGTGCAGACAATTAAAAAATCGGGCTGTGAGGCAATTATCATTAACAACAACCCAGAAACTGTTTCAACAGATTATACTACGGCGGATAAGCTCTATTTTGAACCGCTGACAACCGAGGATGTTATGAACATAATAACCCTTGAAAATCCCGACGGAGTTATTGTTTCCCTCGGCGGTCAGACAGCCGTGAACCTTGCCGAACCGCTGAACGAATACGGCGTAAAGCTAATAGGCACGGACTGTGAGGCTATTGAAAAGGCAGAAAATCGGGACAGCTTTGAAAAGCTGCTTTCTTCTCTTAATATCCCTCAACCGAAGGGCCGGGCGGTTACCAATATCCCGGACGGACTTAACGCCGCAAGCGAAATCGGCTACCCCGTGCTTGTACGTCCGTCATTCGTCCTCGGCGGAAGAGCAATGCAGATTGTGGCTAAGGAAGACTCTCTTAAGCACTATCTTAAAACTGCTGTTGAAATTGACGAAGACAAGCCTGTGCTTGTTGACAAATATATTAAGGGCAAAGAGCTTGAGGTCGACGCTGTTTGCGACGGCAGAGATGTTTTTATCCCCGGTATTATGGAGCTTGTTGAAAGAACGGGCGTTCATTCGGGCGACTCAGTAAGCGTTTACCCAACCTTCAGCGTTTCGGATAAGGTAAAAAGCACAATTATTGAATACACGAAAAAGCTGGGACTCGGCATAGGCATTATAGGGCTTTACAACATTCAGTTTATTGTGGACGAAAATGAAAATGTATATATTATCGAGGTAAATCCCCGCTCCTCAAGAACCGTTCCTTTCCTTTCAAAAGCAACGGGTTATTCACTTGCCGACATTGCAACTGAGGTAATCTTGGGCAAGAGCCTAAAAGAACAAGGCTTATTTAAGCTTTACCCCGAAGAGAAAAAACGGTATTTCGTTAAAGCGCCTGCGTTTTCATTCTCCAAGCTTCGGGGAATGGATGCCTACCTGTCGCCTGAAATGAAATCCACGGGCGAAGCAATCGGATATGACAATGCATTACACCGTGCGCTTTACAAAGCACTTGTTGCATCGGGTCTTAAACTTTTGAATTACGGCACCGTAATAGTCACTCTTGCAGACGAGGACAAGGAAGAGGCTCTTCCCCTTGTAAAACGCTTTTACGATATGGGCTTTAACATTGAGGCAACCGTGGGAACGGCAGATTTCCTTAAAAGTCACGGAATAAGGACAAGAGTCCGCAGAAAATTGAGCGAAGGCAGCACAGAAATTCTCGACTCAATACGGGCAGGCTATGTAAGCTATGTAATAAACACAAGGGCAATTCTTTCGGGCGTGCACTATGAGGACGGAGTAGCAATCCGCAACTGCGCCGTGGAAAACGGAATTACCACATTTACATCGCTTGACACCGTTAAGGTCTTACTTGATGTGTTAGAAGAAATCACGATGGGAATTTCAACAATTGATAGTTAATATAACTTATAATGTAGGGCGGGGGTTTACTCCCGCCGTATTTTTATATGCCGTTAAATGAAAAATACAAACAGCGTAAGAAAGGTGCAAGATGACGTTTTCTTCGCCCCGAAGGCGTATGAAGATACTCCGAGCGGGCGAAAAAGCGGCAAACATAAAGCTTTGCTTTTTGCGGTATTGCCCTTTATTACACTGTTTACAAAATGTTCATTGTTTGTCTATTGTTATTCAATAATTCCGTGTTATATTAAATACAGTTGATCGAGATGATTGACATATTTCATTTTCATTCTCCTTTCTCCCGCTTTTGATAAAAAAAGCAAAAAAACAGCTCCCGAAAGGGAGTTGTTTTTTTATGTAAATCTATTTAATTGCTTCAATTTTACCGTTCAGCGAATTAAAATTTTTTATATAGTACGGAAAAATTTTTTTAAATTCGCCTATATTGTGAATATCAAGCGGAATACTCGCTTCACAGCTTATGACGGTCATTGCAAGCGTCAGATATATGTTTCCGTTTGCGTCCGCTGTTCCGCCTGTTATATCGTTTCCGCCCCAAATCACAAGCTCGTCCTCATCGTCAAACGAACAGGCAATATTAAGCTTTGTAAACGTTTTAACCGCTAAATCCACTGTTTCCTTTTTAATTGACCGAAGTCCGCTCAACTGAATAAAGCCTTTTTCGCAGACAGCGCCAAGCGCACAGTAAATAAAAAAATCAATTTCACTTTCCTTTATGCGCCTTGACATTCCGAAAAGCCTGTTCCGTGAAACCGTGATATTATCACCGTCCCGACTGACATTTGCACCCATATAGTGAAGCGTATCGGGGAATTTTTCCGCAAAGCCGTCCGCTTTAATTTCTTTTAGCGTTACACCCTGCTCCGAGAGAGCACCTGCGCATAAAAGAAAAATATTTGAGCTGTCATTTGCATTTACATCTATTTCACCGTGCAGATGTGACGGCGTACATCTTATGTTCATTTAAAACTCCTGTTTAAATATTAAAATTCAACGGTAATATTAAAGCAATAAAAAAGCTACACCAATTTGATATTATAATCCGTAAAACAACATCCATACAATAAGTAGGGTCAGGCTTCCACGCCTGACCGTCATTTTCGGCGGTAGCAAGCCACCGCCCTACTCTCTGAATTACAAGTGAAAATGTCGGGACGATGAGGCATCGTCCCCTACAATTGCATTATTTATCAAAGCTGAAACAGACCTGTCTTTTTCATTGCCTTGCTAAGTGTCCGCTGAGCAAGTCTCCCTGCCCTTTCAGCGCCGATTTCGGCACATTTTGTGAGATATGATTTGTCATTCATCAGCCTGTTAAATTCCGATTTAAACGGACGAAGCTCCTCAACAACAGCTTCTGCAACAGCCGATTTAAAATCGCCGTAGCCCTTGCCGTCAAATTCTTTTTCTATCTCATCATAGGTCTTGCCCGTACAGCAGGAATAAATGCCCATAAGGTTATTTATTCCGTCCTTGCCCTCGGCGTATCTTACTTTAGCTTCGGAATCCGTAACGGCACTCTTTATCTTTTTAACGATAACGCTGTCCTCGTCAAGCATTGAGATGTATCCCTTTGGATTCGGGTCTGACTTACTCATTTTCTGAGTCGGATCCTGAAGAGATTTTACCCTTGCGCCGATTTTCCCAATAAACGGTTCGGGAAGCTTAAATGTGTTGCCGTAAACAGTATTGAAACGCTCCGCAATGTCACGTGCTATTTCAAGATGCTGTTTTTGGTCTTCTCCTATGGGAACAAAATCCGTTTGATACAAAAGAATATCCGCCGCCATTAAAATAGGATACGTGAAAAGACCTACATTCACGTTTTCGGGATGCTTTTCACTCTTATCCTTAAACTGAGTCATTCTTGCCGCCTCGCCGAACTGAGTACAACAGCTCAGCAACCACGAAAGCTGTGCGTGCTGAGGCACATGGCTTTGAATAAATACAATATTTTTTTCAGGGTCAATGCCCAGTGCCAAAAGTATTGCGTACATTTCAAGAGTTCTTCTGCGTAAATCCGCAGGCTCGGGGCGAACCGTCAGCGAATGTAAATCCGCAACTGCATAAAGACAGTCATATTCCCCTTCGGACATATCCTTCCAATTTTTCAAAGCGCCCAAATAATTGCCGAGAGTGGGTGTACCCGTCGGTTGAATTGCGCTTAATACTATTTTCTTTTTTATAGCTGTGTTTTCCATAAGCCTCGCCTTTCCGAAATGCCTTACAGCAATATTTTCTATATATTATCCTATTTTTTGCCCTGTTTGTCAAGGAAGGAAAATGCACAATGCAACGGTTCATCAAAAGATATGCTCTATAAAGGTAAAAATTTAACCCTCCGAAGCCAACAGTGCAACGGAGGGTATTTTTATTCTTCAAGCATAATGTCAATAATTTGCACAATTTTATTTTGAATTTCAGCAGGTGCGTTTAAAATTTTCTGGGCAACAATATTTGCATCACCATCATTTATTTCACCTGTCAGCAGATAATCCGCCGAAACATCTAAAGCAATGCTGAGCTTCAAAAGATTTTCTGAGAGAATTGATTTGCTGCCTCGCTCAGCAGTTGACACCATTTAGGGTGAAACATCAGCACGGGCAGCTAATTCCTCTTGTGACAGACCCAGTTGCTTACGCCTTTTAATAATGCGGTCGCCCATTTCATTATAAAACTTATCGGTTCTCTGCATTACAGCAATGATTTATAAAGGCGAATGTACTCGTTGGCGCTCTTGCCCCAGGAGTTGTCGCACTCCATTGCACGCTTAACAAGAATATTCCAGCCCTCTGTATTTTGGTAGCCGTCAACAGCACGCTTAATTGTATAAAGCATATCGTGAGCATTATAGCTTGCAAAGGTAAAGCCGTTGCCCTTGCCGTCTCCCGAGTCCTGAATTGAGTCGCGAAGTCCGCCTGTTTCGCGGACTATCGGAATTGTGCCGTAGCGAAGCGAAATCATCTGCGAAAGTCCGCAAGGCTCGCTCTTTGAGGGCATAAGGAACATATCCGCACCTGCGTAAATCTTCTTTGAAAGCGACGGAATAAAGCCAAGCTCAATACCCATTTTATCGGGGTGTTTAGCCGCCATCTCCTTGAAAAAGCTTTCATACTGCCATTCGCCAGAGCCGAGCAAAACTACCTGACAGTCGACTGTTGAGAGCAGCTCGTCAAGCACAGCCTTTACAAGGTCAAAGCCCTTATGCCCCACAAGACGGGAAACCATACCGATAACAGGTACGTCGGAACGAACGGGCAGTCCGAAATGCTCCTGAAGAGCCTTTTTGTTTGCCGCTTTGCCTTTGACAAAATCGGCAGTGCCGTAATTTTTAACAATATCCTTATCGGTTTCAGGGTTGTAAAGCTCCGTGTCAATTCCATTAAGTATACCCGACAGTTTCCAGCTTCTTTGATTAAGAATAATGTCAAGACCGTGCGAATACCACGGGTCAAGAATTTCGCCAGCATAAGACGGACTTACAGTTGTGATTTTGTCGGCACATTCAATTGCACCCTTCATATAATTGCAGTCGCCGTCATATTCAAGTAAGCTTGCTTTGTCACCAGGTAATCCTACAACCTCGCCCAAAAGCTCCATACCGTATGTGCCCTGATACTGAATGTTGTGAATTGTGAAAACAGTTTTAATGTTTTCATAGCCCTCACGGTTTGCGTAAAGCGTTGTGTAATAAACGGGAGTTAATGCCGACTGCCAGTCGTTACAGTGGATAATGTCGGGTTTAAAGCCGATATGGGGAATCATTTCAAGCACTGCTCTTGCAAAAAATGCAAAGCGTTCGGCGTCATCGTAATAGCCGTAAATTCCGTCACGCTTGAAATAATACTGATTGTCAAGAAGATAGTAAATAACTCCGTTTGCCTTTGCCTCAAAAATTCCGCAATACTGCCGTCTCCATGCAACGGGTACGGAAATTGAAGTAAGGAAAGTCATTTTATCCTTAAGCTCCTGACTTATTGTGTCATAAAGCGGCATAACAACTCTGGCTCCGATAAGACGTTTGCGCAGTGCCCCCGGAAGAGAGCCAGCAACGTCGCCCAGTCCCCCCGAAGCCTTAAATGGGAGCGCCTCACTTGATACATATAATACTTTCATTTTAATCGCCATGCGATACAGTATTCGCACAAAAAGCCATTAAAAACAGCTTGATTTGCACGGTATCGCTCCTTTCATTATTATATAAACTTATTTGCCGTACAGCACCGCCGAAAACATGACAGTGCTGTTTCTTTCTTTTATGATTAGATAACAATTCCCTTGCCGATGTAAACGGGGTAATTTTCAGCGCCCGAAAGAGTCTTATTCGGTGTTACAACAACATTTTTATCCGTAATAACACAGTTTATAACGGAATTCTGTGCAATGTATGTATCCTGCATTACGATTGAATTTTTAACAACTGCTCCTTTTTCAATTCTTGCGCCTCTGAATACAATTGAGTTTTCAACCTCACCGTCAATAATACAGCCGTTTGCTACAAGTGAATTTTTAACACTTGAGCCTATGCCGTAGGTTGCAGGCATATCATCCTTAAGCTTTGTATAAACAGGACGCTCGGCATTAAAGAGATTTAAGCAGTTTTCAGGCTCTAAAAGGCTCATATTTGCCTTGAAATAAGATGCCATTGAGTCGATTGTAACGGCATAATCCTTAAATTCAAGACCGTAAATTTTAAGCTTGTCAACATTTTTCTGAATGATGTCTGATTCGAAATCAGTCAGATTCTGGCTGATAGCCTCATTCATAAGCCTTTCAAGCAAGCTCTTCTTCATAAGAATCATATTGAGTGAATAATTTACATCTTCAGCGCCTGACGGTGCAAACGAAACCTTTGTGACTCTGCCGTCAGAATCAACATCCATAATCATTGCGTCCTGAAGAGCGGGAGAATTACCGTGCTTGTAAAGAATGGTTATGTCTGCGTCCTTTTCTGTGTGGAAATCCATAATATCACGCACATCAGCGTTAAATACCGTATTACAGTCGGAGAAGAGAACATATTCCTCATTTGAACGGCTGATAAAGCTCATTGCGCCTTTAAGCGATGCAATTTTATCAACATTACTGCCCTGCTCTGCCGTTGAGAAAGGCGGAAGCAGGAACATACCCTCTGTTTTTCTTGACAAATCCCACGGCTTGCCTGTGCCGAGATGGTCCATTAGTGACTGATAATTTGACTTTGTAATAACGCCGACCTTTTCAATGTCCGCATTTACCATATTTGAAAGTGCAAAATCAATAAGACGGTATCTGCCTGCAAAAGGAACAGAGCCCATTGTGCGAAGTCCTGTAAGCTCAGGCAAGCACTCGTCATAAGCATTTGAGAAAACAATTCCTACAATATTCTGTCCTGTCATATTACTTGCCCTCCTTTGAAATATTTTCCGAAATCATTTCTTTCGGTGCGACCTTTGCGCCCTCGCCGACTATTACTTCTGCGCCGACAACGGCAATACCCCATTCATCACGGTCAGCGTAATTTTCAGGGCAATCGCCTACCTTTGCGCCCGATTCAATAACCGCGTCCTCGGCAATAATTGCATATTCAACGTCTGCGCCTTTCTTTATAACAGCGCCGGGCATTACTATTGAGTAGCGCACCTTTGCGCCCTCTTCAACCGTTACATCGTGGAAAAGGATTGAATAGTCAACCTCGCCGAATACTCTTGAGCCCTCTGACACCATCGAGTTCTGAACATCCGCAGTAGAAGCAATGTACTGCGGCGGAGTTGTAGGTGTTCTTGAATAGATTTTCCATGAATTGTCTGACAAATCAAGGTCAACCTTAGGATTAAGCAAATCAAGATTAGCCTCCCAAAGAGAGTCGATTGTGCCGACATCTTTCCAGTAACCGTCGAAAAGGTAAGCGAACATTCTCTCGCCTGCTTTGTGCATCGCAGGGATAACATCCTTTCCGAAGTCGTTTGAGGAATTCGGATTGTTCTCATCGTCAATAAGGTACTGTCTTAGCTTTGACCAAGTAAATATGTAAACGCCCATTGACGCTTTATTACTGCGGGGATTTTTCGGTTTCTCCTCAAACTCACTGATTGAATTGTCATCATTAAGAATCATTAGACCGAAACGTGACGCCTCTTCCCACGGAACTTCAAGCATTGCGATTGTGCAAGCCGCATCGTTCTTTTTGTGGTAATCAAGCATCTTGTTGTAATCCATTTTGTAAATGTGGTCGCCCGAAAGAACGGCAACATACTCGGGATTATAACGGTCAATGAAGTTTATGTTTTGGTAAATGGCATTTGCCGTTCCCTTGTACCACTCCATACCCTTAATCTGCTGGTACGGTGAGAGCATATGAACGCCGCCGTCAATGCGGTCCAAATCCCACGCACTGCCGTTGCCGATGTAATCGTTAAGCTCTAACGGCTGGTACTGCGTTAAAATGCCCACTGTGTTAATACCTGAATTTACACAGTTTGAAAGCGGGAAATCAATGATTCTGTATTTACCGCCGTAAGGCACGGCAGGCTTCGCAATGTTCTTTGTAAGTACGCCCAAGCGGCTTCCCTGACCGCCTGCAAGAAGCATTGCAATACATTCCTTTTTACGAGCCATATATTTTCCTCCTAAAAGAATTTCGTGTATTTTTGTCCGCCGTGCCGTTAATGTTTGCCTCGTCAGGCGGGCGTATAAAATGAATAAGCGTAAGGCTTATTTATAGACTGAATATAGCAAAATATTAAAGTTTTCGCCCGCCTTTTTCAAAAGGCGGTGGAGTGGAGAGGCGAAACCTTTCCTTGCAGTCCGCAGACTGCAAAACTATTTTATTTAAAAAGCGCAGGAGGGGAAGAAAAATAATCCGGTGGATTGTTTTTCGTGGGAACCCTCGCCGGGGGTTCCCGTTGATTTTTCAAAATTATATAAATCTCCGTCACGGGACGACGTACAGTGATTTTCCGGACTTTCGGCGGGAGCAAGGTCTTCGCTCCCGCTTCGGTCGGTGCTTCTAAGCTTCGCTTAGAGGTGTCCACCGGACACCCGCAACCCCGCCCTACATTATTTTTTTTTATATATTATTTACCTCGTCTTTTTGAGGTAAATTGCGGACATTGGCGGCAAATCAAGAGAAATGCTCTTGTCAAAGCCGTGCATCGGGATTTTCTCCGTCTTAATTTTTTCGGGGTTCTGCGAAACGCCGAATCCGCCGTACTTTTCATCGTCCGAATTGAACACTATTTTATAAGCATTGGCTTTGGGAACGCCTATTCTGTAATTTTCCCGTCTTACATTCGTAAAGTTGCAAACCGCAATAATTTCTTTCTTGTCCTCAGCAATTCTGCGGAATGCTATAACGGAATTGTCGCAGTCATCGGACGAAATCCACGAAAAGCCCTCCCAAGAGTAATCCACCTGCCAAAGCTCGGGACTCTTTTTATAAAAATTATTAAGTTCTTTCGTATAATTCTGCATTTTGCGGTGCATATCGTAATCGAGCAAAAGCCAGTCAAGACCCTGCTCGTAATTCCACTCAATAAACTGACCGAATTCACTGCCCATAAACAGCAGCTTTTTGCCGGGATGCGCCATCATATAACCGAGAAACGCTCTGACTCCCGCAAATTTTTCTTCATAAGTTCCGGGCATTTTGTTGATAAGCGAGCATTTGCCGTGAACAACCTCATCGTGTGAAATCGGCAGAATGAAATTCTCGGAAAAAGCGTAGAAAAATGAAAATGTTATACAGCCGTGATTGTTCTTTCGGTAAATTCCGTCAAGAGAGAAATAGCGGAGAATATCATTCATCCAGCCCATATTCCATTTAAAGTTAAAGCCAAGACCGCCCATAAATACGGGCTTTGTAACCATCGGCCAAGCGGTGCTCTCCTCGGCAATCATTAAAGCGCCGGGGTAATCACGGAACAAAAGCTCTGAAAGCTTATGGAAGAATTCAACAGCCTCTAAATTTTCAACTCCGCCGTTCTTGTTGGCTATCCATTCGCCGTCCTTACGGTCGTAATTCAAATAAAGCATTGAGGCGACTGCGTCAATACGAAGTCCGTCAATATGAAATTTATCAAGCCAAAACATTGCGCTTGAGCACAAAAAGCTCCTTACCTCGTTTTTGCCGAAATCGAACACTCTTGTTCCCCAGCCGTAATGCTCGCCCTTTCTGGGGTCGGCATATTCATAGACGCAAGTACCGTCAAATTCATAAAGTCCGTTTGCATCCTTCGGGAAATGCGCAGGAACCCAGTCAAGAATTACGCCGATGCCTACTTTATGAAACTCGTCAATCAAATACATTAAATCGTGCGGTGTGCCGTAACGTGAGGTCGCAGCGAAATAACCCGTAACCTGATAGCCCCACGAGCCGTCAAACGGGTACTCGGTAAGGGGCATAAACTCAACATGCGTGTAACCCATATCTTTAACATATGGCACTAATTCGTCAGCCATTTGGCGGTAAGAAAGGAATTTTCCGTCCTCATGCTGTTTCCACGAGCCTAAATGTACCTCGTAAATATTAACAGGCTTTGCGTAAACAGCAGAGGTCTTTTTATTCTCTTCCCACTTGCTGTCATTCCACTTATATCCGTCAAGCTCATAAAATTTTGTGGCGTTCTGCGGCCTTGTTTCCATATGGAAGCCATAGGGGTCGCTTTTCATCAGCCGTTTGCCCTGTTTTGTTAAAATTGAATATTTATAAGCGTCATACTGCTTTATGCCGTCTATTTTACATTCCCAAATTCCGCCGTCGGAAATCTTTTCCATAACATTTTCACTGTCAGACCAGTTGTTAAAGTCGCCCGCAACTGACACGCTTTCGGCGTGCGGTGCCCATACCCTGAAAACAACTGAGCCGTCAGCATTTCTATGCGAGCCGAAAAATTCATAAGCTCTTGCATTATTACCCTGATGGAAAAGGTAAACGGGAACCTCATTCATATCGCTCTTTTTTGTTTTTTTGCTGTTATTTATTTTTACGGAATTTGCCTTGATTTTGTTTTCCTTCATAATTCACAATTCGCCTTTCCGACACGGGGAGCGAGGAGCTTACACCCTGCCAAAATTATACAGATATATTTTATCACGCCGAATTTAAGTTTTCAATAGAATTTTGAACAAAATAATCAAATTGCACACAAATTTTATTATACCCATTTGTGCAGTTTGTTACAAAATAAGACTGATTTTGACAATAATACTAAAAGTATATCAAAACAAACTTTCATAAATTACAGCAAATTAAACCGACACAACTTTAAAAAGCACACAAAAAAAGAGCGGCAAAAAACCGCTCATAAAATTTAATAATATAAATTTTTTTGCTCCGCCTTAACCCAAATCCGTAATAGGCGGTCCTTCAATTATGTCTGAAATATAGTTTTCAAAGACAAACTCCGTTTCACTCACAAGGCTTTGAGTTTCACGTGAATATTTTGTGCCGAGAAGCCTTGCCTCAATAAAACTGCCATGGTTTTTTTCGAGAAGAGTATCAAAAACAGTGTCAAGAATTTTTGTGCTGCCCTGAGTTCCCTCTTTGTAAGGTGCGTAAATATTTACACTTGCTGTTACGGTAAGCTTTCTTGACCCGTCGCTGATTTCTGCACCGTCCTCATTCTTTTGCACAATAGCAGGACTGATAACGAATTTTTTTATTCCAACCGCCACATAAGGCTTAGAGATAGGTACGCTTTTAATTCCGCTTTCATGCGCTAAAACCAAGTTTACGTCAGGGGACATACCCTTTAAATTATCTAAAATACTGTTACAGTAATCATTGCAAATCATATATTCACCTCCGTTGTTTTTCTGATTACAGCCCAAATATAAACGCATTTATCGCCGAGCATTACTCTTTCGCATCTGTCGATTTTATAAAGCGCATTATCTGAATCAATTACTCTTGCATCCTCGGAAAGACATGTGAGGTCGTGATTTGCAGGGCCTAAATAAAGGTATACATCATTTTTATTTACACCGATTTCCGTAAAATCTCCCTCTAAATACAGCTTTGTTTTATAGCGTATAGGCTGAATATGCGCTTTAAAGCTTTCGCTGTAATGCCCTTTCTCAAGGCGCAGACGGCAGGTTCTGCCGTGTTTAAAAATTCCGTTAAGCGTCATTTTGCATCTCCTTATTTAAAAGCCCTTGAAAATAAAGCCGATATCAGTAAAGCAGTCAGCCTTTGAAAAAGCGTCTGCGAGCAGCTTTTCTGCGCTTTCCAATATTGACGATGATGAACGGCGGACTGTTACGTCGCCTGTTTTAATATAGTCGCAGTAATCGTCAAGGCAGATGCACAAAAGTGCATAACGGTATGCGGTAAATGCGGCGGCAGCAAAAATCGCATCAACTTCTTCGCCTGTACAGTTTTCCTTAAGCCTTTTTGAAAGAGTGCTTGCTGAGGCACGGCTCAATCCAGAAATTTTTTCATTATCCTCTTCAGGAAAATCAAAAAGACGCTTTACCTCTTCAAAAACCGCCTTTGAATCAATCATTCTGTTTCACCTAAGGTCATAGCAACCGATGCCTTATCGCAAATTTTTGCAAAACCGTAAGTCTGAGTAATTGCGGCTCTTTCGAGCTGACGGTCAATAAGCTTGTCGAAATCCGTAACAATTCCGCCTGCTGTTACCATTTCAAGCGTATAATTCCTGTCAAAAGCTAAAACGCCGTTGTTCACCATTTTACTTATGATAAGGTTTGCGCCCAACGGAGTTATCGCCTTGCCCGTCGCATGGAAATTAAGGCCTGCGGCGGCATCGCGCATTTCAGGGAAGCACATAATGCGTGATGCAATATCGCCTGATGTTATAATAGTATTCATTGTGTACGGGTCCAGACTGCTCCAAAGCTTAACAAGGTCTGAATACGAAAGCGGAGCAGTGCTGTCACGTTCAATAACCTTTACAGCATTGTCATTGCCGTCACCCTCTAAAATTGCTGAAATTGCCTCTGCTGTTTGGATACGTGAAAGATAAGCGCCGATTTCTCTGAGTGCGACCGAAAAAATGTCAAGACGCTGAAAACGAAGTGCTTCATAAGATGCAACAAGCATTTTACCGCTTTTGTGAAGCTTTACAAGGTTGCTCTTTGTTTTAATATGTGCTTCGGGAATATTTCCTCCCTCGGCAATAGGGTTATATTCCGCAATTTCTGCGCCGAGTTCTTTTTCGGGAAGAGAAGCAATGGTTCTGTAATCAAGACCGTTAATGTCGGTGCGTGTTGCGATAATATCGTCAATATTGCAGTTTTCATTCATACCTTGTCTGACAGCCCTGCCCACATATTCAGGGAAGAGCACCGCTGAATCAGATGTCTGGAAAAATTTTTCAATGGGCGAAGAATTAGCGCCCTTAATTTTAATGTCAAAGCGTTTAAGCTGACGCTCAAATGCGTCAAGTCCTTCAAGAGATGTTCCCTTGTAGTTTTCGGACGGGTCAATATGCTCAAGCTCAGCGTTAATGCCGAAGGGTGAACGGTAAAGTCCCTTGTCAAGTTTAATTGTTTCAAATGTTGCCATATTTTTTACCTCCTAAAATTTAAATTGACTGTTAATGTCGTTTGTTTCCGATTTCGTTTCCCCGAACTGCGATTTTACGGGGAATATTTTTGCCGTTTTCTTTTCAAAGCTCTTATTAAGCTCAAAAAGAATTTTTGCATTGCAAAGATTTATAATGCAGTCTGCGGTTTCGGACGAAAGCTCAGGGAAAAGCATTGAAAAGCCTTTTTGTGCTCTCGCTTTCATCTCATTTCTGTACTGCTCGGCAAAGCTTAAGTACTTTTCTGCTTTTGCCTTTTTAATTTGAGAATGTGTATTTTCTTTCTGAGACGCCGCCTTTGTAACTCCTGCATTTCGCTGTGCGGGAACTGCTACAAAGGACCACTCATAAGCATCTGTAACACCGTTTATAGTCTTAAAGCAAAGAGTGTCGCCGTAAAATTTGCCTGCCCGATGTCCGCAAACGCTCTCACCGCAAACGGAGCATACCTTTTCGGAGCAATTGCAGGAAACGCTGACCTCTTTTTTTATTCCGCTTTCAATGTCACGGATTAAATCCTCGTTTTTTGCGCTTTTCACCGTGTAGCACCAAGCCTTTAAGTATTTGTAGCCTTCGCCGTATTCGGTTTTTCTGCCGCTGTCACAAATTAGCTCCGTTTTATATGTCCTGCAAATCTGGTCTTCCGAGCGGTTGCTGTGATTTAAAATTCCAGTTTTGCCTATGAAAAGTTTTTCAAGATTTTTAAGTGCCCCGTCTGAGAACACCTCAAAATCACGGTCGATTTCATTGTCGCAAAGTATTACCGAAAATGTGAAAATATCATCTGCCGAAAGTTTTTTAAGGCTCTGGCGGTTAATAAGCTCCAAATCCTCTGCGGACACGTCGCTTAAAGCGGGATTTGCCTCATAATTTTTTACCATTGTTTCACCTCCGAATTTAACTGTTTGATGCAGTGTTTTCAATTGCCTTTGCCTGAGCGAGATATAGCTTTGCTCTTGCTTCGTCAAGCGAATCCTGAAGCGTGATGTCGTCCCAAATTACCGTAATGCCGTCGCAGTTACCCTGAGTTCGCAAAAACATATCGCAAATCTTCTCAATAACCGGGGTCAAAAGCCTGCGGTAGCTCCAAAGCTCCGTTGTGAGAACATCTGCCTGAATTGTGCTCATACGTTCCGTGGTTGACCAGGAAAAACCGAGCATAAACGGTGGCAATGACAGCTTTGAAAGAATTTGTTCTAAAATCTGCCTTACGGGAACTTCGCTGTCAATAATCTGATTGTCTGCACCTATAACTTTGATGTTAACGTCGCCCACCGCAACAAAATCACGCACCTCTGAGCTTGCCATTGCATTTGACCATTCGGCGGCAATTTGCTCGGCTCTCTCCTTTGCAAAACTGCGGTCAATTAAATCACTGCCGGGGTTGTAGGTTACGGCAAAGCGAAGATTGCCCATTCTTTCAAAATTTTTACCTATCGAAGAATAAATTTTCATAAGAATATCGCTCATAAACGGCAGTCCTTTAAGTATTGAGTTTCCGAAAATTTCGCCTGCGTCGGGGTTTAACGCCGTGTAGAACAGGAGTTCCTGAAAATTTAACGGCTCGCCAGAAAAAGAATCGGGACGGCAGATAAGCACACGGCTGAAATCGTCTTTGCTCCGCTTTAAATTTATATCCTTTGCAGGTACTGCATAAAGCGAATGAATATCGCCGTTTTCGTTTAAAATTATTTCACCTGCCGCCGTTCCATAGGTTAAAAGTTCGGTAAAATAGGTGTCGGTGAAGAGCTGTAATCCGCACCGCCCTGAACCTGCGTTAACCGTCTTGTAAAATTTGTCAAGAGCCTTTTGGTATTTTTCGTTATTTGCTTTAACTGTAAATCCGCCCGTAAGCCGCACGGTTTTGCTTATTGCGGCGTCAATCACGGGAACACTGTCACGAAGGCTCTTGTAAAGTGACAGATTTACATTTCTTTCGGGAAATCGGAAAAGTGTATTTGAAGAGTATTCCGAGGCAGTCTGTGCCGCCTTTACGGGAGTTCCTCTTTTAATGAGTTTGTCAAATACGCTCATAAATTCTCCTTTCTGTTCTCGGAGCAGACAGGGCGAAAAATCCGCCGTCATTTTGTCTGTGCGTAGTTACAAAATAGCGAATATCGTCCATTGCGTGGTCGTTTTCTTTCTTCGGAGCGTCTTTACCCGCATTTTCGTCCCAGCGGTAAAGCGAAAATTCACGGATTGCATCTGTGCAGGAAGTGTGAATTTTGATTTTTCCGCTTTTTAAAAATTCAGACACCTTTCGTATTCCGTAGGCAACGTCATTTTTAGCAGGGATTACCTTAAATTTTCCGCCTCGGCGGATGCACTCAATAAACGATGCTGCCGATGGGTCAACAATCACTGCGCTGATTTTTCTGTTGCCTGCAAGCTCGCAGAGCTTACCGTAATATTCCGAGTCGGTCATCTGAAAGCCTTTCGCACGGGAGTCGTGATAAAATTCGGAAATACGGTACCAAATTCCGTCCTTTTCACCCCAAAGCCCCATTGAGCAAGGGTTTACCGTTCCGTAATCGCAGGAGATGTAGTATTGAGAAAATCCGCCGATTTCTTCCGAATAGGTGTGAACACCCTCTTTAAAAAAAGGATAGACAAGTCCGTCCGTGCAGACCCATTTTCCCTCGATGAACCTTTCGTAAAACATACCTGAATAGAGCCTTTTGTAGCGCTCTCGGATTTCACTTGTGAGGGACGGGTTGTCGCTCATAAGAAAATGCAGGTAAAGACAGTTTTTCTCCTTGCATTTTTTAATCCATTCCTTGTAAAACCAGTGATGCGGATTTTCGGGATTGCAGTTAAACCAAAGCTTTGAGCCGTCAACGGAGCACCGTGCAATTGCCTGCTGCGTAAAGGATTTCGGCATAAGCGCCACCTCGTCAAGCATTACGCCCGAAAGCGTAATACCCTGTATGAGCGACGATGAGCTTTCGTCACGGCCGCCGAAAAGATAAAATCTGTTCTGTTTACCGCCGAAGGATATGTAAACAAGATTTGCACTCAGCTTTTCCGTCACCGTAAACCCCATCTGTCGCAATACGGGAATTATGGGCGTTATGACGTTGCACCGAAGTGACGTTATCGTTTTACCGCACACGGCAAAGTCGGAATCCGAAAATCTGTAAAATGCCCAAAGCACAAACGAGAGGGTCATACAAAGAGTCTTTCCGCTTCTTACTGCCCCGTCGCAAATTATCCCGATTTTGTCCTTATGCTCGCTTTCCTCGCACCACCAGTTAAGTACCTGTAATTGCTTAGGCGAAAACGGTGTGAACGATTTATTCATAAGTGTCCGCCTGCCTTGCACTGTTTGAAATAGCCTCGTAAATAGACATTGCGCCTGAATTTTCTTTGGCGGACTCAATTTCTGCCAGCTTTTCGAGAGCCTTAAGCCTGTCGTAAAACTTAATCTCAATTCCTTTGCCGACATTATATTTGATTTCCGACACGGAGAATAAATCGAGCGAATGTGTATCTGCGTTCTCTCCGAAATGTATTGCAAGGTCGACTGCGTCTGCAACCGAGCCGAATGCAATTCTGCGAAGTCCCGTAAGAGCGGCGCTCTCTTTTGCATTTCTCTCCTTAATTTTTTCGATTTCATCCGAAATCTGCTTTTGCCGTAAAAGCTTTTCTGCTTTTTTCTGCGGAAAGACTGTGAAGCCTGCCTTATATGCCGCCTCCGAAGGATTTCCGAGGACTGCGGCAAGACAACAAAATTCCGCTTCCTTTTTTGTAAGATTTTTGCCCATATCTGCCTCCTTTGTATTCGGAAAATAAATTTAATAAAGCATTTTTTACTTTTTTTCGTTCTGTTTCATAAATTTATCTTCCATAAATAGTACAAACAGACGTTCTATTTCCGCAAAACGTGAAAATATCCCGCCTGATAGTTAAAAATATTCTAAGTTCTTTATATATTGCTCCGTTTAAAATCGGAATTGATATTATTACGCAAAAAATATATAATTAGTATACTTAATATTCTCATTATGCAAAATAAACCGAATATTACAAAACCGTAATGAAAACAGTCACCGAAAAGTCACATTTGACCGATATAATAACGTTGAAGGTTCGAAGAGCCGAGTGAAGAACCCCCTCATAGGCAAAACATACCCCACTTCTTCATCACATTTTGGCACAAATCCCAAAGACTCTTTAAAACAAAGTATTTTTAACCGTATCTCCCCTTTGGCTCTTCCTGCCTTCAAATTCAATCTAAAAGGAGATAAATACTATGAAAAAACTTTTATTTATTTTGCCCGTATTGGCTTTATTTGCCTTAATACTGAAGGGAGCAAAGAAATGAGAATTCTTGAAGTAAATAATTTAACCAAAATCTACGGTAAAGACGAAACCGAGGTAAGAGCACTTGACGGCGTTTCGTTTTCGGTTGAGCAGGGCGAGTTTATTGCAATTGTAGGTCCGTCAGGTTCTGGCAAATCAACCCTTTTGCATATTTTAGGCGGAGTTGACACGGCAACAGGCGGTCAGGTAATAATTAACGGAACTGACATAAGCACGCTTGACGAAACAGCGCTTGCAATTTTCCGCAGACGGCAGATAGGTCTTATTTATCAGTTTTATAACCTTATCCCGATATTAACCGTTGAGGAAAATTTAACTCTTCCTCTGCTTCTTGACGGCAGAAGCCCCGACAAACAGCAAATCGGCACGCTTGCACAAAAGCTTGGACTTTACAACCGTCTTTCACATTTGCCATCAGAGCTTTCAGGCGGTCAGCAACAAAGAGTATCTATAGGCAGAGCGCTTCTTAATAATCCGGCTCTTTTGCTCGCAGACGAGCCGACAGGCAACCTTGACAGTGAAAACAGCAAGGAAATTATGGAGCTTTTGCGCAGATTTAATAAAGAATATAAGCAAACCGTTATAATCATTACTCACGATGAACGCATCGCACTTTCTGCTGACAGAGTAATTGCCATTCAGGACGGCAGAATAGTGAGAGATGAGGTGAAATAAGTGAACATTGTAAACACTCTCACGCTTCGCCACATTAAGACGCACAAAAAAAGAACTATTCTGACAATTGTTGCGATTATCGTGTCAGTTGCTATGGTAACGGCGGTTTTCACAAGCGCAATTTCATTTATAAAGTATTTTCAGAATTCAACCTTAGAGGTAGACGGTAACTGGCATGCGCAGTTTACCGACGACGACTATTCTCTTCACAAGCCCTTCTTTGCGACAGACGAAAATATTGATGAGTTTGCTGCAAGAACGGTGTACGGAACAACAACCTACGGCAGTGACAATAAGCTGGTAACGCACAATTCAACTATTTTCTGTGCCGAAATAAATTGGTTCGGAATGCGCAATGTTACTGTTTCAAAGGGCAGACTGCCCGAGAACAGCCATGAGCTGTTGCTTACAAAAAGAGCAATTGACGAATTTGATTTAGATGTAAATATTGGCGATAAAATAACAATTCCCGTTTCTGTTCCCGATGAAGAAAGCGAAACCGAAAAGATTGTAAACCGTGAATATGAAATCGTAGGTATCAGCGACAGCTTTGTCTCCGCAACCGACAGCTTTGCTGTTTTTGCAGGTCTTGACAGCGAGGCGTTGAAAGAGTCCCAAGGTACGGTTGTTGTTGCCCGTTACGACAAGCTTGACAACTCAATTTACGACAAAATTAAGCAGACACAAACAACCATGGGCTTTGCGAGCTACAGCGTCAACAGCGAGCTGTTTAACTTTTCGATGATTTTGGACGGTAACGGGGTAATGATTTCCCTCGGACTGTTTGCAGGAATACTGCTCTTAATAATTGCGGTTGTTTCCGTATTTATGATTTACGACAGCTTTGCCGTGTCGTATCAGGAAAGGGCAAAATACCTCGGAATGTTAGCCTCAGTGGGAGCTACAAAACGCCAGAAGAGAATGTCGATTTACTTTGAAGGACTTATTTTAGGTCTTATCAGCGTACCTTTAGGTATAATTTCCGGTATAGGCGGAATTGCTGTCACCTTTAAGTGCATTGAAGACGCATTCCTGAGCACCGTGACCTACGGAACAGACAGTTTGAAGGTGTATGTTAACTGGTTCGTAATTTTGGGTACTGTTCTTGCAAGCGCAGTTACAATTTTCATTTCAATGTATATCCCTGCAAGAAAGGCTTCAAAAACTACGGCTATTGACGCTATTCGTCAGGCTAATACCGTTAAGGTTAAAAAGCCTAAAAGACTGCGGACATCAAAGCTTACAGGTAAAATATTCGGTTACGAGGGTACTTTGGCAGTTAAGAACTTTAAGCGCAACGGCAGGCGGTCAAGAAATATTGTATTTGCACTGAGCCTCAGCGTTGTTGTATTCTTAACGGTTGCAAATTTCAGCGCAATGCTTTCAGATATTCTCAAAACAAGCCTTATTTTAACTCCCGACATAACTCTTTCTGCGGAGTATAAGGATAAAGATACTCTCTTGGAAACTGTAAAAGAAAACAAAAATATCAACAGCAGTTTTTATGATGTATCAAGATTTGCAGAAATAGACAAATCGTATTACAAGGAGTTAGGTGAAGATGAGGTAAGCATCGCAGGAGTTGTATTCCTTGACAACGCCTCCTTTGACGGCTACCTTAAAGAATTGGGCGAACGCACCGAAAAATATCACGACAAAAACAACCCGACTGCAATTGTTTTCAACAGCGTATTAAAAACGACTGACGGTAAAAAAACAAGAGAACAACCCCTTAAAGACTTAGAGGGTCAAAGCATATCGCTGACTGTTTCCGGACCCACAGTAAATGAAGAGGGGGAGGAAATCGAAAATCCCGTTAAAAAAGAGTCGGAAATTACAGTGGGAATCCAGACAACCAAGCAATGGGGCGAAGAAAAATTCGTCAGTATGAACTATACGTCTTGCCCGCTGATTGTTATGTCTGAGGACCACATCGGCAGTGTTATGGGCGGTTTGGCAGACACAGCTGACATAAATTTCAGCATAATGTGCGATGATTTTGAAGAAGTCAGAAAAGAGATTATGAAATCCGTTAGAGAGAAAAATTCCGAAATGGGCTTTTCTATCTCAACTCCCAGAGCGGGATACAATGAAATGAACAATCTGTTTACCATTGCAAAGGTATTTATTTACGGCTTTATTACGCTCATTTCAATAATCTCCGTGCTCAATATAATAAATACCATTTCCAATTCAATGAACGAACGCAGACGTGAGTTTGCAATGCTCCGCTCCGTGGGAATGACGCCCAAAAGCTTCAAGAGAATGATTTATTTTGAGGCAGGGCGTTACGGCGCAAAGGCTTTGCTGTTCTCATTCCCCATAGGTGTGCTGATACATTTTGCGATGTATAAAGCGCTTTCGGGCAGTATGGATTTTGGCTTTATAGTGCATCCCGTTCCATATCTTTTAGCAATTATTGCTGTGTTTACAATAATAGGAATAGCGCTTCTTTATTCAATAGATAAAATCCGTGACGACAACATCATTGAAAATCTCAAAACGGATATATAGTAAATGCAAAACAGGACAGCTCAATGGCTGTCCTGTTTTTATGTTAAGCAGAGCGTAGGGCAGGGGTTTACCCGCCAAGAAAATCGTAGGGGACAATGCCCTCTGTCCCGTTTTTTTGCACACCCCGTAGGAAACGCAAGTATGGATTTTGTTTTGTAGGGTGCATCGACCCGATGCACCGGGAAAATGTGCGTAAAAATAAAAATTGCCACGGATAGCCGAGGTCGGCTGTCCCTACAATTCTCGTCGCCCCGTTCTACGCTTTAAAATATTTTTTAATTTGTTTATGATAATTAAAATAGAATATCAGCGACAATGCCGTTGCCGTGAGCCAGCCAATCGGCCAGGCAAGCCAAATTCCCACCGAGCCGAGGGCAGTCCCCGAAAGAATTTTCGCCAGTACAACACGCAAAATCAAATCTGTAAAGGTTGCAAGCATAAACTGCTTCATTTTGCCCGCTCCTCTGAGAACTCCGTCCGCAATAAGCTTTGTTGAAACGACAAAATAGAACGGAGAAATTATTTTTAAAATCATAATTCCCGTATTCATAGCCTCGCCTGTGTAATCATTTATAAAAATGTGAACTAAACTTTTGCCGAAGAAGAAATAGCCAAAAGAAAAAACAGCTCCGATTAAAACGACCATTCTGACGCCTGCTTTAAATCCTTCGTGCACTCTTTCTTTTCTTTCTGCGCCGAGGTTTTGCGCCGTATAATTCGACATTCCCGTACCGATAGTGTTAAACGAGGTTATTACAAGATTGTTAAGCTTTATTGATGCCGAATAGCCCGCAATTACGCTTGAACCGAATGTATTTATTATACCTTGAATAATGATATTTCCGACTGAAACAAAGCTTTGCTGTAAGATGCTCGGAATTGCTATATACGAAATTTTTCGCAGTATTTCAAATGAGAATACCTTGTTTCTTCCGTCAGTTTTTATCTTTTTAAGCCGTTTAAATACGAAAATCAGAGCAAGAATACAGCTTACTCCCTGACACAGAAATGTTGCCCACGCAACGCCGTCAACGCCGCGTTTGAATATGCCTTTCAATGCAGTTGTAAACAGAATATCCATAAAAATATTTGCAACAGACGAGCACATCAGAAAATAAAACGGAGTTTTTGAATCACCGAGAGCTGAGAAAATACCCGTTGCAACATTATAGTAAAATACAAACAACAGTCCTAAAATGTAAATATCAAGATAAAGCCTTGAATCCGCTATGATGTCGTCAGGAGTGTTAATAAGCCGCAAAAGTCCGCCCCCGAACAGAACACCCAAAAGCATTAAAGCAACACACAAAATTCCGCTTGCGATTAAAGCCGTATAAACGGCAGTTTTCAGCTCTTTAAATTTTTTTGCGCCGAAAAAGCCTGACACAATAACCGAACAGCCGATGTTACAGCCGAACGCAAACGCCATAAAAATCAGCGTTATTTCATAGCTGTTGCCCACAGCCGCCAAAGCCTTTTCGCTTACAAATTTGCCTGCTACAAAGCTGTCCGCAATCGTATAAAGCTGCTGAAAAATTACACTCCCGAAAAGCGGCAGACAGAAATTTCTCAAAACCCTGCTCGGTTTTCCGACCGTTAAATCCTTGTTCATTAAAAAAGCCTTCTCTTAATAAAATATGCTGACCGACTCAGCATTTTTCCGAAAAATATTTTAGCACAATTCCGCAAAATGTAAAGAATTTTTAATGGAAAAATGAATAAAAATTCAAACAAAAGATCAATGGACGATACACTCATCGTTCCGTAGAAAAAACAGATAACTTTACGGACAGGCGTGGAAGCCTGTCCCTACAAAATCATTTTTAATTTGGATATAAAATTCGACGAAAGTAAACCCCTGCCCTACATTTGTTGCAATTTTATACAAAAAACGGGATGGTGTTACCGTCCCGTACAAAATATTATTCAGTTTTTGCTTGCAAAATCCTGCCAAGCGGAGTCCTTTGAAAGCTCGCCGCCGTTTTGGAATTTTGCTTTTGCCGCTGAATCGTTCTTTAAATATGCGTCAAACCACGAAACAGTATAACCCGACACCTTATCGGGATTTGTCATACAAGTTGCATGCACTCCTCCCTTTAACGAAGCATAAACAGCTCTGCCCTCTGAAGCATCATAAGACGGCTTGCACCACTGCGAGGACACAACGACCATATCTGCCGTGCCCGTAAGATAAAGTGCCGAGGCTTTAAGACCTTTTGCCTCATCCTTGGACGATGCGCCCGCGATTGACACAATGCACTTAATCCTTCCATCCTTTTGAGCCGCATTAACTGAGCTTCTGCCACCCTGTGAATGGCCTGCCGCACCGATTTTGCCTGTATCAACCTTGCCGCAGAAAATACTTTTTGTGTCGCTGTTTTTGCCTATTATGTAATCAATCGAATCAATCTGCGCCTTACCGTCAGCAGTCATTACGCTTGAATCCGCAACAACAATGTAACCACCCTCGGCAATTTTCTTTAAAAGCCCGTCATATGTATCGGTCGCACAGCCTGTGCCGTTTGCCCAAACAACAACGGGATACTGCTTTGTTTCAGCCTCTAACGCCGCAGGATAATAAACCTTTTTACTGCCGTCTGTAAGTGATTTAACGCCTGTCGGAACGGGTTTGGTCTGGGAATTTGCTGACGGTTCAGTTTGAGGTCCGTTTTCCTTTTCCGAAACTGACGGTGTAATGTTAGTTACATCTGACGACTCAATCTGCGACTGAATCTCGTCCGAAGTTGACTGTATTTCGCCGCCCGTCTCTCCCGTTTTTTCTTCGGCATTTACCGATACCGCAGGGTTTGTCGGCTTGTCTATATTCTTTTTATGCAGCAAAACAGCAGAAACAACCGAAAAAACAGCAACTGCAACAACCCCTGCAATGATGCCGATAAATATGCTTCTATGCTCGTTTATCCAATCACGCATAAAAGTCCCCCTGATTATTTATAGTTTTCATAATCCTTTGTAATCGCTTTTCTTGCTTCTTCACGCTCTAAAGGGTCAACCTGTGTAATTATTTTATGGAGAACTGCCGCCGCCTCGTCCTTTTCGAGTTTATCGCTTGCAAGCAAAATTTCAGTAACCGTAACAGCCTCTTTTGCCGTTACCCATTCACGCTCCGGCTTTATTAAGAAATACGTGTTTTTCGCCTCGTTATATGCAATAGCATTTTGAGTCGTGTTGTTTGACTCGGCAATGTAATCACGCAGAGTCTTTATATCCCTTTTAATTGTCAGCATTGTTACGCCGAATTCATTGGAAAGCGCTTCAAGACTAACCTCACTTCCGTCAATAAGTCTGTCGGCAATACTTAAAAGTCTGAAAGCTTTATCAGGTTTTTTACGCATAAGTTTTTCCCCTTTTATTTATATTGTATTCGCTGTGGCAGTGTTCCCAAGTGAATTTATTTTCTTGTTTACCTGTCTGCCGATTTTTATATGCTCACTTTTTATGAAATTCGGGTCGTTTCTTGTAATTTCACCCGCTAATTCCTGTGTTTCGGTAAGGATTTTTGAATCCGTCATTAAATCTGCAATGCGAAGACGGGGAAGTCCGTGCTGACGGGTTCCGAAAAAGTCGCCGGGACCCCGAAGGCGCAAATCCTCATCTGCTATTTTAAAGCCGTCCGTTGTGGAGCACATTATATTCATTCGCCGCACGGTGTCCTCACCGCTCGAATCGGTAACAAGAATACACGTTGATTCTTGTGTTCCTCTGCCTACACGACCTCTAAGCTGATGAAGCTGTGAAAGCCCGAACCGTTCCGCATTCTCAATCACCATTATTACAGCATTGGGCACGTCAACGCCGACCTCAATTACAACAGTTGAAATTAAAAGCTGAATTTTACCGCTCTTGAAATCGGACATTATTTCGTCCTTTTTCTTAGGCGCCATTTTGCCGTGCAAAAGCCCTAAGCTGTAATCTTTAAATACTGTATTTTTGGCTTTTTCGTAATATTCCTCAACATTTTGAACGCCTGTGACCGCTTCGCTTTCCTCAACAAGGGGACAGACAATGTACCCCTGAAAGCCTTTATCAAGATAAGATTTTATATAGTCCAACATTCCGCCGCGTTTTTTAGATGAGACTGCGTATGTTACGGTTTTCTGCCTGCCGGGCGGAAGTTCATCCAAAACAGAAACATCCAAATCGCCGAATAAAATAAGCGCAAGGGTTCGGGGTATCGGCGTTGCGGACATAACATAAACGTGTGGGTTTTTGCCCTTTGAGCAAAGTCCCGTTCTCTGCTTTACGCCGAAGCGGTGCTGTTCGTCTGTAATTACCAAGCCGAGATTTTTAAATTCCACATCGTCTTGAATAAGTGCGTGCGTACCGATTATTAAATCAATGTCTCCGTTTTTAAGTCTTTCCTTAATTCGCTTTTTGTCAGCAGTCTTTGTAGAGCCTGTTAAAAGCTCACAGCTTATGCCTGCCGAGGCGAAAAGCGAAGTAAATGTTTCAAAATGCTGAACCGCCAAAACCTCAGTCGGTGCCATTAAAGCGGACTGTATTCCATTTTTGGTGCAAATGTAAACGAGTGCGGCGGCAACAGCCGTTTTCCCGCTCCCGACATCACCCTGCAAAAGTCTGTTCATCTGCTTGCCGCTTTGCATATCCGTTACTGCTGCTTTAACGGCTTTTTTTTGAGCATTTGTCGGCTCAAACGGAAGCAATTTAAAGAAATCATTTGAACAGTCAATTTTTATCTTATTATCGGTTTTAACCGTCTTATTTGCATTTTTAAGCCTCATTAAGCTCAGCTGTAATATAAACAGCTCGTCAAAAATCAGCCTTTCCCGTGCTTTTTGCAATGATTCGGCATTTTCGGGAAAATGGATTTGCCTGATTGCCGTGTCAAGCGACACAAGAGAATATTTCTGCAATATATACTGCGGCAAAAATTCTGGTATCTCGGTTTTATCGGAAAGTACGTTTTCCAGAGCCGAGCGAATTTGCCGCGATGTTATCTTGGAATTTTGATGATAAATCGGAAGAATTGCCTTTGACTGCCGGACGGGAATAAACATAGGCGAAACCATTTCCCTTGCCGCATACTTGCCGAGAGTAATTTTACCGTAAAAAAGATATTCCTCACCCGATTTGAGCATAGACGAAATATATTTATTGTTAAAAAACGTTACGGAAACAATGCTGTCCCCGTCGGTAACAGAGCCTTTTGCAATTAACATTCCGCCCCGAACTCTGTCATTTTTCAATGGGTAAAGCAGTGTTCCCTTAATGCAGACATTTTCGCCTATAGGGCAGCGCTCAATCGGCAAAATGCTGCTCCAATCCTCATAAGCACGGGGGTAAAAGCGCAAAAGTTCGCCAACAGTTGCAACGCCGAGTGAGCGAAATCCGTCGGCACGTACCTTGCCAACTCCCTTAACTGTTCCTATTTCAGCTGAAAAGTTCATAATTACCCTCGTAATACAAATCATACGGGAAATGCGAAAAAACACCGCTGAAATTGTTTGAGCTGAAAACGGCTCCCGTTCTGAACACAAGCGGTACAAACGGATGGTACTCAACAAACACCTTATAAAAATCAGCGTAAGAAATTTTGCCTGCACGCATTTCAAAATAGCTTTGTGAAACCTTACTCGGCTCTGTTTTTTCCGCTTCTTCTGTTTCTTCCTGTGTCTTAATAAAAAGCTGTGACAAATCCATTGAATAATCAAGCTTTATTTCGCCGATATATATATCATAGTCGCCCGATGCTATTCTTCCGCTGTAATCCTCAAAGGAAAGAGGTTTAACCTCAATGTAAAAACCTGCCTGATTAAGCACGTCGGCAACAGCATAAGCCGCAGCAACACGGTATTTGTTATCTGCATTTACAATAAGAGAGTATGACAGCACATCTTTTCCGTTTGTCAGCGCTTTGCCTGCAAATCTTGTGTAACCGCATCGGTCAATAATCTGTGCCGCCTTTTGCCTGTCACCCGAAAGCCCTAATTTGCCCTCGGTCAATGCTTTATAAACAGACCAATTCGGATTGCACGGAGCTTTAGAGGGTATTGCGTGTCCCTGATAGCACACCTTTGCAATATCGTCTGAATTTATCAGCACAGCAATTGCAGAACGAATATTTTTATTAAGTCCGCCTATTTTTTCGTTAAAGCCCAAATAGACCATATTGTTAAGGTCGGCAGATGTATAATTGCCGTAAAATCCTGTGTAATTACAGTCAGCTAAATCGGTAAAATAAACATCTGTATTGCCGATTTTGTAAGCATTAAGCGAAGAATCCGATGTGTTAACCGAGGTAAGCACAACACTCTTGCTCTCGTCAGCGGTGCTAACAAGCTTATTTTCATAAAAATAATACTGACCTGAACCTATCGGAACATCAGTTTGAAGCTCTGCTGTATTTTCCTTAACTATCGGAAAAACGAGCTTTAAAGCAACAAAAGCGTCCTCAAAAGCAGATGTGAACACAACACTGTTCCCCGAAACGGCGGCTGACTCAACTGATTTAAGTGAGTCGGCAAATGCGTAAGAAGTTTTTGCCTTATTAAACGAATACACAACATCACTCGGTGTAATATTCCCTGACCCGTGGCATTTAAGTCCGCTTTTAACCGAAACTGAGGCTGTTTTTCCGCTTATACTTATTGACGAGGCGACCAACGGCTCTGCGTCATAGCTTGACGACACAGTAAAAAGCGGCATATACAAAAGCCTTGTAAGATAAAGATTTTCATAGCTTTTTGCAAAAAACGGATTTATTCCGTCCGCAGTATTATATGGCAAACGCACATTACCGTTTGTTTGCGAAGGTGTATCGCCCGATGCGGTTGAGCTTTCGGAAGGAGCGTCGGCAGACTTTTCCGTCTGCTTACCGCAGGCGCAGAAAAGCAGTGATATACTCAAAAAAACAGATAAAATTTTAAGTGCTTTCTTCATTACTGTCACCTCACGGTTACTGCCCTTGCCTCTAAACATTTACCGCTTTTGCGGTCAACCGTAAAAATACACCCTTGCAAAAAGCAAGGTGTGTCGGCAGGCTCAAACATTGTTGTAAAACCGGTGCAAAACTTTCTTATAATTATCTCTTTTTTTATTCCGATAACCGAATCCTCAGGGCCTGTCATACCCACATCGGTAATGTACCCCGTACCGCCCGAAAGAACACAGGCATCTGAGGTTTGAACATGGGTATGCGTGCCGAACACAGCAGAAACTTTTCCGTCAAGAAAATAGCCGAACGCTTTTTTTTCACTTGTAGCCTCAGCGTGAAAATCAACAATAATTATGTCGGTTTCTTTTTTTATTTCATTACAAATTCCGTCTATAACGCTGAACGGACTTTGAAATCCGTCCGTCCACACTGTGCCGAGCAGATTTACAACACCGACCTTATAAGCGCCTTTATCAATTATTCCGAAGCCTTTGCCCGGGGCGCCCACGCCGTAATTTGCCGGACGGATAACTGAAAGAGAATTATCGAGATAATCGAAAAATTCACGGCGGCGGAGCGTGTGGTCCCCGCCTGTTATAAAATCTGCACCTGCGGCAAAAATATTCTCGCAGGAGCTTTTTAACATTCCGTCACCGTTAGCGGAATTTTCGCCGTTAACAATGCAGACATCTATACTATTTTCTTTTTTGAATTTCGGGAGTGATTGCATTAAAAAATCACACCCCGGTTTTCTTACAACGTCTCCAATGCAAAGGATTTTAACAGTTTCAGCCATATTTGCCACATTTCTATATCTAAATTTTAGCCCCGAAACAAAAACTCGTTCGGGGCTGTTTGTTATTTTGCAAAATCTACTGCTCTGCTTTCACGAACAATATTTACCTTAATTTGACCCGGATACTCAAGCTCTTCCTCAATTTTCTTGGCTATATCACGGGCAACAAGAACCATTTTTTCATCATTTACCGCAACAGGGTCAACCATAATTCTGATTTCTCTGCCTGCCTGAATTGCAAATGATTTTTCAACGCCGTCAAATGAAGATGCAATTTCTTCAAGCTTTTCAAGACGTTTTATGTAGTTCTGAATGTTCTCACGCCTTGCACCCGGCCTTGCCGCTGAAATAGCGTCAGCCGCCTGAACAAGAACAGCTACCACTGTTTTTGCTTCAATGTCGCCGTGGTGAGCGGCAATTGCGTGAACAACAGCTTCACTTTCTTTATGCTTTTTAGCATATTCAACGCCAAGCTCAATATGCGTTCCTTCCATTTCATGGTCAAGAGCCTTGCCGATGTCGTGAAGAAGACCTGCACGTTTTGCAGTTTTAACGTCAGCGCCAAGCTCTGCCGCCATAAGACCTGCAATATAGGAAACCTCAAGTGAATGGTTAAGAACATTCTGACCGTAGCTTGTGCGGTAACGCAGTTTTCCGAGAAGCTTTTTAAGCTCAGGGTCAATGTTATTAACGCCTGCGTCAATAGCGGCACGGTCACCCGTTTGCTTAATTGTCATTTCAACCTCACGGGTTGCCTTTGCGTACATCTCTTCAATTCTTGTCGGGTGAATTCTGCCGTCCTGAATAAGCTTTTCAAGAGTAAGCCTTGCAATTTCACGGCGAACAGGGTCAAAGCTTGAAACAGTTATTGCCTCAGGCGTGTCGTCAATAATGAGGTCAACACCCGTAATCTGCTCGAGCGTTCTTATGTTTCTGCCCTCACGGCCGATTATTCTGCCCTTCATTTCGTCATTGGGAAGATTTACAACAGAAACTGTTGTTTCTGCGGCATGGTCAGCCGCACAGCGCTGAATTGCAGTTGTGATGATTTCACGGGCAATTTCCTCGCTCTCATCACGGGTTTTCTGCTCATACTCCATAACCTTGCGTGCTTTTTCATGGATAAGAGAATCTTCCATCTCTTTAAGAAGAAGGTCTTTAGCCTGCTCTTTTGAGTAGCCGCTGATTCTTTCAAGAATTTCAAGCTCGCTTCTTTTAAGCTTTTCAAGCTCTTCAGTCTTGTTTTCAGCCTCTTTGTACTTTTCGGCAAGAGCCTCTTCCTTTTTCTCTATATTTTCGGATCTCTTGTCAAGTGCTTCTTCCTTTTGATCAATGCGTTTTTCCTGTCTTTGAACCTCTGCACGTCTTTCACGAATTTCCTTGTCGGCTTCGTTTCTTAACTTGTGTATTTCGTCTTTAGCTTCAAGAATAGATTCTTTTTTCTTGCTTTCGGCAGTTTGAACCGCCTGATTAACAATTCTTAATGCTTCTTCGTTAGCAGAGCCGATTTTTGCTTCGGCAACCTTTTTACGGTAAAGACCGCCGATAACAAAGCCCAATACTCCGAACACAATGGCAGAGGCTACGACACAGATAATGAATACTACGGGATTCATTGCCGTACCTCCTAAGTAATAATATTTAATTTCAAATATATCGGAAAAAATGTATTGAAATTATAGTAATAGCAAAAGAGAACACTTCTCTTCCACTATCCTTTATATTTTAATAAAAAATCTGTCTTATGTCAAGATTTATTATTCAAAATACAAAAATAATACAATATATTGCGATAAATTTTGTTCGTTTGACGTAAAAAACGGTTTGGCAACAAAAAAATCGGCAGTCAAAGCCGCCGATTTTAACTGATGATTTTAATTTAAAAATCATTCCCAAACAATATTGACTTTCTTGATTTCAATTCCGTTATCGGTTGGCTGCCATTTCTGCCCCAAGGATACATTCTCTTTTTTGCACTGCATTTTAACCTCCAAAAGAGAGGTGCAGTTATAAAAAGCATAATCGCCGATTACGGTAACCGTGCTCGGAACTGTTATTGCTTTAAGAGAGCCGCAACAGCTGAATGCATCCTTATCTATATTGGTTACACCTTCAGGTAAATTGATATTTTCCATTGATGTGCATTTAAAAAACGCTTTTTCCTCAATTACTTTAAGAGTAGACGGCAATTTGAGCGAATAAAGCTTTTCACACTTATAAAATGCCTTTGAACGGATTTTTTCCACGCCCTCAGGCACGGAGTATGTTATTCTTTCTACCTCTTCGGTCTTGCCGTCATCTTTTTTGATTTCGGTTTTTTCAATTCCCCGAGCTACAGGATAAAAGAGCAGCTCTTTCATATCCTTTGTGTAAAGAACACCGTCAACAGAGCAAAAATATTCGTTCTCAGGGTCAACATAAAATTCCTTGAGGTTTTGATTATTCTCAAACGACCAAACACCGATTTTCTCAACATTTTTACCTATGTTTATTTTCTCTGCATTTTCAAGGTTACAGCCTGCATAATCCGCAATTTCTGTTACGGGAGTATTTTCATATTCATCGGGAATTGTAATTTCGGTTATTCCCGTTTTATTCGGAAGCTCAGTTACAACCGCCTTACCGTCGGCAACCTTGATTTTAACCTCCGTATTGGCAAGCCCAAGCTCCTCACCGCAGCCACTGAATAAAACCGCAACAATCATAAGAAGTGCTAAAAACAATGATATTTTCTTTTTCATACCGCTGCCTCCTCTTCTGCTTCGGACTTTTCAAGTCTTGCTTTAAGCTCCGTAACACAGATTTCATATTTTTCTTTCGTAAGGTCATAGAAAAAGTAGGGAACGGTAGCAAGTGCCAAAGACGCTATTGTCGCCCAGCCGTATATTGAAAATACCTTCGTTAAAATTGCCGAGTCATAAAGCACGTCCCAGTCAGAGGTAAAGCCGGAAAGCTTAAGAAGATAAGGAACAATATAGCTTATTGCCATTGTTACGGGATTTAAGAACCAAGAGAAAACACCCGACATTGAGTCTGCCCTCTCGCCGTATTTCCACTGATGATAAATCTGCACGTCTGCGCCGAAGCCTGAGCTTACGCCGTCAACAACGGGCATAATAGCATTTCTGAGCGACAGTGCTATAAGGAACACATAAATGTTTCCGAGCTTTACTGCAAATACAATTCCTAAAGACATTAAAATTATAAGCGCACGGGAAATAAGCAAAATGTTTCTCTTTTCAAACTTGCGTGTGAGCACGGGGCAAAGAAGATTGCCGAGTGTCATACCTATTACAACGATATTTGCCGCAACGCCTGAGAACCATTCCATTCGCAGTGAGTAAATGAACCACCAAGCAAGCAGGTTGCCGATAAGCCACTGGTACTGACCGAACACATTTGAAATATTTATTATCCAGAAATATTTGTTTTTAAGCACATTTTTTGCGCCCTTAAAGAACGTGACCTTGGCTCTTTCCTCAATCGGCTTTTCAATTACCCTTTCCTTGCACTTAATTGATGCCAAGGACATAAATGCGCCTGCGAAAGCGAAAATCGGGACAAACACCTTATATGTTTTAAGATTAAGGTATCCTCCTGTGGTGGAAATCAGCATCGGCAAAAACATATTGATTACCGACGGAAAAAAGCCTGTAACAATCGGCACTATTGAATAAAGGCGCTGGCGTTCCTGTGAATTCGGCGTCATAAACGCAACCATTCCCGCAACATTCATCCACTGCTGATAGAAGAAATTCATAAAAGAGAATGCTAAATTTAAAATTATGAGTCTTTTTGTATAGCTCATATCTAAAAGCGGCAGGTACGGAATAATTGACATAATTATAGCGGTCGGAAAGCCACAAAGCACAATAAACGGTTTAAGTCTGCCGTATTTTGCGCTGAAGGCTCTTCTTATTGCCCAGGTTAAATAGTTCGTAACACCGGCTACGAGCAAATTGTTGCCCACGAGCTGCGGAAACCCTTTAATAATAAACTCAAAGCCCTCAGACGGAATAAAATAACAGCATATTCCTATGATTATTTCCGCTGAATAAGCACAGTGTGCAAATATTTTCATTTTCGGCGTCAGTCTGCCGTGATTTTCATAAAGTAAAACGCCTATCGGATTAAAGAAAATAAGAAGATAACCTATAACAGTACCCATTATACTGATTATGGTAAAATCCAGATTTGAAATGCCCATTATTGAGCCTGTGAAATAAGTTGCGCTGAACGCCATTATGGCGGAAAATGTTGCGCAAACGTATGTACCTGCCTGCGTTGCGGTGTAAGCGACCATTTCCGAAAGAGAAAGATATTCCCCCTCATTCGGCGTTTTCCAATAACGCTTAACATAGGCGGGAGCGCCCTTTGCTTTTGCTTTGAGTTCCCCAAATTTCATATCTTCGCCCTATGATTACAGCACACATCAAAGCCCCCAACGCTTTATTAAATGTGTGCCGTACCTTTCCTTTTTATTTTTAATCAGTCTTGACCGTTTAATATTGCAAAATTTTCTTTGTTTGATTTGTAAAGATTTTTATATACCTTATAGTTACGGTCATAAACCGCCTTGTGTGCAAAATTCGGTTTAAAGATTTTTGCCGCAGGAATAAACCTCTTTGCCTCGGTAATGTCACTTATAAGCCCTGTGCCGACGGCTATTGTAATTGCTGCGCCGACCGAGCCGATATTCTGCGGACTCTCAACCGTTTCAACCGTTCGGCCCGTGCAGTCAGCAAGTATCTGACACGTTACATCGGAAAGTGCTCCGCCGCCTACAAAACGGATTATATTTGAGGTTTTGATTTTCTTGTCCTGAGTTTCCAAGAACCAACGAAGATGGAAACAAACACCCTCGTAAACGGCACGAATCATTTCCGATTTACCCGTATCAAGACTTAAATTAAAGAACATTCCTCTTGAATTCGGGTCTTCAAACGGGCAACGGTTACCGTGAAGCCACGGAGTGAAAATAACGCCGTTCGAGCCAGCGGGAACCTCATTAATAACAGCCGCCATATACTCGAAAAGATTGGTGTATATTACTTCCATATCACCCTTTGCGTGTTTAAGGTTATGGCTCTTATCCATATAAATATCAATTTCGTCAAGCGCTAAATGGTCTTTTACCCATTCAACGCATTTACCTGCTGTTTCAAGCTCGGCAAAGTAATTGTAATAACCGTCTTTAGCGCCTACAATAGCGGCTATCATTGAGCCTGTGTCAACAATAGACTTGTCAACTACCGTTGAAACCCAGCCTGATGTGCCCTGATAAATGTGTGTGTCGCCGAGGTTAACTGCGCCTGCACCAACACCTATAAGCGATGCGTCGCCGCCGCCGCCAAATACTGCCGTGCCCCTTGCAAGACCTAACTCCTCAGCCGCCTTGTCGGTAAGACAGCCGACTTTATCAGTCGATTTTACAATTTTTGCAAGGTGGTCCGTATTAACGCCGAGCATTTTGCACATTTCCTCGCTCCACGTTTTCTTCTTTATGTCATAAATCATTGTGGAGAAAGCGGAATCGTGAGTCATAACAAACTCACCCGTCATTCTTGCGATAAGGTATTCCTTAACGTCAAGCCATTTATAAACACGTCTGAAATTTTCAGGCTCGTTTTTTTCTGTCCACTTGTATTTCCAAATCGGGTCCTTAACGGAAAGAGGTGCCGCACCTGTGCACTTAAGAGCCTTTAACACCTTTACGGCATTGCCGCCTGCAATCTGAACGCCGCCGCCCATTCCTGCTTTCAGCTCCTCCGTTGCACGCTGGTCCATATAGCTGAACGCTCTGCGCACAGCGTTTGCATCCTTGTCAACGAGAACCACGCCCTGCATTTGCGAACAGAACGAAATGCCGGAAATAGCTTCTTTTTTTATTTTGGACTTTTTCATAACAACATTTGTGCTGTTACGCATTGCAGTCCACCATTCGTCGGGGTCCTGCTCTGCACCGCCGTTCGGCATAACGTAAAGCTTGTAGCCCTCGCTTGCCGCCGCTAAAAGCTCAATTTTGTCTGTAATTGAAAAAATACAGGTTTTAACTCCTGTTGTGCCTATATCATAGGCGATTACATATTTTGGCTCTGACATTCACTTCACCCTGCGGTACTGCATCGGAAACTTATGTAAATATATTTTTACCTGCCGTACCGTTCCTTTCCTTAATGTATTTATGCTTAAGCATTGCTTTTCAAGCATGCAATGCTGATTTAACAAATTTCAACACTTCAGCTATTATAAACTCGTCTTTGTCTGTTGCATCGTCACCGCAATAAAGCCTTAAGCGCTGAATATAATAATCGTTTGCAAATGAAAACTGCAGTGACATAAATAAATCGTCAATCAAAAACGCCGCAACCTTCGGGTCAATATCCTTGCGGATTTCGCCGTTTGTCTGCCCTTCAACGATAGCCCGAATATAAATTTCGGCGGTTAACTGCTCCATTTCTTTTGCAAACTGACTTGCAAGCTTTTTGTCGTTCACTGCAGTCATTGAGTTGTAAAGGTTAATTAAAATTCCGTTCTCACGTGAAAAGGTTATTATTTCACGGAGAATTTTTTCAACCTTTATAATAACGTCCTCGTCAGCGGCGGCAAGACCTGTCAGCAGTTCTTCCATTCGATTGATATTATGAGCAACAATGGTAAGAAAAAGGTCAAGCTTACTGTCAAAATATTTGTAAATCGCTCCAACGCTTATCCCCGCTTTTGACGCAATGGCGCTTACGCTGGAATCGTGATAGCCTTTACGGGCAAACTCCTGCGTAGCTGTTTCAATTATTCTTTGCCGTTTTTCTTTAGGCAGATTGTCAAAGGTTTGCTTATGGTGTTTTTTCAGCTCCATATTTTTATCCCGTTATAATATAAAATAATATTGTATCATAAGCATAGGCAAATGATACAATTTCGTCCGTCTTTGCCGTTATGGCAAAGGGACATATAAGTTCTCTGTAATAACTGTTAATAGTTATTGTATCACACAACATTTAATTTGTATAGTTTTTTCTTGAATTTCAATCAGTGGCTTTCGGCGCATTCAGTTTCTTCATCTCTTTGCTGAATACAAAAGCAAAAATCGTAACCGAAGTTAAAATTGAAATAATATCGGAAACAGGCTCTGCAAGGAATACGGCAGTCACCTTGTCCTCCATTAACATCGGCAAAATGTAAATAAGCGGTATAAGCAGAATTATTTTACGCAAACAAGCAATAAACAGGGACTCCCTTGCCTTGCCGATTGAAATAAAGGTCTGCTGTACCGACTGCTGTATTCCGAAGAACATAAGTCCGCCGGCATATATACGAAGCATACGGCTTGCTGTTTCCACAAGGACAGGGTCATTATTAAATATTTTAATAAATACAGTTGGGAAAAGCTCCACGAGAGCGCCCACCGTAAATACAAACAGGAAATTAACAAGAAGCATTGACTTAAACGCCGATTTTACACGCTCGCCATTGCGTGCTCCGTAATTGTAGCTGATAATCGGCTGTGCACCCTGGCCAATGCCCTGAGCAGGTATCCACGCAAACTGAAATACCGTGGAGCAAACGGTCATCGCCCCAACGGCAATGTCTCCGCCGTATTTTTGCAGGCTTGAATTAAACGCTATGTTAATAAGCGCCTCGGTAGCGCTCATAATAAACGGCGAAATGCCCAGCGCCAGCACAGGTAACATTATACGAGCTGACGGTAAAAGATTTTCACGTCGAACCCGAAGCTTTGTCTTTTTGCCGAAAAGAAAGGCAACTACCCAAATTGCGGAAATACACTGCGCAATAATTGTTGCAAGAGCCGCACCCATAACGCCCATTTTGAAAGCAAAAATAAAAATCGGGTCTAAAATAATGTTTATAACTGCGCCTATCATAACCGTTGCCATACTTATTTTCGTAAAGCCCTGTGTTGTAATAAACATATTAAGGCCCAAAGAGAGCATAACAAAAACCGAGCCAGCCGCATAAACACGCATATAAGGCAGCGCATAAACAATTGTTTCATTACTTGCGCCGAACAGCATTAACAGTCTTTCGCCGAAAATTATAAACACGGCGGTAAGACACAGCGCTGTAATTATTAAGGTCGAAAAGCAGTTTCCCAGTATTTTTTCGGCTTTTTTTATGTCCTGCCTGCCCATTTCGATTGCCGCACGTGGCGCACCGCCTTGGGCTATGAGCATTGTGAATGCCGTGACAAGACTGATTATAGGAAAGCACAGTCCCACACCCGTGAGCGCTAAGCTTCCGACGTTCGGCATATGCCCTAAATAAATTCTGTCCACAATATTATAAAGCAGATTGACTATTTGCGCCGCAACCGCAGGAATGCTCAGCTTTATCAGCAAGCGAAACACGGGAGCTGTCGCCATCTGCTGTGAAATATCCGTTTTCTCGTTCATTTGAATTTCTTACCTTTACTAATCTGTTAATAAGCTTTCATATTTACGGACGTATTCCGAAAGCTCGGATTCTGTTAAACACTGCGTTAAACAGCCAACACCCGTAACGCATTTTCCGCCTGTAATATTTCCCATAAGAATACATTTACGGAAATCTTCATCTCTGAAAAGCCCCGTAATAAAGCCCGATAAGAATGCGTCGCCTGCACCCGTTGCGTCAACGCAGGAAAACTCCTCGATTTCAGATACAACAAAATAATCGCCGTCAAAGCCTGCACAGCCGTCACGCCCCAATTTTACAATGGGCTTTTCAAAATAATCTCTCAGAAAATCAAGAGCTTTTTTATAATCTCTTGTTCCCGTTATTTTCTCTGTTTCGTCAATGTTGGGGGTGTAATAGTCGGCAATTTTTATGTAGTCGCGAAGTGTATCTACTGACATATCGTCCGAATAACCCGTGTCAAGCACCAAAACAGTGCCGTCTTTTTTAAGCTGTTCGTAAACAGGAAGTATTCTTTCCTGCATAGCGACAATTTTTGCACCCTTTAATACATCATAAATCTTTTCGAGCTGTGCATCGCTGTATTTTTCCGTTCCTCCGTAGGACACAAAGGTTCTGTCTCTTTCGGTAATAATTGCCGAAGTAATGTTAAGCGGATAATTTTCACTCTCAAACGGGACAAAATCCACACCATATTTTAAAAGCTCACCCTTTGCGAAATTCGAAAACATATCGTCCCCTAAAAATGTGCCGAGGCGTGCGGGAACACCGAGTCTTGAACAGTTTATCATAGTAGCAGGAAGTCCGCCACCCAAACAAACCTTAAAGTCCTTTGAATATATTTCTTCGCCCTCATTTGGAATTCTGGGCATACCTGCAAAAAGCAAATCACAGTTTAATTTTCCGAATGCTGCAACAAAATCCTTCATATCCACTCTCCGAAATAATCTTTATTTAATTCCCCGTAGGAATTTACAAGCCGTTCCGCCGCCACTTTATTGCCCACAAGCGGGTGCACGGTCAGTGCGTCAACCGCTGCCGATTTGTCGTGAAGTCTAATAGCCTTTGAGGAAAGACGCTCATATTCCTTAACAGCGGAAATCAGCACCTTATTCTCCTCCGAAACTACACGGGGAGCAATCGGCACTGCCTCACCGTTTTCTATTTTACAGGAAATTTCAACGGTGTCGGTTTCAAGAAGAAAATCCATAGCCCTGTTTTTATTGGGAACACAGGCTATAAACGGTTTTCCCGTATTGTTTTCGAGTGCGTCGATTATTCCGAGAGCTACGCCTGCATAACCGCCGTCATCTTCGGAGTAAATGTCAAATTTATACTGTTTATCACGCTTCTCACCCGTTTCGCTCGCCATATAGGAATTCTCACGCATACCGTAATAATGCTCAAAAATGCCGAGTGCTTTCGGAAAATCCTTTTCAACGTCAATACTTTTGAGCACCTTTGTCATTTCGCGGTTGATGTGTTCTATCTGCTCGCCTCTTGTTTCGGGCGCATTTAAAATGTTTTGGACGCTTTTTTCAGGTTCGTAAAAATAATAGAGATATTCATTTGGAATAAACTGCTTTTTCAGCAAATCCTCTTTCTTAAAATATCTTAAATCTGTTTTTTTATACGCTTCGTCGCTTTGGAGCAGTTTCGGCACAATATTTTCGCCGTTTGAAATTATCTCATTAAAAAACGACAGGTGATTAAGTCCGTAGCAGTAAGATTTTGACGAGCCGAGGGGAATTCCCAAAAACTCCTCAAAGGAGCGAACCATTCCCGACGGTGCGTCGCAAATTCCGAAGGTAAAATCATAGCCCATATCACGAAGAGTCTGCGACACAACTCCTGCAGGATTTGTAAAATTAAATACCTTGCAGTGAGGTTTGGCATATTTTTTAACGAGTTCGCAATACTGCGCTAAGGCCGGAATACTGCGCATTGCAAAGGAAAAGCCTGCCGCCCCCGTTGTTTCTTGCCCTAAATACCCTAAATCAAGGGCAATTCGCTCGTCACGGCAACGCATATTATCGCCGCCTGCACGGATAGTTGTTATTACATAATCAGCTCCGCTTATTGCCTCTATCGGATCGCCTGTCAGTGAAAAATTCATATCTGAGGCAAGTCTTTTTGCGACTTCCGAAGCCATTTTACCGTAAATATTCAGCTTTTCGGGGTTGTTATCCATAAAAACAAGCTCATTTATATTTAACTCTTTTGCTCTGTTTGCAATGCTCTTGGAAAGGAACATTGAGCGGACTCCACCGCCGCCTATTACCGTGATTTTCATTTGCTTTCCTTTCAATGCGGTCTTACTGCATAACCTTGCCTATATTGCTGTTGCCGTTTTTAATATTGAATTTAAGCTGTTTTTCCTTACCGTTTTCGGTAAATTTAAGCAAGATAACGTCATGGCTTACATATTCAGCCAAAATTATTTTGTAATCCTTATTCTCAAAAAAGGACTTTAAATACCCGACGGTTGTTTCATCGTAATCGCCCACATTGTCGGACACAAAAAGCACATTTCCGCACACGGCATTTATTTTGCCGAGGAGCAGCTTTTGCTGTAATGTGAATTTAATATTTGTGTTTCTCAGGAAGAAAACATCGGGGTCGCAGACAAATGCTCTGCCGTCTAAATGACTGCGGAAAATTGCGTTGTTGATTGCATTTTGACAGGAGGGAATTTCACAGTTTACACCGAGTTTATTGTAAAAGGGACCTGCAAAATCCTTATTTGCATCACAACCTATTCGGCATGCGTCAAAAATCCCCATACAAGCGCCAAGCGGCACGCCGCAGCCGAGAATCAGCCTGTCTCCCACAAGCTCTCTGAGCAAATCCACTGCGTCGCACATAATTTCGCCTCTTGTTTTACCGTTTCGAGGCTGCATACACTGTGAATACAAGAAATCAAGCTTGACCATATCGTAACCCCAATCGTCCAAATATGTATCAAACACCAGCTTCAGGTATTCTCTGAATTCATCATTGTAAATGTCAAAGGTATATGCTCCGCCCCAGCCTACACAGCCGAGAAGCGGTTTGCCCGTTTCATTGTCACGGATTACCCAGTCGGGGTGAGCCGCAAGAATTGCCGAGTTTTTCTGCGCATTAAAGGGAGCGAGCCAAATTCCTGCTTTATAACCCTTTTCATGGATTTTATCGGCAATAAATTTCATTCCGTTGGGGAATTTTTCAGAGTCAACCCTCAACCAATCACCGACAGCCGATTCATAGCCGTCATCAACCTGAAAAATATTAGTTTCTTCTTTTGCCCTGTCAATTCCGTTTAAATCACGCAATATTATCTGCTCGTTTATCTTCTGAAAATAATTATACCAAGAGGTGTAGCCTGCAAGGTGACTTATCTTTGGCTTTTTACAGCCGACAAAGTCAAAGAAATATTTATCCATTACAGTATCAAAGTCGCCGCTCATTACCGCTATGTCAAATATTTCGTAAGTTTCTCCTGTTTTAAGCTCCAATCCCTCTATGTCCTTGTAAATCTTAAATGTACCTTCGTTCATATCCGCCTCAAATACGGTAAAGCCTTTTCGCTCAGACCTTGAGCCGTAAAGAGTGATTGCACGTTGTCCACGGTGTCTGAAATAGCAATATGTATATGAGTGGAAAATACCGGGAAGACCGTAAGAGGCAAATTTGTAATCGCCTGAAATGCCCGTTAAATCCTCAGTAAATTTTGAAATCTTACTGAGGGACATTACGCCCTTTAAAGCATCGGTTTTGCAAAATTCCCTTGAAGTTGTCCACGCCTGATAGCCGTTTGCGTAGAACAAATCGTTAAAGCCGTATTCACGCTCTTCCGTCAGCGAAAGAGAACAGAAGGTTAAATCCGTAAGCGCGGTAACCGTTCCGTGAATCTCCCCGTCAGTTTCGGTCAAATCGAATTTAAAATCTTCATTCTCCACACCGCTGTGACCGCTGCGTGCACCGTTTTTAATAACCTCTGCGTAAAACTTATACATGAATGCCACCCCTTTTTTAATTTTATGATTATATGATAAAAATTCATCTATGTCCGACGGTTTGCGTAAGGCAGATAAGGACGGACACAGAAATCTTTTAAAATAAACGTTCACATTTATTTTATCATAGGGAAAACGTGTTTTCAATATAAAAAACAGGCTAATCCTGTTAAGACATCCATAGAACTGTCCGCTACGCCTTTCCCAAATACTGAAATAAAACTCACCTTGTATCGGGAGTTTTCGGTTAATATCTGCTATTTTAAAGATTCAGCAAAAGCAACTAACTCTTCTTTGCTGTTGAGGAGAGTGCCGTCAAGCACATTTTCGAGGAGCTGATTTAATACCTCTCCGATTTTTTTGCCCGAAAATCCTATTTTTTTTATGTCATTTCCGTCAATTTCAAGGTCTTTTAAGGTTAAACATTCATTTCCGTCGGCAAGGGTACAGATAAGCCTTTCGCAGTCGGAATAAAATGTTTCGCCGAGGAAATATTCGCTCTTTTGCGCCAAATTGTCGCACCGCCTGACCTCCAAGAGCTTTAAACTTAAATCTTTGCCGAATTTTGACACAATCCGTTTTACTCTTTTCTCAGAAACTGTTTTCATATCTTCACACATAAACGGAATGTCGTGGTATTTAATGAGCGTTAATATTTCGTCTTTCTCCGCATTTGAAAAACGTAGTTCAGTTAATATTTTTTCTGAAATTTCAAAGCTTTTCTGTGCGTGGCATTTAAAGTGCATTTCGCCCTTTTCGTCATATTTTGCGGTCGAAGGCTTGCCTATGTCGTGAAGCAAAAGCGCCATTCTGATATTCGTGTCGTTTTTCGCACTTGCCATTGCCTTGACAGAGTGGGTATAAACATCAAAAATGTGATGCCTGTTATGCTGATTAAAATCAAATTCACACTGAATTTCAGGGATACACTGTGCTATAACCTCACGGTATTTAAGCAAAATATTCTCTGCATTTTTACCGCAAATAAGCTTCATAAGCTCGTCACGCTTACGCTCGGCGGAAATATTTTTAAGCAATTCACGCTTGCCGAGAACTGCCTTTTCTGTATTTTCCTCAATTTCAAATCCCAAAACCGATGCAAACCGCACCGCACGCAAAATCCTTAAAGCATCCTCCGAAAATCTGTCCTCGGGGTTGCCGATTGCACGGATAATCTTATTTTCAATATCCTGTTTCCCGCCCACCTCGTCACGGATTTTCCCGTCAGCGGAAATGCCTATTCCGTTCATTGTGAAATCACGGCGCAAAACATCATCGGAAAAGCTCTTTGAAAATGCAACGTAATCGGGGTGTCGGTTGTCACCGTATTTGCTCTCGGTTCGGTATGTGGTTATTTCAATCGGTTCGCCGTCGATTAAAACGGTGACCGTGCCGTGGCGAACACCTGTGTCAATCACCCTGAAACGGCTAAAGACCCCTCGAACTTCATCGGGGGTCGCATTTGTTGTTATGTCCTTGTCACCGAGCGGCAAATCCATTAAATAATCACGGACGCTCCCGCCCACAAGGTAGGCTTCAAAGCCGCTTTTTTCAAGAGTATTTAATGCAAAAACGGCGGAAGAGCCGAATTCTTCAAGCATTTTTAAGCGCCTCTTTTAAAGCTGTTGCCAATTGGTCAGGGCAGGATGTGGACTTAAAGCCGCACTTTGTTCCCTCAAGAGTTTTAATAATGTGTTCGGCATTTTGACCTTCGACAAGCTTTGAAATGCCTTTAAGATTGCCGTTACAACCGCCTACGAACGAAACATTTTTAACAATTCCGTCCTCTAATTCAAAATTGATTTCTCTTGAGCAAGTGCCCTTTGTTTTGTAAGTGTATTTCATTGCGTTTTACCTCAATTTATATAATTCATTTGAAAGTGTGACAAGCTCTTCCATTGAGAGTGCCTCAGCACGTACCGATTCGGAAAGCTGCGCATTTTTAAGAGCGAGAGAAACAGTTTCCTTTGAAAGCCCCAATCCGTTTGAAAGGGAATTTAAAACTGTTTTTCTGCGCTGACCGAACGCCGCCTTAACCGTTTTAAAGAAAAACGGAGCATCTGATACGTCATATTCCGTTTTCGTTGTAAGGTCAAGGCAAATAACCGAGCTGTCAACCTTAGGGCTTGGCACAAACGATGTTCTCGGTACGTCGAAAACCTTTTGTGAATCGGCATAAAAATTCACTGCCGCCGTAACTGCGCCTGCCGCCCTTGAGCCGACTTTAGCCGTAAGGCGATCGCCTGCCTCTTTCTGCACCATAACAATAATTTTTTTGATAGGCAGCTCTTCTTCCAAAAGGCGCATAATAACGGGCGAGGTGATGTAATACGGCAGGTTTGCACAGACTGCAACATCCATTCCGTCAAAATTTTCTTTTATAAGGGAATGAAGGTCGATTTTAAGAATATCGCCGTGCACAAGCGTTAAATTGTCGTACCCTGCAAGTGTTTCGTTGAGAATTGGGAAAAGTCCCTCGTCAAGCTCAACGCAGACAACCTTTTCCGCTTTTTCCAAAAGCTCTTTTGTAAGAACGCCCACGCCAGCGCCGATTTCGATAATTCCAACTCTTCTCTCCAAGCCTTCGACCGCCTTTTCTGCCATTCGGGGACAAACCGTGGGGTCTGTCAGGAAATTTTGACCCAGCGATTTTTTAAAGGTTACGCCGTGGCGGTTCATAACGCTTTTTATAACTGTTATATCGGTTAAACTGAATTTGAATTTATCCAATGAAGCTTTCCTTAACCTTTTCCAAAATGTCCATACCTTTGACGATTTGCTCGTCGGACGGTGTAGAGAAATTCATTCTGAAGCAGTCCTCGGCATCGCCGGGGTTTACCGCAAACGCAGTGCCGGGAACGAGCGCCAATTTATTCTCAACGCATTTGCCCACAAACTCAAGCATTTTTACGTTTTCGGGGAGCTTACACCATACGAAAAGACCGCCTTCGGGACGGACAAACTCTACAAATCCGCCAAGTTTCTCTTCCGTTAAATTGCACATTAAATTAAGCTTTCTTCTGTAAATTGCACGGATTTTTTCAAGATGTGAGGGAAGGTCTGTTGTGCAAAGCCAATCATAGACAAGTATTTGGGAGAACATTGTTGAATGTGTATCCGCCGCCTGTTTGCCGACCGTCATCTTTGAAATAACCTCTTTAGGTGCGCAAACATAGCCGATACGAATTCCGGGGGCAAGCACCTTTGAGAACGAACCTGCATAGCAGACAATGCCTTCGGTGTCCATACTCTTGATTGACGGAAGCGCTTCACCCGTAACACGTGTGTCGCCGTAGGGGTCGTCCTCCAAAATCATAACGCCGTATTTTACTGCAAGCTCATAGAGCTTTTTGCGCTTTTGAAGGCTCATTGTAGCGCCCGACGGATTCTGGAAATTGGGAATTGTATAAATAAATTTAACTTTATCAGTTGTTTTAAGCGTTTCCTCAAGTGCGTCGGTGTTCATTCCGTCCGCCTCAACCGGAACGCCTTTGAGTTTGCAGCCATATGAACGGAAGCAGTTAAGCGAACCGATAAATGACGGAGTTTCGCAGACAACCGTGTCACCGAAATTGCAGAAAACCTTTGTCATTAAATCCATAATCTGCGTAGCTCCCGATGTTATAATAATATCGTCATTTTCCGTTCCGATATTCTTATCTGCTTTAAGGATTTCTCTGATTTTCTCACGAAGAGGGGCGTAGCCTTCTGTAATGCCGTACTGTAAAGCGAGTATAGGCTTGTCCGCAAAGATTTTCTGTGAAATTTCACGAACCTCGTCTATTGGAAAAGCCTCTGAATCGGGGTTGCCCGCCGCAAACGGGATAACCGACGGGTCAGAGGTTGCCTTTAAAATCTCTCTGATTGCCGAGGGCTTAAGAGATGAAATTCTTTCCGAAAAAATGTAATCCATATTAAGCACATCCTTATAAAGATATATTATATAAAGCAAATACACAGTCATTTTAACACAAATATATTTTGTTTTCAAGTAATTGATGTCATTTACCGCCGCGGCTTATGTCGAAAAAAGTATAAAAATAAATACTGAACGGTGCTCATTATTCAGTTGTAAAACAGACAGCAATATGGTAAAATTTATACAGTATTGCCGTTATCGGCAGCAAAAGCTTAATCCACATTTATTAAGGCGGTATTATGAACAACAAAATTACATCAAAATATTTAATATGCGAAGCCCCTGTTTGCGTCGGCTCTCCTACAAACGGCACTCAAAATGCTTACTCCTTATTAAAGCAAAACGGACTCCCGCAGCTTTTAGGCGAAAAGGCTCTTTTCTGCGATTTTGAGGGGGAAAGAGAAGCCTTTGACGCAAAACCAAATAAAAAGCTTAAAGGGCTTTCCACCGTTATGCTGATAAATAATCAGAACTACCGAAATATGCTAGGCGGAATCTTAAACGGGCTTGTTCCTGTGTGTTTGGGCGGCGACCATTCCCTTGCAATGAGCAGTATTGCCGCACTTTCCGACACCGTGGGGCCTAACGACCTTGCAGTTATTTATGTTGACGGTCACACGGATATTAACACTGCCGAATCCTCACTTACGGGATATATTCACGGTATGCCCCTCGCTCAGGCTCTCGGTCTTTGCCCGAAGGAGCTTGACATCGGCGAGAATAAAATCCACCTTTACGGTGAAAATCTTTATATTGTGGGCGCACGCAGTATTGACCCTGAGGAATATGCAATCTGTGAAAAACAGGGCGTTCACCTCTACACAGCAGATGATGTTAAAGTGCAGGGTGCGGATAAAATTTTGGATGAAATATTAAGTGACATCGGCGAAAAGAAAATCCATTTAAGCTTTGATGTTGACTCGATTGACGGCGCCGAATTTCCGTCAACGGGCTACGTTATGCCTAACGGACTTTCGTTTGACTGCGTTTACGGAATACTGAAAAAAATTATTGAACGGGGAATTTCTTCTTTGGACGTTGTTGAATATAACCCCCTGCTTGATTCAGACGGCACTGACAGGGAAAAGCTATTCAAAATATTCGGTTTACTGAAATAAAATATATCTTTTGCGTAAGCAAAACGGGACCCGTCAAACGAGTCCCGTTTTTAATTTTCTGTTTATTAAGCCGCCATTATAAGCTCGTAAATTTTCGGAACTGTAAGTCCTAAAAGATACGGATACAGGAAAGCAAAGCCTATTGATGTAAGCAGTGTTAAGCCGAAGCGTTCAAGCTGTGCACCCACATAAAATACCGCATAAAACGGAGCAACAAGCACCTTTAAAAGCTTGTTTGTATTTTTATTATACACATTTTCTTTCAGCATCAAAACATCTTCCATTTGCGGGAAAAGATTTGTCAAAAGTGCAATTCCAATATAAAGCAAGAACCAAAGAAGTACATTTTTGTAGCTTCCGAGATAAAGAACGGCAACTGCCCCCGAAGAAAGGAAGGTCAAGCCGAAAATCAGATTAAACATAAACGGGATAAAGCATAAATCAAAGCTCGCTCCCCGTCTTTTAACAAGCTCGTGCTCAGTGTGGGAAAGCATTTCGTCCGCACGAATTGTTCTTGCGTCATCAACAAGAATTTTACAGATTCGGCAGCTCATATGCTCAAAAAATGCATGCAGCATTGCGCCCGGCAGGGTAATAATTTTGACTATAACATATATAATTCTCATTTTTACCCTCCCGTTAAATCACGTCAAAATAGCCTGAATTAACAACGTCTTCAAGCGTTATTTTATTATTTTTATAATCGTCAACATATGAAGAAAATCCGTATTCTTTACCGTTTTCTTCCGCATCTGCGGCGGCAGACTTAGCAAGCTCGTCATATTTTTCCGTATCATTTGTTGCAAGTGCAAGAATTGCCGTCAAATCTCTTATTGCGGGTGTTGTACTGCCGTAAAAATCAGTTTGATACGAAACAGCCTCTTTTGCTGACGTATAAGCGTTTTCATAATCCTTCATCATAATAAAGTTAAGTGCTTTTTCAACCGAAAGATATGAACCTGCATAGGCGATTAAATCATAGCTCTTATATGCGGCGGCGGCAGTCTCAAGCCCTGTAAAGCAAACCTCTTTTGCCGCAGAATAATTCTTATCTCTTTCACGGTAAAGCTTAGAAAGCATTGTATGGTAAATCACGCTCTCACCATTTTTAGTGCCTATACGCTTTATAGCCTTTTCTGCCTGTGAATAATTTTTATTTTTAAGGCAAAACTGTGCAAAGAACAAATCCGAATAGGTTTCATATTTTGTTGAAACCTCCGACGCTTTTTCAAGATAAAGCGCCATATCATCGGTTTTATTTTGATTCTCCGCCAAAACGTACTGATAAAATCTTATCCACCCCTCGTCATAAGGAATAACGGTTTCACTGCCTGATGGCTTCTTTTCTGTATCAGTATCGTCAAAAACCGTTGACGAGTCTAAATTGTTAATATCAGAAACATAAATATTTTTGCCTACAAGCGACTCATATTTTTCTATAAGCGCCTTGTAATCGCTGTCATTTTTTATTTCGGTTTCATAAGTGCCCAGCATTAAGACATTTGCCCGTGTAGCCGAAATAACATTATAGATTTCGGAAATGTTTTTATTCTTGAGCTTTTCAGCGTCATAAGTTTTTTCAATTAAAGTAAGCGCACAAAGAATTGACGGATTGCCGAAATTCTTGTCAACCCATTCATCATTGCCGAATTGGTAAAAAAGAAGAATCTCATTTTTACGTAAATTTTTAAAGTCGAGGGATATTTCATTGTCTATTATATAGCTTTCCGCCTCGGAATACCGTGCGAGAGAGGAGTAAAGTTTTTTGTCATTATAATCCGCTTTTCCCTTAAACGCATTTGCGAAAATAGGCGTTATTTGGATAAATGTCACAACGGAAACCAGCATTGCGCCGATAACGGCAATTAACATCAAGATGCCTTTCCAGTCATAAGGATATTTTTCCATTATGGCGGCACATTCCTCACAGAACGGACTGTTTGGGTCACGTTCTGTGCTCCTTGGGCGCTCGCCGCAGCACTCGCACATTTCCTCAGGCTCGGTATTTGACTTTTCACCCGTTGTAACGGCATAGCCCTCAACCTCATAGTCGCTGTTTAAAGCGTCAATATCGGTTGCAGCTTCATTTTCGTTTTCTGCCTTTTCCGCCTCTTCCTTTGCCTTGCCAAGCTCTTCACGGAAAATTCTTGCAAGCTCTTCCATTTCGTCGTGAACAGAAGACTCGTTTTCAGGAGTTTTATTTTCATCTGCCATCTGTCAGCCTCCTCGGCATTTATTTTTTATTTATTCGTCTTTGCCACAGCACTGCTTATATTTTTTGCCGCTGCCACATGGGCACGGCTCGTTTCTGCCTACTTTTTTACCCTTTTTAACAGGCTGTTTTTTCTCGCTTCCGTCTGAAGCACCGCTTGCACCTGTAATTTTTGCAGTCTGCTCACGCTTAATATCCTCTTCGCTCTTAAGGCGGAAAGTAAGAAGCATTGTTGCAGTGCCCTCACGGATTTGTGCATTCATCTCGTCGAAATAGTCAAAGCTCTCCATTCTGAATGCAACAACAGGGTCCTGCTGACCGTAAGAACGAAGGTAAATACCTCTTTGAAGCTCATCCATAGCGTCAAGGTGATCCATCCAGTGAATGTCAACATTGCGAAGAAGAACCTTGCGCTCAATTTCATTCATAATCGCTTCGCCGTATTCCTTGCATTTAGCGTCGTAAGTGCCAAGAGCCTTTTCACGGAAATAGTCTGCATATTCAGCAGATGTGTCATACTCGGGAGTTTCGTCACCGCAAAGGAATCTAAGCTTAGAAATAAGTCCCGCTTTGTTCCAATCCTCGGGGTTATTTGCAGAGGGGCAGAAGAATTCAACGGTTTCGTCAATATATTTTTCTATCATCGAAATAATTGTTCCGTGAATATCCGCACCGCCAAGCACCTTATTACGCTCGCCGTAAATAACCTCTCTCTGCTTGCTCATAACGTCGTCAAAGCGGAGAACGTTACGGCGTGCCGCAAAGTTGTTGCCCTCAACACGTTTCTGAGCGCCCTCAATAGTGTTTGTAAACATCTTCGTTTCAAGCGGAAGCTCGCCTGCGGCACCGAATGTGTCAAGGATGTTGTAGAATCTGTCGCCTGCGAAGAGCCTTAAAAGCTCATCCTCAGCCGAAAGGTAGAATTTACTTCTGCCGGGGTCGCCCTGACGTCCCGAACGGCCTCTGAGCTGGTTGTCAATTCGTCTTGACTCGTGACGCTCTGTACCGATAATAAACAGTCCGCCTGCGTTTCTAACCTTTTCCGCCTCGTCACGGAGCTGTTCCTTATATTTGTTTTCAAGCTCACGGTATGTGTTTCTTGCATTTATAATATCTTCATTATCAGTCTCCGCAAAGCCCGTAGCCTCTTCAATCAGCTCCTCGGGGAACTGTAAACGCCTCATTTCAGCCTTTGCCATAAATTCAGGGTTGCCGCCGAGGATAATATCCGTGCCTCGTCCTGCCATATTGGTGGCGATTGTAACTGCACCGAACGAACCCGCCTGAGCTACGATTTCAGCTTCCTTTTCGTGATACTTTGCGTTAAGAACGGTATGTTTTATCCCCCGTTTCTTTAATGCGGCAGAGAGCGCCTCGCTCTTTTCAATGCTTATTGTGCCGACAAGCACGGGCTGACCCTTTGCGTTACATTCAAGAATCTGCTCGATAATTGCATTGAATTTTGCACTTTCGGTCTTGAAAAGCACATCAGGCTCATCAACTCTTATCATCGGCTTGTTTGTGGGAATTTCGATAACGTCAAGAGTGTAAATCTCACGGAATTCGCCCTCTTCGGTCATTGCAGTACCCGTCATACCGGAAAGCTTTTTGTAAAGTCTGAAATAGTTCTGGAATGTAATTGTGGCAAGAGTTTTTGACTCGCGCTCAACCTTTACGTTCTCTTTTGCTTCAATTGCCTGATGAAGTCCGTCAGAATAACGGCGACCATGCATAATACGACCCGTAAATTCATCGACTATGAGCACCTGACCGTCTTTAACAACATAGTCAACGTCACGCTTCATAACGCCTATGGCCTTAATTGCCAAGTCAATGTGGTGCTGAATTGTAAGGTTTTCCATATCGGCAAGGTTTTCAACGCCGAAGAAAGCCTCTGCTTTCTTAATACCGTTTTTGGTAAGGGACGCTGTCTTTGCCTTTTCGTCAACAATGTAATCGTCGTCCTCACCGACAAGATCCTCATAATTTGTCTTTGCTTCAATCTCCTTTACCTTAAACATTTTAAGCTTTTTGGCAAAGTCGTTGGTGATTTTGTAAAGGTCTGTGGATTTATCACCCATACCCGAAATGATAAGGGGAGTTCTCGCCTCGTCAATAAGAATTGAGTCAACCTCGTCGACAATTGCAAAGTTATGACCTCTCTGAACACGCTGCTCGGCGTAAATAACCATATTGTCACGAAGATAGTCAAATCCCATTTCGTTGTTTGTTCCGTAGGTTATGTCGCAGGCGTAAGCCGCACGGCGCTCATCTCCGTCCAAATCGTGAACGATAAGACCTACCGTAAGACCCATAAACCTGTAAAGCTTGCCCATCCATTCCGAGTCACGGCGTGCAAGGTAGTCGTTGACGGTAACAATGTGAACGCCCTTTCCCGTAAGTGCATTAAGGTATGCAGGGAGAGTTGCAACAAGAGTTTTACCCTCGCCTGTTCTCATCTCCGCAATTCTGCCCTGATGAAGAACAATCCCGCCGATAATCTGCACGGGGAAGTG
>DKTZ01000016.1:75002-75332 GCA_002490425.1 Ruminococcaceae bacterium UBA7217
GGGCAAAATATCGTCAAGCGTTTCGCCGTTTTTAAGCCTTTCTTTAAATTCGGGGGTTTTTGCCTGAAGCTCCTCGTCGGTGAGCTTTTTGTAGTCCTCTTCGAGGGCTAAAACCCTTTTTTGAATAGGTATTATTTTTCTAATTTCACGGCTGGAGTAATCTCCGAAAATCTTTTTAAAAAGTGACATTTATTATTCCTTTCATACCGCATTGTTTTGCTTTTCAGCGGTAAATTTTAATTTTTTACGCAATTTTCCAATTATACAGTATTAAGTATAACATATATTTTCACAAAAATCATTAACAATTTATAAATTTATTTATGTAAA
>DKTZ01000044.1 GCA_002490425.1 Ruminococcaceae bacterium UBA7217
GATTTAGGCGGAGAGGTAAAATTATCCGCCGTTTTTTGTATATTTAGAAAAAAATGCTAAAAAAGACTTGATAAAAAGTGTAAAATTTATTATTATATAATATATATTTTTTACGGAGGTTTGGCAAATGAAAGAAGAAAACAGACAGTACGGTCAGCTTGCATACGACATAGTTGAACATGCTGCCAAAAAAATCGGTTCACGTCTTCCCGGTTCTGAAGGCGAAAAAAAATTGCACGATTATATGTGCGGAAAGCTTGAAGAAATCGGAATTAAACCGACTGTTGAGGAATTTGCCGTTTCTCCGAGATCAGGTATAGGCGGTCTTAGCTATGCAGGTTATTTCGGAATAATTCTCAGCGCACTTATGTACTTTGCTCTTCACAATGTATATTTGTGGTTCGGTATGGCAATTGCAGGCATCATTTTTGTTATTTGGCTTGTTTTCAGCTGTTTCTTCTATAAAAAGTGGTTTGATATGTTCTTCCCGCAGAAGATTTCACGCAACTCCTACGGCGAGCTTCTCCCTGAAGACGGAAAATACGATTACACAATTGTTCTTTCAGGTCATTCGGACACAAGCTGGACTTGGAGGCACTCCGAGCATTCATACAAATACAAAGATAAACCGATTTTAGGGCTTATTACTACATACGGTAAGGTTGGTTTCGGTGCTGTCTGCGTTTTCTTAAATGTTGGCATTTCAGTGGCGATGGCTGTTATTCACGGTGTAGATATTTTTGTTGAAAAATTAGGCACAGATGCAATGAATTACATAACATCTAAATGGTATTATGACATATATCAATGGTCACAATCAGTAATCACAAGCCATTCATTCAAGACATTCCAATTCGTTCTTCTTTTCCTTCCCATTGTAACAGCTATCGGCAGTGCATTCGTTGCAATGTGGGGCGATTCTCACGAAGAAAACGCTTCCAGAGGCGCTATGGACAATGCAACAGGTATTGCTCTCAGCTACGCAGTTATTAAATATTTCAAAGAAAACCCCGACAAGATGCCTAAAAATTGCCGTATCATTGATATGAACTGCGGTTCTGAAGAAGCGGGACTTCGAGGCTCAATGGCATTTGCCGAAGAGCATAAAAACGACGGTATGCTTAACAACTGCTGGAACATTAACATTGACTCCGTTGCCGACAAAGACTATTTTGAGGTTGTTATTAAGGACGATTGGCAGGGCTGCCGATTTGACAAAGACCTTGAAAAGATGTTTAAGGACTCATTTGCAGAGCTGGGCATTGAGTCAAAAACAAACGGCTGTATCCACAACCCTGTCGGCGGATGCGACTCAACTCCTATGACAAGAGCAGGCGTAAAATCCGTCACATTTGCGGCTCAAAACCCGATGCTTACATATTATTACCACACATGGCGCGATATGCCAGAACGTTTTGAACCCGAAACAGTTTCTCAGGGTTTCGACGTTATTCTCAGTGTTATTGATAAAATTGATAAATTTCAGAGTGAAAACGGATTTAACGGTGTTAATCACTGATAAAATTTAATTTTACAAAGACCGAAAGCTTATGTTCTTTCGGTCTTGTTTTTTTACTGTTCAAATGCTATAATCTATTTATATACTTTTGCAATCGGGTGGATTTAATGAGAAAAAGTTTAAAAATAATATCTGTTTTAATATCAGTCATTTTGCTGTTCACATCCTGCGGTAAATTAAGCAGTGCCGACATAACAGGAAAAATGAAATCTTTTTTTGAGAAGAATGATTATACAGGCTGTAAATCGTACCTTTCGTCAATAGATGAAAGTGCAAAAAAAGACGCTTCTGCCGAAGGATTAAAGCTGGCAGAAGAAGAGTTTGCTGAAATCTATCAAAAATATGAAAGCTATAATATTTTTGACATTTCACTGTTTGACAACGCCTTCATAGAAAGCTGCAGTAATCTTTGGCAAGTTGCTTCGGAATTCACGCCGAATGAGGAAAATAATTCAAATGAAAATCTCCAATACCTCAGATATTTTGCCGAAATCTCTGATTCTATGAGATATAAAGAGTTGTTCAGAATGCTTAAAGATATGTATAACTGCGGTTATTTATATTCAGTTCAAAAAGCTCTGTACGATTACGACGCTTCGGGGGACTACTCTTATTTTGAAAAAGCAGAGAAAATTGCGGCTGAATTTAATTATTCCGACTATAACCCTCAGGAATACTACATAAGTGATTTGCGTACAGTTTGTGAAATGACCAACAAATATTTAACTTCGGCTAATAATGGCTTTGCCACCAATGACACATCTGTTATCGCATCTGCCATAGGCGATATTTACTCCTCAGCAGACACGTTCCTTACGGCTTACGATTATGTAGAGGCTGTTTACAGTACCTTAAACGAGGCTATGAACACCTTCAGAATCAACGGCGCATTTGCCGAATACAAGTATGAAATTAAATTTGGCGAAGCAAGAAAATACAAAACGGGAATTGAATTTCAGCTTTTCAATATTTTCGGTAGCGCTTATTCTCCAAACGGCAACATCAGCGGAGAAACAGACAACACAGGAGAAAATGAACCGAGTATTTCAAAGAGTGAAGCTGTAAGAATTGCTGTTAATGCAATCAACAAAACAAAAGCATACAACTCAAATGTAACAGTAAATAAATCACAAACTATTAATATACAAATGACGGCCTTCAAAACTGAATCTGAAATTACATCGGCAGTTTCACTTGTAAGAGTCAGAATAAACGATGCTCTAAAAGCATCTAACGGTACTGCTGAGGATTCTAAATCTTTTTCAGGCGGTGTTTCAGATGACAATATTGCATTATTTAACTCCGTTCCCCCGTCGGGTCACTCAGCTTCTCTTAGTCCCTCATTTGTGGATAACTATACAGCAGTAAAGGGAAGCGGCGGATATGTTATTACATTTACGCTCCCCTCTTGCACTTCAACAGATGATAACGATTCACAAAATCTTCTTTCTATGGTTGACGGATTTTACTTTGATAACACAGTGCAGAATATTAAGCACAAAACCTTCTACAAGCCGACATCTATTTCACTTGTTATAAACAACAGCGGCTGTCTTTCGAAATACTCATACACCATAAGTGGTGTTGCAGATTGCAGATTTACTGAAAACAATGAACAGGTTGCAAGCGGCGAATTTAGCTTTACACAGCAATATAATTATAATTTTGTATATTAAACGTCATCTTAACACATGAAAAAGCGGACTGAGAAAAACTCATTCCGCTTTTTTCGGCTTTTAATAAAAGGATTATGTATTATCCTCTTTTTTTATTCCGAAAATCGTTCTTAAAACAGCTCCTAACATTTTTGGTTTTAGCACAATAACTTTCATACCGTTAACCCCCTATTTTTTGCAAAGAGCAATTCCGCAAAACACCAATGAAAACGCAAGCGCTACAACAATGAATTTTGTCGGCAGAATAAAAGAAATAACTAATCCAAGCCCGAGTGATGCGAAAATTATTCCGGCTGATGAATTCCTCTTACTCATAATAAAGCCCCCTGCTAATGTATTTATACTACATTATACACAGGGGGATTTATTTTTGTTACACAGTTTATTTTAATTCCCATTCATTTATTTCAGACGCTGCTTTATAAAGTGAAACATAATCATTATATCTGGTTTCACTGATTTTTCCCGAGCCGACAGCCTCACTGATTTTACAACCTTTATCGCCCGTGTGCGAACAGGTAGAAAATTTACAGTGTCCGATATAATCACGAAACTCACGAAAGCAATAAGCCAATTCGTCCTTAGGAATTATTTCATTTTTATCAAACTCGAAGGAAGAAAAGCCTGGCGTATCGACAACAAAACCGCCACACACCTTAAAAAGCTCCGCCTGACGGGTTGTGTGCCGTCCTCTTCCGAGCTTTTGGCTTATAGGCGCAGTTGACAAATTAAGAGACGGGTCAATTCTGTTTAAAAGTGTGGACTTACCCACACCTGAGTTTCCCGTAAATGCATTAGTCTTACCTTTCATAAGTACCTTTAATTCATCAACAGAACCGTTTTCGCTTAAAGATATAACAGAATATCCGCTTTTGGCATAAACATCTCTTACAGCGTTTGCAGGAGCAATATCGCCCTTTGAAATTACAATTATCGGCTCAATCCCCTTATATTCCGCATTTGCAATTATTCTATCTGCAACGAGGAAGTTAGGTTTTGGCTCAACAGTTGAAATAACAATAATCAAATTATCAATATTGCTGACCGGCGGACGGTTAAGAAAATTTTTACGTTTATGTATTTCATCTATTGTATTTTCGGCGTTATTGTTAACGGAAATTGTAACAAAATCACCGACAAGTGGTGTTATTCGGTTTCTGCGAAAAGCGCCCCTTGCTTTACATTCATATACCGTATCGGCGGATTCTACATAATAGAAACCGCCGATACCTTTAATTATTTTTCCTTGCAGCTCTGCCATAATTACGGATTGGCAGGCTGTTCTGCCTGGCTTTCAGCAACTACAATCGTAATTTCGGAATTTGTTGAACACCTTGTTGTGCCGTCCGATGCAGGCTTCTGCTCAATTACTGTTCCGGCCGTCGCCGTTGCATCCTCTTTGTAGGTAACTTTAATGTTATTGAATTTTGCACCTGAAAGAATATTCTTAGCCTCTTGTTCGGTCTTACCTCTAACATCGGGCAACGCATCATAATAATTTACCGTTACATTTCCGGTATTAAAATCAATTGTACCGTCCTGTACCTTTACTCCGTCAATTACGACTGAATAAGGAACGCCTGAACCGGAACCTTCAACCTGATAAGTCTTTTCGGAATTATCTTGGAAAATACGGTCTTTTTCAAACTTAGGATCGCTGTCAACGTAAATTATTACCTTAGCTTCTTTTTGAGTATTTAAAAGCTTTACTGTAATGTTTACTGTTACATCAGGCTTATTACCGTTGCTGACGGCAAAGTTTATTTTTGTACCTTCTGGAACCATTGTATCAAATTCTGTTTCCTGAGAAACTACTCTTCCCTGTTCAGTTTCACTTGGTACTTCATCAATTTTTCCCACTTCAAGACCGACAGCGTTCAAAGCAATTTTAGCTTCATCAACTGTCATATTAAGAAGCTTAGGAACCTTTACTGTTTTCTTGTCGGAAGAAACATAAACCGTTACACTCGAAGCATAAGGAACGCTGGTTCCGATTGCAGGATCAGTGCGGATAATTTTTCCCGGGTCAATGTCATCACGGCTTTCGTACTCAACCTTCGGTTGAAGCATAAGCGTGTTTCTAATATAGTTTACAGCCTGTTCCTCTGTCATATTAAGAATTGACTCATCCAGTAAAACATCTGCATGATTCGTTACAACATCAAGTGTAATCTTTGTGCCCTTTTTAACCTTAGTATTTGCGTCCGGATCTTGGTCAACAACAGTACCGTCCGGATAATTTTCATTCGCAACAGGATTTATCACAAATTCAAAATCCTTGTATTCACTGTTTTTTTCAATGTCAGTATAATAGTTACGGTCTTTAAAATCCGGAACCACGATTTTTTTACCGCCGACCGCAGACAAAATAGCAAAAATTACAATTGCAAGCACAACTACGCCTGAAACTGCACCAATCATTATAGCTGTTGTTTTATTCACCGATTTTTTCTGCGCTTCTTCTTCAATCTCCGACTCAGCAGCAGTCACAGCTGTACCTTGCACTCCGGCAGTGGGAACATACCTTGTCGGCTCTTTATCAACAAAATATGTGTAATTAAACTTTACAGCAGGATTTCTCTTGAACTCATTGATATCCATAAGCATTTCCGCAGCAGAACGGTACCTGTCCAACGGATTCTTCTGCATAGCACGCATTGTTATCTGTTCAAGCCCTAACGGCAATGTGGGAACAAGCTCACGCGGTCTTACAGGATCATTTTGCAGCTGCATAAGAGCAACGGAAACTGCACTGTCCGACTGGAACGGCAATTGACCGGTTATCATTTCATAAAGCACAACGCCAACGGAATAAATATCCGCCTTATCGTCTGTTGCCTCACCGCGGGCTTGTTCAGGGCTGATATAATGAACCGAGCCGATTGCATTATCGGATGTTGTATCTTTGTCAGTTCTGCTGAATCGGGCAATTCCGAAATCGGCTACCTTTATTGTGCCGTCATGAAGCAGCATTATATTCTGAGGCTTAATATCCTGATGGACAATACCCTTGTCATGCGCATGCTGAAGAGCAGCCAGAATTTGACCCGTAAAATGAACAGCCTCTTTCCAGTCAATAATACGCTGTTGTTCAATATATTCCTTTAAGGTTATTCCGTCAACATACTCCATTACAATGTACTGAAGTCTGTCACCGAAGCTGACATTGTAAACACGAACAATGTTAGGATGAGAAAGCACAGCAATAGCTTTTGATTCATTTTTGAAGCGGCGCTTAAACTCCTCATTAGTTAAGTATTCGTCTTTTAATATTTTAATAGCAACAATACGGTCGTCAATATTGTCATAAGCCTTGTAAACAACAGACATTCCGCCTACGCCGATTATTTCCTGTATTTCATAACGTCCGTCAAGACGCTTTCCGCAGAAATTATCCATAAAAAATCTCCTTATCAATAAGAAAGTGTAACAACGGTAATGTTGTCACCGCCACCGTTTTCATTTGCTTTGTCAACAAGCCTTTCGGCAAAATCGTTGAATTTTCCGTCTGAGGTAAGAGAAATTATTTCTTCATTAGAGACATAATTAGTTAAACCGTCGGTACAAATTAAAACAACACCGTCTTCCTCTATAAATTCTTCACAAAAGTCAACTCTGAGTTCATTTTCAACACCGAGTGCTCTTGTGATAATATTCTTTCTTGGATCATCTTTAGCTTCATCGGGAGTTAAACGCCCTCTGTCTACCATTTCCTGAACGAACGAATGGTCTTTCGTGATTTGGTTTAAAACTCCGTTAGAAAGAATGTATGCCCGTGAATCGCCTGCATGAGCAACATAAACAGATTTATCAGCAATTATTGCAGCTACAACCGTCGTGCCCATTCCGGCAAGATTATCGTTAGATTTACTTTCATCAAAGACTTCAATGTTTGCGGCAGCAATAGCAGATGTAAGCAAATTTTTAATTGCATTGTAGCTCATTCCGTCTTTATAAAGAGATGTTATTCTCTCAGATATAATTTTTACAGCAGTTGAGCTTGCCACATTACCGCCCGATGCACCGCCCATACCGTCGCAGACGACTGCCCACGCAACACTGTTCGGAAGCTCGCCCGCCGCATACGAATCCTGATTGTTCGGACGGACTGAACCTACATCGGTTTTAGCAACAATTCTCATTTAATCACCTGTCTTTCTTTTAGAGGCCCTGAGCTGACCGCAGGAAGCATTTATATCACTGCCGAGAGTTCTTCTGACAGTAGCGGTAATTCCGCTTTTTTCAAGAATATCCGCAAAGCGTTTTTGGCGCTCCTGTGAGCTTTTTTCATAATTTCTTTCACGAACATTGTTAACAGGAATAAGGTTAACGTGGCAAAGTGTGCCTTTAAGCCGTGACGCCAGTTCTTCTGCCGCCCTGTCACTGTCATTAAGACCTCTTATCATTGCATATTCAAATGAAATACGCCTGCCCGTCATATTTTCATAGTAACGGCAAGCTTTTAACAGCTCATCAATGTCGTATCTTTTGTTTACAGGCATTGATTTTGAGCGGATTTGATTATTAGGTGCGTGAAGCGAAACAGAAAGAGTTAAACCAAGCTTTCTGTCTGCCAAATCATAAATCTTAGGAACAATTCCGCAGGTAGAAAGGGATATATGGCGAATACTCATATTTTGACCATTTTCATCAGTCAAAAGCTCAATAAAACGCATTACATTATCGAAGTTGTCAAGAGGTTCACCTGTTCCCATTAAAACAAGATGATTGATTTTTATGTCCAAATCCTTCTGCGCCGTGAAAACCTCGGAAAGCATTTCGCCTGCCGAAAGCTGGCGGACAAATCCGCCTATTGCAGATGCACAAAAGGTACAGCCCATTTTACAGCCCACCTGCGATGAAACGCAGATTGAATAGCCGTATTTATATTTCATAACAACGCTTTCAATATATTCGCCGTCATAAAGCTCAAAAAGATATTTAACCGTGCCGTCAAGCTTTGAAACAAGCTTTGTATTGATTTTACAGCCGTAAAAACCGAACTTTTCGGAAAGAGCCGTTTTCATAGTCAAAGGAACATTTGTCATTTCGTCAAATGATGAAACACACTTTTCCTGAATCCAAGAATAGATTTGCTTTGCCCTGAACTGCGGAAAGCCCATTTCGAGAATTTCGGCTGTCAGCTCTTCAATTGTCAAAGCACGAATGTCCCTTAACATAAATTACTCCCTTATAAAAACGGCAAAAAAGAAACCGTCTGTTCTGTCAGTATGAGGCATAAGAGTTACGGGAGAACCGTCCAACAACTCAAAATCTTTATGCGTTTCAAGAAAACGGCTGCAAACATTCTCATTTTCGTCTTTATTCAGCGAACAGGTTGAATATACCAATCTGCCGCCTTTTTTTAAATAAAGAGAAGAAGAACAGATAATATTATATTGCAAATCAGTCAATTTGTCAATAAAAGCCAAATCCTTATACTTAATTTCGGGTTTTCGCCTGATAACCCCCAAGCCGCTGCAGGGAACATCGCAAAGAATTTTGTCGGCAATCGGCATATCGCTGTAAACAGCGGATGCATCACGGGTATTCGCTTGTATTATATCAATTCCAAGCCTTTTTGCACCTGAATTTATCAAAGAAGTTCTGTGTTCATAAAGGTCATACGAATAAATCTTGCCTTTATTCTGCATTTTTTCGGCGATTGTAAAGGATTTTCCGCCGGGTGCGGCGCACATATCAAGCACGGTTTCATAAGGCTTTGGGTCTAAAGCGTTAATGCACATCTGCGATGCCAAATCCTGAACGTGAAATAATCCTTTTTTATAACAATCCGTGTCAAAAATATTACCGCCGTTTACAGTTAAAGCACCCTCTAAATCGCAAGCAGATGCTTCGACACCCTCTTCCTGCAACAGCTTTACAAGCTCATTCGGCGTTGTTTTAAGAGTGTTCACACGAATATTTAACGGCGGAGCTTCAAGCGCTGTGCTCAAAATTGCGACTGCATTTTCGAATCCATAATCTTTTATGTATTTATCAACTAAATCTGTGGGACATGAATATTTAACGCTTAAATACTCAGTTGAATTATCATTTTCGGGATAGATTATTTCTTTGTCAGCTATCTTTCGCAAAACTGAATTGACAAGTCCCGACGCAAATGAAAAGCCTTGCTGTTTTACAAGCTTTACGCTCTCGTTAACTGCGGCGGAAACGGGAACCTTATCCATATATTTTATTTGATATATACCCATTCTAAGAACCGTCAGAACCTGCGGTTTCAGTTTTTTAATAGGCTGTGACAAAATCCCGGAAAGAATGTAATCAAGGGTAATTTTTCTTTCAATTACACCGTAAACCAGTGCACGGACAAAAGGCTCATAGCAAGCATCCTCTTGACCGAGAACCGTGTCGAGAGTTAGGTTGGAATAAGCCTTGTCTTTTTCAATTTTTAATAAAATTTTATAGGCAATTGTTCTGTCGTTCATAAATCAGCGCCGCCTTCTGTTTGCAAGCAAAACAAGTCTTAAAAGGTTTGCAAGGCTCACTGCCAACGATGCGACATACGTAAGTGCCGCCGCTGTTAAAACCTTTTTTACGCCCTGAATTTCGTTTGTCTGCAAAATTCCCGTTTCTTCAATTACTTTAACGGCTCTTCTGCTGGCATTAAACTCAACGGGAAGTGTTACAATCTGAAAGAAAACCGCCAAGCCGAAAAACGCAATGCCAAGCGTTACTAAAAAATCAAAACTGAAAACGAGTCCTAATATTGCAAGAGGAAATCCTACTTTTGAGCCTATTGAACAAGCCGGGTAAATTACGGAACGCAGCTTTACGGGGAAATACCCATTAGCATACTGTGCCGCATGACCTGCCTCATGACAAGCAACACCGATTGCCGCCACAGAGGTGGAATTGTAAACCTTGTCGGAAAGACGAATTACATTGGCTTTCGGGTCATAATGATCGGTAAGCTTACCCGCCACCTGCTCGACAGCCACATTATTTATTCCGTAATAGCGTAAAACCTCATTTGCAGCCTGCGCACCTGTAAGACCGCGCAAAGAGCTAATCTGCGAATATTTATTAAAGGCGCTGTTTACCTTTGCGGAAGCAATGAAAGAAAACAGTACCATCGGTAAAACTAAAATGAAATAATAGTAATTCGACATAAAATAATATGAATGATAGCCCAAGAAATTACCTCCCGAGAACAGTCCCTTTTTCAATTGGATGTCCTCTTAAAAAGTCCGAATAATTCATACGCTTTTTGCCCTCAAGCTGGATAGTTTTGAGCGAAACAACTTTACCGTCGCCGCAGGCAACACAGATTCCGCCGTCAAGCGAAATAACCGTACCTGCCTTTTTTTCGGTTGTTATATCGGAAAGTCTGCTTTCCTGAACCTTTAACACCTTGCCGTTTAACTTTGTAACGGCGACAGGCCACGGGTAAAGTCCTCTTATTTTGTTATGAATATTTTGCGCAGTGTCGGAAAAATCAATAGGGCAAAGCTCCTTTGAAAGCATTGGAGCATAAGAAGAAAGAGCGTCATCCTGCTGATGCGGTACAAGCTCATTTTCTTTAAGCAAATTCACCGTTTCGGTTAAAAGATTTGCACCGAGCACGGAAAGTGCATCGTGAAGCTCGCCTGCGTTCATATTTTCAGATATAGGTAAGGATTTTTTAATGTACCAATCGCCTGTATCAACGCCCTCGTCCATTTGCATTGAGGAAACTCCCGTTTCACTTTCGCCGTTTATTATGCTCCACTGTATAGGCGCTGAGCCTCGAAGCTTAGGAAGCAGTGATGCGTGAATGTTAATACAGCCGTATTTTACACTCTCCAAAATCTCTTTCGGTAATATTTTGCCGAATGCTACAACAATTATAAGCTCTGCATTAAGGCTGTTTATTATTTCCAACGCTTTGCCATCACGCATTGAAACAGGCTGAAAAACAGGGATACTGTATTTCTCTGCGCAAACCTTCACGGGCGGCGGTGTAAGCTCATAACCTCTGCCCTTTGGCTTGTCAGGCTGAGTAAACACTCCGACAACCTCTTCATTTTTTATAAGTTCTTCAAGGCAAGGCACGGAAAAATCGGGCGTGCCCATAAAAATCACTCTCATACTTAATCTTCTTTTCTGTATTTTTCTATTTCTTCTTTTGTTGCTCTTTTATCAATAAAAAGCGTACCCTTTAAATGGTCAAGCTCATGGCAAAAAGCTCTCGCTTTTAATCCCTCTCCCTTATAAACGCACCATTTGCCGTCACGGTTTAACGCCTTTACCTTAACCGATGCCGGACGGATAGTGTAATTTTGCTTGCCCGGAAGCGAAAGACAGCCCTCAACCTCGCACTGAACACCGTCTGACTCAATAATTTCGGGATTGATAAGCTCCATAAGACCGTCGCCTACGTCAATTACAACAACATTTCGCAAAACGCCGACCTGAACGGCGGCAAGTCCCACGCCGTCTGCCGCATACATAGTTTCAGCCATATCGTCCAGTAAAGTTAATATTCTGCTGTTTATTTCAGTAACCTCACGGCTGGTTTTTCTTAAAATTTCATCGTCTTCTGTTCTGATATTTCGTATAGCCATTTTTTACCTCATATTATGTCCTCGGGATTTATATCCGCAAAGGCACTTATTTCTTTATTGTTTTTCAAAAAATCTTTCAAGAGTGCGCTTATCATATCACGCAATCTTTTAGTATTTTTACACTTAATTATAATTCTTACCCTGTATTTACCGTTAATTTTTGCAATTTTAGGAACGGCAGGACCAAGAACGATTATGTTTTGCTCGGAATACTCTCTTGAATGTAACTCTTTTAAATCATTCAAAAATTTAAATGCGGCTTTCATAGTAAGAGACTCGGATTCACCCGAAAAACCTATAACACATATATCGCAAAACGGCGGATAAACCATTTGCTTGCGAATCGGCAATTCCACATTGTAAAACGCTTCATAATCCTGCGCTTTGGCAAAATCAATGACCTCATTTTCAACAAAATCGGTTTGAATAAAAGCCTTTCCGGGACTTTCGCCCCTGCCGCTTCGCCCGACAACCTGCGTAACTAAATCAAACGCCCGTTCCATAGCCTTGTAATCGTCATTATAAAGCATTTGGTCAATGCAAAGAACGCCTACAAGCGTAACATTCGGAAAATCAAGCCCCTTTGCAACCATTTGGGTACCGATTAAAATATCATATTCATTTTTTGCGAATGCTTTGAATTTATCTTCGTATGAATACCGTGACACTGTTGTGTCTGCATCCATTCTAAGCACTCTTGCAGAGGGGACAATTTCAGCGAGCTGTTCTTCAAGCCTTTGTGTGCCTGAACCCTTAAAGCTCAATGTGTCGTTTCCGCAATTGGAGCATTTTTTTGTGAACGGCACCGAATAACCGCAATAGTGGCACATAAGGCGCCCGTTTTTAATATGGTAAGTCAGCGAAATACTGCAATTTGGGCAGGACGCCACCGTTCCGCACTCGGTACAGCGGGCAAAGGTATTATACCCTCGCCTGTTAAGCAGCAAAATTGACTGCTTGCCGTTTTCAAAATTATCTTTAATAGCATCGGCAAGACGGTTACTGATATTGTCAGTCGCCATGTCCGAATTATATGTTGTGTCAACAGCCTCAACGCTTGGCAGAACAGCATTTCCGTATCTGTTTTTCAGCGTAAAAAGTGAATAAATGCCTGTTTGCGCTTTTGTATATGTGTCAAAAGACGGTGTTGCAGAGGAAAGCAATAAAAGTCCGTTATGCTTACCTATTCTGTAAGCGGCAACATCCTTTGCGCTGTAACGAGGAGTCATTTCGGATTTATATGTATGCTCCTGCTCCTCGTCAATAATTATTAAGCCAATACTTTCAAACGGAGCAAAAACGGCGGAGCGTGTGCCGACTGCAATTTTTGCCTCTCCTCTTTTTACCCTTTTCCATTCGTCGAGACGCTCACCCAGTGACAGTGCGCTGTGAAAAACAGCAACCTTGTCGGAATAACGGTTATAAAAAAGTGAAATAAACTGCGGTGTTAAAGATATTTCGGGAATCATTACAATTATTCCCTTGTCATCCTTCATCGCCTCGTCAATAAGCTTTAAATAAACCTGTGTTTTTCCGCTCCCAGTTACGCCAAACAGCAGAGCACCCTCCGCTTTTTCGGAATTATAAAGCTTTTTTAAGCCCTCGAAAGCTGTATTCTGCTCTTCGGAAAGAATAATTTCGCTGTCGGTTTTACCTGTTACCTGAGTTTTAACAGAACGGTAAACCTCACGGTCATAGGTTTCGACTATGCCTTTTGATTCAAGCCCCGTTACCACTGTTGCAGAAACACCCGCATAATAGCAAAGCTCCTTAACAGACAGTGTTTGAAGCTCCTCAAGCACTTGAATTACATTTTTTTGCTTTTGAGTAATTTTAAGAGACTGTAAATCTATATCGGATTTTAATTTCACCATTTTAAGAACGGCATCGTTTACTCTGCGTTTTGACTCGGTATTTCTAAGTAATTTACCGGAAATAAACATCTTATCTAAGACATCTGAACGCTTTTGCAATTTACATTCTTTTATAACGGTTTCGTCCTTAAGAAAACGGTTTTTAGCAAGTAAAAAATCATATACCGCTTGTTCTGTTTCATCGAAAATTTCACCCTTATAATCAGGGTCAGCCGCATAATACACAGTAATTTCAGTCGAATAACCAATTGGCAAAAACTGCTTGCACGCATCAAAATAAGTGCAAAATGTTTGTTCGCGGACAAAGTTAGCCGACATAAGCATTTCCTGAGTCAAAAGTGGCTCCAAATCAAGAACACCGCTTAAAGACTTTATTTTAGAAGATATTTCCTTTTCTTTTCTTACGGAAAATACCATTCCGATACGCTTTTTTGAGCCGTTTCCAAACGGAATAAACACACGCACTCCGGGCTTTACCGACGGAATTAAAAAATCGGGCACGGAATAATCAAACAACATATCAAAGGAATATGCCGTATTCTCAACAGCCACCTTTGCCACAGTAAAAAGATTCATACTCCGCCCCCTTTTTTTTAATCTATTTAATTGTAAAAGTTACTTTATTTCGTCAGGCTCAATAATTTCAATTTTGCCTTCAATGATTTCGTCAAGTGCAAGACTTACGGGCTTTTCTTCAAGAATTATGCCGTCCTCTTCAGCCTCTGCGGATATTTCTCTTGCTCTTTTGGCCGTTGCCGCAACAAGAGAATATCTGCTTTCATACTTTTCAAGTACCTTTGTTAAATCGGGATTAAACATTTTTAATTACCTCACTAATTTTAGATTTCATTCTTTTATATGTAAAATTTAATGCTTTAATAATGCTTAAAACATTATTTGATGCCTCGTCAAGATTGTCGTTCACAACAACAAAGTCATAATCTGCACTGCGTAGAATTTCATTTTTGGCAATTTCAAGACGACGGTTAATATCGTCCTCGCTCTCAGTAGCTCTTCTGCGGATTCGGTCCTCTAAAACCCCCATTGACGGCGGTAAAAGGAATATTGAAAGTGCCTCGGGGTACAGCTCACGGATTTTCTGTGCGCCCTTAACCTCAATTTTCAAAATGACAGTCTTGCCCTCTTTAAGCCACATATCTACGGGAGCTTTTGGCGTGCCGTAAATATTTTCGCCGTACTGTGCATATTCAAGCACCTGACCATCCTTAATCATTTGTGAAAATTCTTCTTTTGTGATGAAATAGTAGTCCTCTCCGTCGGTTTCACCTGAGCGCTTTTCGCGGGTTGTAAGAGAAACGGAGCGCTGAAGACACTCGTCTTTACTGAGAATTATATCAAGCACTGTGTCTTTTCCCACGCCCGACGGGCCGGAAAAAAGCACAAGCATCCCCTCACTGTTCTGCATAACTCTCGTCCCCCTCTGCAATATTGTCCGAACGGTTTAAAATCGTTTCGGGTTTTAAGTAAGATGAAACAATGTGGTCGCTGTCCATAACTATAACTGAATGGGTTTTTCGGCCCTGGGTTGCGTCTATGAGCATATTATTCTCTTTTGCTCTTGCAATAATTCGCTTTGAAGGAGCGGAATCAATTGAAATAACAGCAACAACACGGTCAGCGTTTATTGCGTTGCCGAAACCTACATTTATAAGCTTCATAATTATCGCCATGCGATACAGAATCCGCACGAAACGCCGTAAAAACCGGCTTTATGTGCACGGTATCGTCCCTTTCTTTATATTTTCACACAACTGTCACTCTATATTTTGGATTTGTTCACGGATTTTCTCAATTTCAGCCTTAATGTCGATTACGCATCTTGCAATTTCAACATCCTGAGCCTTAGAGCCGATGGTATTTGCCTCTCTGTTCATTTCCTGAACAAGAAAATCTACTTTTCTGCCTATCGGCTCATCACAGTCCATAAATTCGGAAAGCTGGGCAATATGACTTCTTAAACGCACCGTTTCCTCGGCAACGGCAACCTTATCGGCGAAAATTGCGCACTCTGCGGCAATTCTCTGTTCGTCAATATGAATATCCGATAAAAACTCGTTAATTCGTTCAAGGAGCTTACTGTTATATTCTTTAACGGTTTCGGGCGAGCGTTGTTCGATAAACGCAACCTTTGAGAGAATAAAATCGGCTCTTGAAAGAACATCACTGCGCATTTTTTCGCCCTCAGTTTCACGCATTGCAATGAACTTTTCTGTTGCAATCTTTGCAACCGTGCTGACACTTTCCCAAACCTCATCTTCATCAACAGCTTTTTTACGAACGGAAAAAAGGTCAGGAGTTCTCGCAAGCGCACTGAAAATATAAGAATCCTTAACGTCAAGGTCAAGCTTATCTTCCATAACGCTGTAAGCCTTTAAATATTCCTCAGCCAGTTTTTCATCTAAAACAACTTCGCTTTCAGTTTCGCCGATGTTTTCAATTGAAACATAACATTCAATTTTTCCTCTTGAAACCAAAGAGCCAATCAAATTTTTAAGCTTGTCCTCTAAAAAACCGTAGCTTCTCGGCACACGGGAAGAAAATTCAAAATACCTGTGATTCACACTTTTTAACTCTACCGTAATGTTATATGAACCGACAGTATCCTGTGCTCTACCGTAGCCTGTCATACTTTTTATCATTTTTATTCAACTCCAGAGTGTTTGCAGCAGCTGCCCTTTAAAAGAGTGGGTATATCACCGCTGTAAATACCGTTATTTTCTTCAAAACCCAAAAGCAGTAAAACGCTTTTGATTCTTTCATCCTCGCAATACGCCATATAAGCGTTTCTGTTCGCACAAAAGCTAAGTGCCGCACGCACAAAGCCTTCAACCGAAAGAACATCTGAAATGTCACAGTCCAAAGATGAAATATAACATTTTGTGCCTGCAATCTTCATAAACACTTTGCCGACGAATGTTTCCTCCATATTTAACCCGACGTATCCGCCGTAAATATAGTTTTCATCGGTATTTTCGTTTGGAAACAGTTTTTTCAACTCAGCTAAATCCGTAATAGGTTTATAATATACCATAAAATCATTTCTTTCTGTCAAGAGAAGCGGCGGTCATCAGCTTGTGCACCTCTTCGTCTGTAAGATTGCGCCAATCGCCCGGCTTTAACATTCCGAGCTTAACGGAACCTATCTGCGTTCTTTTAAGACGAGCAACCTCAAGCCCCAAAGCTTCACACATTTTCCTGATTTGACGGTTTCTGCCCTCATAAATAATTATTTCAATAACAACTCTGCCCTCGGATTTATCAAGAATATGAACCTCGGACGGCATTGTCATTCTGCCGTCAATTTCAATTCCCGTTGTAAGAGCCGTAATCTGCTCCTCATTTATCGAGGGCCTTATTGTAACTCTGTATGTTTTTGGAACGTGCTTAGTTGGATGAGTCATTGCATTTGCAAATTCACCGTCATCCGTCATTAAAAGAAGCCCCTCTGAATCACGGTCTAATCTTCCGACGGGGTAAATTCTTGTTCCCACATCTTCAACTAACTGTGCGACACACTTTCTGCCCATTTCATCATTAAGAGTAGTAATATACCCTCTCGGTTTATGGAGCATAATATAAGTTTTCTTTTTCGTTTTTATTATCTTTTTGCCTGCGACAACAACCGTATCTTTCCCCGGCGTTACCTTATCGCCAATTGAAGCTGGTTTTCCGTTAACCTTAACCTTACCTGCCGCAATCAGCTCTTCAGCTTTTCTGCGTGATGCAACTCCGCACTCGGAAAGATATTTTTGAAGTCTTACTTGTAAATCTGCCATTATTACTCCTTTAAGAGAACATCTTTTTCGGCGACTAAATCAACCGATTTAAACAATTTGCCATCAGCATAAAAATCAACACGTCCAATAGCATCACCCTTAAAAACAGGCGCATATTCAAACTGCTTTATATATATTTTGTACGTATATGACAACGGTTTTTCTGAATAAGTATAATCTGTATTTTTTGCAAAGACGGCCGAAACACTGCTCTCTTTACCGCCGACTACCTTTAACTTTGGTAAGCCGTTTTCACAGGAAAGCGACATAGTTTTGGCAAGAGGAGCACAGTATTCATATAATTTTTGGTGATCGTCCCAATCATTAGGCGCAGATAAAGTAACTGCAATTAAGGTTTTACCGTCACGCTTCAGAGCCGACACCAAGCATCTACCGCTCTTTTTAGTAAATCCCGTTTTAACACCAATGTAATCCTCGGAAAAGGACAAAAGCTTGTTATGATTTGTAAGCACTCGTCTGTACGGCGGTGCACCGTAATAAGCCTTGACATTTTTTGACGAACAAATATTGAGAAAAGCAGGATTTTTAATAGCCTCAGCGCCCAAAAGCGCCATATCATACGCAGTGGAATAATGCCCATCGGCATCAAGTCCCGAGGGAGTCACAAAATTAGTATTATTCATACCTATTTGCCTTGCACGCTCATTCATAAGCTTTGAGAAAGGCTCAGTACTGCCTGAAACTAAATAAGCCGTTGCATTTGCGGCATCATTGCCAGAGCAAATCAGCATACCCTTAACGAGGGAGAGCATTGAAACACTGTCTCCGCCTCGAAGTCCCATTGACGTGCCTTCAACCTTAACCATTTCATCGGTAACGGTTATCATTTTTTCATCGGCACCGTTTTCAAGAGCTAACAGAGCCGTCATTATTTTTGTTGTACTCGCCATAGGCAGACGCATATCTGAATTTTTAGAATACAGGGTTTCTTTGCTGTCGGCACAGATAACCACAGCCGCCTTTGCAGAAACCGACGGCTCGGCAAAGGACGGCACAGTAAATACCATAATCAAAAAAATTACAGTTATAAATAAAATTATCTTTCTCAAAACCATCACCAAAAAATATTATGCTTTTTTGTGTGATTTGAGAATATATTATTCAGCGCTCTCGGTTATATTCTCTTCAGCTGTAACGGCAATATCCGCAACAGCCTTGTCAAACGCCTTGTCCATTTTTGCTTTATTAACAGCGACATTTACCTTATCAAACATTTCGGGAACAAGGCTTACAAGACGCTCTGCTGCATTGTCAAACGCAGTAATGTGTTTGATTTCAACATTTCCGTACTTATCTACTACAAGGAAAGCAACGGGAGTAATTGTTACGCCTGCTCCACCGCCGCCGCCGAAAATCTCCTGATTTGATTTTGATGGGAAATCGGAACCGCCCGAAGCAAAGCCGTATGTAACCTTTGAAACGGGAATAATCGTAACGCCGCCCTGAACAGAAATCGGCTCGCCGATTATTGTGCTTACATTTACAAGATCCTTAACCTTTTCAATGGTATTTTCAAGAATACCAGCTGCAGATGATGACTTATCTTTCATCAATAGCACCGCCTTTATCAGAATTTTTATTTTTATTGTTTTTAATTCCTTTAAGGAATTTAATACCTACTTTAAATATGAGCCTAAACGCCAAAACAACTATTGCGTTAGTAAAGAATATAGGTCTTACACTCAATTTGAATGAAAACTCAGCAGAATTTGAAGCTGCAAGGTAATCAGGCTCAACAATTGCGTTATATTTTTTTACAGGGAGAGTTGAGCATATAAACGAAAGAGCTGGAAATACTCTTTGACAGACTCTACCGTACTGAATCGCCGTAGCCGCCGCATCACCGTTTACACAAACCGTCATATTAAGGAAAAGCTCTCGCAGAACAAGATGCTTTCTGAATGAATTTAACATTCTTCCGAGTGAATATGCGGCATTGTTTACAAGCTCTATTACACCGTCAAAGCCTTTATTTTTATAGAATGTGACAAAAATATTGTCTTTCTTTTCGGACAGCTTTTTGTCCTCGGGAGCCTCTTCTTCAGGCGCTGTTTCTTGACTTTTAGGTTCTTTTTTCTTTTTTTCTTTCTTTTCCCACGGAAAAATTTTGAATTTAAGGAAAAGCCAAGATACCGTCATATAAAATTCATCGGTATAGTCCCCGCTAACGGTAATTCTTATGCTTAAAATAAGTACAAAAAATGCAATAATTCCGCCGATTATGTAAAGTGCAGTCAACTCATCACCTCCCTAAACTATGTAATGCTTGTTATACTATTCAGCATTTTTCTGAATTTCTTCATTTTCCAATGCTTCGTCCTTGTTTTCTGAGTCATTGTCAGGCAATGGCGGCAATTCGTCAAGAGAAGAAATTCCGAATACTCTTAAAAATTCGGGTGTCGTACCGTACAAAAGCGGTCTGCCCGGTAAATCGAGCCGTCCACGCTCTTCAATAAGCTTTTTTTGACAAAGAGTAGCTATAACGCCAGAACAGTCAACGCCTCTTACCTGTTCAACAAAGGATTTCGTAACGGGCTGATTATATGCAATAACCGCCAAAACCTCAAATGCGGCTCCCGAAAGCGGCGTATTTTTCCGCAATTCAAGAAAATCTCTTATTATCTCCGCATATTCTGTTCTGCTTGAAAGCTGGTATTTGTCACCGAGCTTTAAAAGACAAATACCGCTGCCTCGCTCGTCCAATTCGGCCGCAAGATTATATAAAATCCGTTCTGCAAGCTCAGGCTCAACGTCAAAAACAGAAGCTATTTTTTGAAGCTCAACAGGCTCGCCTGCCGCAAAAAGCACAGCCTCAACAGCAGATTGAATTTTGCTTGCTTTCATTCGTTCCATTCCTCGCTAACCTCACCGATTTTACTGTCTATAAGCTCAATTTCGGCATTTTCGCCGTCACCCGAAACGATAATCTTTTTTGATTTAGTTAGCTCCAAAAGAGCCAAAAAAGTAGCTACCATATCAGAACGTGACGAGGCATCCGAAAAGAAAGATTTAAACTTCGCTTTACTGCCTTTAGTTTTGAGCCTTGAAAAAATATTTGAAATTTTAGAGCCGACAGAAACAATTTTTTTTACAACAATCTCTCTGAATGCCTCAATGGGAGGCGGAATGTTAATTTTTTTGCCTGCGGCAGAAATATAAGCATTGATAAGCTCTTCCGGCTCGTGAACTCTTCTGTAAGTCTGGTCAATATCCATTTTTATAGGTTCTCTGACAAAGCAGTCAAACCCTGGAGTGTTTGTTTCGGAAAGTTTTTGAGCCATAAGCTTCATATCACGGTATTCAATAAGCTCGCCCTGAAGCTCTTTCTTAAGCTCCTCAGCCTCAGTATAAACAGGAAGAAGGGAAACAGATTTTAAATAGACAAGCCTTGCTGCCATTTCAAGGAAGTCCGATGCAACATACATATCGCTTTCCTGCATCTGTCTGACATATTCCACATACTGCTCAACAAGTGTTACTATGGGAATATCGTAAATATTCAGTTTATGTTTTGAAATCAGGTGCAAAAGAAGGTCAAGCGGACCTTCAAATGCCTCTAATTTGTAGGATATTTTTTCCATAGCACACCGATAAATTAAAATAAAATTAAATAGAACAGCCTTTTGAAAATGTTATAAAAGAAATTGGTAATATAAGAAAGCGGAACAGTCAGAACTCCCATAAACAGCAGTGCGAAAACGACTAAAATAATGTACTGTTCATACTGTAAAAATTTGTAATAATATTTTGACGGAATCAAAAGCTGTAAAATTCTTGAACCGTCAAGAGGCGGAATGGGCAAAAAGTTGAAAACGGCAAGCTGAATGTTAACAATAGCCGCATAATTAAAAAACATATACACTGCAGCTAAAAGGAAAGACTCATTTGCGTTTATGGAAAATTTCAGGCAAAGAATTGCAAAAAATTCCGCAATAAATCCCATAAGCATATTTGAAACAGGGCCTGCTATTGCCACAAGCGCCATTCCCTTTTTAGGATTTTCAAAGTTTCGTGGATTTACACCGACGGGCTTTGCATAACCAAAGCCCACAAGTAAAATCATTAAAGCACCCAATGGAGATATGTGAGCCATAGGATTCAATGTGAGTCGTCCCTGAAGTCTCGGAGTTTGGTCGCCGAGCTTTGTTGCCACAAGTGCATGAGCGTACTCGTGCACAGGCAATGTGCAAAATACAACAAATGCCATTGAAAAGACGTAAATTATTAAATTGCCTAAGTCAAAACCGTTTCTAAATAAACTTAACAGCATAAGCTAATCCTTTCTTTAAAAGAATATTATATTCTAAAAGCTACGATTCTGTCAATATCATTAAAATCAAAAATGACATTTTTTTCCGCTACCTTGTCTGAAAACAAGGGTAAAATCTCATTTGACTGAACATCACCGCACTCTAAAGCTATTAACCCGCCTTTTTTTACTTTATCTAACCACCGTGAGGCAATACATCTGTAAAAGTCTAATCCATCTTTGCCGCCGTCAAGAGCAGAAACGGGTTCTTTTTGCACCTCTGTTTGCAAAAGCGGTATTTCATCACTCTTTATATACGGCGGATTTGACACTATCACGTCTGCAAAATGTAATTCAGATAAATCAAAGTCAAAAATGTCGCATTTTACTGCCCTTGTATTTTTTAAGCCAAAGTTACTTAGATTTTTATTCAGATAATAAAAAGCTCTGTCCTCTTTTTCAAACAGATAAACCTTGGAATCAGGTCTTAATTTCGCAATTGTAAGACCTATACAGCCGCTTCCCGAGCATAAATCGAACACAATCGGATTTTTGACATCTTTTAATTCATCTAAAACATATTCCACAAGATTTTCTGTTTCAGGTCGGGGAATCAGCACCCCCTCTCCCACATCAAAGGTAAATCCGTAAAAGTCCCACTTACCTACAATGTACTGCAAGGGTTCGCCGTTTTTTCGCCTATCTATTATTTCATTCATAAGCGAAACTTGATCATCTGTTGCCGCAACAGACGAATAATCATACGGCTTTGTTCTGATTTTCAGTATATCCTCAAAAATTACCTTAGCTTCAAAATCACCGCAACTGCCGAACGACAGCTCTCCGGCAGACTTTTTATAGAGTTCAAGCAGAGTCATCTATATTTTGTCATCCTCCGGATTATCTGTTATGCAGGCTTTAAGTGCTTCAATTCCGACCTCAATTATATCATCGGTCGGTTCGTTTGTTGTAATTCTCTGCATTAAAAGCCCGGGAGCAGAGAGAACCTTTACAAGACCGTTTTCATGCTTTCCCGCATATTTAATAAACTCATAGCCTATTCCCGTTACAAGCGGTAAAATGGCAAGCTTAAGTAAAATCCAAAGCGGTCTGCTGACAGACTGCAAATTCGGAAAAATAAGGACAAGCGCAGATGTAAGCAAGATACTTATAATCAAAATAACAAAAATAAAGCTTGTGCCGCACCTTGGGTGAAAGCGTTTCATTTTTCGTACGTTTTCAACGGTTAAATCAAGTCCGTTTTCATAGCAAAAAATTGTTTTATGTTCAGCTCCGTGGTACATAAACACACGTTTAATTGATTTTGTTCTCGAAACAATCCACATATAAAGCACAAAAACGAAAATGCGCACAATGCCCTCAAAAAGCGGATGAAGCTTTGAAAGGTCTGCATTTCTTACAATAAATTCATCGAATTTATCGACCAAAAGAGTGGGAAGATACATAAAGATTCCGAGAGCAAGCACCAACCCCAAAACCGTTGAAATAATGCCGATTACGGTCATCATTGCAGGGCCCATATGGTCAGTAAGCCAACGGTCTATTTTGGACATATCCTCTTCTTTTTCTTCTTCGGTCATTGATTTGTCTGCGGATTTCATAAGATATTTATAGCCGCTTATCATTGAATCAACGTATGTGACAACACCTCTGATTAAAGGTATCCCAAGCATTTTATGCTTTTTTACAAGCGGTATATCGTGGTCAACCTCAACGTCAATAGTTCCGTCAGGCATTCTCACAGCCATTGCATTACCGGCGGGGCCTCTCATCATTATTCCCTCAATAAGCGCCTGACCGCCGACAGATGTTTTGTGTTTTATTTTTTCGCTCATAGTGTTTCCTTTCTAAGAATTTATCGGTAAATTTATTGTGACAACCGTTCCCTCACCGAGAACACTTTCAAAATCAAGCTCACCCTTATGGAGAGCTATTATTTCATCACACACAGCAAGCCCTATACCGCTTCCTCTTGTGCTGTTATTTGCTTTAAAAAATTTTTGCTTTATCTTCGGCAAATCGTTTTTGGAAATACCGCAACCGTTGTCCTCAACAGTAATTCTGATACTGTTGTTCAGGCGTTTAAGTGATATTTTAACAAATCCTCCTCTTTTGCCGTATTTAATTGCATTGTCAATTATGTTGACAAAGACCTGCTTTAAACGGTTTCCGTCTGCATTTATATAAATATGCCCTGCGGAAATATCGGAAATTATTTCGATTTTTTCTCTTTCGGCTCTCTCCTGAATAGCCTCAATTACATCAGAAAGTTCTTTCACAATATCAATTCTGCTTATTTTCAAAGACATTTTTCCGTTTTCCATACGTGAAAAGTCAAGAAGCTCTTCAACAAGCGAGGTTAACCGTTCACTTTCTTTGACAATAATGTTTATTCCCTTTTCGGTAATTTCTTTATCACCCTCAGAAGAACGAATTGTTTCGCCCCAACCTTTTATTGCGGTAAGCGGAGTTCGCAGTTCATGGGAAACAGTTGAAATGAACTCATTTTTCAATTGCTCTGACTCGCTTATCTCATGAGCCATGTGGTTTATCGTATCGCAAAGCTGACCGATTTCATCGTTATATTTGTATTTTTCAATAGATACATCAAAATCTCCGTTGGCAATTCTCTCAGCTGTCTCATTGATTTTCTTAACAGGATTTATTATTGAGCGAATAAAAAATGCACCTGATGTAATAACAAGTAAAATTATAAAAGCAGCAATTAAAACAATAATAATATAAATATAGATAAGCTGACGGTCAATGTCCTGCAAAGAAACAATGTAGCGAACAGCGGCGCCGCTTACCACCTCGCCTGACGGGAGCACATAAGACTGCGCCATTATTTTTTCTCCGTTCACATTTTTGCCGATCCACTCGCCAACCTTACCGTCTGCCTTAGCATAGCTGTAATCAGGATATTTTTCATCTCTTACCGAAATTCCCGTTGAAGAAACAATAACCTTACCGTTTGAATCAATAACCCAAACCTCCATAACGCTTTTATCTGAAAAGTTCTCAACAAACGCTCTTGAGGTTTTAATAAACTGTTCTTCCGATGAAAGAGAATCTTTATTAAAATATGAAAGAACAACTGAAGAAGAACGCGACTCCAGTGTTAAGCGTGCGGCGTTATAATAGTTAGCACAAAAAATTACACAGAGAGAAACCGCCAATATAACAGTGATTATAATAATGCTTAAAAGCACTGTAACACACCAGCGTTTTACTATGCTGTTTTTCACCATTACAGTCACCGTCCTTCCAATGTTTCCTACAGACTCAGATTACCCATTTGTATCCCATTCCCCAAACAGTAATTAAATGTACCGGTGAAGATGGCTCTTCTTCAACCTTATTTCTCAATCTATGTATGTTTACATCGACGATTTTTTCATCTCCGAAGTATGAATCTCCCCATACAAATTTCAAAATATCATTTCTGCTGAGCGCTGCGTTGGGATTGGAAAAAAAATATTCCATAATTTGAAATTCTACCTGAGTTAAATCAATGTTCTCACCGTTTTTGGTAAGAGTGTGACTTCGAAGGTCAAGAGTAAATTCATTTAATACAACAGAACTGTTTTGAACGCCTTTAGCGTCGTCTTCGGTTTCTGCGGTCATTGTGACTCTGCGATAAATTGCGTCGATTCTCGCCATAAGCTCAGACGGTGAAAAAGGCTTTGTAACATAGTCGTCAGCACCTACAAGAAGCCCTGTTACCTTATCCATTTCCTGAGTACGTGCCGTAAGCATAATTATTCCTATTCGCTTACTTTTACTTCTAAGGTATTTACATACCTCTAAGCCGTCAGCACCGGGCATCATTATGTCAAGAATAGCAATATCTATCTCATTGCTGTTGCTGTCGAATAACTGCATAGCCTCAGTACCGTTAGAGGCCTCCAATACATCATATCCGCTTCTTCGAAGGTTTATCACTACGAAATCTCTTATAGATGTCTCGTCCTCCGCTATCAGAACTTTTTTCACGTTATCCTCCTAAGAAATTGTAACAAAATTATCTTTGACGGTCTGTTTGGATATAAAATCGTTTTGTTCATATTTATATCCGTAAACATAAGCGTCGCTGTCAAAAAGTAAATCATAATCGTAATTATCACTGTTCCAATCGGATTTTGAAAAAGTCATTATCGAAAACAGTTTATCGGCAATGACGCCGTTTTTAACAGAGTAAAATACGAGCGATGAACTGTTTGCGTTGTAAACAGCCGTTATTTTTGAAACCCAATCATCTTCAAATATAAAGTAATAATTGTCTGATTTATTATAAAGAGTTTTAAACACCGGAACAAAATCCTGACCGTTAAGATTAGACCAGATAACTAAATTCAGGGTATTGTCCTCCTGTTCGGAATTTTCATCAATCCTTTTGCTGAAAGGGAGCTCCATAAGCGTCGGAACTTCAATCTTACCGTCAAAATTTATATCAAATGAATATATTTTACTTGACCTTGCCGTAACCGGCAATTCACCTGACTCTTCACTGTGAAGAGGAAAAGAAAGTTTACCGTCGGAATTTGAACACTCAACAACATCGGTAACAAAAGCAGCGTCACTCAAAACACCGTCAACATAAATTCTTGTATACTGTTCACCGTGAAGCTTTACAGAATCGGAAATTATACTTACAATATCAAGCATACCGATAAGAGAAAAAGATTCATCTAAATTTACCGAGCAATCTTTATTAAATGTAACTATTCTTCCTCTTGTTCTGTTCGAGTCATTTGATATTCTCACAGTGGAAAGGAAAATGTCGTCTGCACCGTCGCCGTTAAAATCGGAAACATACATTTTTGTGAAATTTTCCGTTCTCAAAAGAGTCATTGCACTGTTGTTGAATTTATAGAGAGTCAATATTCTGCTGCCGATAAGCGTTAGAGTTTCATTTGATGCCGAATCGGGATTTAAGGTTGTCCAAGAGATTAAAACCTCATAATTACCGTCGCCGTTTATATCGTTAAAGCCAACCTCGTAAATTTCTTCGGCAAGCCCTACAATCACGGAAACACTTTTCCATTCATTGCCGTCATGTCTAAACACTGCCACACGGGCAAATTCATCAATAGAAGGGTCGGAATAAAAGACAAATCCGTCATCGTTACCGTCACGGTCAATATCAAGAATAAAATATGAGGAACGGTCGTCACCGTTAATGGGCGTTTTCATCTGTACAAATTCTTTGTTAACAGTACTTTCAAAAGCCTTTTGAAGAGAACTGATTTCACCGCTTATTTTCGGCGGCCTGATAAGCTCTTCTGCCGAAAGCAAAGTAAAATCGCATCCTGAAAAGCAAAAGCAAATACAAAGTATAATTGTTATTGCCGTAAAAATACGCTTTTTCATCTACGGCTCCTCCGATACAAATAATTAGTTATCCTTTTTTTGTAACTGAAATCCTAATGTCATTCTTGCCGCAAACCCAACATCTGCCCTTCTGTACTGAAGCCACCGCAGTAGCGGAATTCGTATTTTCAGTTATTGAAACGCCCTGCAAGTCAGCAGTCAATGTAATATCTTCCGTGTTTATACCTTTTATTGTATCTTCATCGCCGATAACAGTAAATGTCAAATTGCGATTATCAGTGTTTTTCACATCATAATTTGTGTCCGCATTTATAATTTTTGCGTCAGCTGCAGAAACAGTGACAGTTTTTGTCGCCATACCTGAAGCGTTAACAGTTACTCTGAATTTTGAGGCTGTTTCATCAGTAGTCATAACACCGTCAATCTCTGAAGAAGAAACGGTAAATGTATTCAGACCGCTGGTAATATCGGCAAAATCAATAATAGCAACGGAAATTGTTTCTAAAGTCGGCGCAATGTCAATAGGTACGGCAACTGTAACCGTGCTCGGGTAAACGCTGTATTTAAGCGGATTTGAAACAAAGCTTGACGGTGCATTTTTGAATGTTACCGATGCAGGCAGTGTTACCGTTTTAAAGATAGGTATGGACATTGTTATATCGTCATTTTCACCGACTATTGAAGAATAAATAAGATTTGTATTATCCTCTGTAACAAGAGCTATTTCCGGAATAAGCGTAGTATTTTTTTCTAATTTTTCCGACACAGTTGCCTTTGCTACTGCCTTGCTGATACGGTTAATTTCAGTTGCAGGTCCGCTTACAGTAATTGACTGCTTTGAAAAAATTATATCGCCTAAAATACAGTTTTCAGGAATAAACGAATTTATATCGTTAGTAAATTCAGCCTGTAAGGGAAGCTCAACCTGCTTCGGTGTATCAAAATACACCTCAATATATGACTTTGAAAGAGAAACTATATCGAAGTCCTCGGAGCCTTCTGCAACTTCATATCTGAGCTGAAGAGTTTTTTCCCCTGAACTGTCAACGTAATTTGTCACAGCAGTAACTTTAATGTCGTCCTTGTTAAGGGAAGCCAATATATACTTTTTACCCGATACGGTAACATCAACCTTAAAATCGGTATCACCGAAAATCTGAAGGCCGAGTTGTTCAGGTACGCTTCCCGTTAAATCAAGATTTACCGGCACATCCGCAATTACATTTTGCACAATGGGACTTTTTTCAACGGATACCCAAATCCAAAGGGCAAATGAGATTAAAAACGAGATTATCATCAACATTCTGTTGTTTCTGATGATGTCGGACAAAGAAAATTTTGATTTGCTTTTATCGGTTTGTTTTTTACTCATTTTTATTACCTCTGAAAATTTTCTTGATTTTGCTTCCGTTCTCGCTGTCTTCCTTAATAAAGTTTGTCATAAGTATTTCACGGAGGTCGCCGTCGGAAATGCCTCTTCTGAGGAAACCTTTTTGAGCTACCGAAATGCTTCCCGTTTCTTCCGAAACAACAACTACAACAGCATCGCTCGCTTCGCTCATTCCGATAGCAGCTCTGTGTCGAGTACCAAGTTCACTTGAAATGTTACTATTGCTTGTAAGCGGTAAAATGCAGCCTGCTGCAATTACACGGCCGTCTTCAACGATTGCGGCACCGTCATGCATCGGCGCTTTCGGGAAAAATATATTTCCGATAAGCTCAGCAGAAACAGCGGCATCGACATACGTTCCCGTTTCAATTATTTCGCCGAGAATAGTCTCTTTTTTGAAAACTATAAGTGCTCCGATTTTTTTGTCACTCATATCGGCACAAGCCTTACAAACTCCGTTTATTGCAGATTCGATTTCTTCCCGCTTAAAAATATTATCTTTATTTACAAAATTAAAAATGTTCAGTTTTGAAACCGAGCTTCTTCCTACGCTTTCAAGGGCATGGCGAATTTCAGGTGAGAAAACTATAACAAGAATAACAAGCAAGTCACTAAATACAAAACTCAAAAGATATTTGCTGACCTGCATTTCCAATAAAGAAACAAAAGCATAAAGAACAACAAGCAAAATAGCTCCTTTTACAAGCTGAATTGCCCGTGTTTCACGGATAAGCTTAATTGCACTGTAAATTATAAAAGCCACAAGCAAAACATCAAGTACATCTGATATTCTGTCAAAGGAAATAATTGCTTGCCTAAACTCCTGCCAAAAGTCGGAAAATACAGAAAGCAAATACATATTTTAACACCCTTTATTAAAAAAATACAATATATCGTAAAATCATAACCGAAAAATGTATAACGGCACATATATTCACGATATATTGTATCATATATTTCTCTATTTTGCAATTTTTTTAATACAATTTACTAAAAATTCTGCGTCTTTTTCATCAGTAAACCAAGATGGTGTAATTCTTACCGTGCCAATATCAAGAGTACCCATTTTTTTATGTGCTAAAGGTGCACAGTGAAGCCCGCCTCTGACGCAAATTCCGTTTTCGGCTAAAAGTGCTGCTGTTTTCTCGCTTTTCTTTGATTTAATGTTAAAAGACAAAACGGGAGATTTAGGAACTCCGTCATAGAAATCAGTATAAAGAACAATACTGTTATAAGGCTTAAGCTCATCAAAAATATATTTTATTATTTTGTTTTCATGCTGTAAAATATTCTCACATTTTGCAGTTTCAACAAATTTTATTCCCTCAGAAAGCCCTGCAATTCCGTGTACATTCGGTGTACCGCTCTCAAATCGGTCGGGAGAATACTCAGGCTGATTTAAGCTTTCTGAATTACTGCCCGTTCCGCCTTCAATAAGCGTATCGGGATTAACGTCATTTGAAAGAATCAAAAGCCCCGTTCCCATTGGACCGAAAAGGCCCTTGTGCCCCGCACAGCAAATAATATCTGCATCTATTTTTTTCATGTCCACAGGCAAATAACCCGCTCCCTGTGCGGCGTCCAAAATAAACAGAATACCGTATTTGTGAGCTTCCCGTGCAATTTTTGAGATGGGTGGCATTATTCCAAATACATTTGAAGAAAGCGTACAAATTACTGCGACAGTATTTTTTCTGAATGCATTTACAAAATTCCTTACCGTTTCTGATTCATCGGGTGTAACTTTTGCAACAGAGTAATCGCATCTTCCAGATTTTTTCAGTTTTTCAAGCGGTCTTACAACAGAATTATGCTCTAAATCCGAAATAACAAAATGAGAACCCAGACGGCAAACGCCTTTAATTGCCGCATTAAGTGAATACGTGCAACCCGAAGTAAAAACAACATTTTCTGTATCTGCATTAAAAAAATTCGCCGCCGCACTTCTTGCATTATATATCATCTCAGCAGATTTCATAGCAGATTTATAACCGCCTCTGCCTGGATTTGCACAAAAATTGCCAAACGACCTTTGTACTGCATTTACCACGGAAAAAGGCTTGGGGTATGATGTTGCACCGTTATCAAAATATATCATTTCAGTACTTCTATTCCGGTATACTTTAATTTAACTGTATCAAAAGCATTTTTAATCTCGTCTGCTTTTCCGAATACAGTTAAGCTGTAACCGCATCCTTCACCCTTTCTCGGATTCGGATTTTTCATAATTTTTGTTTTACAGCCCAAACTTTCCGCAGTATTTTTAGCCTTTATTGCATAAGTTATTGAATTAAATTTAAAAATTACTTTGTCCATAAAAAACACCGCCCTGTCACATATTATGCGGCAAGACGGAAAAAGTTATTTTTAGTTATTTATTTTACCATAAATCGTAACGATATGGTAAAATTTCGTCCATGTCCGACGGTTCGCCGTCAGGCGGAGGAGGACGGACATATAAATCGCTTTAAAATAAACGGTTACGTTTATTTTTCAATAAGCACTACTGCATGAGCGGCTATTCCCTCTTTTTGACCCGTAAAGCCAAGACCTTCCTCGGTAGTCGCCTTTACGCTTACAAAATCAGCTGTAATTTCCAAAGCTTGTGCGATATTTTCACGCATTGACAAAATATGCGGAGCTAATTTCGGAGCCTGTGCCAAAACGGTAGCGTCAATATTTACAACGGAATATCCCTCATTTTTGATAAGTTCGTTTACTTTGGAAAGAAGCATTAAGCTGTCGGCATCTTTATATGCATCATCGGTATCCGGAAAATGCTTTCCTATGTCGCCGAGAGCCGCCGCACCGAGAAGTGCATCTGAAATTGCGTGAAGAAGAACATCTGCGTCAGAATGTCCTAAAAGACCTATATTTTTATTGGAAATTTCGACTCCGCCCAAAATCAGCTTTCTGCCTTCGGTAAGTTTATGAACATCATACCCGTGACCTATTCTAATCATTTTCTCCGCTCCTAATTATTGCTTCAGCAAAAATAATATCTTCCCGTGTGGTAATTTTAAGATTTAACGGACTTGACTCAACAGTAAAAACGGGCTGACCGAACTTTTCCATAAGCATACAGTCATCAGTAAAAAATTCACTGTCCGGTACGCTTTTCATAGCCGATAGATATGTTTTTTTCTCAAACACCTGCGGAGTCTGCATTAACCGAACTGTATCACGGTCAACGGTTTTAATTATTTTACCGTTTTTATCTGCTATTTTTACTGTATCTTTCGCCGTTTGTGCTGCCGACGCCGCACCGAAATTTATTGCCGCATCAACCGTATTTTTTATAATATCCTGTGTTACAAAAGGTCTTGCGCCGTCGTGAATTGCAACATATTCACAAGTCTCAGATGTGGCTGAAATACCGTTAAATACACTCTTTTGACGTGTATCGGCACCCTTCACAACAGCATTCACTTTGCTAAAGCCGTGTTTTTCAACTAAGTCATTTATTTCACGGATTAAATCTTCACGGGTAACAATGACAATTTCACTGATGATTTCAGACCTTTGAAAAGCAGAAACAGCCCTTGCGATAACAGGCATTCCGCCTATATCCAAAAGCTGTTTGTCAATACCGTGCATACGTGAAGAAGAGCCTGCCGCCACAATAACGGCAGACACTTTTTTTATATTGTTATTTTCGTTCACGGCAGTATTCATATTTACCTCTTAAAATTAAAGTAAAGCTTCCACTGCTGATATTTTAGCACATAAACAGAAAATTTCAACTGCTTTTTTAAGTTCCTCGTTTGACGGGAACGTGGGAGCAATACGAATATTCCTGTCCTCGGGGTCTTTTCCGTAAGGATATGTAGCTCCTACTGTTGTAAGCACAAGACCTACACCCTTACAAAGTTCGCCTATTCTCTTTGCACTGCCGACAGTAGTGTTATAGCTTATGAAATATCCGCCGTTAGGCTTAATCCATTCGCCGATGCCAAGCGGTGCAATTTCGTTTTCAAGAGAATCAAGAACAATTTTAAACTTCGGAGCAATAATTGCGGCATGCTTTTTCATATGAGCTTTAATGCCGTCTGCATTTTTATAATATCTAACGTGACGGAGCTGATTTAACTTATCAAAGCCTATCGTCTGTGCACCCATTCTCTTCTTAATGTCCGCAATGTTGTTGTCAGATGCGGCAATAGCTGAGATACCCGCACCCGGGAATGAAATTTTTGAAGTTGAAGTAAACTCGACAAAATAATCTTCAGTACCGTATTTTTTACATGCGTCAAAAATGTTCATAAGCATATCCGGAGTATCGGTTAAGTCGTGTACGCAGTAAGCATTATCCCAAATTACTCTGAAATCCTTTGCAGCCGGCTTTAAAGAGGCAAGGGCGTCAACCGTTTCATCGCTGTATGTAACGCCGTCGGGATTTGAATATTTAGGCACGCAGAACATACCCTTAACTGACTCGTCTTTAATAAGCTCTTTAATCTTTGCAACATCAGGTCCGTTCGCAGTCATCGGAACGGAAATCATTTCAATTCCGAAATATTCAGCTATTCCGAAATGTCTGTCGTACCCCGGAACATTGCAAATAAATTTAACATTGCCCTGTTTACTCCACGGTGTGCATCCTCCGATACCCGAAATCATACACTGGCAGATAAAGTCAAACATAAGGTTAAGGCTTGAGGAGCCGCCGATAATTATATTTTTGGGGTCAACGGCAAGAATTTCGGAAAACAGCTTTTTACATTCGGGAATACCGTCAAGCACACCGTAGTTACGGCAGTCAATGCCGCTGTCGGAAATGCAGGTGTCGCCGCCGTTAAATACCTTTAAAACATCGTAAGAAAGCTCAAGCTGGTCGTGACCGGGCTTACCTCTTGACATATCAAGAGAAAGGTTTAAACCCTTTACTTCATCATATTTTTTCAACAGTTCCTCTTTAAGAGTGAGCAAATCTTCTTTTTTCATTTCGGAATACTTCAAAATAAAGACCTCCAACGAATTTTGTAATATTTTATAACAAAACGACTGATTTTGCAAGTGTTTGAGTCAAAAACTGCATTTTTCATTAAAAGAAGCGGCAAAATAAGCCTGTTTTTGAATAATTAAACAATAAATTATCCAAAATGCTGTTTTTATTGCATAACATAATATGATTTTCGTGAGAAAATGCGAATTAAAATCAGTTGAAATAGTAAATACATTATGATAAAATATCCAAAATAAAATTATATTTTACATTTACGGAGAAATAATATGGAAATCTTAAAACTAAAGCCTGTTTTTAAGGACTATATTTGGGGCGGAAACAGACTTCGTGAGGAATTCGGGTTTGAAAGCGAATACGATATTATGGCTGAAGGGTGGATGCTCGCCGCAAGAAATGACGGAGAAAACACCGTTATGGGCGGAAAATTCGACGGTCTGCCTTTTTCAAGGTTAATTAAAGAAAATCCAGATTATTTGGGTACAAACGGCAAAAAGTTTCCGTTCTTCCCTCTTCTTATTAAGCTTATCGACGCTAAAAACGATTTGTCCGTTCAGGTGCACCCGAATGACGAATACGCAATGAAAAAAGCCGGCGAATTCGGCAAAACAGAATGCTGGTATATTCTTGACTGTGACGAGGACGCAGAGCTTATTTTCGGTTTTAACAAGGAAATAACTAAAGAAGAATTTAAAAAATCGGTTGAGGACGGAACATTTCTTCAGTATGTAAACCGTGAAAAAGTAAAAAAGGGTGATTTGTTCTTCATTGAAGCAGGTACTTTGCACGCAATCGGAAAAGGAATTTTACTTGCGGAAATTCAGCAAAATTCCAACATTACTTACAGAGTTTACGACTACGGCAGACTCGGCGCTGACGGAAAACCCAGACCTCTCCACATTGAAAATGCCATTGAGGTTACAGACTGTGTTCCGCCGAAAAAAGAAGCAAAAGACGCAGGAATCCCTCAAAAATTCGACGGCTTTACAAAACAAGATCTCGTTAAATGCGATTTATTTACAGTTGACAAGTACTCCGTTCACGGCACATTCACCCTAAATGCGGACAGCACATCTTTCCTTTCACTGCTTGTAACAGACGGTAACGGTAAAATCGGTGATTTTGACATAAAAAAGGGCGACAGCCTGTTCGTTCCTGCCGATTTCGGTGTATTTACCTTAAGCGGTAATTTTGATGTAATTGTTTCAAGGGTGTAAAAAATAATGGTTTCATATAAAAGAACAAAGCTTTCCTGCTACACGGGGTATTTTGTACAGGCGATTATCAACAATCTTCCCCCTCTTCTTTTCATTGTCTTTCACGAGCAATTCGGAATTGACCTTAAACGGCTTTCGGCTTTAATTACGGTTAATTTCGTATCGCAGATTGCAGTAGATTTGTTTGCAATAAAATTTTCGGATAAAATCGGTTATAAAATACTTTCTGTACTGTCGCAGAGCGTAACGGCGGTCGGCCTTATTTTACTTGCATTTTTACCCAATAGTATCAATCCTTTTACGGGAATTATGATTGCAATAATTCTGAATGCAATAGGAAGCGGACTTATGGAAGTAATCATCAGCCCTATTGTTGAGGCAATTCCAGGTGATAAAAAGACCTCTCAAATGGCTTTTCTTCATTCATTTTACTGCTGGGGACAGGTCTTTGTGGTGCTCGTCACAACCCTGCTCATTAAATTTCTCGGAAAAGAAAATTGGCACTTCATTCCCCTGCTTTGGGCAATACTGCCTGCCGTTAATACGATTTCTTTCATCTCCTGCCCAATGCCCCAAAATTTGGCGGCGGAAGAAAGAACGCCTGTAGGCAAGCTGTTTTTCAAAAAGCAGTTTATTTTAATGCTGCTCTTAATGCTTTGCGCAGGCGCTTCGGAGCTTGGAATGTCACAATGGTCGTCTTATTTCGCCGAAACAGGACTTCACGTTACAAAGCAAACAGGCGATATTCTCGGGCCGTGTATGTTTGCGGTGCTTATGGGCATAGGGCGTGTGCTTTTCGGCATATTCGGAGAAAAGTTGAATATTAAAACTGCTTTGAGCGTTTCAGCCATACTTTGCGGAGTTAGCTATATTGCCGTTTCGCTATCGGACAATCAGTATATTTCGCTTATTTTCTGCGCTTTTACGGGTATTTGCATAAGTATGATGTGGCCCGGCACTTTCAGCCTTGCCGCAAGGAAATTTCCCGACAGAGGAAACAGTATGTTCGGCATTTTAGCGCTCACCGGAGATATGGGCTGTACCCTCGGTCCTTGGGTTGTTTCTTTCTCTGCAATTAATATCTGCCACGGCGATTTAAAGAGCGGAATAGGGTTCGGCGCATTATTTCCGATAATAATGATTATTTCGGTTGTGCTTATTAAAGAAAAAAGGAGTAAAATAAGCACAATATAATAAGTTTTATGTTAATTTTTTAACTTATTATAAATGTATTGACAAATAGTGTAAGCGTGATATAATCGTAATTACAAATTAACAGTTGTCTTCAGGGCGGAGTGCAATTCTCCACCGGTGGTTAAAGTCCACGAGCTTAGGCTGAACGGGTGTAATTCCCGTACCGACGGTATAGTCCGGATGAAAGAAGATGCGGCATATAAACATACATATAGTCGTAACAGCCCTGCATTTATTTGCGGGGCTTTTTCTCTGTTTAGACAACTTAGAAGAAAGGTGTCATAAATATGGAAAACACAATCAAGAAAAAAAGAAAAATCAACACACGCGCCATTGCCGCAACGGCAATGCTCTCAGCTCTCGCCTATGCGCTTCAGTTCATTGAATTCCCCGTGCCGTTTATGCCGGCATTTATTCAATTCGATATATCAGAACTGCCTGCTCTTATTGCCTCATTCGCATACGGACCTCTGAGCGGAATTGTTGTATGCCTTGTAAAAAATGTTATAAACGTACTTTTGAAATTCCAGACTATGGGTGTAGGCGAGCTTTCAAACTTTATTTTAGGCGTTTTATTTGTTGTTCCTGCCGGAATAATATATAAGCGCAAAAAAACAAAAGTCGGGGCAGTTTTGGGAGCCGCTGTCGGTGCAGTTGTCAGCGCAATAGTTTGCTTCTTCTCAAATTATTACATAGTTTACCCTATATACGCAAAGCTTCTTATGCCTAAAGAGGTAATTCTTTCGATGTATCAGGCTATTTTGCCTTCAGTTAAAAATTTGGCAGAAGCAATTCTTATTTTCAATGTACCGTTCACATTTGCAAAATTTGCTATTGTTGCTATTTTCACTTTCTTAATTTATAAGCATATTTCACCGATTCTTAAAGGAAAAATGTGATATTCAAAAGAAATGTGTTGACAACAGTCGCTTTTGTGTTAAAATATATAAGTAAACTTAATATACCTTATTAAGAGTGGTCGAGGGACAGGCCCTTTGACACCACGGCAACCTGCATTTGCAAGGTGCTAATTCCTGCGGAATATTCCGAAAGATAAGGACTTTTTGAGCGTCCTGACTTTCAGGGCGCTTATTTTTCAGCTGTTTTTTAGGAGGAAAACAAAATGGCAAAATTTCTTTTTACATCTGAATCGGTAACAGAGGGTCATCCCGATAAAATCTGTGACAAAATTTCCGACTCGATTCTTGACGCTTTAATAGCACAGGACAAAATGTCAAGAGTTGCGTGCGAAACAACCTGCACAACGGGACAGGTTCTTGTTATGGGGGAAATTACCTCAAAGGCAAATGTTAATATTCCAGAAATAGTAAGAAATACTATTTGTGAAATCGGCTATGATTCAGGCGACAAGGGCTTTGACGGAAACACCTGCGCAGTTCTTGTAGCACTTGACAAGCAGTCTCCTGATATTGCCCTCGGCGTTGACAATTCACTTGAAATTAAAGAGGGCGACAACGACGCTTACAACCTTAACGGTGCGGGCGACCAGGGTATGATGTTCGGCTTTGCCTGTGACGAAACGCCTGAGCTTATGCCGTTGCCCATTTCAATGGCGAACAAGCTTGCCGTTCAACTGACAAAGGTAAGACGTAACGGAACTCTCCCCTATCTTCGTCCTGACGGAAAAACTCAGGTAACGGTTGAATATGACGAAAACAGAGATCCCGTAAGAATTGACGCAGTTGTTGTTTCTTCACAACATAGTGCTGATGTTTCACTTGATAAAATACGCGAGGATATTAAGAAAAACGTAATTTTCCCGATTATTCCGTCAGAGCTTATTGACGAAAACACCAAAATTTACATTAACCCCACAGGACGCTTTGTTGTCGGCGGCCCCGCAGGCGATTCAGGTCTTACAGGCAGAAAAATTATTGTCGATACATACGGCGGATACTCTCGTCACGGCGGCGGCGCATTCTCGGGCAAAGACCCCACAAAGGTTGACCGTTCAGCCGCTTATGCCGCAAGATATGTTGCCAAAAACATTGTTGCAAGCGGTCTTGCAAAGAAATGCGAAATTCAGTTAGCATATGCCATAGGCGTTGCAAAGCCTGTTTCCGTTATGGTTGACACCTTCGGCACAGGCAAAATCAAGGATGAAGATTTAGCTGACATTGTAAATAAAGTGTTTGACCTTCGCCCAGCCGCAATTATTGACACATTGAAACTTCGCAATCCCATTTACAAACAGCTTGCCGCTTACGGTCACGTTGGCAGAACTGACATTGACGTTATCTGGGAGCATACTGACAAAGCTGAAGAAATTAAAAAGCTTGCTGAAAATTTATAATTTTCCATTTTTGTTTTTGAATAAAAAAAGCATAAAAATCTCATAATAATTTTGCAAGACAAAATGCGAAAAAGGAGTGAGATGAATGCTTGACAGAATTTCTTTAATACTTGTTGTAATCGGTGCGCTTAACTGGGGCTCAATCGGCCTTTTTCAATTTGATATAGTTGCATGGATTTTCGGCGGTCAGGGCGCAATTGTAAGCAGAATTATATATACGCTCGTAGCGTTGGCAGGTATTTGGTGCTTGTCGCTTTTATTCCGTGAGAATGAAATGCTCGCCGTAAACGAAAACTAAATAAATTAAAAAATGAAAGAAGCCACACAAAAAAGTGTGGCTTTTATCTTTTAAATTTTTGTTCGAACTCAATTTAATCATTAAGATATTTTGAGCACATATCATGCAGATTACGGTTTGGATTTATTGAATTTTCACTTTTTCTGTCAACAATATCCAAATTCAATTCAGTATTTCTGTATCCGTCAAAAAGCTCAAATATTTTAAAAACAGTATCATAGGTTACATCGAAAAGCAAATCTTTAATATCAGGGTTTTCGGATAATGATAAATAAACTGCCTCTTCCTGAATCATTCTGATTTCCTTAAACAATTTTTCCTGAATAGCGTTCATAAACCTTCTCCTCACCCTATGCCTTTAAGTGTTCAACAATTTTCTTCTCGGGAGTTACATACACTGTATTATAAGTGTTGTAAATCACCTTTCCCGGCTTTGCGCCGACAGGCTTTTTAACGTTTTTAATAAGCGTATAATCAACAGCGACAGACGACGATTCTGCTGATTTACTGTGATACGCCGCAATTATTGCCGCCTCACGAATTGCCGTTTCGGTTATTTCTTTATTATCGCTGCAAATCACCGTGTGCGAGCCTGCCTGCTTTTGAACGTGAAGCCACATATCATAGTTTTTAGCAGTTTTCAAAGTTAAAATATCATTCTGAACATTGTTTCTGCCCACTAAAATTCTGAATCCGTCACTAGAAACAAACTCCAACGGCGGCAATGCTTTTTCTCTTTTTTGCTTTGCATTTCTCTTGATTTTAAGATATCCGCCGTCCTGAAGCTCCTGCCTTATTTCGCTTATTTCCTTCTCGGTTTCCGCACGGCTAAGGTTATCAAGAACGGAATCAAGATACAAAAGCTCCTGCTCACCCTCTTCAATTAAAGAATGGAGCATTTTTTCGGCATTTGCCGCTTTTTTATAATCCTTAAAATATTTCTGCGCATTTTGCTGACAGGTAAGTGACGGGTCAGCAGGAACAGTTATAATTTTATTTTCATCATAATAATTTTCAACATCGTAAGACGATTGTTTTTGAGAAAACTTATACTGATTTGCAGTTAAAAGCTCTGCAAACACACGCAGTTCCTCACGCTTTTCGCTTTTTTGAAGCTCTGCTCGCCTGTTATTTATCTTTCTCGCTGTTCTCTCAGTAGCGTTGCTCAAAAGCTTGAACAAGTCCCCCGCTTTACGTTTTACTCTTAAAATTTTATCCTTATCATAATAAAAATCGTCAATCAGTTCACAGAAAGAACCGTATTCCGTAATCTTTGCGTCAACGCCGTACTGACGGATTTTCAGGAAAGAAAAATCAAAATTGTCGTTATCGGGAACTGAAATTTTATATGCTTTTGGCGAAGATACCGCCGAAATAAGATTTTCAATTTCAGTTTGAAGTCTTTCCTTTTCAATTTCGGTAAGTGCAGAAACGGGTTTATCAGAGAAAAGAACCCTATATGATATTTCACGGCTAACAATAGGTGAAATACCGCCGACAGTATCCAAAACAGCTTTTGAAAGCATTTTCGAGCCGCAATTCAGTATTTTTTCCGTTATACTCTCTGCATTGTCTTTATATAAATCGCACTTTTCGAGCATCGGCGGCAATTCATAATTAAGACCCGGCAGAATTTCACGGACAGACGATTTATTTTCGTCAATCCGCTTAACTGCGTCCAATATTTTTTTATTTTCGTCAAGCAAAATTATGTTGCTTTTTTGTGCCATAATTTCGCATACAAGGTAATATTTGGTCCTGTCGCCAATTTCGGTTGTGCCGTCAAATGTGAAAATCAAGATTCTGTCGTTGCCTATTTGCCGGGTAGATACTAAGTTCGCACCTATAAGACGTTTGCGGAGCATCATACAAAGCATCGGCGGCTGTTTGGGGTTTTCAAAATTATAGCTTGTAAGGTGTACTCTCGGACTTTGACCGTCCGCCGACAAATAAAGCCTGTACGCTCCGTTTCGGGTACGCAAAAGCAGCACCAACTCCTGCTTTGAGGGCTGATACACCTTTTCGACCTTTGAGCCTATTATATATGAGGCAAGCTCATTTTTTACAAAACCTAAGGTTAATCCGTCTAATCCCATATTTTCCTTTAAACCGCTATTATCGGAGTTTTCTGCGGTGCTCTTAAGCACTCAACTGAAAACTTATTGTTAATCTTTTCTATCATTAAATCTATTGCAGGGTTTTCCGTTTCAAAATGCCCTGCCGCAACAAAGGCAATGCCCATTTCATTTGCATCAAGAAAATCGTGATGCGAGCCATCACCTGTCAAAAGTACATCCGCACCCGTTTCTTTCGCCTTTTCCAAGCAATCAGCACCTGTGCCCGAGCAAACCGCAACGGTGTGAATTTGCGTATTTTTGCCCGCGTACCTTACAGTACCGCCGAGTGTTTCTTTAACGAAGCGCACAAAATCGGTTAAAGAGTATTCTGTTCCCATAGTGCATTTATAGAAATATTCGCCCTTAACAACCTCAACCCTGTCGGTAATTTCTAAATTCAGCTTATTGCAAAGAGCTGTATTCACTCCGTCTTTTGCAAAATCAAAATTTGTATGTGCGCTTATGTGAGCGATTCCGTTTTTTGCAAGCTTATAAAGCATAGACGATGACGGCAACTGCTTAACAGGATGAAATATAAGCGGATGATGTGTAACAATTAAATCCGCATTCACACTTTCGGCAAATGAAACGACCTCGCTTGTAATGTCGAGCGCAAAGACTATTCTGTTTATCTCGGCGTTAATATCTCCGACCGAAAAGCCTGTATTATCCCACTCGCAAGCGGTGTTATAGGGGGCAAAACTATCAATAAATCTTAAAATATCTTTTACTTTAGGCATTGTCTGAGCTCCTTGACTATACTTTCTGTTTCGTGATAATCTTTTCCTGCTTTTTTCAGCATTTCATATTTTACAATATATTTTTTTAAAATAGATTCAAGATATTCTTTTGAAACAGAGTCTGTATTCTTATAAATCTCCCCTATTACACATTCAGAAACAGTGCGGGTTTCAGAAATACCACCAAAATATGCGCTTAAAATTATGTAAAGTTTATCACCGTCTTTGACGGCAATCTCTTTGTTGATATAAAATCCGTTTTCATAAAGCGTTTTCCGCAAATCCTCTGCGTGAGTCATCGGCTGCATAATAAGATGAATATCATCATTTCTCAGCCACTCGGTTCGCTCAATAAATTCTGAAATTAAAAGCCCACCCATTCCTGCTATTGCAATTTCATTGACTTCGCCGTCTGAATAAGCGTCGAGCCCGTCAGAAAGGCGCAAATCGACTTTATCCGATACGCCGTATTTTTTTACTGTTTCCTCAGCATTTTTCAAAGGACCTTTGCGCAAATCCGAGCAGACAGCATATTCAATTTTACCGCCCATTAGCAGAAAAGCAGGTAAATAAGCGTGGTCGGTGCCGACATCGGCAAAGCGTGTACCGCTTCTCACTAAATCTGCAACGGCTGAAAGTCTTGAATCTAACATATTTACTCCTAAAACAAATCCCCCTGTATTTCAAGGGGGAATTTCTTTTACTCAGCCTTTTCGCTCAAAAACTTATTGATTTTCTCAACAAGCTCATCAGCATTTACGCCGTGAACCATACAAGCCTGTTCAAGCGTTTCGCCCCTTGCGGAGGGACAACCGAGGCAATGCATTCCCATTTCAAGAAAAAACGGAACGGTCTCCCTTGCATTGTCAAGAATTTCGCCGATATTCATACCTCTTGTTACTTGAAACATAGTTTATTCTCCTTTTGAAACTGAAATTGTAACGTCTTTTCCGTTTACGGAAACCGTCTTTGAAAGGTCTGCCGAAATATCTTCACCGATATAAAGTGAATCGGCAAGAAGCTCATTTGCAATATAAGTCTTCTTTTCATTCAATGCAGTGAGCATAAATTCGTCAGAAGTGTTAATTGAAGCCGCAATATGCTGTTCAACCTGATATCCCGCCTCTTTACGGAGAAGCTGGCACTGACGGATAATGTCACGTACTGCGCCGTCTTTAAGCAAATCATCAGTAAGAACAACATCGAGTGCAAGAACACAGTCTGTGCCGAACTCGGCTGAAACAATGCCTGATTTTGTCTTAGTGTTAACGGCAAATACGGATGCGTCAAATTTTTCATCCCAGCCCGGTACTGCAACCTCACCGCCTGCAATTACAGCCTCTGTAACAGCTTTCATATCATCATCAGTAAGGTTTTCAAGGGTCTGCTTCATCTTATTGACATTCTGCTTTAACACTGCGCCTGCAACCTTAAAGTTAACTGCGCAATATTTATCTTCAAGAAGATTTGCATCGCTGATGTACTCAATATTTTTAATATTAAGCTCATCAAGAATATTTTTCTCAAAAGTTTTGATTTTATCAGCCTTATCGCTTTCACAGCAAACGAAAAGTTTGTTAAGCGGCTGACGGACTTTAATCTGCTGTTCGTTACGAAGGCGCATTGCAACTGCAATTACATCTCTTGCAAGAGCAGTTTCCTCGATAATTCCGTCGTCCTCGAAGCCCTCGATTACGGTGGGCCAATCGCTGAGGTGAACTGACTCTGCACTGTTCGGCTCGCAAACTTTAATAAGCTTCTGCCAAATGTACTCTGTCATAAACGGAATTACGGGAGCCATTACCTGAACACACGCCTTAAGCGCTGTGAAGAGAGTCCAATAAGCAACCATTTTATCCTGCTCGTCCTCTGTTTTCCAGAAACGGCGGCGGTTTGTTCTGATGTACCAATTTGAAATGTCATCAACGAAAATCTCAAAGTCCTTAATAAGAAGATAAACCTTGTAATCATCCATATAGCTTTGAGCTTTTTCGATGAACTCATTTGTTCTTACAATAAGCCATTTGTCAGTTGCGGTCATATCAGCCTTATTAGGCTTATAATCGGTAAATACAGGCTTATCAATTTGCGCATAGGTATCAAAGAAGGTATAAATGTTCCAGAATGAAAGCATTTTTCTTCTTGCTTCATCGCCGAGGTTAAAGCCGAAACGAACATCATTTGTATTCGGCGCACCTGCATAAAGGTAACGAACCGTATCTGCGCCGATTTTTTCAGCCGCCTCGTCAAATTTAATCATAAAGCCTGTTTTTGAGAATTTTGAGCCGTCCTCGGCAACAACTGCGCTGTTCGTAACAACTCTCTCATAAGGCGCTCTGTCCTCTAAAACAGTGGACATAAAGAGCATTGAATAGAACCAAAGACGAACCTGCTCGTGCATCTCGGTAACCCATTCGGCAGGGAAATTCTTTTCCCATTCTTTTCTGTCGGTGAAATAGCCGAAGGTTGAATAAGGCACAATGCCTGCGTCAAGCCAAACGTCGCCGATTTCAGAAACACGGGAAACCTCTTTTCCGCAATGCGGGCATTTAATTTTAATTTCATCAACCCACGGTCTGTGAAGCTCCGGAAGAGCGTCAACCTTTGCGGGGTCAACTGCTTTTTCACGAAGCTCTGCCTTGGAGCCGATAACCGTTACCTCACCGCAGTCACACGGATAGAACGGAAGCGGAAGTCCGTAATAACGCTTACGGGAAATATTCCAGTCGCCCATATTGTTAAGCCAGTCATTCATACGCTTGCCGTTTGAGGCAGGCTCCCACTTAACTGAATTTGCATTCTTAATAAGACGGGGTTTAAGCTCTTCGGTGCGAATATACCAAGCAGGAACAAGTCTGAATACAACCTCTGATTTACAACGCCAGCAAACGGGATAGCTGTGCTCATGAGGCTCTACCTTATAAAGCTTATTATCAGCCTTAAGGTGCTCGAATACCTCGTCAGCAACGGTGTGACTGTCCTTACCTGTCATCCAGCCGAAACCTTCAAGGTAAATTCCCATATCGTCAATAGGCATAACCTTTGGAAGCCCCAAACGCTCGCCGAGTTCAAAGTCCTCAACACCGCAGCCGGGGGCGATATGAACAACGCCTGTACCCTCATCAGCCGCAACATCCTCCCAAGCAACGACCTTATGGTCAATGCCTGCCTGTGCAGGAATGTCGGGGAAGCAGGTATCGTAATGCATACCTACAAGCTCTTCGCCCTTAAATGCACGGATAACCTCCAACTTGTCGTCGCCCAAATACTTAATAGCATTCTTTGCAAGGATAAGAGTTTTCTCGTCACTCTTAATTTTAACCTCAACATAGTCAATTTCGGAATTTACCGCCAAAGCTACATTTGAAGAAAGAGTCCACGGAGTGGTTGTCCAAACAAGAATTTTTGAGTTAATTTCTTTTAAAGGAAGTTTAAAGAAAACGGAATTATGGGTCATGAGCTTATAGGAGCCTGTCATCTCATGTTCGGAAAGAGAGGTTCCGCAACGGGGACACCAAGGCATAGGCTTGTACTCACGCTTTATCCAGCCGTTGTCGTCGCAAACCTTTAAGAAATGCCAAATACCCTGAATGTTAAGGTCAGTATTTGTGTAATAAGAATTGTCCCAATCCATCCACTGACCCAAGCGTTTTGACTGCTCGGTAATAATACCCGAGAAATGCTTTACACGCTCAACGCACTGACGGGTGAACTTGTCCATACCGTATTCTTCAATATCCTTCTTCGTTTTAAAGCCGAGCTGTTTTTCAACCTCAACCTCAACCCAAAGACCCTGGGAGTCAAAGCCGTTCTGCCTGCGGCAGTCATAACCTCTCATAGACTTATAACGGATAAAAATATCCTTTATACTTCTGCCCCAAGCGTGGTGAACACCCATGGGGTTATTTGCCGTAATAGGACCGTCAAGGAAACGGAACATTTTATTGCCTTTATTTTTGGCAACAAGCTTATCATAATATTTTTCTTCTTCCCAGAGCTGTAAAATTTCATGCTCAAGGTCAATAAAGAAATTCTTTTCTTCTGCCACTGTATTTCCACCTTTCGTAGTTTACCCATAATTTTACTCATATATTATACACGAATTTAACAAGATTTCAAGTATATATTAGAAAAAAGACGGCTATTTTGCCGCCTTTAAATACTTTTCCTTTGTTGCAAGTCCGCCCCTGATATGCCGTTCGGATTTATTGATGTCGAGTATTTCCCGAACCTGCCTGTAAAGAACAGGGTCATATCTTTTAAGGCGTGATGAAACATCCGTATGCACTGTGCTTTTGCTTATTCCGAACTGGCTTGCGGCAGAGCGGACAGTAGCCTTATTTTCAACAATATATTCCCCTAAGACAATTGCTCTTTCCCGTGATGTATCAATCATAATCTTCCTCCTTGCTCGGTCAGTAGAATATATGATAGATAACGGGAAAATATTACAGAGCAGAACATAATAAATAGCTCTGCCCTGCATAACGGTTTATTTTCTTAATTTATATGGTTGCGTCAAGCTTCTTCATAAGATTCGGATTTCTGATTGCGGAAACATTATTGATATAAAGAACTGTATCAATATTCTTCTCTGCGACAACTTTTGAAATACTCCCGGTGAAATGCCGGTAGTCGATTACATAAACATTTTCGTAATTTTCAACAAGGAACGGAACAAGAGCGTTGCCGAAGGACTCTTTAACAACCATTATCGACGAGCCGTCGGTAATCTGCGGATTATGAATTTCAGTATACGGGTTATCCCCTGCTATAAAACAACTGTACTTAACCGATTCAGGATATTTTGAAACGTCATTTACAATCGGCCAAGAGATTTGCTGCCCTTTAGCGTCAGTGTAAACCATTTTTGCAGATGAATTAGGTTTATACGCATAAATTGTATCGGGATTGGATTTAAGCTCTGGAATTTTGCCTGTATCGTTATAGAAGGTTCCGAGAAATCCGTCAAACTCTGCTTTTTCATATTTGTCAAGGGGATTTGCCGTTATACCCGCCGTTTTTGCAAAATCGCAATATGCGTAATATGCACCGAGCTGTGTCCAATGATGGTCGGTATTAAAATAAATATACTCGCTCCTGTGGCTCATAAGCGTTTTTAAAATCGGCACCTTTACAATCTGACCGTTAAGACCGCTGTTAATATAATCAATTGCTTTTTCTTGGTCCGAACTGTTTATATTACCCATATAAGAATCGGGAAGAGTAACACCTATGCTTGTCGGTACAATCATATCGTAAACCTTCGCCTTACCGGACAGCTTTTCGGAAAGCTTATTCATTGACGAAATATAATTGTTTGCCTGAGCTTGACTGAAATTGTAATATTCAAACGCCCTGTTGCCTACAACAAATACAGCGCCTATTGACTGCGAATCACCGTTTGCATCAATTTTATCATAGTTTTCTTCTGAGGTGCTGTTTTCAGTTAAGGCAGAATTCGGGTCATATTTATCCGGAATGTCGTCGCCCTTTTGAACATCACCGTGAATTTTAACGGTATCATCTTTTAATGACTTTATTCCGTAATAGCTTTTGATTTTTGAATTTAAAGCGACAAGTCCCTCACGCCCGGGGTAACTGTCGGAATACCAGCTGTTAAATCCGTCAAAAAAATCGCCTGATTTAAGAGAAGCAAAAGTGATTTTCGGAAATTCAGCTAATTTTCTTTTTTCGGAAACAGACTCTGTCGGTCTTAACGGAATAATTAAACCGATAATTGAAATTACCGCTATTGTAAGAGCAAAGGACGCAATTTGCAAGAGTACAAATTTACCCTTATTGCTCGGTTTTCTTTTATTTCTATCCATATTTTCCTCCGATTAAAACTGAAAATACAAAAACGGATTATAACTGCTTCCGACAATATTGATAAGCGATAGGAGAATAAGAACAGGTGGCATTGCAACCGAAAGCGCACCGTAAGCAGATGTAAAATTGCGCTTTTGTTTATCTGCAAACTTAATTTTCTTGGCAATAAAAGAAACAAGCGGAGTGCAGGCTATTATCGCAACAATAATGAATATAAGATTACTCTTTAAAAGCGTCAAAGTTTCAAAATCACACGCAGAATTTTTGTTAAGGCAGAACATACCGCGAAGCACTGCACTCATAACCGACATATTTTCAAATTTAAACAGTATCCAACCGAAATATACGATGATAAGTAAATAGATATTTGACAGCACGTGGACTTTCTGAAGAGTATTGCCCAAAAACAGCTTTTCAAGAGCTATGAATACAAAGAAATACAGCCCCCAGAGAACATAGTTCCACGAAGCGCCGTGCCAAAGGCCCGTAAGCGCCCAAACAACAAACAGGTTAAATATTGTACGCCCTTTCCCCTTTCTGCTGCCGCCGAGCGGAAAATAAACGTAATCCTTGAAAAAAGTACCGAGGGAAATATGCCATCTTCTCCAAAATTCTGAAACCGAACGTGAGAGATAAGGATAATCAAAATTCTCCTTATACTCAAGACCAATCATTTTACCCATACCTATAGCCATATCGGAATAAGCGGAAAAGTCAAGGTAAATTTGCATTGAGAACATAAGTATGCCGAGCCAAAGCGACGCCGCAGATTTTTGCGATACAACATTCACTGCCTCTGGAGTATTCACAACTGAATCCGACACTACGAAAAGTTCAAACAGCTTGCCGCACATATTGGCAATTACTGCTTTTTTGGCAAGTCCTACGCAAAAGCGATTTATCCCATCGTGAATAGAATTGACTGTAGGCTGTCTTTTAAGAAGCTGTAATTCAATGTCCTTGTACCTTACAATAGGACCTGCGATGCACTGATGGAAAAGGCTTGCATAAAGCAAAACTATACTATATTTTTTCTGCGCCTTAACGTCTCCCCTGTAAACGTCGATAACATAAGAAAGAAGCTGAAAGGTGTAAAATGAAATTCCGATAGGAAGTATTATACTCGGTATTTTTTCGGGTACACCGAATAAGCCCTGAAAATTCAGCAGAGTAAATTTGCCGTATTTAAAAATGCCTATTATGCCTAAATTTACTATACAGGTAATTATCAAAAATAATTTCTTCTTACTCTTGTGCTGTTCAATAAGCAAAGCTAACAGCCAATCACAAAAGGACATAAGCAAAAGCAAAAGGATGTAAACAGGCTCGCCCCAAGCATAAAACACCAGCGAAAATACTAACAATACAGCGTTTTTCTGCTTAATATCCTTTGCAAAAAAATATGCAAGCATACAAAGAGGAAAAAACACACATAAAAAATTAAGACTTGCAAAAACCATTTATATTAACCTCAAAAAATTAGAATTCAATGATACCTTTATTTACCGGAGAACATTTAAACACATTCTCATAACTGTTTTTTAACTCTTTAAAACAATTTTTGGCACTGCCTTCGTCCGAAAACAGTCCGAAAACGGTTGGCCCGCTTCCGCTCATAAGGCAAGCGTCTGCACCGTGCTTTCGCATGGTGCTTTTTATGTACGGTCTTTCAGGAACCTCTACAGCCTGCTCAAAAACATTACCGCATTTTGAGCACACTGCCTTATAATCCCCGTTTGCCGCCGCTTCAAGCATTCCCACTCTGTCGAGATGCCGCAGTCTTTGAACATTATCAAGCATAGTATACGCTTCTTTTGTGGAAACATCCTGCTGCGGCTTCACAATAATTATTTTACAGTCAGAAAGCGGCTTTACAGGAGCAATTACATCGCCCGTGTTGAGAACAACCGCAGTTCCACCTGTAAGACTGAACGGAATATCTGCTCCTACCTTACCGCCTATTTCGCAAAGCTCGGCATTAGAAAGGTTTGCACCGTATAATTTGTTTAAGCAGTAAAGAACCGCCGCGCCGTCAGCACTTCCGCCTGCAATGCCTGCCGCCATCGGAATATTCTTGCCTATTCCTATTGTTATTCCCCTTTGACTTATTCCTACGGTATCAAAAAATTTTTCAGCACATTTATAAGCTATATTTGTTGAATCTTTCGGCATTAGGGCAGAGTCGGATTCAATTATAATTTTGCCCAAATTGTTTTGCTGAACGTCAACCGTGTCATAAAGACTTACAGACTGCATAACCATAAAAAGACTGTGGTAGCCGTTATCAAGCTTTTTCACCATATCAAGCATTAAATTAAGTTTTGCGGCTGCTCTGACTTTCATAATTAAATCTCCTCGGTAATACTTATTTGCACGGGCGTTCGGTTTTGAAACAGTGTTATACTGTCAAAACCCGCTTCCAAAGCCTCTTTGAACGCGTCAGGTATATTCTTTCCCAAATCAGATGCATAATGAGCGTCAGAACCAACCGAAATAAAATTTCCGCCGAGCTCGCGAAAACGCTTTACAACATCTGTTTCAGGCTGAAGCTTATGCAGCTTTTGACGAAGACCTGCCGTATTAATTTCAAGCGCGATATCCTTTTTAGCACAAAGTCTCAATATTTCATCAACCTCGGTTTTATAATCATTTAAATCGACGTTAATACCCGATTTGGCAAAGAAATATCTCAACGGATAAGTTAAATGCGCCAGAACGTCAAAATTGCCCCACTCACACATTTTTATCATTTCATAAAAGTACTCTTTTAAAAAGCCGCGGGTTTCCTCTTCCGTGAACGATTCGCCGTAATACGGGTCAAAGCCGTCACGGAGATTATGAATTGAGCCGAGAACAACGTCAAATTTCTGAGAGTTCAAAATGCGCTCCGCAATTTCAGGTGCAAAGGTTGGCTGACCAAGTTCAATGCCGTTCAGTACAAGGAATCTGCCCCTAAACGCCGATTTAACCTTTGCAATTTCAAAAAAAGTTTGAAAGACAGCTCTTTCATGCGCGTAATCATTTATACAGCGGTCAACCTCACAGTGATCCGTAAATGCAACTGCTCGCAAATTATTAAATTCTGCCTGTTCGCAAATAAAGGTAGCCGAATGGTTACCGTCATAGGAATTATCGGTGTGGACATGAAAATCTACAATATGGCTATACATTTTTTACACCCGTCACTTAAAAAAATCATCATTTTGAAACAATTAATTTACTGAAATAATTATATAACAGTTATTATGCAAATTCAACCGAAATACTTAAAAATAAATTAAATATATTTTAAGATTTAATAAAAA